>NZ_CP066772.2:0-682006 GCF_016466415.2 Ralstonia pickettii | reverse complement strand
GTGAGCCACGCCTATGCGCGCGAAATCCTGACCGACACGGCGGGTTGCGGCATGCAGGACCTGCTGCGCGCGCGACAGCAAGACCTGGTCGCCATCCTCAACGGCATCGACAACGATGTGTGGAACCCGTCGAAGGATCCGCTCCTGCCGCAGCCGTTTGTGGCGTCCAACCTGAGCGGCAAGCACACCGCCAAGCGCGTGCTGCAGCAGCGCTTTGGCCTGCCCGAAGACGCCAAGGCCCCGTTGCTTGCCCTGGGCAGCCGCTTGACCCATCAAAAGATGGCCGACGTGACGTTGCAGGCGCTGCCGCAACTGCTCGAATCCAACCCGCAATTGCAGGTGGCCGTGCTCGGGTGCGGTGAACACGCGTACGAGACGGGCATGGTGGAACTGGCGGCGCGCTATCCGCGCCAGGTGGCTACCAAGATCGGGTACACCGAGGCCTACGCCCACCTGCTGCACGCCGGCGCCGACATCCTCCTGCACGGCAGCCGCTTCGAGCCGTGCGGCCTGACGCCGCTCTATTCGATGCGCTATGGCACGGTGCCCGTCGCGTCACGCGTGGGCGGGCTGATGGACACCATCACCGATCGTGGCTCGCCCGAAGCGGCGCTGCACGGCGCCACGGGTTTCCTGTTTGACGGCGACACCGCCGACGCCATGGTCGCCGCAGTCGAGCGCGCGTTGCACGTCTTCGCCCAGCCGCAGGCGTGGCGCATCCTGCAATACAACGGCATGACGACCGACTTCGGCTGGTCGCAGCCTGCCCGCGAATACATCGCGCTGTATCGCACCCTGGTGCCGGCCGCTACGCCCATGCCCGCTGTGGCGCTGGTACAAGCGCCCGTCGCACCGGACGCTGTGCACACGCCCCGCCCCGAACAACCTGTGCGTACGCCGGCGCGGCGACGCTCGACGGCGCTGTCCGACGAGATCCGAGCGCACGCGGTGGCGCGCGCCGCCAGTGCCGAAAAGATCCGTGCCTGACCGCGCCTGACGCCCTGCCCCGCTTTCACGCATGCCAGAGACCAAGTCGCCCAAGCCCGTTACGCCTCGCAAAACCACAGCCGCACTGAAGGCGACCAAGCCGCCCGGCAGCAAAGCCAAATCGGTCGCGAAGCCGGCCGCCGTGCCCGCCGAGGGCCCGCCGACTGCGGTGGAGCCCGCGTATGCACCTGCAATCTGCTACGTCCATCCATTGCAGTTGGGTAGGCTCGACCGCTGGGACGGCGTGCTCGACCGCATTGCCGCCCTGGGTTTTGACCATGTGTTGATGGCGCCACCGTTTGCCGTGGGCGCGGCCGGCAACGTCTTCGTCACGCGGGACCATGCGCAACTGCATGCCGCGTTGGGCGGTGGGCCGGCCGACGCCGCGCTCGCCACGCTCGCCGAGGGCTGCCGCTCGCGCGGGCTGACGTTACTGCTGGATCTCGTGATCGATCGCGTGGCGATTGATGCGCCGCTGCGATCCGATCATCCCGACTGGTTCATCAGCCACGCCGAAGACGGCGACGCGCTGGACCCGCGCCTGCCGCCGTCCCACCTGGAGGTCGCCTCCTTCCGACACGACGACCCGCGCACCGCCGATGCCATCCTGACGTGGTGGACGCAGCAGTTGCGCAGCTGGGCCGCATTGGGCATCGGAGGCTTCCGCTGCGAAGCCCCGGCCCGCCTGCCTGCCGAACGTTGGCGCACGCTGATCGCCGACGTGCGCAAGGAGGCCGCCGCCATACGCTTCCTGGCGTGGACGCCCGGCATGGATGGCGCGGCCGTCGATGCACTGGCAGGCGCAGGCTTTGACGCGACGTTCTCGTCGCTGCGCTGGTGGGATTTCCGCGCCGGCTGGATGGTGGAAGAGCATGCCCGCCTTGCCGCCGTGGCTCCGCCCATCGCCACCGTGGAAGCGCCGTTCGGCACGCGCTACGGCCAGGCATTCGGCGACGCGATGATCCGCGAACGGGCCTACCGCCGTCTCCTGCACGTGGCGGATACGCTCGATGCCGGCTGGCTGATGCCGTTGGGCTTTGAACGCGGGGCACTGCTGCCGATGCTGGCCGAGCGTGGCGATCCATCCGACCAGCAATGGATTGACGCGCATGCCGCGTTCGACCTGAGCGATGCAGTGCGTGATGTGAATGCAACCATCCGCGCTGCCCGCGAGACGAATACCGTCGCACCGCATGCGGAACTGCGCATGCTGACGGGCCCGGACGCGCCCGCCACCGCCCTCTTGCGCGCTGATGGCCCCGACCTGCGTGCCGGCGATGCCGCCACGCTGACGGTCATCAACCCCGACCTCTACATGGGCGTGTCGGTGCATGCCGACCACTTCCTGCCCGGCGTGGCCGGCGGCTTTACGCGCGGCGTGGCGCTCGATCTGCTGACGGAGCCCGTCGGCAGTTGCGACGACACGCTGCGTGCCAATGCCCGGCCCTTGGCCGAGATCGATCTGCTGCCCGGCGATGTGCAGGTCTGGCGCGTCTTCCGCAATGCCCCGGTGCGCGCTCCCGCGGCCGCCAGGCCAGCCAAGAGCCCGCGCGCCAAGGCGGGCGAAGCGAAGGATCCTGTCAACGCAGCCATCGCCTCGCCGCGCATCGGTATCGAACAGGTGCAGCCCTCCGTTGAAGACGGACGCTTTGCCGTCAAGCGCCTGGTGGGCGACGACATCGTCGTCGAGGCCGACGTGCTGATGGATGGGCACGACAAGCTGGCCGTCCAGCTGCTGTGGCGCGCCCAGGATGAAGACTCCTGGCAGCACGTGCCGATGGTCGCGCTCGGCAACGACCGCTGGCGGGGCGCATTCCGGCCGGAGCGGTTGGGCCGGCACGTGTATGCCGTCGCTGCGTGGCGCGACGCGTTCGGCACCTACCGGTCTGAACTGGAGAAGAAGCACACCGCCGGCGTGGACGTGACACTGGAGCTGGAAGAAGGCGCGCGGCTGGTCGCACAGGCAGCCGAGCATGCGCCCAAGAATGCAGCCGCCGACGCGCTCCACAAGCTCGCCCAACTGCTGTCGGAGCCAGACCAGGCGCACCGTCTCAAGCTGCTGCTGGACCCCGTGACGGCGCTTGTGATGGCGCAGGCCTCGCACTACCGGCCGTTCTATGTCGAAAGCGTGGCGTACCCGCTCGACGTGGAACGCGCTGGCGCGGCATTCGCCAGCTGGTACGAACTGTTTCCCCGCTCGGCATCGGATGACGAACAGCGGCACGGCACGTTCGACGACGTGATCCGCCGCCTGGGCGCCATCCGCGGCATGGGCTTCGACGTGCTGTACTTCCCGCCGATCCATCCCATCGGCCGCACCAACCGCAAGGGCCGCAACAACAGCCTGCGCGCGGAGCCCGACGACCCCGGCAGCCCGTACGCGATCGGCGCTGCCGAAGGCGGACACGACGCCATCCATCCGCAGCTCGGTACGTTGGAGGATTTCCGCCGCTTGATGCGCGCGGCGCGTGAGAAGGGCCTGGAGCTGGCGCTGGACTTCGCCATTCAATGCTCGCCCGATCACCCTTGGCTGCGCGAGCACCCCGGCTGGTTTGCATGGCGCCCTGACGGCAGCATCAAATACGCGGAGAACCCGCCCAAGAAATACGAAGACATCGTCAACGTCGACTTCTATGCCGACGACGCCAGGCCCGGTCTGTGGACCGCACTGCGCGATGTGGTGATGTTCTGGGCCGACGAGGGCGTGCGCCTGTTCCGCGTTGACAATCCGCACACCAAGCCGCTGCCGTTCTGGGAATGGATGATCGGCGAGGTGCGCGCACGCTATCCGGATACGGTGTTCCTGTCGGAAGCCTTTACGCGGCCCAAGGTGATGTACCGGCTGGCGAAGGTCGGGTTCTCGCAGTCGTACACGTACTTCACGTGGCGGCACACCAAGCAGGAATTCATCGATTACCTGACCGAGCTGACGCGCACGCCGGTGCGTGAATATTTCCGCCCGCACTTCTTCGTCAATACGCCGGATATCAACCCGGTGTTCCTGCAGACATCGGGCCGGCCGGCCTTCCTGATTCGTGCGGCGCTGGCGGCCACGCTGTCCGGCCTGTGGGGCGTCTATAACGGCTTCGAGCTGTGCGAAGGCGCCGCGGTGCCCGGCAAGGAGGAGTACCTCGACTCCGAGAAGTACCAGTTGCGCGCGTGGGACCACAACCGCCCCGGCAACATCGTCAAGGAGATCGCACTGCTCAACCGCATCCGCCGAGCCAACCCAGCACTGCACTCGCATCTGGGTGTGACGTTCCAGCCCGCCTCGGGCGACCGGATCCTGTTCTTCAGCAAATCGACGCCGCCCGTGCTGCCGGCGCGGCTGGAAACCGCACCGGCCGAACTGGCCGAACCGGCCAACGCGCTGTCGCCGGACCGCTTTGGAGACAACACGGTGTTCGTGGCGATCAACCTCGACCCGCACCACGCGCACGAATCCGACATCGAACTGCCACTGTGGCAATGGGGCCTGCCCGACCACGGCGCGCTGATGGCCGAGAACCTGGTCAACGGCCAGCGCACCGTGTGGCGCGGCAAGTGGCAGCACATCCGTCTTGAACCCGAGCATCCGTTTGCCATCTGGCGCGTGCGCCCGGCCCTGCCATCGGAGGAACAACCGTCATGACGCGCAATCCGACCGCGCTGCTGGTGGACGACGCGCTCTGGTACAAGGATGCCGTCATCTATCAGCTGCACGTCAAATCGTTCTGCGATTCCGACAACGACGGCGTCGGAGACTTTCCCGGTCTGATCTCCAAGCTCGACTACATTGCCGAGTTGGGCGTGGACGTGATCTGGCTGCTGCCGTTCTATCCGTCGCCGCGCCGCGACGACGGCTACGACATCGCCGAATACCGCGGCGTGCACCCCGATTACGGCAACATGGCCGACGTGCGCCGCTTCATTGCCGAGGCGCATGCACGGGGCCTGCGCGTGATCACGGAACTGGTCATCAACCACACGTCGGATCAGCATCCGTGGTTCCAGCGTGCGCGGCGCGCCAAGCCGGGTTCCGCGCTGCGCGACTTCTACGTGTGGTCTGACAACGACAAGAAGTACGCCGGCACGCGCATCATCTTCATCGATACCGAGCCGTCCAACTGGACGTGGGACCCGGTGGCCAACGCCTACTACTGGCACCGCTTCTATTCCCACCAGCCCGATCTCAACTTCGACAACCCGCGCGTGCTCAAGGCCGTGATCGGCGTGATGAAGTTCTGGCTGAACCTGGGCGTGGACGGCCTGCGGCTCGATGCCGTGCCCTACCTCGTGGAGCGCGAAGGCACATCGAACGAGAACCTGCCCGAGACGCACGAAGTGCTGCGCAAGATTCGCGCGGCCATGGACGGCGAGTTCAAGAACCGCCTGCTGCTGGCCGAGGCCAACCAGTGGCCGGAAGACACGCAGGAATACTTCGGTGCCGGAGACGAATGCCACATGGCGTTCCACTTTCCGCTGATGCCGCGCATGTACATGGCGATCGCGCGTGAAGACCGCTTCCCGATCACCGACATCATGCGCCAGACGCCGGAGGTGCCGCCCGGCTGCCAATGGGCCATCTTCCTGCGCAATCACGACGAATTGACGCTCGAAATGGTGACCGATGCCGAGCGCGACTACCTCTGGGAGGTCTACGCCAGCGACCGCCGCGCGCGCCTGAACTTGGGCATCCGCCGCCGGCTGGCACCGCTGCTGGAACGCGACCGCCGCCGCGTCGAGCTGATGAACAGCCTGCTCTTCTCCATGCCAGGCACGCCCGTCATGTATTACGGCGACGAAATCGGCATGGGCGACAACATCCACCTGGGTGACCGCGACGGGGTGCGCACGCCGATGCAGTGGTCGCCCGACCGCAACGGCGGCTTCTCGCGCGCCGACCCAGAACAGCTCGTGCTGCCGGCCATCATGGGCTCGCTGTACGGCTATGAATCGGTGAACGTGGAAGCGCAGAGCCGCGACGCGCATTCGCTGCTGAACTGGACGCGCCGGCTGCTTGCCACACGCAAGCGGCATCGCGTGTTCGGGCGGGGTTCGATCCAGTTCCTGCAGCCGTCCAACCGCAAGGTGCTGGCGTATATCCGCGCGCTCGAGGGCGAAGCGCCCATCCTCTGCGTGGCGAACCTCTCCCGCGCCTCGCAGGCTGTGGAGCTGGATTTGTCCGCCTTTGCGCAGCGGGTGCCCGTCGAACTGATTGGCGGGACGGCATTTCCGCCCATCGGCCAGTTGTCGTATCTGCTCACGCTGCCGCCGTACGCCTTCTATTGGCTGGAGCTGCGCGAGAACGAGCCTGGCCCAACCTGGTCGCAACCGGCCTCAGAGCAATTGCCCGAGTTCACGACGCTGGTGCTGCGTGCCGGCCTGGATGCCCTGGCCGATACGCGACAGCGCGAGGCGCATCGCCAGTTGATCGAGCGCGAAATCCTGCCGAGCTATCTGCCGAAGCGGCGCTGGTTTGCCGCCAAGGACAGCGTGCTGCGGAGCGCGAAGTTTGCCTGGGGCGCGCCCGTGCCGGTGGATGCCGCATCGACCAACCGCCCGCTGGCTGGGGCGACGCGGCCGGAGGTGTTCCTCAACGAAGTGGCTGTCACGCTGGGCAGTCCGGACGGCACCGAGCGCGTCGAGCGCTACCTGCTGCCGCTTTCCATCGCATGGGAATCATCCACGCTGCCGGCGCTGCCCATCCAGCTTGCGCTGGCGCGCGTGCGGCGCGGCCGCCATGTCGGCTACCTCACTGACGCTTTCACCACCGAGACCTTCGCCCGAGCGCTACTCACCAACCTTGTGCGCGGCACCACGTTGGAGGCCAATGACGGCACCGTGCATTTCGAGCCTGAGCCGAACATCGCAGAACTGGCGGAGCCGGCCGGGTCGGCTGCCAGCCCCGAAGCCGGCAGCACGCGCCCCGCGCCGCTGCCGCTTGCGCCCGACACGCCCATCCAGTGGCTGGCGGCCGAGCAATCGAACAGCTCACTGGTGATTGGCGAGTCGGTCATCGTCAAGCTCATCCGGCGTATCGCCACGGGCATCCACCCCGAGGTGGAGATGACGCGCCATCTCACGCGCGTGGGCTATGCCAACACGGCGGCGCTGATCGGCGAGGTCTCTCACCACGCTGCCGATGGTGAACGCGCCACGCTGGCCGTCATGCAGAGCTTCGTTCCCAACCAGGGCGATGCCTGGACATGGGCATTGGACTATCTGCGTCGCACCATCGACGAGCTGGCCGTGCAGATGGAGGGCGTGACTTCCGGCGATGGTGAGTCGTCTCCGGTTGCCGTGTCGGAGGCGCGCGTGGATACCGACGAGGCGCTGGCCGGCTACGTCAACTTCATCGGCGTGATCGGCACGCGGCTGGGCGAACTGCATGCCGCGCTGGCCGCGCCCACCGAAGACCCGAGCTTCGGCGCGCGCATTGCAGACGCCGACGATGCCGCCTACTGGACCGCCCGCGTGAGCGAACAGCTCACCCGCGCGCACGACAACCTGACGGCATGGCAACAGCAAAACCCCGACAGCCCGCGGCAAGCCGATGTGCAGTGGCTGCTGTCGCAACACCAGGCGCTGCTCGACGCCGCGCGCACGCATGCCGAAGACGGCCTGGGCGCCACGCTCTCGCGCATCCACGGCGATTTCCACCTCGGCCAGGTACTGGTGGCGCAGGGCGATGCCTTCCTGATCGACTTTGAAGGCGAGCCCTCCCGCCCGGTGGAAGAACGCCGGCGCAAGACCAGTCCGCTGCGCGACGTGGCCGGGCTCATGCGCTCGCTCGACTACGTGGTGGGCGCCATGCGTCAGGGCCCCGAACACGTGGCCGGCCCGGCGCAGGAACGCCGCAATCACCTGTTGGAACGCTTCCGCGCTGCGTCCACCGAACGCTTCCTGGAGGCGTATGCCGCTGCCATTCGCGGGCCCGATCTGAACGCGCCGGACCAGCCGGTGGTCGACTTTCATCTGCTCGATCTTTTCCTGCTGGAGAAGGCCGCGTACGAGGTCAATTACGAAGCATCCAACCGCCCGACCTGGCTGCCGATTCCGCTGGAAGGTTTCACGCGGGTGGCACGTCGCCTGCTGCATGCAGACCCAACATCCCCCGCTGCAGAAGACTCGACCGGAGGCCCCCCGTGACAGCGCTCGACTTTGCCACGCCAACCAAAACCGCCGCCCAACCCGAAGCACCGGTCGTGCTGCCGCCCGGCGTCGACCAGATGCAGGTCGATGTGCTCACGCATGGCCGCCTGGGTGACCCGTTTGCAGTGCTGGGGCCGCATCGCCTCGATACCGAAGATGGCCCGCGCTGGGTCGTGCGCGCGTTCTATCCGGGGGCGCGCCGCGTGCAGGCCATCGACTCGCGCGGCCAGATCATCACGGAAATGGATCCGATCGGGCGTACAGGCTTGTTTCACGGCCCGCTGCGCGCCGATGCGCAGGATGTGTATGGCCACCCGGAGCTGTATCGCCTGCGCATCATCTGGCCCGCCGGCACCGGACATGAAGCCGTGCAGGAAACCGAAGACCCGTACGCCTTCGGTCTGCTGCTGGGTGACCTCGACCTGCATCTGCTCAACGAGGGCACGCATTGGGCGCTGGCAAGCTGTCTGGGCGCGCAGGCGATGCGCCTCGACGGTATCAGCGGCGTGCGCTTTGCGGTATGGGCGCCGAACGCGCAGCGCGTCTCGGTGGTGGGTGAGTTCAACCAGTGGGACGGCCGTCGCCACCCCATGCGCCTGCGCCACCAGGCCGGCGTGTGGGAACTGTTTCTGCCCAGCGGCCTGGGCGCGGGACCGGGCGCGCGCTACAAGTTCGAACTGATCGGCGCAGACGGCCGGCTGGTGGTCAAGGCCGACCCCGCCGCCCGCCAGACCGAACCGCCGCCCGCCACCGCATCCGTCGTCGCCGACCCGGCGCCGCTGCGCTGGAACGACGACGCATGGATGCAAACGCGCGCCGAACGCCACAAGCCCGACGCGCCCATCAGCATCTATGAAGTGCATGCCGGCTCCTGGCTGCGCGATCTGGAGGACGGCGGCCGCAACCTGCACTGGGATGAACTGGCCGACCGGCTGATCCCCTACGTCACCGCGCTCGGCTTCACGCACATTGAACTGCTGCCAGTGGCGGAACACCCGTTCGGCGGCAGTTGGGGCTATCAGCCGCTGGGGCTGTTCGCACCGTCTGCGCGCTTTGGGGCGCCCGAGGCGTTCGCGCGCTTTGTCGACCGCTGCCATCAGGCTGGCCTGGGCGTCATCGTCGATTGGGTGCCCGCGCACTTTCCGACCGACGCGCACGGGCTGGCGCAGTTTGACGGCACCGCGCTGTATGAACACCAGGACCCGCGCGAAGGTTTCCATCAGGACTGGAACACGCTCATCTACAACTTCGGCCGCAACGAAGTGCGCGGATTCCTCATCGCGAGCGGGCTGGAATGGCTGGAGCGGTTCCACATTGACGGCCTGCGCGTGGATGCCGTGGCGTCGATGCTCTATCGCGACTACTCGCGCCGCGCCGGCGAATGGGTGCCCAACCGCTACGGCGGCCGCGAAAACCTCGAAGCCGTGGCGTTCCTGCAGCAGATGAATACGGTCGTGCACGAACGCTGCCCCGGCGCCATCACCATCGCCGAAGAGTCGACCGCCTGGCCTGGCGTGACCGCGCCCGTGGAATTCAATGGCCTGGGCTTCGACTACAAGTGGAACATGGGTTGGATGCACGACACGCTGCACTACATGCAGCGCGACCCGGTGTACCGGCAGCACCATCACGACGGCATGACGTTCGGGCTGGTGTACGCGTTCTCCGAGCACTTCATCCTGCCGATCTCGCATGACGAAGTGGTGCACGGCAAGGGCTCGCTGCTGGGCAAGATGCCCGGCGATGAATGGCAACGGCTGGCGAACCTGCGCGCCTACCTCGCGTTCATGTGGACGCACCCCGGCAAGAAGTTGCTGTTCATGGGCTGCGAGTTCGGGCAAGTGGGCGAGTGGAACCACGATGCATCGCCCGAATGGCATCTGCTGGACGACCCGCGGCACCGTGGCGTGCAGCGGCTGGTGCACGACCTCAATGCGCTGTACCGGAATGAACCGTCATTGCATGCGCGGGACACCGCGCCGGAAGGGTTCAACTGGGTGATTGGCGACGACCGCACCAACAGCGTGTTTGCTTTCCTGCGGCTGGATGGCGACGGGCGGCCGATGCTCGTGGTAGCGAACATGACGCCGGTACCGCGGGAAGGGTATCGCATTGGCGTGCCACCTGCTGAAGGCGCCACGCATTGGCGGGAAGTGCTGAACACGGATGCTGCCGTGTATGGCGGCAGCGATTTCGGGAACAGCGGAGCGGTGGATGTGGACCACGTGGCTGCGCATGGGCAGGGGCAGTCGTTGGTGTTGAGGCTGCCGCCGCTGGGGGTTGTTGTTTTGAAGGTTTGAGTTTTGTTTTGGGTTTTTGTTTTGGTGTTGGTGGTTTGCCTTTCTTTCATCCCCTGCCGGGGCTGACTCACTTTCTTTGTCTTGCCAAAGAAAGTAAGCAAAGAAAGGCGCGCCCGAGATGGCGAAAGACTCCTTGAATTTATGTCGCAGAGAGGGGAAGGGAAAAACTCGCTTCGCTCAGACAGTTTCCCTTCCTTTTTCCTCTCTGCAACAGAAATTCAAGGCGCCATCTAGGGCAGGGTACGGCTACACCGTCGTGGCACTAGCGTTGGAGTAGGAGCACGCGGCTTCGTGCGCCATGTTCTTGCTGTGACTTGGGGTTCTGCGGTTCAACTTCGAAGTTCAGAACGCGTACATCGAGGTTGTGAACGGGTGCTTTGGAGTTCGGAGATTTCGACTTTGAGGTTCTGAACCTGGACTTTGAGGTGCTGAACTCCGACTTCGGAGTTCCGAACTTGAGCTTTGGGGTTCTGAACTCGGACGTTGGGGTTCTGGACTCCGACTCTGAGGTTCTGAACTCGGACTTTGATGTTCTGAACCTGAATTTTGAGGTTCTGAACGCCAGCTTTGAGGGTCCGAAGGGCAACGTTGATGAATCGCCCCGGCCCCAGTAGACACCTGTGAGCCTCAAACTAGAGGTTAGACAGGAGTTGCGATGAGTGCGCAGAGATACACCGAAGAATTCAAGGTTGAGGCGGTCAATCAGGTCTTGGACAGAGGCCACAGCGTGGCCGAGGTCGCGCAGCGGTTAGGCGTGAGCCAGCACAGCCTGTACCAGTGGATCAAACAGCGACGCCAGCCCGTGGCAGAGCCGCAAGGGCAGGTATCGCAATCCGAGGAGGTACGTAGGCTCAAGGCCGAGCTCAAACGGGTGACCGAGGAGCGCGACATCCTAAAAAAGGCCGCAGCGTACTTTGCCAAGCAGTCCGGGTGAGGTACGCCTTCATCAAGGCGCACGCGGGTCAATACAGCGTGCGCCGTCTGTGCAAAGCGATGGCGGTGCATCCCAGCGGTTATTACGCGTGGCAGGCGCAGCCCTTGAGCCCGCGTGCGAAGGACGACCAGCGCCTGCTTGGACTACTCAAGCAGGCGTGGTTGGAGAGCGGCGGGGTCTATGGCTATCGCAAGCTCACCCTGGACATGCGCGACTTGGGTGAGCGCTGCGGCAAACACCGCGTGGCGCGGCTGCTCAAGGCCGAGGGATTGCGTTCTCAATCAGGCTACCGCCGACGCCCTGCCGGGCGTGCCGGCAAGCCGGCGGTGGTCGCCCCCAATCATCTGCAGCGGCAGTTCACAGTCGACGCTCCGAACCAGTCCTGGGTGACCGATATCACCTATATCCGTACACACGAAGGCTGGCTGTACCTGAGCGTGGTCATCGACCTGTGGTCACGCATGGTCGTCGGGTGGTCCATGGGGCAGCGCATCGATACCCAGTTGGCGCTGGATGCCTTGCTGATGGCGCTGTGGCGGCGCCGCCCGCACCAGCAGGTGCTGATTCACTCGGATCAGGGGTGTCAGTTCACCGGCCACACCTGGCAAAGCTTCCTGCGCGAGCACAACCTGCTGTGCAGCATGAGCCGGCGCGGCAACTGCCACGACAACGCCGTGGCGGAGAGCTTCTTCCAGTTGCTCAAACGCGAGCGGGTGCGCCGACAGATCTATGCCACACGGCAGGAGGCCAAGTCCGACGTCTTCAACTACATCGAGATGTTCTACAACCCAACACGGCGCCATTCGAGCGCCAACGGACTATCGCCGGTAGAGTTCGAACAACGCCATTCCCCACGGCTCGTGGGTGTCTAGGAAAGTCGGGGCGATTCATGAAGTACTCGAACGCCAACGTTGAGGTTCTGAACTTCATCGTTGAGATTCCGAACGCCAACGTTGACGTTCAGAACTCCAATCCCGGGGCTTTGAGCCCCGACAGAAAGAAGCACCCAGCGCCACGGGAGGTGCCCAGCCGGTATGGCCGCCCCTGCCCTAGATGGCGCCTTGAATTCTCGTAAGCGGGCGGAAAAAAGAACGGGAACTGTCTGAGCGCAGCGAGTTTTCCCGTTCTCCGCCCGGTTACGAAAATTCAAGGGATGGGTCGCCATCTCGGGCGCGCCTTTCTTTGCTTACTTTCTTTGGCAAGACAAAGAAAAGTAAGTCGTGCCCGGCAGGGTACGAAACAGGGATGTACCACCAGGCCAAAAAGACGCACAACGAAACCACTTCTAATGCTCCGCTTCCCCAAAACCCTCTCCCCCGGCAAACCGTTCCCCCTTGGCGCTCATTGGGACGGCCTGGGCATCAACTTTGCGGTCTTCTCGGCAAACGCCACCAAGATCGAACTCTGCATCTTCGATCCCACCGGCCGAAAAGAGATGACGCGGTTTGCCCTGCCCGAATGCACCGACGAGGTCTGGCATGGCTACCTGCCCGGCGTGGAAGCCGGCCTCGTCTACGGCTACCGCGCCTACGGACCTTGGGAGCCGCAGCACGGCCATCGCTTCAACCCGCACAAGCTGCTGCTCGACCCCTACGCGCGCCGGCTGGTGGGCTCGCTGCGCTGGTCCGACGCACTGTTCGGCTATCGGCTCAACTCCAACCGCGGCGATCTTTCATTCGACCGCCGCGACAGCGCGCCGGCCATGCCCAAGGCCATCGTCACCGACGAGTCGTTCAACTGGGGCAACGACGTCCGCCCCAACACACCGTGGTCTCGCACCGTGATCTACGAAGGGCACGTTCGCGGGATGTCGATGCTGCGCGAAGACCTGCTGCCGCCTGAACGCGGCACGTTCAGCGCGCTCGGCGACAGCGTCTTCATCGACCGCCTGCAGCGGCTGGGCATCACCGCCATCGAGCTGCTGCCCATTCACGCCTTCCTGCAAGACCAGTTTCTGGTGGAGCGCGGCTTGCGCAACTATTGGGGCTACAACACGCTGTGCTTCTTCGCGCCAGAGCCGTCTTACCTCTCGGCGCCATCGCTGCATGAGCTGAAAGTGGCGATCCGCCGGCTGCATGCGGCGGGCATCGAAGTGTTGCTCGACGTGGTCTATAACCACACGTGCGAAGGCAGCGAGCTGGGACCGACGCTGTCGTTTCGGGGCCTGGACAACGCGAGCTACTACCGCCTCGTGCCGGGCCAGGAGCGTTACTACATCAACGATACGGGCTGCGGCAACACGCTGAACCTGTCGCACCCGCGCGTGCTGCAGATGGTGATGGACTCTCTGCGCTACTGGGTCAACGCGTTCCACGTGGACGGCTTCCGCTTCGACCTGGGCGTCACGCTCGGGCGCGAGGGCAATGGCTTCGATCAGGGCTCGGGCTTCTTCGATGCCATCCGCCAGGACCCCGTGCTTTCCACCGTCAAGCTGATCTCCGAACCGTGGGACGTGGGCCCAGACGGCTACCAGGTCGGCAACCACCCGCCGGGCTTTGCGGAATGGAACGACCGCTTTCGCGATGGCATCCGCCGCTTCTGGCGCGGTGACTCGGGCCAGCGGCCCGACCTTGCCGCACGCCTGACCGGCAGTGGCGACTTGTTCGACCGCCGCCACCGCAGGCCTTGGGCGTCGGTTAATTACGTCGCCTCGCACGACGGTTTCACGCTGCACGACCTCGTCAGTTATGCCGACAAGCACAACGATGCCAACGGCGAAGACAACCGCGACGGCCACAACGACAACTGCAGCGCCAACTGGGGCGCCGAGGGCCCGACCGATGACCCCGCCATCCAAACCCTGCGCGAACGCGTGAAACGTGCGCTGCTGGCCACGGTGTTCTTTTCCAACGGCACGCCGATGCTGTTGGCGGGGGACGAATTCGGCCGCACGCAAAACGGCAACAACAACGCCTATTGCCAGGACAACGCCCTGTCCTGGCTCGATTGGTCATTGCTGGAAAAAGACCCGGGGCAGGCGCTCGCCCGCTATACGGCGCGGCTGATCGCACTGCGCAAGGCCAGCCCTGCGCTGCGCTGGCCGCATTACGTGCACGGCAACACCGAGATCCTGCCGGGCGTGCCGGACATCGCCTGGTTTGACGAGCGCGGCCAGGTGCTCTCACCCGACGCGTGGAACGACAGCGAGGCACGGGCGTTGGCATTGCGCCGCGCCTGCGTCGAGACCATCGACGCGGAGACGCGCCCGCACGTGGCGTTGTTGCTCATCAACGGTGCCGCGACAGACCTGACGTTCACGCTGCCCGAGCCCGCCATGGACTGGCTACTCGCCATCGACAGCGCAGCGCCCGAGCAAGACGCTCGACCGCACAGCGGCAGCACCCTGGACGTGGCGGGCCGCAGCGTAGTGCTGCTGCTCGCCACGCAGCTGGCCACGATCGCCGAGATTGCTGGGCAGCCGGATGCAGACGCCAGCGGCGAAACCCTCGGGAGGGTGTCCGACACACAGAACGCGCCACAGGGCGCACCGCAGAACACCCCGCCCGAACAACCTGCGACCGACGACGAGCGCACCGCCCCCACCGCCGACCAGGCAGCGAGCGACGACAATGGAGACGCCACGCGATGACCGCACCTGCCCCCCGGTTTGCCCACGACATGCCGTTCGGTGCCACCGTCCTGGCGGACGGCAACACCCGGTTCCGTTTGTGGGCCCCCGACGCGACCGCCGCCTGGATCGACTTCGACGACGTGCGCGGCGACGAGGCCATCCGCATGGACCCGGAACCCGACGGCTGGTATGCCGCCGTGGCACCCGTGGGTGCCGGAACATGCTACCGGTACCGCCTCACCAATCAGGACGGCGTGACACTGTCGGTGCCTGACCCCGCGGCCCGCGCGCAGTGGCAGGACATAGCGGGCCCAAGCCTCGTCGTCGATCCGCAGCGCTACCAGTGGCAGCACGCCGACTGGCAGGGCCGGCCCTGGCACGAGACGGTGCTGTACGAACTGCACGTCGGCGCGCTGGGCGGTTTCAAAGGTGTGCGCGGCCGGCTGCCGGAACTGGCGCGGCTGGGCATCACGGCCATCGAGTTGATGCCGGTGGCGGAATTTCCGGGTGCGCGCAACTGGGGCTATGACGGCGTACTGCCCTTTGCGCCTGACGCCAGCTACGGCACGCCGGACGACCTCAAGGCCTTGATCGACACCGCGCACGGGCTCGGCATCATGGTGTTTCTCGATGTGGTCTACAACCACTTCGGGCCGGATGGCAATTACCTGCACCACTACGCGCGCAGCTTCTTCCGCGACGATGTGCATACGCCCTGGGGCGCCGCCATCGATTTCCGCAAGCCGCAGGTGCGCGAGTTCTTCATCCAGAACGCGTTGATGTGGCTGATGGAATATCGCTTTGACGGCCTGCGGCTCGACGCCGTGCACGCCATCACCGAGCGCGACTGGCTGGGCGAACTCGCCGCCCGCGTGCGACTGTCGGCCGAGCCTGGCCGGCATGTGCATCTGGTGCTGGAGAACGAGCACAACGCCGCATCGCTGCTGCGTGATGGCGACACCCACGGCGACTTCGACGCGCAGTGGAACGACGACGGCCACAACGTGCTCCACGTGTTGCTGACCGGCGAGCGCGAAGCCTATTACGCCGCCTACGCCGAAGCACCGGCGCAGCGCCTTGCGCGCGTGCTGCAAGACGGCTTCTGCTACCAGGGCGAGCCATCCCCGATTCATGAGAACGCCCCGCGCGGCGAACCGAGCGCGCACTTGCCGCCCACCGCGTTCGTGCTGTTCCTGCAGAACCACGACCAGATCGGCAACCGCGCCTTTGGTGAACGGCTGACGCAGCTCGCCCATCCCGATGCGTTGTACGCCGCGCAGGTGCTGTTGCTGCTGAGCCCGCAGATTCCGATGCTGTTCATGGGTGAGGAATGGGGCAGCACCTGCCCGTTCCAATACTTCACCAGCCATCACGGCATGCTGGCCGAAGCCGTGCGGGAAGGCCGGCGCAGGGAGTTCGCCAAGTTCGAGGCATTTGCCGACCCGCACCAGCGCGAGCGCATTCCCGATCCCAACGACGAGTTGACGTTCCTTGCCTCGTCCCCTGGCGAGGCCAACCTGGCCGATCCCGCACAGCTGAACACGCTGAACCGCATGCACCGCCTGCTGGCGCTGCGCCACGCAGAGATCATCCCGCGCCTGCCCCGCGCCCGCGCGCTCGATGCGGTGGCACTGGGCCATGCCGGCGCCCTTGCCCGCTGGCGTATGGGCGACGGCAGCGTGCTCACGCTGATGGTGAATCTGTCCGATCAAGCCGTGGCGGTCCCTACGGTGCTGGCGGGCAGCCCTGCAGATCTGCTGCATGAATCGCGCGAGGGCGCCGCCGCCGCGCTCATCGCGCATCGCCTGCCGGAGCGCACGTGCGTGGCATTGCTGCACACGCCTTCACCAGCCTGACTCCAGCCCCCCTGACAACCGCAACGCGCCAACGTATCAACGCCCCCGCACACCATGGATCGCACGACCAACTCATCCGGCACGCAACGCACCCCGCTCCAGCAACTGGCCACCGAGGCCGGCCTGCTGGTGGACTGGGAAGACGCTGCGAGCCGGCCCATGCACGTGGCCGACGACGTGCTGCGGGCCGTGCTGCACAGCCTGGGGCTGCCTGCCGGCACGCCGGCCCAGGTGTCGGAAAGCCAGGCGCGCCTGCGCGCGGAAGCCGAAGAGGTGGCGATACCGCCGCTCGTGACAGGCGTGGTCGGACAGCCGATCGTGCTGCAGACTTCGGCGCCACAGGCGGCATTGCTGGACGGACAAACCTATCGCGTCGATCTGGAGTCCGGCGGCAGCACTGAGGGCAAAGTCAGCGCGAGCTCAAGCGAGCACCACGCAACGCTGCGCCTGGGGCCTGTGACTGCCGTGGGCTATCACCGCCTGACCATCGACGCCGGGCCGGGCACCGTGATCCAGGCCACGCTCGCCATTGCGCCGGCACGTTGCTACGGCGTGGCCGATGCATTACGCCAGCACAAACGTCAGACCGACACCCGAGTGTGGGGTACCTCCGCACAACTCTATGGCCTGCGATGCGGGGCTGAGCGCGCCGCCAGCAGCGCAGGGCTCGGCGACTACACCGCTGCCGGCGCACTGGCACAGCAGCTCGCGCGGCACGGTGCAGATGCGCTGGCGCTCAGCCCCGTGCATGCCATGTTCACGGCCGACGCGCGTCGCTACTCGCCGTACTCGCCATCGAGCCGCCTGTTCATGAACGCGTGGATGATCGACCCCACCGCCCTTTTCGGAGAGGAAGCCGTCCGGCAAGCCGTGGTCGACTGCAACCTTGTCGCAGACTATGCACGCCTGGAAGCCGCTCCGCTCATCGACTGGCCCGCCAGCGGCAACGCCCGTATGACGGTGCTGCGCGCGTTGCATCACCGTTTGCTGCAGGCGCCGCTTGGAGACACCACCGCCCAGATGCTGCTGGACGATTTTCGTGCGTATTGCATCGACGGGGGCGTCAGCCTGCGCGACCACGCGCACTTTGAGGCGCTGAACGCGCATCTGGGACCCGCGCACTGGAAGCAATGGCCGGAGCAATATCAGGATCCGAGCTACCTTGGCGTGCAGGCCTTCGCGCGCGAGCATGAGGATGCGGTGAATTTCCACCTCTTCCTGCAATGGGCTGCTGCTCGCCAATGGGCCCTCGTGCAGCGCACCGCGGAAAGCGCCGGCATGGCCATCGGCCTGATTGCCGACCTGGCTGTGGGCACCGACAGCGCGGGCAGCCACGCATGGGCCCGCCAGCGGGACTTGCTGATCGGCGTCACCATAGGCGCGCCGCCCGACCTGTTCAACGCGCAGGGCCAGGATTGGGGGCTCACCACCTTCAGCCCGCGGGCCATGCGAACGCAGGGCTTTTCCGCGTTCATCGAAATGCTGCGTGCGGTCATGGCGGTGCCCGGCGGCGTGCGGATCGACCACGTGCTCGGACTCATGCGACTGTGGGTCATTCCGGATGGCGCACAGCCGCTGGACGGCGTGTACCTGCGCTACCCGATGCACGATCTGCTGCGGCTGGTCGCGCTGGAATCGTGGCGCAACCGCTGCATCGTCATCGGCGAGGATCTCGGCACCGTGCCGGCGGGCCTGCGTGAGACGCTGGCCGAAGACGGGCTGCTCGGCATGCGCATCCTCTGGTTTGAACGCGAATACACGCGCGACGATGCGCCCTTTAAGGCCCCTCACACGTGGGCGCCGGCCTCCGTTGCGATGACCAGCACGCACGATCTGCCCACGCTCGCCGGCTGGTGGATCGGCAACGATCTGCGCTGGCAAGTGCAACTCGGGCTGTTGCCGCCCGGCATGAACGAGACCGAGGCGTACGCGCGCCGCATGGACGACCGCGCCGCGCTCGTCGCTGCCTTTGCCGAGCACAACCGGCTGGTGCTGGCCGATGGCGGCGTGCCGATGATCGGCGTGGCGCCTCTGCAGGCTGCGCTGGAACAGGCGCGCGCCGCCAACGCAGCGCAAGCCGAAGTCATCCTGCAAGCAAGCGCACAGGACTTTGCGACGGCAGCCACGGTGTTCACGGGCGCCGCCCACACGCCGCTTGCTCTGGTGCCGCTGGAAGACTTGCTGGGGCTTGTCGAGCAGCCGAACCTGCCGAGCACGATCGACACACATCCAAACTGGCGTCGCCGCCTCCCGGCGCCCGCCCCGACGCTGCTCGACGCGCCCACGGTTCAGGCGCGCCTGTCAGCGCTGGCCAACGCGCGCATCAGCCTGTCATGAGCGAACCTACCACGCCACTCGCCCCCATCGCCCTCCAGCGGGTGCCCCGCGCCACGGTGCGGCTGCAACTGCACCGCGACTTTACGTTCGACCATGTGCGCGCCCTGCTGGACGACTTTGCAGCGCTCGGCATCTCGCACCTCTACACGTCGCCCATCACCACGGCGCAGCCGGGTTCCACGCATGGCTATGACGTTGTCGACCCGACACGTGTGAACCCGGAGCTGGGCGGCGAACCCGCCCTCGAACGTCTGGTTGAGGCACTGCATGCGCGCGGCATGGGGCTCGTTGTCGATATCGTGCCGAACCACATGGGTGTGGGTGGTGCACACAACGCGTGGTGGCTGGACGTGCTCGAATCCGGCCCTGAAAGCGCTTACGCCAACTTTTTCGATATCGACTGGCAGCCGTCGCACCCCGGGCTGCGCAACAAGGTGCTCGCACCGTTCCTCGGCGAAAACTACGCCGACGCACTGGCCGGGGGCCGACTGCAACTGGCCTACGAGGAAGCGGCCGCGCGTCTGGCCATTGCGTACTACGATCACCGGTTCCCGATTGCGCTGGCCGACTACCCCGCGTTGCTGCGCACCGGCAACACGGACACCGCCACGCATGCGGTTGCCGACCGCTTTGCCGGGCTCGGCACCATCCGCTCGGTGCGAACGCGCCGCGAACGTGCAGACGAAGCACGCGATGCACTGCGCAACCTCGCCACCACCGAAGCAGGCGCCGCACACATCGCCGAAGCCGTGCGCACGCTCAACGCGCAACACGATGAGCTTGATGCGCTGATGGCGCGCCAGCATTGGCGCCTTGCCCACTGGCGCACCGCCAATGACGAGATCAACTGGCGCCGCTTCTTCGATATCGGCTCGCTGGCCGGCTTGCGGATGGAGCGCGCCGAGGTATTCGAAGCGACGCACGCGCTGCTGTTCCGGCTCTATCGCCTGGGGTGGATTGACGGCGTGCGCATCGACCACGTTGATGGCCTGGCCGATCCGGCCGCCTACTGCCGCCAACTGCGCCGCCGCCTGCAAGCCGAACACGCGGCACGCCCCGCCGACCGGCTCACGAATCACCCATGGATTGTTGTCGAGAAAATCCTCGCCCACGATGAAGCCATGCGCACCGACTGGGGAGTCGACGGCACCAGCGGCTACGATTTCATGAACCAGGTGGGCGCGCTGCTGCACGACGCCCACGGCGAGACCGCGCTCACGCAGGGCTGGCTCGAGTGGATTGGTGCGCCGGTGGCGCAAGCGCCGTTTTCGGCCACAGCAGTACCTGCACGCCGCGAGATCCTGCATGCGCACTTTGCGGCAGAACTCGATGCAGCCGCGTCGGCGTTGCACGCAGTGGCACAGCAGGAGCGCAGCAGCCACGACGTGACGTGGCACGCCATTCGACGGGCGCTGGCCGAGGTGATCGTCCACTTTCCGGTGTATCGGACCTATGCGAATGCGCAACAACGCGATGCGCAGGACGCCGCCATCGTGCAAGCCGCCCTGTCGGGCGCGGCGAGCTGCCTGCGGCGCGTCGACCAGCCTGTGCTCGGCTGGCTCGATGCCTGGCTGGGCGGGCAGCCGGCCGGGCAGGACAAGTTGCGCCAACTGGCGTTGCGGCGGTGCCAGCAGTTGTCGTCGCCGGTGGCGGCCAAAGCGGTGGAAGACACGGCGTGCTACCGCTACGGGCGGCTGCTCTCGCGCAACGAAGTCGGCGCGGATCCGGGCGAGTTCTCGATGAGCGCCAACGCGTTCCATCACGCCATGCAAGCGCGTGCCCTCACGTGGCCGCACGCCATGCTCACCACCGCCACGCACGACCATAAACGCGGTGAAGACGTGCGCGCCCGGTTGGCCGTGCTGTCGGAGCGGCCCGCGCAATGGTTGGCCGCCGCGCATCAATGGCGAACGGAACACGCTGCGTGGATCCGTCATCTTCCGACAGGCCCGGCCCCCTCACCTGCCGCGCAATGGATGCTGTACCAAACGCTGGTGGGCATCTGGCCGGCAGGGTTCGACTGGCATGACGCCGATACCGTACGCGACCTGGCCGAGCGTGTCGCGCAATGGCAGGAAAAGGCCCAGCGCGAAGCCAAGCTGCGCACTGACTGGTTCGCCCCCGATGCAGACTATGAAGCCGCCAGCCGCGATTTCGTCTTGACGCTGCTGACAGGTGAGGCCGCTTCGACCTTCCTGCCCTCCCTCGCGGCCTTCGTTCAAAGCGTGGCCCCGGCCGCGGCCATCAACAGCCTCGCCCAGACCTTGCTGCGCACCACACTGCCCGGTGTGCCGGACCTGTACCAGGGCACCGATTTCTGGGACACCAGCCTGGTCGATCCCGACAACCGCCGGCCCGTTGATTACGCCGCACGGCACCGCGCATTGCGGGCATTGCAAGCGCATGCCGGAAACAGCTTGACCCCGCTGCTTGCGCATTGGACGGACGGCCGCATCAAGCAAGCCGTGCTGGCCCGTGCACTGGCCCTGCGTGCCGCACTGCCGGCGGTGTTCGAATCCGGCGACTACCAGCCGCTTGCCGTGACCGGCAGCGGCGCACAGCACGTGCTCGCGTTTGCCCGGACGCATGGCGCCGACGCGATTGTCGTCATCGTGCCCCTGCACGCCTCCGCCATGCTTGGCCATACCGCCACACCAACGTTTGCGGACGGCGCATGGCGGGACACTACGGTGAGCCTGCCGTCCGCGCTCTCGCATACCCCGCTGCATAGCGCATTCGACGGCGCGCTGCCGCTCCAGGGTCCGCGCCTGGCGCTGGGCCAGGTGCTCACGCCGTTGCCCGTCGCACTGCTCCACACCTGACCGCTTCTTCACCCGGCCGCACGGGTTAACACTGACTGCGTCGCCAGCCGGCCCGCCCTAGAATTCCTCTATTCATATAGATGACTAGAGCAATGCGTGAATCATGCGCCGCTCACGTCACCCCGAGGAGACTGCATGTTCGGCTGGTTCAAAGAGATTTCGAAAGGGGAAAAGCGCACGTTCTGGGCCTGCTTTGGCGGCTGGGCGCTCGACGCGCTGGACGTGCAGATGTTCAGCCTCGTCATCCCGACCATCATCGCGGCCTGGCACATCGGCAAGGCCGAGGCGGGGCTGGTGTCGGGCGTCACGCTGGTGGCGTCGGCGCTGGGCGGCTGGATTGCCGGCGCATTGACCGACCGCTTCGGCCGCGTGCGCACGCTGCAGATCACGGTACTGTGGTTCTCGCTGGCCACATTCGCCTCGGCCTTCGCGCAGAACTTCGAGCAGTTCCTGGTGCTGAAGGCCATCCAGGGCTTCGGCTTTGGCGGTGAATGGGCGGCGGGTGCCGTGCTGATGGCCGAGAGCATCCGCGCCAGCCATCGCGGCAAGGCCATGGGCACCGTGCAGAGCGCCTGGGCCGTGGGCTGGGGCGCCGCGGTGCTGCTGTATGCGCTCACCTATTCCTTCATCGAGCCCGACCTCGCCTGGCGCGTGATGTTCGCTGCGGGGTTGCTGCCGGCGCTGCTCATCATCTACATCCGCCGTGGCGTGAAGGAACCGGTGCCGGCCGCCAAGCCGGACGCGGACGCCAACGCGATGCCGATCTCGCGCTTTCCGCTGCTCGACATCTTCCGCCCGCAGGTGCTGCGCATGACGCTGATCGGCGGCCTGTTGGGGGTGGGCGCGCACGGCGGTTACTACGCACTGATGACGTGGCTGCCGACGTACCTCAAAACGGAGCGCCACCTGTCGGTGCTCGGCACGGGCGGCTACCTGGCGGTGATCATCTTTGCTTTCTGGTGCGGCTGCGTGGCCAGCGCATGGCTGCTGGACGTGCTCGGCCGTCGCGGCAACATCCTGCTGTTCTCGTGCTGCTGCGTGGTCACCGTGCTGGTGTATCTGCTGGTGCCGCTGTCGGATGGCGCGATGCTGGTGCTGGGCTTTCCGCTGGGCTTCTTTGCGGCGGGCATTCCGGCCAGCATGGGCGCGTTGTTCAACGAGCTGTATCCGCAGGGGGTACGCGGCACGGGCGTGGGCTTTTGCTACAACTTCGGCCGCGTGGTATCTGCCGCGTTCCCGGTGCTGGTGGGCAAGATGAGCGCATCCATGTCGCTGGGCACGGCCATCGGCATCGACGCGGCCATCGCGTATTCGATCGTCGCAGTGGCGGTGCTGATGCTGCCCGAGACGAAGGGCCGTGACCTCGCTGCCGTCACGGTCTGAACTGCACCACAACATCATGACGACGCACTTGATCCGTCGCCGCCAGGAGACCCGATGCCCACCCGCCGCGCCTTCAACACCGGACTGCTTGCCATGCTAGGTTCCACCGCCCTTGCCGGCTGCGCCGCCACCGGCAGCAGCGACGTTTCGCGGGGGGGCCCCGCGCGCATCACGGCCATCGATACGCACGCACATGTGTTCGAACGCGGGCTGCAACTGGCCGATGCGCGCCGCTATGCGCCCACGTATGACGCACCCCTGCCGGCCTATCTGGCGCAGCTCGACGCGCACGGCGTGTCGCACGGTGTGCTGGTGCAGCCGAGCTTCCTGGGCGTCGACAACAGCTACCTGCTGGCTGCACTCAAACAGGCGCCGCAACGCTTGCGCGGTGTGGCCGTGATCGACCCGGCGGCGCCCGAGACCTTGCTCACGCAGATGAACGCCGAGGGCATCGTCGGCATCCGCCTGAACCTGATCGGTGCGGCGGACCCGCAATTGAAATCGCCCGTGTGGCAAGCCGCGCTGGCACGCCTGCATGCGCTGGGCTGGCATGTGGAACTGCACGTCGAGGCACGCCGCCTGCCCGCGCTACTGCAGCCGCTGCTGGAAGCGCAGGTGAACGTGGTGGTCGATCACTTCGGCCGCCCCGATCCTGCACTCGGCGTGGACGACCCGGGCTTTGCCGCATTGCTCGCCGCCGGCCGCTCGCGGCGCGTGTGGGTGAAGATTTCCGGTGCCTACCGGAACGGCGCAAACGGACGCGGCGAAGCCATCGCGCAGGCCGCCATGCCACGGCTGAAAGATGCACTCGGCCTGGACCGCCTCGTCTGGGGCAGCGACTGGCCGCACACGCAGTTCGAATCGCAGATCGACTACGACAAGATGTGGGCCTTCGCTGGCGTGCTCCTGCCCAGCGCAGCGGACCGCAAACAGGTGCTGGTCGACACGCCCGCGCAGCTGTTCCGCTTCGTCTGAAGGCGCCAGCGCCGCACCGCGTCTGCGCGATACCCCGTTTCGCGAATCACGAATTTCGCCGCGCGGGCCGCGCTCCTACACTGGCCGCTCCTCGTCCCCACAAGCCGTAAGGAGCAGCCATGCAGCAGCATCGACTCGTCGACGCGCAATTCGGCCAAGTCGCCCAGGCCTACCTGACCAGTGCCGTGCATGCGCAGGGCGACGATCTCGACGCCCTGGCCGCGCTGGCGCAATCGGCGCCGCACGCCAAGGTGCTCGATCTGGGCTGCGGCGGCGGGCACGTGAGCTTTGCCATGGCGCCGCACGTGGCGGCCATGGTGGCGTATGACCTGTCCGAAGACATGCTGAGCGTGGTGGCCGCCGAAGCCGCGCGCCGTGGGCTTGCGCAATTGCACACGCAGGCGGGCCGCGCCGAGCGCCTGCCCTTTGACGATGCTGCGTTCGACATCGTTGCCACGCGCTTTTCCGCTCACCACTGGTACGACGTGCGCAAAGGCCTGGCCGAAGCGCGCCGTGTGCTGAAACCGGGCGGCAAGCTCGTCATCGTGGATATCGTCGCGCCGGAGGTGCCGCTGCTCGACACACTGCTGCAAACCGCCGAGGTGCTGCGCGATGTGTCGCACGTACGCGACTACCGTGTGTCCGAATGGCAAGCCATGCTGGCCGAGGCCGGTTTCCAGTCCGACACGCCCCGCACCTGAAAGCTGACGATGGCCTTTGACAGCTGGATCGCCCGCATCCGCACCCCGCAGGTCCGGGCGGATGCCATCCGCGACCTGTTCGACCGCGCCGCCGACGAAGCGCGCACGTACTTTGCCGTGGCGCCCGACCATTCCTTTGCGATCGACGCGATGCTGATCGAGGCCACCTGAGCCACCTGAGCAACCTGTGCGGCGTAAGCGACCCGGGAGCCCTCATCCCCGCCTCGTCCTTTTTGTCACACCCGTTAGAGGGGGACCGCGATGCGGCGCGGTTTTGGGGGTTTCGTTTAATCCAGAATAAAAAAAATGTGACAACGGAACACGTGTACGAACGCGGCGTTGTCGGTAGCCTTCCGGGTTACCGTCGGCTCCGGTCGGCATTGGCGCGCGGCCACTGCGCCAACTCCCCGATTCCATGTACGCCCTGTTCCCCGCCTTCGTCTCGTCGCTTTTCCTGTTCTACGGCGTCTACGTCGTGACCACGCGCGGCCGCACTCGAGCGAGCCTGGCGTTTCTCGGCATGACAACGCTCACATGCCTGTGGCAGGGCATCTGGGCGTTCCTCTTCCAAACGCAGGACGTCGGCACGGCCCAGGTGCTTGCCAAGCTGGGCTGGATCGCCATCCTGATCATGCCGACCATGCTGTATCACTTTGCGGTGGAGGTGGCCGAAGCCCCGGGCGAGCGGCACTGGCTCCTGGCCGCCTATGCACTGGACGCCGCGCTGATCGGCTTGCTACTGACCACCAACCTGGTCATCGATGGCGTGCATCAGTTCCACTTCGGTTTCTATCCAAAGGCTGGCGCGCTGGAGGCCGTGCATATCGCCCAGACGGCGGCGCTGGTCTCGCGCGGCATGTGGGTGCTCTACCGCGAGCAGCGGCATGCCACCGCAGAAAAGCGCAAACGGTTGCTGACGTCCCTGTTCGGCGTCGGGCTCATTTCGCTGGCAGCGGCCGACTACGCGGTCAACTACGGCGTTGCGTTCTACCCGCCGGGTGTGCTCCCGCTGGCCGTTGCGCTGGGCATCATCGCCGTGGGTGTGGTCAAGTTCGACCTGATGCGCCCTTACGCGCTGGCCGCCACCGTTGCGCACGAGGTCCGCACGCCGCTGACCACCATCCGTTTGCAAGCCGCCGAAATTGCCCGCGCCTGGCCTGATGTGTACCGCGGCTATCTGCTCGCCATCGACAACGGCCTGTGCCAGCCGCCGCAGCATCCGGCCATGCTCGATCGCCTCTCCAAGCTGGCGGGGGCCATCACGTCGGAAGTCGCGTCCGCGCACAGCGTGATCGAAATGGCGTTGGCGTCCGTCACGCTGGAGCGCCTCGACCGGCGCACCTTTGCGGCCCACTCGCTGCGCGAATGCGTGGAGACGGCCGTGGCGCAGTATCCGTTTCAGGCCGGCGAGCGCGAACGCGTGCACGTGCAGACGTTCAACGCCGACTGGCGGTTCGTTGGCTCCGACACGCTGCTCGTGTATGTGCTGTTCAACCTGCTGAAGAACGCGCTGCATGCCATCCAGATCGCGCGCAAGGGGCACATCGAAATCTCCGCCCGCCAGGATGGCGACAGCTACGTGCTCGTGGTGCGCGACAGCGCCACCGGCATTCCGCCCAGCGTGCAGCGTCGTATCTTTGACCCGTTCTTCTCCACCAAGCATGTCGGCAAGGGCTCGGGCGTGGGGCTGACGTTCTGCCGCCGCGTCATGCAGGCATTCGGGGGGCGCATCCAGTGCGAATCCGTGGTTGGGGAATACACGCTGTTCTCCATGCGGTTTCCCCAACCGCCTGCTATCTGACGTTTACACCTTTAGAACGTCAGGACGCGTGTGCCAGCTCTGGCAGCGTGTCCAGTTCGTACGCCTTCACACGCACGCGCACGTGCTCCGGCAACCGCTGGATGACGCGCTCGGCGTTGGCGCACACCACCTGCTGATACCCCAGCGACACCAGCCGCCCGCCTGAAACGAACCGGAACACCATGTAGAACGAGCACGGCTGCACCCGGAAGGTGTTCAGATGGCATTCCACGCGCTGAAACGGAAATGTCTCTTCAACGAATTCCTGATGCGCCAGCTTGGTCACGAAGATCACACGTCCGCTCATGAGCAGCTCAGCGTCAATGCATTCGTGGAACCAGCGCTCGCGCACCACGCCCTGCCACTCGAAATACCGGGCGAAATACGTGTTTGCGTAGGCGTTGGAATCCTTCAGATAGACATCGAAGGCGTGCTGGAACGTCTGCTGCGCAGAAATGGCTTTGGGCAGCTCGGCATTGCGCAGATAGTGGTTGACGACTGTGGCAATGGATTGGCCTGTCGGCATCGCATACTCCAAGAATGGATTTGGCTGCTGGCGGCAGCCGCGCATGCGCGGTGGTCCCGCGCATGTGTCCATTCTTCCGATGCACTTGCCATTGCGTAACAAGGCAATGGCGTAGCCCTACGAACGGGCGGTCTACTCCCGGCCCGCAACACTCCGCAGCCCCGGCGGCCCCTGATGAAAGCGGAACGTGTTGCGTCCGTTGCGCTTGGCATCGTAGAGCGCCGCATCGGCCCACTCGAAGAGCACGTCCAGTCGTTCGTCGCCGGGCGTGAGCGTGACGGCACCGGCTGATAGCGTGACGTACGGCGCAGCAACGGATGCCGCGTGCGGTTCGGCACGTTCAGCCACCATGGCCACGGCGCGGGCCACAGCCTGGCGGGCGTCATCGCGGTTCAGATCAAACAGCATGGCGACGAATTCTTCGCCGCCCACACGCGCAATGAAGTCGTCGGGGTGACGGCACGCCATGCCCAGCGTGTCGGCCACCATGCGCAGGCATTCGTCGCCTTGCAGGTGGCCGTAGGTGTCGTTGTATTGCTTGAAGCAGTCGATATCGAACAGCGCCAGCGTGACGGGTCGATTGTCGCGCCGGGCATGGTCGAACAGGCGAGGGGCCTGCGTTTCAAAGAAGCGGCGGTTGAACAGGTGTGTGAGCGCGTCGCGGTTGACGTCATCCTCGAGCACAGTCAGCAAGGCCTGCGTGCGCTGCAGCTCGCTGCGCAGGGCATTCTGGGCGCTGGCCATGCCGGCGCGCTGCAACTGCTCGACCGTCACGTCGCGCAACAGCAGGAAGACGCCGGCGTGCCGGCCGCGCGCGTCGCTCAGGCCTTCAAGCGTGACTTCCAGCGTGCGCCCGGTCTCGGGCAGCCAGACCTGGTGGCGGTTGGGCAGGCGAGTCCGCTCGAATTCGCGCAGGATGCCGGCCACGTCCAGCACGGCGGGCGGCATTGCATGCACGCGGGCAGTCGGCAACAGGTAACGCGCGGCGGCGTTGATGCTCGCGATGGAGCCATCGCGGGCCAGCACGATGCAACCGTCACGCATGGCTTCGATGATCTTGCCGCGTGCATACACGGCGGTATCCCGCAGGCGTGGCCGCAGGACGATCCACCCGAGCAATGCGGTGCTGACGGCAAAGGTGGCGGGGGTCAGGTCACCGCCCAACGCCGTCGTCCAGCGTTGCAGATAGGCGAGATGCGCGACCAGCGGCAGCAGTTGCCCGATGACGAGCGCCAGCCGCACCTGCGTGCGCGATGAAACGTAAAGGTCCGAGGCGCCTTCGTCGATGGGCAGCACCAACAGCACAAGACTGATGGCCAGCAGCACGTAGTTGTAGGCGGTGCCGAGCCAGAACATGCGCCCGTGGTCGAACACCGCACGCTTTGCACCATCAAGGACGACGAAGCGCGAATCCAGCCATACCAGGTGGTGCAACTCATTGGTGGCGACCAGCCCGATGAAGGCGACGGCCACCAGCAGCGTCAGCACCCAGCCCGCACGCACCAGCGGCAATGCGTTCAGCTCGGGCCGTATGAGGCCAACGACCATGCGCAGCCACGCCGCGGGCACTATCATGATTCCGAGATAGGCGACCTTGGCCCAACCCACGCGCACGGGCATGTCGAAGGTGACGACTTCCATGAGACGCGCGCCGCTCCACAGCGCGGTGCCGAGCGCCAGCAGCATGAAGGCGGAGACTTCCGCGTCATCGCGGCGCGGCCACGATAGACCGATCAGCGCGATCGAAACGAGTGCAGCGCAAGCCAGTGCAGCGATCAGCATGATCGGCACGCCCAGCGCGCATGGCGATGCCGGCGAATGACGACGCCAGCCGATTGCTCCACGTGTATTCCCCGTTCGTTCGTTGTTCTTGCAGTGTATCGCGCACTGTTGTTGGGTGAACGACAGCGTGGTGCGCCTTCGATCACCCGCGACTTCTATCGGCATGAAATGTGAAAACTGAAGGCCCGCGCGGCTTTGCGGCGCATGGCTGGACCGGTGCACGCAGCCGGACGCATATCGATCTGCCAACGAATTCGTTTGCGCGGCGCAACAACCGCCCTACGCTTGACCCCCTAAAAATTCATCAGGGGGTTGTCCATGCAGGCAAGCATTTCGGGCGCATTTTCGTTGCAAGGTCTGGCGCAAGCGTTGACGAAATTGTCGCGCCAGGCGGTGGGTGTGGTCATCGGGGCGGCGCTCGCGGTGGCGGTGCTGCACGCGCCGCAAGCCCGCGCCGACAAGCTGGACGACATCAAGAAGGCGGGCGTGCTGCGCGTGGGCGTGTTCGACGCCAATCCGCCATTCGGATACGCGGATGCCAAGACGGGTGAACCCGTTGGGCTGGACGTGGACTACGCTCAGGAAATCGCCAATAAGCTGGGCGTCAAGCTGGAACTGCGCGCCACCAACCCGGCCAACCGCGTGCCGCTGCTCACGTCCGGCAAGGTCGATATCGTGGCCGCCAACTTCACCATTACCGACGAGCGAAAAAAGCAGATTGAATTCAGCACGCCGTACTTCGCCAGCGGCCTGCAGTTCATCGCCAAGAAGGGTGTGCTCAAGCAGCCGGACGACTTGAAGAAAGACGGCATCCGCCTGGGCGTGGACAAGGGCACCACGCAGGAAACCACGCTGCGCGAAGGCTATCCCAACGCCCGCGTGATTGCCTATGACGATTCTCCGCTGGCGCTCACCGCACTGCGCACCGGTGCCATCCAGGCATTTGCACAGGATGGCGCCAAGCTAGGCGCGCTGCTTGCCACGCTGCCCAACCGCAGTGAGCTGGAGATCTCGCCTTTCGTGCTCACGCGCGAGTACATGGGCATCGGTGTACCGAAGGGTGAAACCAAGCTGACGGCGACCATCGACCAGATCCTGCAAGGTCTCGAGAAGGACGGCACCGCCGGCCGCATCTATGACCGCTGGTTCGGTCCGAAGAGCGCCGCCCCGCTGCCGCGCGACTTCATCATCGGCAGCACCAAGTGAGCTTGAGCCTGCCAGCCCTCCTCCAACCCCTGCCGCCGCGTTATCTCGGCTGGATGCTGGAGGGCTTCGGGATGACGCTGCTGGTGTCGGCGGCTGCCATCGCGGGCGGGCTGGTCATTGGCCTGCTCCTGACGGCGCTGCGCGCGAGTGCTCAGCCGTGGCTGCACTTACCGGCCCGCGCGCTGGTGGCCTTCCTGCGCAAGACGCCGTTATTGGTCCAATTGTTCTTCTGGTATTTCGGCGCGGCGCAATTGCTGGGCGAAGACGTGGTCGGGGCCATCACCGGCTGGGGCGGCATCGCCGTGGGTGCCTGGCGATTGCCTGCGCCGTCGTTCGAATTTCTGGCGGCGACGTTCGGCATCGCGCTGTACGCCGGCGCGTTCTTCTCGGAAGAGCTGCGCGCCGGCATTCGGGCGGTGCCGCGCGAGGCCGCGCTGTCGCTGGGTTTCACGCCGCGTGCCGCCTTCCTCCGTGTGGTGCTGCCGCAGGCGCTGCGCGTGTCGGCGCTGCCGCTGCTGGGGCAATGTGCCAACACCATCAAGAACACCTCGCTCGCCATGGGTATCGGGCTGGCCGAACTTGCGTATAGCGCGCGGCAGGTGGAAACCGACACGCTGCTCGCCTTCCAGGCCTTTGCCGTGGCAACCGTGCTGTATGCCGGAGTGATTCTGTTGCTGCAATGGGTGGCGCCCCGCGTGCTGCGGCGGCTTGGCTGGACATCGGCATCGACGCTGCCGGACGGAGCCCCCGCGTGACGATGGAAGCTGTACTCCTGCACCTGCGTTACCTGCTGATCGGACCGTATCCGAATGGTCCGCTGGCCGGGGCGGCGCTCACGTTGTGGATGGCGCTGTGGGCTTGCATGATGGCCACGGCAGCGGGCGTCGGTTGTGCGCTGTTGCTGGACAGGCTCGACGCCACGCCGGGCTTGCGCCGGTTGGCGCGCCTGCTGCGCGGGCTGCTGGCCACGCTGCGGGCCATCCCGGTACTGATGCTGATGTTCTGGGCGTACTTTCTGATCCCCATGGCCCTGGGCGTGTCGGTGCCGGAAACCGCCACGGTGGTCGCCGCGCTTGCCGCCGTGGGCGCGGCCTACATCACCCAAAGCATGGAAGCCGGCTTGCGTGCCGTCGGTGCCGGGCAGCGCAATGCGGCTCTGGCGCTGGGCATGTCGCCCCCACAGGCGCTGCTGACCGTGGTGCTGCCGCAGGCGTGGCGCATCATGCTGCCGTCACTCGCCAACCAATGGGTATCGACGGTCAAGGACACCTCGCTGGCCTACATCGTGGGCGTGGTGGAATTGTCCACCGCCGCCAGCCAGGTCAACAGCCGCACGGTGGCCTACCCGGCCGAGGTGTTCGGCGCGGTGGCCGTGCTGTATTTCCTGCTGTGCACCGGCATCGAGGCCTTGCCCAATTGGTTGCGCGCAGGCCCCCGCACGCCTGCGGCGCAACCGACCCACATGTCGACCTGGCAACGCTTTTTGCGCTGGCGCGAACGCCCTGTTTCTGATGCCGTGACTTGAGCCACACCGCTATCTTGGCTTCACAAAACGTCGGTATCATCGAGATCATGACCGATACCCGCGCCACTACCCATCTCTATCCCGCGCACGACCTGGCGATCTGCACCGACGCCAACACTGCCGTCGAGCGCATCACCGCCATCTACGAGCGCTCCGCGCAGGCGATCCGCGATCGCTTCCACGCCTTTGCGCGCGGCGAGGACTGCAGCGAAGACCTCGCCGCCTGCTATCCGTACCTCGGCATCACCGTCGACCCGAAAACGCTGGTGAGCGACGCCCGGCCGGCATGGGGCACAGTGGCGTATCCCGGCGTGTACGGCACGACGCTCACGCGACCGGACCTCTTCCGTGACTACTACCGCGTGCAGATCGAACGGCTGCTGCACTATCACAACAGCCCCGTCGTGGTGGGCGTAAGCAACCGGCCGATTCCGCTGCCGTTCGTGGTGGAAGCGTCGACGGTGGACATCACGCCGGAACAGGCGCGCGCGCTCGGCGGTGCGTTCACGCTGCCCGACCTTGCGCAGATCGACGATTCCATCGCCAACGGCACATACCGCCCGGTTGGTGATGAACCGCAGCCGCTGTCGATGTTCACAGCCGAGCGTGTCGACCTGGCCCTGCAGCGCCTGTACCACTACACCGCCACGCACCCGAAGCACTTCCAGCGCTTCGTGCTGTTCACCAACTACCAGCGCTACGTCGATGAGTTTGCCGCCCTCGGCCGCAAGCTCATGGAAGACGGCAACGACGAAGGGTACATCCGCTTTGTCGAGCCCGGCGACACGGAGCACGACCTCGGCATGCCTGCGCCGGACGACTCCCACCGCATCAAGGGCCTCCCCCAGATGCCCGCCTACCACCTGGCGCGCGAAGACCGCCTGGGCGTGACGCTGGTGAACATCGGCGTGGGCCCGTCCAACGCCAAGACCATCACCGATCATCTGGCCGTGCTACGACCGCACTGCTGGATGATGATCGGCCACTGCGGCGGCCTGCGGCGTTCACAGCAGCTGGGCGACTACGTGCTCGCCCACGCCTATGTGCGCGACGACCACGTGCTCGACCAAGACCTGCCGCCGTGGGTGCCCGTGCCGCCCATCGCCGAGATCCAGGTGGCGCTGCAGGAGGCCGTGGCGCGCATCACGGGGCTGTCGGGCGCCGACATGAAGTCGCGCATGCGCACCGGCACGGTGGTCTCCACCGACGACCGCAACTGGGAGCTGAAGTACCAGGCGCTGTACAGCCGCTTCAACCAGTCGCGCGCGATTGCCATCGACATGGAAAGCGCGACGATTGCCGCCAACGGCTTCCGCCTGCGCGTGCCCTACGGCACCCTGCTGTGCGTGTCCGACAAGCCGCTGCATGGCGAACTGAAGCTGCGCGGCATGGCCAACCTGTTCTACCGCCAGCGTGTCAGCCAGCATTTGGACATCGGCATGGAGGCCGTGCGCCTGTTGCGCGAAAGCGGGGTTGAGGCGCTCCACTCGCGCAAGCTGCGCAGCTTTGACGAGCCCGCGTTCCGGTAGTGCGGGTCAGTGCGGCTGAGTGCGGGCGCTCCTCCGGCAGTGCTTCGGCCTGCTGACGCACGCGCTCTGAGCCGCCACTGCGTTTAAGCCGCGCGAAACAATCCATGCAGCCCGAGCGGCGCCACGCCGTTCAGGCTTGCCGTGGCGACGGGCCCTGCAGCAACATGCTGCGCATCGAACGCCGTCAGCCTCGTACAGCCGGCATCCACATCGAATACCGTCCCGATCAGCCAACCCTCGCCTTCACGGGCGCTGGCCGATGCAGGCACGAACACGTGTTCTTCCACCAGCGTGCGGTGCCCGAAGCGGTATTGCTCGGCCTGCCCTGACTCCGTATCGACGCGCATGACGGTGTCGAAGCTGTGCAACGCCTGTGGGCCGCCATCCGACGATGGCGCCGTGTGGGCCACCATGAACAATGCGCGATGTCGCTGCGCGGTGCGCCGCGTGTCGATCTTCGGGAATTCGGCCACGTGCGCGCTGCTGAACTGCTCAGCCCGACCCGTTCGCAAGTTGAGTTGCACCTGCGTGTAGCGCGCACCGGGCGATGGGCGAATCTGCCCGCGCATCAATTCACGCAGCGACGTGGTGACGACCGAGGCGTCGTCCGAGCGGATGTAGTCAAAGTGAATCTCCTGCCCATCCGGCGAAGACCACGCATTGCCGAGGTGGAAGACGAAGCCTGCCGGCAACTCCAGCCAGCGCACGCGCGTGACATCGTCTTTGTCGAGCACCAGCACGCGCATACCCAGCTCCGGCCGCCAGACATGGGAATCGAGAAACGACATGCCGGCGTGCGAGCGATCCACGTCGTACACGAACGGCGGCAGCAGAAACACCAGGTGGCGCTGCGTCACGGCAAAGTCGTGCACCATCGCCATGTTCGCAACCTTGATGGACTCCACGCGCTTGAGTGCGCCGTCTGCACCCACGCAGTACACGGTCAGCAGACCGGCCGCGCTGCTCACGCCAAAATTCCACAGCGTGCCGTCCGGCTCGACCTTGGGATGGGCGGAAAACGGCATGCCCTTGTAGTCGTCGCGCCAGGTCTGTACGCCCAGCGTGCGCAGAGAATCCGGATCGACACGCGTGGCCGAGCCGCCTTCCCACAGCGCGAGCATCTCGTCGCCGTGCATCACCAGGCTCGTGTTGGCAACGTTGATGCTGTCCGGCGAGGTTGCCGGCTCCATGTCCGGGCTGGCGGTGCCGAACGTCGCGCGCAACGGCCGGCCGGCGGTGGTGTCGGCGACGAACTTGTCGGTGCGCACGAACACGCCGCGGTGCGTCACGCCCTTCTCGCTGATGTCGTAGCGCTGGATCAGGCCGTCGCCATCAAAGAGATGGTGATAACGCACGCCGCCGATCTCATGCCGCGCCGGGCCATTTCGGTAGAACGCACCGCGCAACGCAGGCGGGAAGACGCCGTCCACCTTTGCCTCGCGGGTCGGCATGTCGGCGCCGACACCCTGGTAACCGGCAAGCCATGGAGTTTGCGCGCGAGCTGCTGCAAACCCGGCAGCCCACGGGTCGGGGGTGGCGGCCATCACGTCGGTCAAGGTCAAACCAAAGGGTGCGGCGCCCAAGGCCGCAAGAAAGGATCGGCGTTGCATGACGGGCCCTCGCTCAGCATCAGTGCAGGTGGATCGTCACGCGCTGGTCGCCCTGCACGTCGATGGCGGCGTCGTCAAATGCGGGCGGACCGAAGCGGCCACGTGCATCGCGGCTGAAACCGTAGGGCTCGATGGGAATGCCGGCCGGGTTGGTGCCAAGTTTGCCGTCGTTATTCGCGTCATGAAAGACCGACAACGCGTAGCGCCCCGCCGGCAGATCTGCATACACGAAGGTCACGTTGCCGCCCGATACGCTATCGAGCGCGGCAATGTCAGCGCGGACGGCCGAATCGGGCTTCAGCCAACCGGCGGTATCGCGGAACATTGCCGCGCGCACCGCACCTTGGCGCCCTTGTGCGCCCTCCACCACTACAGTCAGCGTCGCGGCGGACGCGCTCGCGGCGAGTGTGGTCGCGAGCAGAGGCAGGGCAATGCGCGGCAGAGAAAACATCGCAGTCATGAGCGTCTCCTGAGTGGCCGGCGATGCGTTGATGGCCGGCGGTCAGGAGGCAATGTAGGCGGGTGCCATGCTGTAGTCAGCGCGCATGCGACGAAGTGCGGATACCGGGGCGCAAACGGTCGCTTGCGGGCGATGAACGCGTCACAGAATTCTCAGGACATCCACGCCTGACGTGCCAACGAAAACGCCCGCCGGAGGGGCGGGCGCTTATGGCGTGGGAGGCTAATGCGGCAGGCTCGACAAACGGTGGTCGGCCAGCAGCACACTCGCACTCAAGGCAAGCTGGGCCGAGATGAAGCCCTCGGGCATCTCAACGTCTTCCCAGTCACAGATGATGTGGCCGGCGCGGCAGATCTGGAAACGGGCCGTCCAGCGATGATCATCGCGTTGCAGCGGATCAACGAAGATGACATGCGCGCCATGTGTTACTTCTTGAATCGGCATTGTGGTTCCCCGTTGTTGATCGTTGGAAGACCACGTTAACAAAGACGCATGACACAAATCTGTCCGCCGCTCACCTACAAATGGGGGAGGGCGCACCTCAACCGACCAGGGGATCGGGCCGCGCCGACGAGCGCGTGCCCGGCAACGGGTAGTTATCGGGACCGTAATACGTAAACACTGCCGAGAACTTGACGGCGGCCGTCTGGTTGGCGCGGGCCGCATGGAAGGTGTTGCAGTGGAAGAGCAGCACGTCACCGGGCAGCAGCGGCACGGGGCGCGCGGTGTCGATCAGCGCGCGGTTCTCTGGCAGCTCCTGGCGCAGGAACAGCTTGGCGTCGAACCGGTCGGCGGGCAGGTCAAGCTTGTGGCTGCCTGGAATGACCCACAGACAGCCGTTATCGACGGTCTCTTCCACCAGGGCCAGCCACGACGACACCAGTTCGTTCCGTTCGAACGACCAATAGCGGCTGTCGCGGTGCCAATGGGTGGCCGTGCCAAACGCGGGGTGCTTGGTCATCACGCAGTTGTGGTGCGCGAGCGAAAGATGCACAGGGCCACCGATCAGTTGCGCAATCGCGGCGGCCACGCGCGGGTCGCGCGCCCATTCCGTGTAAGGCGTGCCGCGCGAATCGGCGTCGAGCAGGCGGCGTACCGTCTGGCCGCCCTCGGCCTCGCGCGAGAGGGGTGCGCCGGCATAGCCGACGTCGGTTTCCAGCTCCACCGGCGCCGCCGCGCTGGCCAGCCCGTCCTGTGCGGCGGCAAGCAACGCGGCACTCACTTGCTGGCTGGCGAAGCCGCGCAACACGACGTAGCCGTGCTCTTTGAAAAAGGCTTGCTGATCGTCGGAAAGCGGGCGTACCTGGGCGGCGGTGGGGGCAGACGCAGACATGTCGAAAAGAGCGTACGAAGACGGCCAAAGACAACGAGTGTAACGCGCCGCCGTATGCGTTGCAGGCCTCACACGCAACCGGCCTGCGCAGGATCAAACGCGGTATGTGCCGTCCTGCCCGAGCCTTACCAGAACGCCTGCTGGCCGGACAATCGAAAATACTTCGCGATCACCATCAAACCGAGCAGGCGCTCCTGGTCACGGTTCAGGAACTGCGCCACCCACCGGTTCGCGTTACGGACGATTGCCAGCGCATCGCCCGGGTATTTCCGGTAATGGTCCATTTTCTCCTGGAGGTCGGAATAATCATCCTTCAGCAGAACATAATGCACTTCCGGGATCAGCCTCCCCTCCATGAACCACGTCTCATATCGGGGCCGCCGCATGAAGCAAAGCGAATTGGACGCCATGATCCATTTCAAATTCGTTGCAACGTCGTTCCCCTCGACGCTGACAATGAATTGATATCGCAATTGCTCCGCAATCGTCATGGGCGATTTGTAAGTCGCTTTTCCAATCTCCGATTTCCGAGTATCGCCGATATTGACGTTTGGCAGGTCATGACATCGCTCCACAAACGCCCTGCGGTGTTCCTGATGGCACGGCCCCCGAAAGACCGCCATGGGCTTCTTGTCGTGGAAATGGATGGGGTCGCGTGCCAGCGAAAAATGCCGGATGGCGTCGAGCTTCAAGAGAATCCCATTATGAGAGCTACTCTTGATCGGGCGGCTTTTTACGAACGCCGGGTGGTTCGGCTCGGCAGTCACATCCCCGCAGTCGTAGTCAAAGCTGTAGCCCGGGCCAAAATAATCCATCAGGTCGACCAGATCATAGAAATAGGTGCTCCCTATTTCACAATCTTTGTTGACAATGGTGCTGGTGGAGGATTTCAACAAGAACTTTGAATACTCCACGGCATTCTTGCTGGGGTCGAATTTTTCAGAAACCGAGTTGTAATAACTCAATCGATCAAAGACGTCCTGCATACGCCGCTGATCGCTTTTCCTTTTCAGAATCGCTTCAGCTCTTCCATTTTTTGTAGCACGGGCGAGAAAATGGCTGGAGGCATTCGAAAAGTAATACCAGAATTTTCTTGCAGAGACCCTGCTCAAACGGTACGTGAGATGACGCATGAACCAAAAGATGCCGCAAAAATAAACTTGGGGGCGTTGCTTTTCGGGTGAAAAATTTAAAGCCCCAACGTGCAGTTGAAGTGGCGCATGAACCACTCAGAATTTGCCGCCGATGCAGCCGATCGCGCTCCCCCCCTAAGACAGCACGTGGGCCCTCATCCGCGGCGGACCTCACTGTACCGTAAGAATCCTGCGGCTCATCCCTGCCCGAGACGATTCCTGACGCCGAGCCCTCGGCTTGCGTACGGTGCGCATTGGCCGCCGCATGGCCGTTGTCGTGACGTCACACTTTTCTGCCACCCAAGGCTGGCGAGCCATCGGTACTGCGGCCAGTGCATGGAACGCGAGCAGGCATGCGCCCGCACGCGTCCTCGTTACTGAATCTCCAGGGCCGTCACGGTCAGTGCGCCATTCACTTTCTCCGCAACAAACCGAACTTTGCTGCCGACCTGCACTTTGCCAAGCATGGCCGGATTCTGGACGCGAAAGACCATCGTCATCGGCTCCATGCCAAGGTTGTCGAGGGGACCATGCTTGATGGTCAGCTTACCCGCAGCGGTGTCGATCTTCTTGATCTCGCCTTCTGACATGGGGGCGGCAGCGGTAGCCGCAGACGCAAAGGCAGCGTCTTCCGCTGCGTGGACGAACGGCGCGCCGGCCAGCAGCGCGGTCAGCATCAGGGCGTGACGAAACATGTTGGGCTCCTTGTCGAACGAGATGGTTGGGGAGGGGTCAGGACTTGTTGCCGCGCACCTGCACGGCGCCGCGCATGCCGGCCTCGAAATGGCCGGGCTGCAGACAGGCAAACTCGATCGAGCCGGCGTGCGTAAAGTGCCAGACGATCTCGCCGCGCTGGCCCGGGTCAACGGTGACGGCGTTGGCGTCGGCGTGCTCCATCTCGGGGTGCTTGCGCATCTGCTCGGCGTGGGCAACGAGATCGGCCGGCGTGCCCAGCGTCATCTCATGCCGCACCTGCCCGCTGTTGATGACTTCGAAGCGGATGGTCTCGCCGCGCTGAACGGTGATCTGCGCGGGCATGAAGCGCATGGTGTCGGTCATGTCGACGCGCACCGTGCGCGTGATGCGGGTGGCGTCGCCGGGTTCACCGATTGCGGCATCGCTGTGGTCATGCCCGCCGGCGTGATTGCCGGAGGCGTTGACGATGGCGGCTATCGACATCAGCGCGGCCAGGAAGGTCGTACGGATCAGATTGCGTTGCATGTTCGGTCTCGGTTTCGTATTGGATGTGGATTGAGGCATCGCTCAGTCGTCGATGCTGGAGCCGGTGTATTCGTAGGCGACGGTGCCCTTGGGGTGCTTGTACCAACCGGGGTCTGCATAGCTGTTGCGCGGCAGATCTCGGCGCACCTTCATCACCGTGAACATGCCGCCCATTTCAATGGCGCCGAACGGGCCCTGCCCCGTCATCATGGGGAGCGTGTTGTCGGGCAGAGGCATTTCCATCTCGCCCATGTCGGCCATGCCGGCCTGGCCCATGCCCATGTAGTCGGGCACCAGGGCGTTCATCTTCTTGGCGAGGTCTTTCTGCTGCACGCCGATCATGGTCGGCACGTTGTGCCCCATCGCGTTCATCGTGTGGTGCGACTTGTGGCAGTGGAAGGCCCAATCGCCGGGGTTGTCCGCGATGAACTCGATGGCGCGCATCTGGCCCACGGCAATGTCCGTCGTCACCTCCGGCCAGCGCGCGCTGGGCTGAACCCAGCCGCCGTCTGTGCCGGCCACTTCGAAGGTGTGGCCATGCAGGTGCATCGGGTGGTTCGTCATCGTGAGGTTGCCCATGCGGATGCGCACGCGGTCGCCCAGACGCACCGGCAACGGGTCGATGCCGGGGAAGACGCGACTGTTCCACGTCCACATGTTGAAGTTGGTCATCTCGGCCACGCGCGGCGTGTAGGAACCGGGGTCGATGTCGTACGCGGCAAGCAGGAAGACAAAGTCGCGGTCCACGCGGTGCTGCGCCGGGTCTTTCGGATGCACGACGATCAAGCCCATCATGCCCATCGCCATCTGCACCATCTCGTCGGAATGCGGGTGGTACATGAAGGTGCCGGACTTCTTCATCTCGAACTCATAGACGAAGGTCTTGCCGGTTGGAATGTGCGGCTGCGACAGGCCACCCACGCCGTCCATGCCGGCGGGCAGGATCATGCCGTGCCAGTGCACCGTGGTGTGCTCGGGCAGCTTGTTGGTGACGAAGATGCGCACGCGATCGCCTTCCACGCATTCGATCGTCGGGCCGGGGCTCTGGCCGTTGTAGCCCCAGAGGTGGCCCGTCATGCCGGGTGCGAATTCGCGCTCGACGGGCTCGGCCACGAGGTGGAACTCCTTCCAGCCGCCGCGCATGCGCCATGGCAGCGTCCAGCCGTTGAGGGTCACGACGGGGTTGTAGGGCCGGCCGTTGGGCGGCGCAAGGGGCGGCTGCGTGACGGGCTTCGTTTGCAGCGGTGCTTCGGGCAGCGAGGCTGCGCCGGCGCGCGAGACCATCGCTGCGCCCAGCATGGCCGCGCCCGTGCCGCCGAGAAATTGACGTCGGGAAACCATGTTCAATGTCCTTGAGGAGGGTTCGGCGCTGTGGTGGCCGCATTCGCTTCAGCCGTCGGCAGCTTGCCGCCCAGCGCCATCTGCAGGTCGGTCTGTGCAATCCAGTAACCGCGCAGCGCGTCGATGTAGCCGTTCACGGCATTCACCTGCTCGCGCGCATCGGCCAGCAGTTCGAACACACTCACGAGCATGCCGTTGTAGCGCAGCAGCATCTCGTCGGAGATGCGCTTGCGCACGGGCACGAACTCGTCGCGGTAGTGGCGCGTGAGGTCATATGCGATCTGGTACCGCACGTACGATTCGCGCACTTCAGAACGCGCACGCACAGCCGTGTCGGCAAGCTGATCGGCGGCCTGCATGTAGATCGACTGCGCGCGCGCCACGCGGGCGCCGCCCCAGTCGAACAGCGGGATCTCGATGCCGATCTCGTAACCCGTTTCGCGTGGTTCGTTGGATTTGCTGTTGCGCACGTAGCCGAGGTCGAGCACGTTGATGAAGCGCGTGGCCTGCGTGAGCCCCAGCGACGATGCCAACCCCTCGACCTGCAACTTGCCCGCCTGGATATCGAGCCGGTTGCGCAGCGCATAGGCCTCGATCTGCTGCAGTTCAGGGCGATCCTTCGGCAGGTCGGGCAGGCGCTCCGGCAACTGGAAGCCGGTATCCGCGCCCCACACACCCAGCAGGCGGATCAACGCTTCGCGCTCGGCCTGCGCCTGCTGGCGCGCGCGCGCCAAGGTGGCGGTGGCCTCTGCATAGAAAGCGTGCTCACGCGCGCGATCCAGTTTGCTGAAGTTGCCCGCAGACGCCAGGCGCTTGGCGAACTCGGCCCCGGCTTCGGCAGCTTGCTGAACCTGCTCGGCATAGCGCGCAGATTGCTCCGCAGCGACGGCATTGACGTATGCGCGGCGTGTCTCTGCGGCCACCTGCAGCATCTGATTGGCGACCAGCAGCTTGGTCTGCTCGAAGTAACGGCCTTCGATGCGCGTAGCCATCGGCAGCGTCAGCAGGTTCAGGAACGACAGCGAGAACGTGCGCTCGATCGACAAGTCGTCGCCGCTGCGCGTGCGCTTGAAACTGAAACCGGGATTCGGCAAGCGGCTGGCCTGCACGAGCGCGGCTTCCGATAGCCCCAGCTCCGCATACGAAGCCTGCAGACCACGGTTGTTCAGCAGTGCGATCTGCACGGCTCTGTCCATCGTCAGCGGCTGGGCCAGCAGCTCGCGCGTGCGTTGCGCGGCGCTGTCGCGTGCTTCCGGTGAACGCTGCCACGTGGCGTCTTTGCCGAGCCTTTCGCGCGCCATATCGGCAACGGTCTTGAAGCCGCTGTCTTCCGTGATGGTGGCGCAGCCGCCCAGCAGCAGCGTGGCGGCCAGCGCCCCCAGGACAAGGCGGCGTGTGGGTGGTTTGAGCACGGCGCCTCCTAGTGGTGATGCATGCCGGGCATGGACTCGCCGGCAGGCTTGTTGGAGGAAGCGGGCGGCGCGCTCGCGGGCAGGCTGTGTCCTGCGTGGCTGCCATGCGCCGCGCCGCCGGGCTGGGGGCTCACGGCCGCGTTGGTCTCGCGCCAGGGCGAGGGTCCGGTATCGCGATACGCGTGATAACTGTCGAATGTGCGCGGCGCGGCTATGGCCGGCACAGCGGCGTCCGCGTTCAGTGGATCAGTGGGGAAAGCTGTCGGCGCAGACGCCCCGCCCTGCGCCAAAACCCATGGCGGCGCCAACGCCAGCAGCGCGGCGGCCACGAACCATCGTGTGGAAAGCATGAGAAACCTCGATCAGGCGTGATGACATACGGCCGCGTGTCGTGCACGGGGCCGCAGAACCAGAGGCCAGCCCGCTCTATGGACGGACTAGTGGCGTCAAACGCGAATCGAGGGTGGACGTTGGAGCGCTTCGGGAATGAAGCTGCGGAAGGAAACGGCGAGGCCACGCGGCACAGCGCCCGACAGCTTGACCAGAGGCACACCAAGACTGGCGGCCAGAGGAACAACCGACCCGAGCGAACAGGCCGCGCAGATCGGGCAGGTCTTGCAGTGCGACTGCGCTGGCGCTTTCGGCTCGGCGCCGGTTGCCACGACATCTTCGTGCTCATGGCAGCCGTCGGACATGACGGCGCCGTCATCCGGCGTTGCCAGGGCAACCCTTGCATCGTCCATGGCACCGCCGCGCGCCATCATGGCCGTCGCGGCAAACCCTTGCAGGGGCAGTGCCAGGACGACCAGCCAGAGCAGGAGGCGGGTCAGCAAGCGGTGCATGGAAAACCGGAGGGGCTGAAAATCGTTTGCGGCGGAAGGCGCTAGTGTAGCGCGATACCATCAAATTTCACGCAATGCAGCACAACGTGCGCCGCGCACGGCACAATGGCTGGCAGTTGCGTACCCATTTCTGCGCGGCCCTGCTCTCCCCATCATTTCTGCTTCAACGCCCCATGAATACGCAATCCCACCAGCTCAGCATGACCGTGCTGATGACGCCCGACATGGCCAATTTTTCCGGCAACGTGCACGGCGGCCACATCCTCAAGTTTCTCGATCAGGTTGCGTATGCATGCGCGAGCCGCTATGCCGGCCGCTATGTGGTCACGCTGTCGGTGGACCAGGTGGTGTTCCGCCAGCCGATTCACGTGGGTGAACTGGTGACGTTCCTGGCGTCGGTCAACTACACCGGCCGCACGTCGATGGAAATCGGCATCAAGGTGGTCACGGAGAACATCCGCAACCAGGTCGTGCGCCATACCAACAGCTGCTACTTCACGATGGTGGCTGTCGATGACGACGGCAAACCGGCCGACGTACCGCCGCTGATGCCCGCCAACGCAGAGGAAAAGGAACGCTTTGAAGCCGCGCAGCAGCGCCGCGCCCTGCGTCAGGAAATGGAAGCCCGGCACAAGGCGATCAAGGCGACCTACGGCCCGTCCGGCACGCGCAACTAAGCGCGCATTGAAATCGGCAGCGCGGCGACACCCCGCGTCGCGCCAGCCTGCCTACGCAGACAGCAAAGAACTGCGAACCGCGTGGTATCGCGGTCGCGCATTGTTATCCACAGGCTTACCCACTGTTTCTGTGGATAACGCATCGGCCCTGACGCAGCCTACAGCGGAGGAAGCCCGTGCAGAAATGCGAGCACGGCGTCGTTGAACAACGCGGGCTTCTGCAACGGCGCGAAATGGCTCACGCCCGGCAGCAACACGAACCGGGCATCTGGGATGGTCCGCGCCAAATAGTGGGCGTGTTCGGGGCGGATGAACTCGTCGTGTTCGCTGTATGCGATCGTCACGGGCACGCGCGTCGCCGCCAGCTCCGCGGCCGTTGCGTTCGGCTGCGTCTGCATCATTTCGGTGACGGCCGCGACGAATGCATCGAAATCGCCGGGCGTGGATGAGAGCGCGGTGTAATCCTTTCGGTGGCGCGCAAAACAGCGATCGATGACGGGCGTCGGTTCAAAAGGCTTGGCGCCACTTGGGTCCATGTTGCAGCCAAAGAAGAACACGCCGATAGCGCGTTCCGGTGTCTGCATGGCCAGGGTGAGCGCAACGCAAGCACCATCGCTCCAGCCGATGAACGGCGCGCAGTCGATGCGCAGCATATTCATGACGGTGCGCACGTCAGACGCCATGCGTGCGTAGGCATAAGGTTGCGCATCGCGTGTGCTGCGGCCGTGTCCGCGGCTGTCGATGACGATGGGCCGGTAGCCGGCAGTCATGAGTGCCGGCACCTGATACCCCCAGTTGCCGCTGTGGCCCAGCCCGCCATGCAGCAGGATCACCGGCCTGCCGGTGCCGAAGGTCGCATACCAGATGCGGGCGCCATCGTGCTCGACATGCCCTTGCGCAGCGGGGGCCGGCAGCGGTTTAGCCCCGTGGGCTGCAAACTCCGTAAGATCGTCGTCGAAGGCATCCATGTCGATCAGGTCTCAGTTGGCATAGCAAAGCGCCGCTAGCGTGCCTCTTCGATCTCGATACCGAGTTCGTTGAGCACCTCACGCGCCGAACGAAACGCCTCAATGGCAGCCGGTGCGCCGGCATAGATGGCGCTATGCAGCAGCACTTCGCGAATCTCCACCGCGGTTGCGCCGTTGTTGAGGGCGCCCCGCACATGGCCCTTCAGTTCAGTGCTGCGGCCCAGCGCGGCGAGCATCGCGCAGGTGCAGAGGCTGCGCGTCTTGAGGTCGATACCCTCACGCTGCCACGTGCTGCCCCAGGCGTGCTCGTTCAGCCAGTCTTGCAGCGGCGCCGAGAAGGCATCCAGCCCGCTCATCGCGCGTTCCACGAACGCGTCGCCCATCACCTGCGCCCGGCGTGCGCGTCCGGCCTGCTTGTCTTGCTCCGACACGATGCCCTCCTCCGTTCTGAAAAAATCAGCCAATCAGGCTGGCTTGACCAGCAGCATCATCAGCGCGGTACCCAGCAGCACGGTGCAAAACGCCAGCCGCAGACGCCGCGCTGAAAAGCGATACGCCAACGCGACACCCCACGACACGCTCGCAATACCACCGGCCGCCAGCGGGATGCCCGTTCCCCAATCCACATGGCCGGCATGCGCATACGTGGCAAGTGCGATCAACGAGCCCGGCACCACCAGCGCGAGCGCCATGCCCTGGGCACGCGTCTGCGGCATTCCGAAGAACGTCACCAGCGCCGGCACCACCACCAGCCCACCGCCCACCGTGAAGATGCCCGACATCGCTCCGCTGGCGACGCCCATCAATGGCAGGGCAGCGGCCGGCATGGCACGTGGAGCAGCGTGCGCCGTATCACCGGCATGCGGCTTCTCTTTGAGCTGCGAGGCAAAGTACAGCGCCAGCACGATCAGAAATACCGCAAACGCCGTATGCAGCAGATGGGCATCGAGGCCCGCTGCAAAACGTGCGGCAACGTAGGTCGCCGCCATCGAAAACACGCAGATCAGCGCGACGGAACGCAGATGCACCGGATGCCGCTGGTGATAGCGCCAGAAGCCGATCAGCACATTGGGCGCAATCATCACCAGCGCAGTGCCCTGAGCCAGGTGCTGGTCCATTCCATACAGATAGCCGAGCACAGGAATGGCGATCAGCCCGCCGCCAATGCCGAGCAAACCGCCTGCAACGCCAAGGCCCATGCCGAGCAGCACATTGACCAGAGCCGTGAGAACCGCGTGAGACGCCATGCCGACAAGAAAGGGGGGACGAGAAACAAACGCGGCGGCGCGCTGTATCCGCTACAGCGCGCCGCCGGAAGTGAAGCTCGAATTGTAGCGCCCGTCGTCACGCAGGGGTCTACGCAAGATGCGTAGCGAAGCCTGATTTCCCGGGTGCGATTCCATCCCGCAACGTGAGCGCCGGAATGTCGCAATCACCCGCATTCTGCCGGCGGAAGGGGATCGGCGCAGTGGTGAACAAGGTGTCCAGTCGCTCGGCCAGCGCCTGCGTGATCCGCGCAAAGCGTGCCTCGTCCATGCGCCCGGTGCGGTAGCTCACGAACGGCGGCACCACATCGAAAGCGGGGTAATACAGGAAGCCGTGCTGGATCGGGAACAGGATCTCGTCGATCGGGCCATTGATGCCGCGCGGTCTGTAGTGCGACTCCCAACCGCCCGTGGTGACGATCAGCATGGCGCGTTTGCCGGCGAGCGAGGCGATGGTGGATGGCCGTGGCAATGCGCAACGTGGGCTGCCGACAACGCTTCGCATGGCTGCCAGCCCCTTTTGCGCAATCTCCGTTTGCCGGGCCGGCGCGGCCCCGGTAGAGTCTCTTTCCAATGGGTTCTCACCCAGAGGTCTGGGCAAAACCGGAGTGATCCGGCGACGCAAAGCTATAGGGACTTCGCTGGACGAAGTCAGCCAGTTGCCCGCCAACCCGCAACGGGAGCGGGCCTGATGACGCACGCACAGAATGGCGTGGTCGGGGGGCACACAATGAAAACGATACAAACGGGGGGGCGTTCGCCTGCATCCGCCACGCTGACCGTGGCATCGCAAAAGGGCAACGCAAAGCGCAGCTTCGCGCGGGCCGCCTATGCAGCCTTCGCGCTGGTGTCCGGTGCGCTGATGGGCGCATCGCATGCGCGCGCTGAAGGGCTGCTGGTGCCGTCCTACATCTATCCGGCGGGCACGGGCGCCACGCAATGGAGTGCGCTGGCCACCGCGGCAACGTCGGTACCCACCACGGTCATCCTCAACCCGAACAGCGGTCCTGGCACCACGCAGGATGCCAACTATGTTGCCGCCGTCGCCAAAGTGCGTGCTGCAGGCGGCAAGGTGATCGGGTACGTGTCCAGCTCGTACGCAAACCGGCCGTTGTCGGCTGTGGTGCAGGACATCAACACCTACCAGGCGTTGTACCAGGTCGACGGCTTCTTCATCGACGAGATGACGGCCGACAGCACAACCGCGCATATGCAGTTCTATCAGTCGGTCTACAACTACATCAAGGGGTTGTCGCCCAACTACACAGTTACGGGCAACCCCGGCACCAATGTGCCGGAGATCTATGCCAGCCTGCCGGTGGCAGACCAGCTCGTCGTATTTGAAGACAGCGCCCGGCACTACGCCAGCTATGCGCCGCTGGCGTGGCAGGCCAACTATCCGACGGCACGCTTTGCGCACATCGTCTACGCGGCGTCGGCCGCGCAGATGCAAACGTTCGTTCGCAACGCGTCAGGCAAGGGCGCTGCTGCCGTCTTCATCACCAACAAGACGTTGCCGAACCCGTATGGCGCGCTGCCGACCTACTGGAGCCGGGAGGTGTCGGCCACGGCCGTCGCCCCGTGATGGCGCTGGTATGACTTACGCGATATGTGCGGGCTGATGCTCCGCACATGCTTTATATTCGGGCCACACCGCACCCCCCCCTTCGCCGCATGCCGGCGTTGAGGCAACAACAAGGAGAACCCCGTGGCCCTTTCTTCCAACAAGCTGCCCCCCTGGACAATCGCCGCGCCGCTGCTGGCTTGGGTGGTGCTGGTGGGCGGCTCGTTCATGACGCCCCCGGGCTGGCTGATCGCGCTGATGGCGCTTGCGCTGGCCGGTGCCGTCTTCGCCGCCGTCCACCATGCCGAAGTCGTCGCGCACAGGGTGGGCGAGCCCTTCGGCACGCTGGTCCTGGCGATTGCCGTGACGGTGATCGAAGTCGCGCTGATCGTGTCGGTGATGCTCTCTTCCGGGCCAGAGAAAGCGGGATTGGCACGCGACACGGTGTTTGCCGCCGTCATGCTCATCTGCAACGGGATCGTAGGCGTATGCCTGTTCGTGGGCGGCCTGCGCCACCGTGAGCAAGCCTTCCAGGCGCCGGGCGCCACCGCGGCGCTGGCCGTGCTGGCTGCGCTCGTCACACTGACCATGGTGCTGCCCAATTACACGAGTTCAACGCCGGGCCCGGTCATGACGTCGTCGCAGCTGGCATTTGCCGGGGTGACATCGCTGGTGCTGTACGGCTGCTTCGTCATCGTGCAGACCATCCGCCACCGCGATTACTTCCTCGTCGACAGCGCCAACGAAGACATGCACGCCCCACCGCCGCCCGCACGCGTGGCCGCGCTCAGCGCGGTATTGCTGATGGTGTCGCTGGTGGCTGTCGTCGGTCTGGCGAAGGTGCTGTCGCCATCGGTGGAAGCGGCCATCCTGAATGCAGGCGCGCCGCCGGCCACCGTCGGCATTGTCATCGCCGCGCTGGTGCTGTTGCCCGAATGCCTGGCCGCCCTGCGCGCCGCCAATGCAGACCGCATCCAGACAAGCCTGAACCTCGCGCTGGGCTCGGCGCTGGCGAGTATCGGCCTGACCATACCGACCGTGGCCGCCGTGTTCATCTGGATCGGCCGACCGCTCGAACTGGGTCTGGGCCCGAAGGAAATGGTGCTGCTGTTCCTGACGCTGATCGTGTCGTCGCTCACGCTGGGCAAGGGCCGCACAACCATCCTGCAAGGCGTCGTGCATCTGGCAATCTTTGCGGCGTACCTGTTTCTCTCGATCGTGCCCTGAGCGGCACGCACAGCAGGTTGATGTTGGGGGCGCCGCAAGGCGCCCTTCGTTTTTCGTGCGCCATGCGCGACGTTACTGCACAGGCTCCATGCCCTGCAGCAACGTGGGAATCAGTTCCGACACCGTGGGGTGAATGTGCATGGCGCGGCTGATAGTGGTGTACGGCGCCTTGGCATACATCACGTCGAGGAGCGAATGCACCGCCTCATCGCCGCCCACACCGAGAATCGACGCGCCCAGGATTTCGTGCGTCTGCGCGTCGACCACCACGCGCATGAAGCCCTGGCTCTCGCCCTTCTCTACCGCGCGGCCGACACGCGTCATCGGGCGGTTGCCGACCAGCAGCGTGTGCCCCGATTGCTTCGCTTCCGACAGCGACATGCCGACACGCGCAAGCGGCGGGTCGATATACATGGCGTACGCCTGGATGCGGTCCGACACCTTGCGCGGGTCGCCATCAAGCAGATTGGCCGCGACGATTTCGTAGTCGTTGTAAGCCGTGTGCGTGAATGCGCCCCGGCCGTTGCAATCGCCCAGGGCCCAGATGCCGGGAACATTGGTGCGCAACTGTTCGTCCACGCGGATATTGCCGCGCTTGTCCATTTCCACCCCGGCCTTGTCGAGGCCGAGATCGTCGGTATTAGGCACGCGCCCGACGGCCATCAGCAAATGCGAGCCGGATACCTCGCGCGCGCCGCTGCCGCACTCCAGGCCGACCACGACGTTGGCGCCGTCGCGTCGCACGCTCAGGCAATCGGCGTTGACTTGCACGTCGATGCCTTCCGCTTCCAGAATCTCGCGCACCGCCTGCGATACGTCTTCGTCTTCGCGCGCGATCAGGCGCGGGCCTTTCTCGACAATCGTCACGCGCGATCCAAAGCGGCGAAACATCTGGCCGAACTCCAGCCCGACGTAGCTCCCGCCAATCACAACAAGGTGCTCGGGCAGGAAATCCACGTCCATCATGGTGGAGTTGGTCAGAAACGGCACCTGATCGAGCCCGGGCATGGGCGGCACCAACGCCCGGCCGCCGACGTTGATGAAGATGCGCTCGGCTTCGAGCAGTTCGTCGCCGACGCGCACCGTACGCGCACTCTCGAAGCGGGCGTGGCCCTGGAAAACCGTGCCGTGCTCCAGGCCGCGTACCCATTGCTCGACGCCGTGGCTGGAGCGGCCGGAAATTTCATCCTTGCGGGCCTTTACGCGTTGCATGTCGACAGAGACGCCGCCATTGATCACCACACCGTATTCAGCCGCACGCTGCACCATGCGCGCCGCATAGGCGCTGGCCACCATCGCCTTCGTGGGAATACAGCCGGTGTTGACGCACGTACCGCCAAAGCGGCCGCGCTCGATGATGGCCACCTTCATGCCGGCGCCGGACAAGCGCGCAGCCAGCGGCGGCCCGGCCTGCCCAGTGCCGATGATGATGGCGTCGAAACGTTGGGTCATGGCGCTCTCCTTCGTGTGCGGGCCGAACGGGGCCGTCTCGGTATGGTAGGCGGCACACGTGGCAACGGCGAGTCTCGGTGACTGTTTTGGCCGACGCACCGCGCGACGGACACGGACAGCGCCGTCGCCGGAAAGAAAGCAGGAAGGTGGCGGTGCGCTCAGTATCGAGCGCACCGGCGCATCAGATCAGTGGTGGTGGTGATGTTTGCCGTGGCGACGGTAGCCGCGGTCGTCGCGGTCGGAGTAGGAATTGCGCTGCACGTTGCCGCCCAGCGCTGCGCCCGCACCGCCGCCCAGGCCAGCGCCCACGATGCCGCCCGCGTGGCCACCCATCGCATTACCTGCAGCCGCGCCCACGCCGCCGCCCAATGCACCGCCCACGATGGCGCCCTTGCGCTCGCGGCCGTTGGCCGTCAAGGCGCCGCCCGCGCCGCCGCCGATCGCCCCGCCGATCACGGAGCCGGTCTGCCCGCCGAGCGCGCCGCCAACGGCCGCTCCGCCCGCCCCACCCAGCGCGCCACCCAGCGCATTGCGCAGGTCATCCGCTGCTGCGGGCAGTGCCGTCAGGCCGGCGAGCGTTGCCACAATCAGGGCCGGTGCAATTTTCTTAAACATGGTGTTCTCCTTATGCGCAAATGCAGGATGCGGCACTCGACTCGACAAATGAGGGGGCCGATCCGGGCTCGATGACTTCGGGGCGGAGAATACAAGTCGCGCAGCGGGGCGGGTTAAACACATTCGTCAATCTCGTAACAGAATGTTGCTAGTTCGAGCGCGCCTGTGAGCCGTTGATAAGCCAGACAAACATCAGAACCGGAGACCGCATGCCCAGCTACATCGCCTTCCTGCGCGCAGTCAACGTCGGCGGCACTGGCAAACTGCCCATGGCCGAGCTGCGTGCGATGTGTGAATCGATCGGGCTGATTGGGGTACGCACCTACATTGCGAGCGGCAACGTGGTTTTTCGGAGCCGGCTCGCGGAAGCGACCATCAAGGCGAAGCTCGAACGCTGCCTGGAGGACTACGCCGGCAAACCCGTGGGCGTGCTCGTGCGCACGGGAGCGGAGCTGGCAGCGGTGCTGGAAGGCAATCCGTTCAAGACAGCGGCGCCCAACCGGACGGTCGCGATCTTTCTGGATACCCCACCGCCCCCCGATGCATTGGCCGCCGCCACCGGCCTTCGGACGGAAGAGATGGCACTGGGCACGCGCGAAATCTACGTGCACTACGGCGACGGCATGGCCGATTCCAAACTCAAGATCCCCGCCGCCAAGACGGGGACGGCCCGCAACATGAACACCATCGCCAAGCTGGTCGACTGGGCTACCGAATAGCGCCGGTCATTGCGCTGCCGCCTTGCGCTTGGTCATATGGTGCAAGTACGCCAGCAGATCGTTGAGCTCCGTATCGGACAGCGTCTTCTCGTCGATGCCGGCCATGCGTGCGTTGGGCCACCAGCGCAGCGATTGCGGATCGCGGATCAGGTGGCGCAGTTTCTCATCGCCGAGGTATTCCACCGGACTGTACGGCACGTTCAGATCGGGGCCCAGGTTGGCATCGCCAGCCCGATTGAGCGTATGGCACGAAAAGCAGACGCGCTGGAACGTGGCGAAGCCACGCATGACAGGCCCATCTGCGGGCAGCCCTGCTGCGGGCCGGATAGCCGCGAAGCGCTCGCCCGGCAGCGCGGCCACGTCGATGCGCACGATGCTGTAAGTCCACAGGCTTTCGTTCACGACCGACGCCTTGGCCGGCGGCGCCGTCCAGATCAGCCGGAACGGGCCAATGTCCTGGCCCTTGAGCGCCGGCCACGGCGCGGCGGGGTCTTCCACGGCCAGCCACGCGCGCGGGCCGTCGGCGCGATCGCCCAGCAACAGGCGCATCGGCAGGTGCGAAACGTAGCCGTCGCTGGCGGCGGTGGTGGCGCTGGCGTCGGGGCTGACCGTCTGCCCTTGGAACAGCGCCGTCACCGGGATCGCCTTGAAGGTCAGGCGGCGCTTCAGATTCTGGTCTTCCACCGTCACGCTGGTCAGGCGTGGATCGTGCAGTAAGGCGTCGCGTGACAACGTGCGGTGGTCCGTACCGATGTTGACGGTCAGCGTCGCGCCGTCATCCGGGGCATCGGCCGCATGGGCGGCGCTACCGAACGCTGCGCATGCGCAGAGCGCCCATCCGGCCATCGTTGCAAGCCAGTTCTTCATGAGGTCTCCTATGGACAAATTTGGGCGATTTCGTTGCGACGAGAGTGTAGGCAAGCGCACGCGCTTTGGCACGGTTTTCGTTATCGATACCTCTGTGCTTCCACGCGCTGCCTGACGGTCTGCAACGCGGCATCGAGCCGGTCGAGCGCGACGGAACCAAGCGCCAGCCGCAGCGCATGCGGTACCTGCTTGGACGTCGCAAACGGCTCTGCGGTCGACACGGAGATGCCGTCCTCCTGCAGCGCCACGGCGACGCGGTCGGCAGCGGCATCCGCACACGCGATGTGGTGTCCGATCCGGCCTTGATGGCGCGTCTGGCGCTCGATCCGTCACGCCAGTTAATCGGGGCGCACTGCTCAGGGACGTTGGTATCGGCCAAGCTGGGGCTGCTGGGCAGCGTCCCGGCCTGCACGGACCTGACCACCAAACCCTGGGTGCAGGAAACCGGCGTGGAAGTGCTGAACCAGCCGTTCTACGCCAACGGCAATGTGGCGACGGCGGGCGGGTGCTTTGCTTCGCCGTACCTGGCGGCATGGGCGATTGCACGCACGGAAGGCATCGAAGCCGCCACAGAAGCGGTGCACTACGTCGCGCCCGTCGGCGAGAAAGAAGCCTACGTGGAAAACGCCCTGCGCAACCTGCGGCCTCACCTGCCTGGTTGATCGCAGGTGTGTGGGCGAGCCGATAGACTGGTACGCCCCCCCTTCACGCATCGCAGTGTCAAGTCCTGCCATAGGTTGACACAGTGCTCAGTCAGCGAGCGCCCGATGCACCGCATCGGGCGTTTTGTATTTCAAGGCCAGATGAGGCCGTTCGTGGTTGTAGATATGCACGGCCTGCGCCACCATGCGTGCGGCCTGCTCTAGGTCGGCGGGGCGCTTGAGCAGCAACTCCCCTTTGAGGATGCCGTTGACCCGTTCGGCCAGGGCATTCTGGTAGCAGTCGTAGCCGTCGGTCATGGAGCACGTGATGCCGTGCCGCTGATGGATGCGCTGGTACTCGGCTGAACAGTATTGGATGCCCCGATCCGAGTGATGAACCAGAGGCTGTCGCGTATGGCGCGTCTTCAGCGCCATCTTCAACGCCTGGGCGACCGACTCGGCATGCAGGCTGTCATGCACGCGGTAGCCCACGATCTTGCGCGAGTAGGCGTCAGTCACCAGACTCAGGTACGCACAGCGCTGGGCGGTCGGCAGATAGGTAATGTCGGCCACCCAGACCTGCTCCGGCCCGGTGGGGATGACCTGGTTCGGGCCGTCCTTGAGCAGATTGGGATGGCGCCGGAAGCGATGATGACTGTGTGTGGTCTTGTGATACGCCCGCTGCGGCACGACCAGCAGCCGGGCTGCACGCAGGATATCGAACAGGCGATCCCGGCCAACCTGGATGCCTGCCTCGGCCAGGGGCGTGCGCAGCACGTGCTGGAGCTTGCGCGTACCCAAGCGCGGCTGGCGCAGCCGTAAGTGGTTGACCAACGCACAGACCTTGGCCTCACGCGCGCTTTGCCGTGTCTCGCTTTGCTGGCGTTTGTAGTACGCCTGGCGGCTGATGCCAATGTAGCGGCAGGCCCTGCCCACACTCAGCCCTTGGACGAGCTTTTGCGTGAGGACCTGCCCGAAGGCTTTTTTACGACGCGCGCCCCATGCTCTTTCTGGATCACGTCGATCACCGCCTCGAACAGGCGTGCCTTCTCTTGGGCCTCCCGCAACTGCACTTCCAATTCCTTGATGCGCTGCTCTGGCGTGAGCGACTTGCGCTGGCTGCTTTGATTTTCCATCGTGGTTTTGGCCTCCGCTGAGGCGCTCCAGTCCTGTCGTCCGTGCTTGCGCAACCATACCAGCACCGTCGAGCGACCCTGAATGCCATAGCGTCGCTGTGCCTCTTTGTAGGTCAGCTCGCCTTTTTCCACCTGCTCAACCACTGCCAACTTAAAAGCCAGCGTGTAGTCCCTCTGCGTTCGCTTCTTCTGCCCTTCCATCTTGACGCTCACTCCCTGTCGGGGAAAAAGTGTCAACCTTATTCAGGACGGGTCACAGACATGCGATCAGGAGTCACTTCTTGAACACGCTGACGACACTGAAGACGCTCGCCCTTCCCGTTGCCGTTGTGCTGCTGACACACAGCACCGGCGCATTTGCAGCCGAGAGCCTGGCCAACGGCATCAAGCGCCGCGCACCCCAGGGCATTACCACCAGGCTCTATGCCTGCGTCGACAAGGCGCCGGACAACGCCGACGCGATCGGCGCATGCCTGTCTGCAGAGAAGGCCGCGCAGACTAAGCGCCTCGACCGTACGTACAAGACGCTGCTCGGCACATTGGACGGCAAGGCGAACGACGCACTGGTGAGTTCAGAGCAGGCGTGGCAGGACTTCCACACCAGAACAGCGGCCTTTGAGACCGCCATCTACGGCAAGGGCAAGCTCGACGATCTGCAGCGCCTGGAGAACGAAATCTTCCGCCTAAGCGAGCGCGCCAACGCACTCGACAAGTATCTGGCCGCGAAGGGTCATTAAGCCGTTCAGGCGCCAGCGGCCGTCGACAGCCATTTGCGCAGGATGGCCACGGCGTAGCGTGAATCCACCTGGGTGATGAACTGCGCGAAGTCCACGCTGGCCGCGTCATCCGCGCGGTCGGAAATCGTGCGGATGGCGGCAAACGGCACGCCCCACTCGTGGCACACCTGCGCCACCGCGGCGCCTTCCATCTCGACGGCCAGGGCATCCGGCAATGCCGTGCGCAGCACCGCGCTTTCCGCCGAGGTGCAGACGAAGCGGTCCCCGCTGACGATCAGACCACGATGCGCCTGCGGCGCGGCAATCCCGAACGCCCGCATGACATCCGGACCGAGCAGCGCATGCGGATCCGCCAACACGGCGCCGGCGCTTTCCAGCAGCCCGCTGGCCAGTGCCGCGTCGGCGGGAAAACGCGCCATGCCGGTCAGCGGAATCTCCCAGCGCGGGAATAGCGGCGACGCGTCAACATCGTGCTGCAGCAGTTCTTCCGACACCACCACGTCGCCCACGGCAACGCCCGGGGCCAGCGCGCCGGCCACACCGGCAAACACGGCCGCGCGTACGTTGAACTGCGTGATCAGCACCGCGGTGGTGGACGCCGCCGCCACTTTGCCAACACGCGACAGCACCACAACCACAGCATGGCCGTCCAGCCGGCCGGTCCAGAAATCTCGGCTGCCAATGTGGATGCACTGCGCGTCAGACAGCCATGTCAGCAATTCGTTGATCTCTTCATGCAGGGCAGCAACGATGCCGATCGGACCACGGGCGTTGGGTTGGGAAGACGGTGTGTTCATGCAGAATGCGGCGCCAGTCTGGAGCGTGGATACGTCGAAAGACGCCATTGTCGCCGCAATCCGGCTCCGCCCGGCGCCGGCGCTCAGAGGCGCTGCGCCGCCCGCTGCACGGCGTCATGGCGATCCGCACGCAAATGATCCAGCCGCGACGTCACTGCTGCAAGAATCTCCGGTGCCGCACGCTCGGGGCGGCCGCAATCGAACGGCGGCGCGGGGGCATATTCGATACCGAGCTGCACGGCCTGCGCATGCTCGGCACCGGCAATGTCGGCCATGACCGTCAGCGCCATATCGATGCCCGCGGTCACGCCGCCGCCGGTAATGAGGTTGCCGTCACGCACTACGCGGGCTTCGTCGACGGTGGCGCCAAACGCGGGCAGCAGGTTGCGCCATGCCCAGTGGCAGGCCGCGCGCTTGCCCTGCAACAACCCCGCCGCGCCCAGCACGAGCGAGCCGCTGCAGACGGACGTCACATAGCGTGCGCCGTCGGCCAGGCGCCGCACTTGGCGCACGAACTCTGCGTCTTCCATGGCTTCGATCACACCGAAACCGCCGGGCACGCAAATCAGGTCAGCATGCGGAATGTCCGCCAACCTCTGCACGTTCGAGATGGTGAGACCGCCATCGGCATGGATCTCACCACCGGCTGCGGAAGCCACCACGCATTGCGCGCCGGGCAGCCGCCAGAACACCTCATGCGGACCGGTGAAGTCGAGCTGGGTGACACGGTTGTACAGCGCAAAGACAACGATGAATGGGGAAGTCGTCATGGTTCGGATCTCCTGAAAGTGATGTGATGGCAGGTTGACGCTTCACAGGATCGCGCTCTATCGTGTTGGCAGCAATGACCAGTCTCCCACATTTTCTGCCATGGCCCACCGCATCGCTGTACTCATTTTTCCGGACTTCCAACTGCTCGACGCTGCGGGGCCGGTGGCGGCGTTTGAAGTCGCCAGCCGGTATCGGGACGACCACTACGCGCTGCGCACGGTTGCCGCGCAGGCTGGCCTTGTACGCAGTTCTTCCGGGGCCCGCTGGGATGCCGACGCCCTGCCCCCGGCCAGCCAGGTCGACACGCTGCTCATTGCCGGCGGCGACGGCGTGGATGCCGCCATGGCCGATGCACGCACGCGCCGCTTCGTGCAACGCTGCGCAACCCGCGGCGCGCGCGTTGCCAGCGTGTGTTCGGGCAGCCTGCTGCTGGCCGCCACGGGCTTGCTGAACGGCCGGCGCGCCACCACCCACTGGAGCCGCAGCGAGCAGTTCGCGCGCGCGTTCCCGCAGGTGCAGCTCGAACCGGACCACATCTACGTAAACGACGGCCCCATCTGGACCAGCGCCGGCATCAGCGCCGGCATTGACCTGGCGCTCGCGCTCATCGCCGACGACCTGGGCGAGCGCCTGGCACGCGCGGTGGCGCGGCAGTTGGTCGTGTACTACCGCCGGCCGGGCGGGCAGTCGCAGTTTTCCGCGCTGAATGAGATGGATTCGGCACGCGGCCGCTTCAAGCCGCTGCTCGACCACGTGCGGCGCAACCTGGGCGCACCGCACCGCGTGGGCGATCTGGCCGAGCACGCCTGCATGAGCCCGCGCCATTTCGCCCGGGCGTTCCAGGTCGAAACCGGTCTCACCCCCGCAAAAGCCGTGGAAAAATTGCGCGTTGAGGCGGCCCGCGCCGCGCTGGAAAGCGGGGCCGTCTCCATGCAGCGGGTGGCCACCGAGTGCGGATTTGGCGATACCGAGCGCATGCGCCGCAGTTTTCAGCGCTTGCTGGGCGTGCCGCCGTCTTCGTTGCGCGCACGGTAAGACAGCAAACACCCGCGTCACTCCGCCATTTGGCTTCCTCAGGCCTGAACTTTGCGTCCGTGCTGCAACGCCGCCCGACACCGACAAGACAGGGCGCAAACCACGCACACAAGGAACCTAAGGAGCCAAGGAGGAGATGCGTATGGACACCCGGGAAATGCTGGCCATCGTGGGCGTCACGCTGGCCGTGATCACGGCGTATTCGCTTGCCCGCGATCTGACCGACGAGCCGCTGGGCCTGCACGCGCCGCAAACCGGCCTGATGCACGTGCAAGCGCAGGTGAGCGCGCCGCATCGGTGACGCGCACCGCGCGCACAGGGCAACCCGCATTCCTGATCGAATGGCCGCTGCGGCTGGTAGAGGACATCGCGTCGACCTCCGCCTGCATGGCGCCGATGCGCTCTACAGCGGCGCCTATGCCGATGCCGCGCTCGACCGCTGGGCCGATCGCATCCGCTGATAACGATAAAAAGGTCGAAGCGCCTTCCGATACCCGGCGCCTGCTCGAACGGCTGGGTCTTGCCGAGTGAAACGGCGGCTCGCGCCTGAGCGCTAACGCTCAGCCCGCCTTCGCCCGCTGGCGCTTCGTCGGCCTGATGGCCGATGGGTGGACGACCACCGTATCCTCCGGTGCCAGCGCGCGCCCGTCCTGCGCACGGAGTTCAAGGCGAGGCACCGGCTTACCCGTTGCCTTGTCGACGAGTACAACGTGCGCCTCATCCGGCGCAAAGCAGAACGCTTCACCCCACTGCCGCAGCGCCACCAGCAGGGGAAACAGCGCGCGCCCTTTCTCGGTCAGCACGTAGTCCTGATACGCGCTGCCGTCGGACGCCGGCACCGTCTCGAGAATGTCGTGCGCAACCAGGTTGCGCAGGCGCACCGCCAGGATGTTCTTCGACAGTCCGAGACTGCGCTGAAACTCACCAAAGCGGCGCAGGCCGTCAAACGCATCGCGAACGATAAGCAGCGACCACCCGTCGCCAATGGCGTCCAGCGGCCTGGCAACGCCGCAAAGAGAATCTGCGTGGCTCGTACGTTTGACCATCTGCATCGCGCATACCGTGCGCGCCCTCACATTGAATGTGGTTGCAATATAAAACCTCGACTGCTATAACGCAACGGTTTTATTTTGCAACCACATGAATGAAGAGAGGCACGGTATGCGTACTGATACGTTCGATGGGATGTACCCCTATGCACCTCGCTTTACCGATGCACCGGGCTTTCCGATGCATTACGTGGACGAGGGCCCCGCCAATGGCGAAGTCGTCCTGTGCCTGCATGGCGAGCCCACGTGGGGTTTCCTCTTCCGACACCTGATCGCGGTGCTGCGCCGCACCCACCGCATGGTGGTGCCCGACCACATGGGCTTCGGCAAGAGCGGAACGCCGCCATCACGCAGCTACTGGCTGCAAGACCACATCGACAACCTCGAGCGCTTCGTGCTTGCGCTGGACCTGCGCGATCTCACGCTCGTCATGCACGACTTTGGCGGACCAGTCGGGATGGGGTTGGCCTCACGGCATCCGGACCGCATGCGGCGCATTGTCAGCGTCAATGGGCCGACGCCGTTCGGGCAGGCGACGCTGGGTGAACGTCTGGCCGCCAATGCGGCGGTATCGCCGTGGTTTCAGTGGATCGTGCGGGCCGAATCCGAGGGGCGTCTTGAAGCCGTACTGGGTGAACTCGGCTTCAATATCCTCAGCACCTTGAAGCTCAATGGCTTTAAAGACCACGGGCTCATCAACGATGCGTGGTTGCAGGCGTACGGCGCGCGCTTTGCGACGCCGGCGGACTGCGCGGGCGCCATTGGCTGGGCCAAAGGCTTTGCTACCGGCGCGCATCGTTTTGAACTGCCGGACGCTGCAGCGCGCCGTGCCATTGTCACCAAACCCGCCATGGCGATCTGGGGCATGGCCGATCGCACGTTGCATGCGGAACATTTCCTGCCGCTGTTCAGCGAGCTGTTTCCGGATGCACCGGTGCATCGGTTGCCTGGCGTTGGACATTACAGCCTGGAAGATGCACCCGATGCGATTGCCGATCGCATCGCTACGTTTCTCGCGCAAACGTGATGGCGTCGCATTCGCTGGCTGCCACCCAACCGCGTATCCGGCGCCCGAGCGCAGGCGGCGCTCAGTCGCGATGTCCGGGCACGGCCGCCTGACCCCGCCCCAACAGCGCCTACGCGCGCCAGCGGGCGGGGCGTTTTTCCAGGAAGGCATCGATGCCCTCGCCGGCATCTTCATCCATCATGTTGCGGGCCATGACATCGCCTGCGTAAGCATAGGCATCGGCAAGCGGCATCTGCTGTTGCCGGTAGAACATCGCCTTGCCATAGCGGATGGCGGTGGGGCTCTTCGACACGATGTCCGCCACCTTGCGGGCAACCGCGTCATCCAGGTCCGCCGCCGGCACAGCCTCGTTGATCAGGCCCCAGTCGACCGCCGTGGCCGCATCGATAAAGCGCCCAGTCACCAACATGTCGAACGCGCGCTTGGCGAGCACGTTGCGCGACAACGCCACCGCTGGCGTCGAGCAGAACAGCCCGACGTTGATGCCCGACACCGCAAACCGCGCCGCATCCGAGGCAATGGCCAGATCGCAACTGCCGACCAACTGGCAACCCGCCGCCGTTGCCACGCCATGCACGCGCGCGATGACCGGCACCGGCAGCGCCTGAATGGCCTGCATTACCACGCTGCAGCGCGCAAACAGCGCCCGGTAATACGCAAGCTCCGGCGTGCCGCGCATTTCACGCAGGTCGTGCCCGGCGCAGAACGCCTTGCCCTCGGCGCCAAGCACCACGCAGCGCACCGTCGCATCTTGTGCAATGTCGTCCAATACGCGCTGCAGCGCATCGAGCATGGCTTCAGACAACGCGTTGAACTGCAGGGGCCGATTCAGCCGCAGGGTGACGACGCCGTCGTGGTCGTCGCGCAGAACCAGTGCGTCGTTCGTGGCGGGGGTTGCCGTGGCGGCAGTGGTGGAATGAGGTTGCATGCGCACTCCTTTGCAGGGCGGTGCCGTGGGGTGGCCACCAGTCTATTCCCGCACAACGCAAGCCGCACTCGGGCGTTCCCCGTAACACCCTGCTGGCCGCCAGCGGCACCAGGCCTGAAAGTTCTACCCCTTCGCCGCGTTGACATCGGGCAGGCCGCTGACTATCACGCGTCTATAGCAGGGGTTGCACCCGGGCTGCGCAGTCGCACAGCAAGTCACACCACAAGCGAACGAGTGACACAGTCACCGCAAGGGGGCCAACGGGATGACGGAAACGCTGGACATGCAGCGAGGCTTGTTGCTGAACCTCTCGCCAGGACGCCGGACATACTGGATGGCGCAGGCAGTGGCCATACTGTCGCTGGTGGTGCTGGTGTCGGCCGTGTGCCGTTCGCCAAGGTGCAGTTGGCGCAACTTCCATCGTTCGTGCCGATCTACGAATCGGCCCTCATCCTCAATGACCTGATTACCGCCGCGCTGCTCTTCGGGCAGTTCGCCATCACGCGGTCGCGCGCAATGCTGGCGCTCGCCAGCGGCTACCTGTTCACGGCCGCCACGGCGGTGGGGCACCTGCTGTCATTTCCGGGGCTGTTCGCATCCGGTGGCCTGCTGGGCGCCGGGCCACAGAGCACCGCCTGGATCTACATGTTCTGGCACACGGGCTTTCCGCTGTTTGTCATCGCTTACGCCGTGCTCAAAAGCCGCGAAGAGCGCGAGCCCGGCCGCTTCCCAGTCCACACGCTGACGCGACAAACGGCGCTGGCCACCGTGGGGGCCGTGCTGGGCGCGTCCATCGCCTGCGTGTTACTTGCCACCGTGGGCGATCACCTGCTGCCCACCATCATGGCCGCCAACCGCTACACGCGCACCATGGGCATCGTGGCGGGCGGCACGTGGTGCTTTTGCGTGGCTGCGCTGGTCGCGCTCTGGCGCAGCCGCCCGCACCTGACGCTCGATGTCTGGCTGATGGTGGTGCTGTGCGTGTGGATCTGCGATGTCGCGCTCAGCGCCGTATTCAACGGCGGGCGGTATGACCTGGGGTTCTATGCCGGCCGCATGTTCGGGCTGTTGGGTGCGAGCTTTGTGCTGCTGCTGTTGCTGATCGAGAACACGGTGCTGCACTCCCGGTTGGCCGCGGCGCGCGCGGAACTCAAGCGGCTGGCGGCGGGTCATGTGGGGGATGGGGAGCGGTGACGCATCGACGCGGTGATGCGGTTGTGCCGCGCTACGCCCGCAGCACTTGCGTGTCCCGTGCCGGCATCGACATTGCCGCCACCCCCACCACCACACACGCCAGCCCGATCCACGCTGAAGGCGGCAACGATTCCCCCAGAAACACCACGCCGATCGCTACCCCGATCGGCACGCGCAGATAGGCCTGCGCAGTCGTGCCGATCGCGCCGAGCGTTTGAATGAGCCGGAAGTAAATGGCAAACGCGAGGGCCGTAGAGAACACCGCCAGCGCCACCAACGCCATCAGCGAACGCGCAGAAGGCTGAAGTGCCCAAGGATGATCCACAAGCAGACTGGTGGGCGTCAGCACCAACGCGCCCATCAGCAACGAACCGGTAGCAGGCGCCGCAGGGTGCAGCCCCTTGAACGACCGGCCGTAGATGGCCGCGCCTGCATAGCACGCCGTGGCCGCCAGGATGGCCAGTTGCGCAACGAGCTGGCCTCCCAGCCCATCGAACGCGCTCGGCCCAATCACAAAACACGTGCCGACAAACCCGGCAATCACGCCGACCAGCTTGCGCAACGACACCGATTCGTGCCGCGTAACGAACGCCGTGGCCAGAAACACCATGACCGGCGATGTGGAATTCAGGATGGTCGCCAGACTCGCCCCCACCGAGCGTTCGGCCCAGGCGATGAGCGTGAACGGCACGACGCTGTTGAGCAGCGCCTGCACGCCGAAGCGCATCCAGACCTGCCTGTCTCGGGGCATGCGGATATTGCGGCTGCGCATCCACGCCAACAGCAGCGTTGCCGCGATCACCGTTCTGGCGGCGATGAAGGTGAGCGGCGGAATGGTCTCCACGCCCGCCCGAATGAACGTGTACGACGCGCCCCACAAGGTCGACAGCGTGAGGAGCAGGGCCAGGTCAGTGACGTGGCTGGATGCGGGTGTGGTGGTATGCGGCACGGAGTGCCCTCCTGTTTGGCGGTCAGACTGCCGCCACTCGATACAGGAGGATCGTAGCGAGGCTGGGCGCTGAGTGTGCGGGAAACGGTTTGGTGTGGGACGAAGTGTGGGCGTGGGGCAGCAGACGCGCACAGACCGTTGTTAAGTTGGGATGACCTTTCCGTGTCCCGTTGCAGAGCCCCGCTTGGTACGAGTCGCGGGCTTCTTGCTTGTAGGCTTGTTTGCACCGCCATTTCGGGACGCGCTCACCTTTGCACCTTTCGCTTTGGCGTTGGCCCCACGCTTGCCGGACTCCACATTCTCTTTGGATACGGCGGGTTTGGCCTGCAAGCGCAATCCAAGTGCCTTCATGACCTGCAGTACCGTCGAGAACGCCGGGTTCCCCTCTGCGCGCAGTGCCTTGTATAGGCTTGTACGTCCAAGGCCCGTTTCTTCTGCAATTTGAGCGATACCCTTCGCTCGAGCAATCACGCCGATCGACTCCGCAATAAAAGCGGCATCCCCCGTTTCGAGCGCCGCTGACAGAAATTCGGCCATGGTCTCTTCACTGTCCAGGTATTCGGCAGCGTCAAACTCTCCGTGATATGCGGCGCGTTCGACGCCCGCGAGTGGAGAGACCCCGGCGACCCGGGCTGGCAGGCGTGGGACCCTGCGCGGCGAGCATGGACTTGGGAAGGCAGTTCAGAAGCACTCATGCCGTCCCAGCCCATTGCAATCGATGATTATCCCGGTCCGCTCCTGATCAGCGCTGGCGAGAAAGACACAACATGGTCATCGAAGATGAGCAAGCGGCTGTCCGAACGATATGCAGCCAGAGGAAAAACGGCAGAGCAGCTCCTCTTTCCGGAAGCAGGGCAAATGCTGTCGGCCAAAGCCACAATGCTTCGGGATGAGAAAATCTCGGTCTTCTTTATGCAACACTTGGCATAGCGATGCGGGTGACATTGGATGCGTGGCTCGAAAGCATAAGAACCGCAGGCACCGTGTGCGATCCGTCAATGGCATGCCTGCACTGCAGTCCACGACATCATTCACGCAGCGGTTGCCCAGCACCGCTTGTGCCGTCACAGGCAAGCCAAGCTGTTCCGTCATCTCTTCGGCTTAACATCCAGAACGCAATGCAACGCAACACAACAACGCACGTTTCAAAGGGGTAGGAGTTGTCGAAAAAGATCATCTCTGTGGTCTTGGCCTGTGCTTGCAGCATGAGCCAAGTGGCCTTCGGACAAATCTCAATGGAAGCGCCCCTGACAGACGCGCCCCAAACCGAAGCGCTCCAGGCGGAAGTCCTTCAAGCGGGCACACTGCAAGCGGAAGCACCCATGCCGGAAGCACCGCAAGCGCAAGCGTCCAGCTCCGAGCCCGCCCCAAGGGCGGAGCCCGTCGTCAAGGTCGAACAAAGCTATTGGACGGCCGAAGGGCTGAGCGCGCGGATGCGCAAGGCGCGCACGATCACGTTGTATCTGATGGACCCCGCCATGGCGTCGCTCAAGGCCGTGGACGAAGCGCAACTGAAAGACGCCGGATGCGAATACAGCACCGAAGACGCCGCGCTCATCGCCAACTTTGCCGAGTCCGTGGAAAGCGCCAGCGTGCGCAGCAACTCGTTCGCACTGCAGTTCGAGCCGCGCGAAGCCGTCTACCTGGCGCTGGGCGGCGGCAGCGAGATGAAGCTGCTGTTCGAGAAGCCCTACCAGAATCAATCGGAAGTGCTCGGGCAGATCAACGGTCAACCCGTCACGGTCAACAAGAGCCTGGTGGAAGGCCTCTATCGATGGGCTGCGAAGGTTGGCCGCGTCCGTCGTTGCGAGAGCTTTGTGGGCAAATACCGTTAAGCCACGCACGCGCTCTCAAAGCGCGTGCACCAACGGCCGCAGGTTGGCATCCAGCACAAACTGCTGACAAACGCTCGGCGCCAGCGGGCGGCTGAAGAAATACCCCTGAAACCGGTCACAGCCCAGGGCCGACAGGCGCTGGAGCTGCTGCGCCGTCTCCACCCCTTCCACCACCGTCGACAGGTTCAGCGTGCGGCTCAGGCTGGCAATGCTGCGCACAATGTGTTCGTTGACGCTGCCCGCGCTCACGTCGGCCAGCGAGCGGTCGATCTTTACGGTGTCCAGCGGCAGCTCGCGCAGGTAGTGCAGCGACGTATGGCCCATCCCGAAATCGTCGAGCGCGACTTTCACGCCGGCCTCGCGCAGCTGCTTCAGGTTGCCGATGGCGGTGATATCCGGCAGCAGCATCGTCGATTCAGTGATCTCCAGTTCAAGCTGGGTGGGCGACAGCCCTTCGCGACGCAGGATGTCGAGCACGTTCCGGTACAGCCTGCAGTCCAGCAACTGCCGAGGTGACAGGTTCACGGCGACCACGAAATCGTCCGGCAAGACACCGCGCCAGGCCGCGCGCTGCTGACACGCAAGCGACAGAATCCGCAGGCCCAACTGATCGATCTGGCCAATGTCATCAGCCAGCGCCACAACGATCGGCGGGGCCACGCGCCCCAGCACCGGATGCTGCCAGCGCAGCAGCGCCTCGGCGCCGAACACGCGCCCGGTGGAGCAATCCACCTGCGGCTGAAACTCCAGGAAGATCTGCCCGTCTTTCTTGATGGCGCTTTCGAGATCGCTGGCCAGCGCCACCGCCATGCGGCCTTCGTCGCCGGGCAGGTCCAGACAGCGCCGGCCCTTCAGGCTCACCTCGGTCGACTCGGCAATCTGCAGCAAAGACGCAAGCACATCCTGACTGCGCCGTGCGGACAGAACATCTGCCATGCGGACAAACGGCAGGTAGATCGCCGCCCCCACCACCAGGCCGATGAGCTGGACCACCGCGCCCCACACCGAGCCCGTAGTCGCATAGCCGCTGAACAGCGCCGGCGTGGTCCACGCCACGGGGTAGCTGGTCTTGGGCATCAGGTCGGCAACGGTGGCCGCATAGGCGATCAGGATCTGCACCACCGGCGTGAGCAGGAACGGAATCGCATAGACCGGGTTGAGCACCAGCGGCAGCCCGAAGAGCAGCGGCTCGTTCACGTTGAACAATGCCGGCAGCATGACGACCAGCGCCATCTTGCGGCCGCGTTGCATGCGCCTGGAGATGAGCAGCGCCAGGATCAGGCTGAGTGTGCCGCCTGAGCCGCCCATGCGCGCGAACACCGCGAAGAAGTGATAGGTAAAGATGAACGGCGGCTGGCCACCACTGGCAACCGCCGCCGCATTGGCCTGCGCGGCGGGCTCCAGGATGTGCTGGTGCACCGTGTACAGCGCGTTCGGCCCGTGGATGCCGAACAGCCAGAGCACCTGCGCCGCCGTCTCATAGCCCAAGCCAAACAGCAGGCTATTGGAGACTGCCGAATACGGCCACGCCAGCAGCGGGTCGACTATCGCCATGAAGTGCAGCCAGCCCGCCCACGCCATGCCGGCTTTGAGCAGGGCAAACGTCAGGATCGTCAGCATGCCGGCCGGCACAACCGACAGCACATCGCCCACCAGCAGATCGTTGCTCAAATGGTGAGACGGAATGCGCAAACGCCGGATGCTGCACAGCTTGAGAAACAGCGTGCCGCCCAGTGACGCCACCACCAACGCGCCAAACAGCCCCTGCCCCAGCGAGAGCCACGCCATCAACGATGCGTTCGCAGCCGGCGCGATGAGCGTAAAGAAGCACGACACCACCACCACGGCCGCCACGGTGGGGTTGACCACGCGGTGCCCGGCGCGCTGGTTGTGCAACTGCGCCAACACATCGGCAAACCCGAACAGCGCGACCAGCGAGCCGATGCCGATCGTGCCGGCCAGCACGCTGTCGCAAAAGGCATCCAGCCGCGTGCCAAAGGCCTCCAGCAGCAGGTAGCGCATGCCGGCGGTGGGCGGGTTGCGCAACAGCAGCGCAACCGCGCCCACCATGATGAGCGGCAACGAGAGCGCCAGCCCGCGCCGAATGGCAATGAAATACGGCCCGCGGTCGAAGCGCTCAGCGGCGCTCAACAACCTCAGCCAGGGCGATAGCGCCTGCGTCGTCATAGGACTCGATCTTGTTCGAGGTGGATCGGCAAATCCCGGGGCAGCCCGAAGTGTTGCCTTTGGAGCTACGAATCCTAATCGACATGACTCGGCACGCACTTAAGCGCCATTTTGCGCAATACGCAAAATGGTCACCGGCCCATGGCAAGCTTTGTGCAATACCTAGGGGAAACCCGAGGTCTTGCCGTGCCGGTTGCCTCCAAAACGCACCGCGGCAAGGCATCGGCCCCAACTTGGCGCCCATCCTGTGTACGGCACGCCCCAGAATCTGCAACGATCTTGCTTATGTCGATTTCCATTCGTGCGCCCCGCACCGTGAAACTGCCTGCACCCTTTCTTTCGCTGCTCCGCCTCGTGCGCGATCCGCACCGGCGCTATCGGCATGCGCGGTACATCCATGGCACGCGCGTCGGCCTGGGCGTGCTGCTCTCCATTGCCGTCACGTCGGGCTTGGGCTGGCCGCATGGGGAGTGGGCCACCATCTCGCTGCTGATCGTCATTGCCGGCCTGCAGCACCACGGCAACATCCGCAAGCGCGCGGCAGAGCGCGCGTGGGGCACCCTCATCGGCGCCGTCGCGGGTCTGCTGCTCATCGTCCAGCAGACGTGGCTTGGGCATCTGCCGCTCACATACGCACTCACGGCCATCGCGTGCGGCGTCTGCGCGTATCACGCAATCGGCAAGGGCGGCTATATCGCGCTGCTGGCCGCCATCACGCTCGTCATCGTGGTCGGCCATGGTGACAACAACCTGCTCGACGGCGCCTGGCGCACGCTCAACGTGCTGGTAGGGATTGCGATTGCGCTGCTGTTCTCGTTTGCGCTGCCGCTGTATGCCACCTACTCGTGGCGCTACCGGCTGGCCGAAGCGTTGCGCGAATGCGCCCGGGCGGTTGCCGGCCTCGGCCAGCCCGGTGAAGCCTCGAGCGAGCGCAGCAAGCACCTCGCTAAGCTCAATACGCTGCTGGTGCAATTGCGCTCGCTCATGCCATCGGTGTCCAAAGAGATTGACGTGCCCCTGGAGCGGCTGGAAGACATCCAGCGCAGCCTGCGCATCTGCATCAGCACGCTGGAACTGCTCAATGCAACGCGCGGGACGTTGGGTGCGCCGCCTGCAGGTGCCCTGCCCGGCGAAGGCGCCCGGCGCACTCGCGACACGTTGATCGGCATGTCGCGCGCGTTGCGGTTTGGCACGTTGGCGCGTCTGGCACGACCCCGCGCAGCCGACTCCGCCGAGGTACGCCACGCCTACGGCACGCCCACGGTGGAAAGCGCGCTGGCCGAAGGTTTTGCCAACGAGATCGAAAACCTCCGTCAGCAACTGCTGGCGATTGCGCCGCAGTGGAATATCGGGTGAAGCAGGGGCGCCCGGCTAGGCGCGCCCCTTGCGAGTTGCCCCAGCTGTGGTCGCGACCAGTGCCGAGCAATGCCGCATCACCTCACCGGGCCAGCGCCGCAAACTCCACAGCACTCAATGCGCCAGCTTGAACGCGGAAGCCCTGGATGCGGCCGTTGAACGATGGATGGCCCCCATCGCTGCCCAGGAAGGCGATCTGGTCGCCAACCTGGCGCGGCGACAGCTGGATGTCGTCAGAAGATGGGGTGCGGCCGGTCGAACTCCCAGATTGCGGAACGGCACATCAGCGTCGAAACCGTCAAAAGCCACATGCGCCAACTGCTCGTGCGCATGGGGGCACGAAACCGCACGGAACTGGCAACGATTTATCAACGCAGCCGGTAGGCGGGCCACGACTGGGTGCAGGGGTGGTGACGAAAGGCGCCGAATGCACGCCTGCGCGCGAACACGGAAATACTGATACGCCCCTCTGCCCCCGGCGCTCGACTGTTTCAGGTAGGCACGCGTCTCCCCGCACTCGCGCGCGAGTGTTTGAACTCGAAAATTTGAATGTCTGCGAGCGGCGCTCCGGTGTTGGCGCTCGGCGTATGGGCCTCGGACCGTGGCGGTCGGGCCTTTGAGTGTCGTGCGTAGCCCGTTGGGCTGGGTACATAGGGGGCTGGGCATTGTGCCCTGGCCTGGCGCCCCCGCCGTCCCGGGGTCGCTTTGCTGCTGTTTTTCTTTTATTTCTGCTTATTCGCACGCGCCAGCACGTGCAGAACATCCCACCGGAACAGATCCACCGTCACGCCATCCAGCGAGCTAAGAATGAACGCCCCGATCGCGTCCATAAACCCGGCCTGGAATTCAAGTGCCTTGTCCTTGACGTAGACCTGCTTATGACAGCGCAACGTCTGTGGCTCGAACTTGCGGTGCATCTTCATATCCATCCGCGCCTTGTGCAGGTACTCCTTGGCGGCCAAGGCGCCCTGTGCGTACAGGAGATTGTCATCGACGTTCATCGGGCACCTCCGGGCGGAGGCCGCCGCGTAATGCTGGTGAACTGACAGTTTGCGGGGCGATGCCCGCGTGGGATGGGGATGGGTACAGCTTGGGTCGGTTGATCCATTGTCTTGCCCTCTGGTTAAGTGAGGAGCCACCCACCTGGGAGGGTGGGCGGGCACACGACAAGGTCTGCAATACCGACGTTACTACCAAGACGGCAGGGCCAAGGCCCTCCCTGCCGAGGCCCGCCCGTATAGGCGAACGACGACAGCGGTAGAAACTTGAGTTTCTTCCGGGTAGTGACGTGCGAGATTGCAGTCTCGGCTGCGGTTGTTGCCGCAGCGGGTGGGAGTTTAGCGGGTTGAATATGCACCCGGCAAGCTGGTGCATCACACGCGCATCGGTTGATCGAGTAACTTGTCAAGCAAGCGCCGACTTCATTTTAAAATTTCGACGGTTCTCGAATACCCAGTCTAGCCCATAGCATTTGATGCACGTATGCCGTTGAAGATGGCTTTATTTGACCATCGGTAGGAATCTGCATATCAGCATATGCCCACGAAGGTGAGTTGAAGCTGTCTGCCTTTATTCCCAAGACACCAGTCATGTAAAGTGCCTTCGCCCAAACAACGACCATTTGATGCGGAGACCCCCCATTAAGCATTGCACATGCTGCCTTCGCTACAGGATCCCGTTCACTATCGCCATTACCAGCCATCTTCAAGGCAAACTCTTCCAACTTATCTTTCGAGATGGAGGAGAATTTAAATGAGCCAGGCATTCTCTCCAAGAGTTCAAAATATTCAGACAATCTAGGATAGTGATTTATCCACTCATGTATAAGAGAAGCAAGACGTTGCCTCGAATACTCTTGCTCTGCCTCCCGAACGGTTTGAACCGTAACTTCTCCTCGCCCTTCCGACCTACGAAGGCATTCATTTACGAAAGCAATAGCATCTCTCGGACGGTAAAGAGTTCTGTTAAACAAATAGTCTACAAAACGAGCCTTCCCTATCGAGTCCGGAAACAACTCTCTAAGCTTTACTGGGCGTGTGGTGTATTGCTCACTTACCAGCTTAGATATTCTCTTATCCAGCATTTGCTCAAGATTTGCAGGTGTCCACCGCAGATGCAAAAACAACGCCTGATATTTTTCCTCCTGGAATCCACCGTCCCTAGTTTTATCGAAAACACTCTGGATTAAATCATATCTCAAAGCTATAACGATCTTCACTGACGGAACGCTTCTGAATGTTTTTATCGCCTCGATTAGTGCTCTTATTAACTTATATCGAAGTGAGTCCTCTACCCACCCTTCATCCAATCGATCTATGACGACATAATACGCTTGCTGTTCGTCGTTAAAGACCTCATCAGCCAGCAAATGAAGTACATCAGACAAAGCTTTGACTTGAATACTGTTCACAACACGCTGCGCATGATTCACCGCCTCTATCTTCTGCTCTGCGTTGATTTTCGCGCCCGCGCTGGCCTTAGTGTCGAAAACACCAAACTTGGCGCCCAGTTCGGCTTTAATGTCAGACTCAAGCTTTTCCGTAACCTCTTTTATTCTATATTCCGTTTCCTGCCAAAATTTATCGCCCCAATCCTTTAAATACCTAAACGCGCGCTCCTTGCTTTGATCGCGCCCTCTTAGTCTCTCAAGAAAATTGCTCAACCAGCTTGATGTTCGTTCCTCAGTGTTTAGTTGATATTTTCTTCGCAGCAGCTCTACTGCTAGCACGTGCTTCCATAGCAACCCGTAAAAGATATCTAGCCGAACTCCAGCAGCTTCCAGTTTCGGTATCACGTCAGAATTACATAGATAGTTCAAAGACAAGTCCTCGGGAGAAATTTCTATAACGTGATCCTTGTCTGTTCTTAGATATGAGATCAGCGCACTTTTCCCCGCCCCTGTTCTACCCACTATTATTCTCTGAGGTTGCTCTACATCCGCAAGCGCATCATAGTCGCCTGTATCAACAAAGCATGCCGCAAGGTATTTCCCATCGCTCTCTGCATCCGGCTCACCTATCGCAGCGTTTTTTTTAAAACGAAAAGAGACCCCATGGCCTACCTGATTACTCACCGTCACCCCCGCTTCGATACGTTTTATCTCGATCTCGTTTTTAGTCGCAAAATATTCCGATTAGCGCAACTGAAGATCGATTGAAATCACGCGGACCTTAAGTGCCCCATCTGCAACGTATACCGACACCCCGTCCGGTAATTGCTACACCCCCAAAACGCCCCACCCTTCCCATTCCGCGCCACCAGCTTCACCCCACAAGCTGGGCACGAAGGCGTCCGGTAATCCCCCTCAAACACCTTCGCCAGCAGCCTGGCTTGCTTGTCTTCAGCCAGCGCGCGGATGCGCTCAAGCACCGCCCGCCCGTCCAATAGCTGGATGCCGGCAAGCTCTGAAAACTCCTGCACCGGGTTGCCGACATAACCGGACAAAGACCAGAACACGCCCCGCTTGACCTTGTGCGCCAGCATGGAGCCGCCCAGCGCCCGCACCTGCTCCACCTTCACGGGCTTGGACCACGCCTTGCACTGGACCACCGCCACGGGCGCGCTCTGGCCAGCCATGTACAGCGTGGCGTCAATGCCGCCGTCTGCGCCGTGCGGCACCGTCTTCACCGTAAAGCCCATCTGCTCGTAATACTGCACGCACAGCAGCTCGAACCGCTTCCACTCAAGCGACTGGATGGCCTCCAGCGTCCAGCTTTGAGGCGTGGCGGGTTCTGCCGGCGTGGCGGCTTGTGCGGACGTGGGGGTATTGCGAGTCGGAAGAGGCGGGTTGGGCGTGTTGCTGCCCGCTGCATTGCGGGCGGGCTGGGGCGGCGCCTTCGGCGGGCGGGATCGCCCAGTCGGTTCGGTGCGCGGGGGGCCGAGCCGGGCATCGGCCTGCCGGCTGCGCTCCCGTAGGTACGACAGCACGGCAAAGAAGCCGAGCAGCAGCGCAGGCATCCAGGCCAGCCCGCGCGCCAGCATGCCGACGCCGCTCAATATCGGGTTGGCCGCAAACGCGCCCGGAAGGATGTTGTGAAAAATCAGGTAACTGGCGCCCGCGCCAATCGCCAGCATCCACCATGGCAGCGACAGGAGTACGTCGCTGGTGGATGGTTGTTTCTTTCTCCTGCGCCCCATTGCCTGACCCTTGAAGGTTTTCTTTCTTGGCGCCGCCTTTTTTAGTCATTTAGGACTAGGCGGTTTTTAATAATCCGAATGAGGTAAATGGTTTCGGATTTTGTTGGGGAATAGCATAGCCGACGTTTTGGGGTTGGGAAGCCCTCGGCGGTGGGGTTTTTTGATTTTGGCGGGTTAATACCCCACTTTTCTCGCGCTGACAGCCGCCGCTTTGCTGCGTTAGCATCTGAGCCCGGCGCCTTGCTGGGAGTACAAGACGCCACAGCATATTTGGGCAGGGCGACTACGCAGACCACCGTTATGAAAACGCTTGCAGAAATTGAGGCCGAGGTCGCGCGCCTGTCTGAACGCATCGCCGCACCCGGTAACGCCTATCCGACGTTCGGATACAGCGCTGATTTCGCCCGCCCGCACATCGAGATCGGGGGCGGCCAATATCATTACGTTGCCGTTGAGCGGGGCACGGAGGTATTCCGCAAATCGACATCCGATCTGGATGAACTGCTGTACTGGATATTCGATGGCGTGACTTTTTCCATGGCCTGCGCCTATGAATTGGAGCATCGCATTCCCGGGCAGGACTTCCGGCGGTTGATGTTCAGCAAGCGAGTAGAACTGCTGACGAGCATCGATCCGGACATGGGGCGGCGGGGGAAGGAACAGATTGCCGAGACATTGCGCAACGCGCCGTTTAATGACGACCGGGCATAGGCTCGGCCAAGCAAGGAGAGATCGGGTGGAAGTGCTTCAGCTTCCGGCAGACGGTTCTTCCGTCTGGGCGGGGATGTCCGATTTGGAATTGATCACGCCAGACGGCCGCCATCGCGTGCGCCTTCCCTACGACGGTGAACCGCCCCACGGCGACTCGTGTCATCGCATCGAAATCGACGGAGTACCCGCCCCCGGCTATGCCTGGGGATGCCACTTTGCCTGCACGCCAGACTCCCGCTTGCTCGCCATGAGTTGGATGGAAAAGCGCATCGAGCGGAAGACAGCGGTGTTCGATCTGGGGGGAAGGCGGTATTTCGTGCTGCCTTTTTATATGGGCGACTTTTGTTTCCGCTGGCCGCACTTAGACGGGGCGGGGCCGGCATCTGAACAACGCTCTTACACGTTCAACGGCGCTGAAAACTGGCTCGCTTACTAACTTTTGCACATGAGAATCGCCGCCCTCTCCGATATTCACGGCAACCTCGCTGCGCTGGACGCTGTGCTGGAAGACATTCAAACCCAAGGCGTCGATCTGATCGTCAATCTGGGCGATATTGCATCCGGCCCGCTCCAACCGCGCGAAACGGTGGATCAGTTGATGGCGCTGAACCTGCCGACCATTCGCGGCAATCACGAAAGGCAGGTTCTGGCGGGCGACCCGTCACGCATGGGTGCGTCGGATCAGTATGCGTTTGAGCAGTTGCGGCCGGATCAGCTCGCGTGGTTTGCCAGCCTGCCCGTGCTCCGGTACATCGACGACGATGTTCTGCTCGTTCATGGGTCGGCCCAGGACGACCAGACCTATTTTTTGGAATCCCTTTCTGAGAATGGATGCCGCGCGGCAACGCACGATGAAGTGCTCTATCGCGCAGAAGATGCCGACGCAAAGCTCGTGCTGTGTGGGCACACGCATATGCCACGCGCGATGAAGCTGGCCGACGGCCGCTTTATCGTCAACCCGGGCAGCGTCGGCCTGCAGGCCTACAGCGATGCCTATCCGTTTGCCCACACGATTGAAACCGGCAGCCCGCATGCGCGCTATGCCGTCGTGACCGAACACGCAGGTGAATGGACGGCCGAGTTCCGTGCTGTTGAATACGCGTGGAACGATGCGGCGGCGATTGCGGAGCAACGAGGCCGGCAGGATTGGGCGGTTGCTTTGCGCACTGGCAGGGTGCAAGTCTAGGGAAACCAATATGCGCTTCTATCAAAAACTCGTTCTCGTATTCGCAGTTCTTGCACTACTTGCGGGGTGCAGCCAGCAAGCGGTGCTCGAGGCGTTTGCCCCGAAACAGGAATCCGCCGTCGCTCAACGCATGCTTTCTGAGCTGATCGCAAAGAACTTCGGCGCGCTCGATAGTCAGCTCGATCCCAGCCTGAAAACGCCGGAAACGCGAGACACACTAGCGAAGATGGCCGATGCGTTTCCATAGGCGCAGCCCAAGAGCATCCGTCTTGTAGGCACACAGACCAACACGCACAACGGCGTTACGACCTACAACCTGACTTACGAATACGAGTACCCCAACGCGTGGCTGCTCACAAACGTCATGCTTCAAAGAAAGGATGCGCAACTTCGAATTATCGGCATGCACGCCTATCCCGAGAAGGAATCACTGCGTGAGACCAATGCCTTCAAGTTTGCGGGCAAGGGATTGCTGCACTATTTCGTGCTCGGGCTGGTGATTGGCGTCGCATTGTTCGAGCTGTACGTGCTGGTGCTTTGCTTCCGCACGCCGATCTCCAAGCGCAAATGGCTTTGGCTCCTGTTCGTTGCACTCGGCGTGACACGGTTCTTCTTCAACTGGACGACCGGCGACCTCAGCTTCCAACTGTTTAGCTTCGCCATACCGGGCGCCGGTGCATATACCGCGGGTCCGTACGCGCCACTCATCTTGAGCTTCGGTATTCCGGTCGGAGCCATTGTGTTCTTGCTGCGGCGGCGGGCGTTGGTTGCGGCTCGGCCTGCAAGTCCGACAGTGGGAGACCAAACACCGGTCGCTCCCCCTGCGTAATAGCCGCAAATATCCTCCACCCCGCCCCGCCCAATCTCCCACGCCATGCCCGAGCACATGAATGTCGCCATCGTGCTGGAGCGCGCGACATCGCCCGCAGATCGGCTGACAACCATCTCCGCATTGGCGGCGGCCTTTGCCCGGTTCTTTGGCGAACCGCAGGAGGTCTTCCGCATCAACTACGTGACCGGGGCGTCGGAATGCGAAGCGTGGTCCACAGCCCCGCGCCTGCTTGAAGAGCAGCCCGGCGAGCATGAACTGCTCTTCGTGTATGGCAACCGGGTGGCACCGCTCGATGGCGCGCGCAGCAGCATCCATACGGAAAGTAACGGCATGCGGGCGAGCTTTGTGGTGTCTCTGCCTGTGCCGCTGAACTTGCCGCTCGCGCAACTGGAGCCGCACCTGCTGCATGCGGCAGAAGCCATCAGCCGTGCGGCCGACACGTTTGCTATTGCCGCAGGCTGGGAGCTTGAGCTGGACGTCGACTTGCAGCCGCAAGATATAGTGCGAGGCAGCTTCACAGACTTTCCGCTGTGCCGCTGGCTGGCTGGGCCAACGCCGTTGTTCTCTGGAGCACCAATAGGTTTTGCAGGCGTGGGCAGATCGGACGGCATTACGCTGCTTCGGCGCATTTGAGAAACGTCATATGCCCCGGCCATCGTTTGTAAATGCGGCGAGGGGTCACCCGACAAACTTATAATGACGCCCGGCCACCCGCCCACGCCGCCACCGCCTGCCGCGCACAAAACTTGCGCCGCACCTGAAGTGGCGCCACCGGCCCGCTCCACCATCCGGCCGAGCCCTTTTGCCCAACGCCATGCCCTACCGCTTCCGTCCGTTGTCCGTTTTGTGTGCCGCTGCCAGCATCGCTGCCGCTTTGGCTGCGTGCAGCTCTGCGCCCACGCCGCTCTATCAGCAGGAGCAGTTCGATGCGACGGCAAGCCCCTACGCGCGCACCTTCCACGCCAAGTCTGACGCCACGTGCGAGGCGGCGCGCCGGGCGCTGCTGAGTCAGGGCTATGTGTCGAGTTCGCCGCGCGCAGACACGATCGACGGCAGCAAGAACTTCCAGCCGAGCAACGATTCGCACGTGGTGATCTCGTTCCACGTGGTGTGCGCAGAGGCCAATGTAGACGGCACCTCCAGCACGGCCTATGTGAACGCGGTGCAAGACCGCTACACGCTCAAGAAGACGAGCACGTCGGCAAGCGTGGGGTTGAGCATCCTGGGCTCGGTGTCGCTGCCCATCGGCTCGGGTGACGATTCGATGGTGAAGGTGGCCAGCGAGACGATTCCCGCTGGGGTGTTTTACGAGCGCTACTTCAACCTGGTCGACCACTTCCTGAAGATCGACCCCGCCCGCAAAGACCACAAGGTGGCCAAGGCGGCGGAGAAGGAACACGTGGCCCCGCTGCCCGAACCCGCGCCTACGCCGCAAGGCGAGCCCATGAAGATGACGACGCCCGTGGTGCCTACGCCGGCCGCGCCGCCTGTGCCGGTGGCGGCTCCGGCTTCGGCTCCGGCTTCGGCTCCGGCTGCTGCACCGGCACCGAAGGCGCCTGCTGAGGCTGCGCCGGCATCGGCGCCTGCGGTGACTACGCCAACGGCACCCGCAGCGGCGCCTAGCCCGGCACCTGCGTCTGAACCCGCCAGTTCGACGACGGGTGGGGCGAGCTGAGAGGCTCTACCAAAAGAACAAAGCCGCCTTTGGGGCGGCTTTTTTGTTGGGGCTGACCCGTCCTGAATAAGGTTGACACTTTTTCCCCGACAGGGAGTGAGCGTCAAGATGGAAGGGCAGAAGAAGCGAACGCAGAGGGACTACACGCTGGCTTTTAAGTTGGCAGTGGTTGAGCAGGTGGAAAAAGGCGAGCTGACCTACAAAGAGGCACAGCGACGCTATGGCATTCAGGGTCGCTCGACGGTGCTGGTATGGTTGCGCAAGCACGGACGACAGGACTGGAGCGCCTCAGCGGAGGCCAAAACCACGATGGAAAATCAAAGCAGCCAGCGCAAGTCGCTCACGCCAGAGCAGCGCATCAAGGAATTGGAAGTGCAGTTGCGGGAGGCCCAAGAGAAGGCACGCCTGTTCGAGGCGGTGATCGACGTGATCCAGAAAGAGCATGGGGCGCGCGTCGTAAAAAAGCCTTCGGGCAGGTCCTCACGCAAAAGCTCGTCCAAGGGCTGAGTGTGGGCAGGGCCTGCCGCTACATTGGCATCAGCCGCCAGGCGTACTACAAACGCCAGCAAAGCGAGACACGGCAAAGCGCGCGTGAGGCCAAGGTCTGTGCGTTGGTCAACCACTTACGGCTGCGCCAGCCGCGCTTGGGTACGCGCAAGCTCCAGCACGTGCTGCGCACGCCCCTGGCCGAGGCAGGCATCCAGGTTGGCCGGGATCGCCTGTTCGATATCCTGCGTGCAGCCCGGCTGCTGGTCGTGCCGCAGCGGGCGTATCACAAGACCACACACAGTCATCATCGCTTCCGGCGCCATCCCAATCTGCTCAAGGACGGCCCGAACCAGGTCATCCCCACCGGGCCGGAGCAGGTCTGGGTGGCCGACATTACCTATCTGCCGACCGCCCAGCGCTGTGCGTACCTGAGTCTGGTGACTGACGCCTACTCGCGCAAGATCGTGGGCTACCGCGTGCATGACAGCCTGCATGCCGAGTCGGTCGCCCAGGCGTTGAAGATGGCGCTGAAGACGCGCCATACGCGACAGCCTCTGGTTCATCACTCGGATCGGGGCATCCAATACTGTTCAGCCGAGTACCAGCGCATCCATCAGCGGCACGGCATCACGTGCTCCATGACCGACGGCTACGACTGCTACCAGAATGCCCTGGCCGAACGGGTCAACGGCATCCTCAAAGGGGAGTTGCTGCTCAAGCGCCCCGCCGACCTAGAGCAGGCCGCACGCATGGTGGCGCAGGCCGTGCATATCTACAACCACGAACGGCCTCATCTGGCCTTGAAATACAAAACGCCCGATGCGGTGCATCGGGCGCTCGCTGACTGAGCACTGTGTCAACCTATGGCAGGACTTGACAGGCGTCGCATTAGACGTCGTCTGGCATCTGCAGGGTTTCGGGGCTCGAATTTACCTCCACCGGCTCAGGCTTACCCGCCTTGAGTTTTGGGAGAGTCGCCTTGCCTTCGCGTTCTGCGGCAAGCGCATCCATTCCTTCTTTCAGTTCAGCAAACAGGTCTCGTTTCATGGGCACGCACTATACGTTCATTGCCTAGAGTTCCAAATGCGTAAATTCTGTTTTGGCGGCATCCATTGAACACTCAACGCGGGCGTCAAACCTACGAGAATCAGTACCGTCGCAAGCGTAGGAATGTGAGAGAGTGCAAGCCACGGCAGTGGCAAAGGCATCCACGTCACATCACGGGCGCGCAAGCTGTGGACCGCCTCCACCTCACATGCCGGCGCCCGCCCGGTGAGGAGACACGCATGGTCAGCAAAAACACAATCTGTCTGTGGTACGACCGCGATGCGCTGGACGCGGCCAACTTCTACGCCCAGACTTTCCCAGACAGCAAAGTCACCGCCGTCCACCGCGCGCCGGGCAACTACCCCGCCGGCAAGGAGGGCGACGTGCTGACAGTGGAGTTCACCGTGGCGGGCATTCCGTGCCTGGGGCTGAACGGCGGCCCGCAGTTCAAGCACAGCGAGGCGTTCTCGTTCCAGATTGCCACCGACGACCAGGCCGAGACCGATCGGCTGTGGAACGCCATCGTCAGCAACGGCGGGCAGGAAAGCGCCTGCGGCTGGTGCAAGGACAAGTGGGGCCTGTCGTGGCAGATCACGCCGCGCGCGCTCACTGCGGCCTATACCGATCCGGACCACGCAGCGGCCAAGCGCGCCTTCGACGCGATGATGACGATGCGCAAGATCGACATCGCGGCGATTGAGGCGGCGCGGCGGGGGTGACGTTGCCGGGGGTTGAAACCGGAGCAGCGACGCTGCACGCGGCGCTGTTCCGGCCTGGGTTTTCTACGCCGCCGGGCGCGACACCAACCCACGAAACCGATGCGCAAGCGTGTGATAGAACGACGGCGTCAGCGCCTTCGATACCTGGCTCGACAGCAACGCCACAGCCATGAGCGGCAAGACCATCTCGTGGCCGTCGATCATCTCCATCACGATCACAAACGACGTGATGGGCGACTGCGTGACCGCCGCCAGGTAGCCGACCATGCAAAGCGCGGCAAGACTGGGCAGCGGTATGGAGGATGTTACGAGCGACATGACGTTGCCCAGCCCCGCCCCGATCGCCAGCGAAGGCGCGAAAATGCCGCCCGGTATGCCGGAGAGGTACGACGCAATGAGCGCGCCGAACTTGAGCACCGCATAGAACGGTGAAAGGGCTTGATGGGTTTCGAGCAGGCCCCGTGCTTCTGCATAACCGCTGCCGAACGTGGTGCCGCCCGAAACCAGCCCAATCAATGCGATGGCGATACCGCACAGGAAGGCAAACCACACCGGTTGCGCTTGCCGGAGGTCAACCAGCCGCGCAGGCATCCAGCGGGGTATGTTGAGCAGCAGCCAGCAGAACACGCCGCCCGCCACGCCGCAGATGGCGCTGGCGGCAATCACCACAGGCACCAGCGCCAGATGAAATTGCCCAATGGCCTGGATGCGCCCGAAGTACAGATAGTTGCCCTGCAAGCCCAAAGCGACTACGCCGGAAAAAATGATGGCCGTGATGAGCGTGCCGCTGTTGCGCGCAACGAAGCTGCGCGTCAGTTCTTCAATGGCAAACACGACGCCCGCCAGTGGCGTGTTGAACGCGGCGGCAAGCCCGGCCGCTGCCCCTGCAAGCGTGAGTTGCCGTTCGATGTGCTTGCTGCTTCGACGATAGCCCCGGCGCATGGCGTACATGAGCGATGCGCCGATCTGCACCGTGGGCCCCTCACGGCCAATCGTAAAGCCGCAGAAGATGCCCAGGAACGAGACGACGATCTTGCCGAACATGATGCGCAGGGAGAGCAGCGAACTGGAGAGCCGCCCATCCTCCAGCGTCGCGATCACCTGCGGAATGCCACTGCCCTCGGCACCGCGAAAGAACTGGCGCGTCAGCCAGATGGCCAGTGCCGCCCCCACCGGCGTGATGACGATCGGCAGCCAGAGCGCGTGCGACACCATGTTCCGGAAAAGCTCGAAGCCAACATCGATCAGCTTGGCGTAGGCGACGGACACGAGACCCACAAGAACGGCACCGAGCCAGAAGATGCCGTAGTTCGCCCAGAGTCTCCTGGCCCGACGCGCTGATCGATCTGCGATGTGGCGAGGAGAAAACATGGTGCTGGGGATTTGGGGGTCGGGGAAGCGGAGATTATAGGACCGGGCGCAAGGTGGCTTCGTGGTGCGCCTTGATGGCGCGCAGCGTGATCCGGCGTGGCTAACCTTGCGCTGCCGGCCCGCAACGGAAGGCGTGGTCGACTGTGGCCAATCCATACAGAGGTGCCCGTGATAGAGTCGACCGCCGTCCTTCCCTCATCGCGTAGCCCTATGTCGACATTCGCGCTTGTCCCCAAGCAAACGGCGTTGTTGGTCATGCACTACCAGACCGACATCATGGCGTTGTTCCCGTCGGTCGCGCCTGCGCTGCTCTCCAACACCCGCGCGCTGTGCGATGCCGCGCGAGCCAAGGGCGTCAGCGTCTACTTTGCGAAGTTCCACTTCAGCCCCGGCTATCCGGAAGTCAGCCCGTTGAACAAGAACGGGCAAGGCGTGAAGCAACTGGGCCTGTTCGTTGAAGACCGCATCTCGCCGGAACTCGGCCGGCAACCCGATGAGTCGATCATCATCGCCCACCGCGCCAGCGTGTTCTACGGCACGGATCTGCAGGTGCGGTTATCCGCCAAGGGCATCGATACCTTGATCATGGTGGGCGTTGCATCAACGGGCGTGATGCTGTCTTCCATTGCGCATGCAAGCGATGCGGACTACCGCCTGTTCACCGTGAAGGACTGCTGCTACGACCCGGACCCGATCGTGCACGAGCATCTTTTTGCGACGGCATTTGAATCGCGCACGACGGTGCTGTCGCTGGCAGATGCGTTGTCGCTGCTGGAGTAAACACAGCAGGCCTTCGGCGAGCCTCAGGCGCTGACCACCTTGTTCTTGCCCGCGCGCTTGGCCTGATACATGGCGCGGTCGGCGCGCTGGATGGCCGCCATGGGCGGTTCGTCCTTACCGACTTCCGCCACGCCGGCAGAGAAGGTGATAAACAGCCGCGTATCACCCGCCACAAAGAAGCGCTGCGTGAGCGCCCGCTGCAGGCGGACGATGGTCTGCACGCCCTCTTCCAGCGACGTGTCCGGCATCAGGATCACGAATTCTTCGCCGCCAAAGCGGGCGAGCGTGTCTTGCGGGCGCATCGATTCGCGGGCCACCTGGGCCAGGTGCGACAGCGCATCGTCACCAAAGCTGTGGCCGTGCGTATCGTTGATCGACTTGAAGTCGTCGATGTCCAGGAACGCGATGCAGAGTGCCGTGTTCTGGCGGGCCGCGCGGGCAACTTCGCGCTCCAGCGCCTCTTCCAGACCCTTGCGGTTGAGCGCGCCCGTCAGCAGATCGTGACGCGCCGACGCCGATGCCATGTCGAGCGCCTTGCGCAGTTGCGCCACCTCGGCGGCGGCCTCTTCGGCCTTGACCTTCATCGCCGACAGCACGTCGCGGTTGCGGGCCGACTCCAGCGACATCCAGCGGGTGGCCGACAGCGCATCCTGAATGGCCGGTGCAATCTCGGCGATGCTGTTGGCCGATTCAATCTTTTTGGCGCAGGCTTCCATCTGGCGGTGATGCTCGCCCGAGGTTTCTGCGGCAACGGACAGGCGCTCCATGAAGGCGGCCAGCAGCCGCTTCATTTCTTCCTGGGCTTCGATCGACTTCGACTTCAGCGAGCTTTGCTTCTGGATCACCTCCATGAGGCGGCGCCGCAGATCGTCCAGCCGGCGCAGGCTGACGGGGGCCTCGCTGGCCTTCATCAGGGCTTCGATCTGGCCGCGCAGCCAACGGTCGTCCAACGACAGCTCGGCGATGTTCTCGAACACCAGTTGCAGCAGGCTCAGCAATGCCCTGCGGATCTCGCCCTGATCTTCCGCCGCCAGCGACAACCGGTGGTTGAACGTGGAGAGCTTGCTGTTCAAGCTGCCAAGGCCTTCGAATTCGGACCGGCAGGCCCGGATCAGCGCCCAGGCCGCGGGGCCGATGCTGGCATCGTCTTCACCGAGCACTGGCAGACAGCATTCGACCGTGCGCGCAAGCTGCTCGCGCAACTCACGCACGAGCGCCATCCGCTCGGCATCCTGGGGGTCTGCGTCGGGCTTGTTGCCGGCGATTTCGTAAAAGATCGAGGCGAAGTTGTCTGGCGTGGGCGCCAACCTGCGTGAGGCCAGCAGCTTGAGGGCGTGCCGGGCGGTCTCCGAGGGATTGTTTTCTATCATTCCGAACTACAGGGTGGCGAGCAGGGTTGGAACGCGATTTTCCACGGTTCCGGCCCAAGCGAAAAGCCGTCCAAAGGGTTATGTCGCCTTGCGCTGCACGAGTGGATTCCGCCAAATTCGGTGTCGCGGCAAGCATCCGCGCGAAGAGTGCGGCCCCGTCTGGAATGATTGCCACGGACGGCGTTTCGTCGCCCCGAGCATGCGCTGTCAGCAACTATGCGCTGCGCCGCGCGCTGCTTGTCAAAGCGTTTGGATATACCTCAGGAATGCCGGCGATTGGTCTCGAGTTCCATACAACCGGATGACGCCCGACACGTCGCCGTACTGCTGCACCAGGCTTTCTGCAGCAGCACGAGCGCGCCGAACCCCCAGCACGTTCTTCAGGAAGCATTCCACCAGCGTGGGGTCAAAGTACCGGCCACTCTGGTCTGCCACCGCACCGACCGCGTCATCCTCCGACATCCCTTCGCGGTAAACGCGCGGCTCCAGCATGGCGTCAAACGCATCGGCAACGGCCACGATGCGCGCGGCAAGCGGGACGTCTTACCCCGCGAGGCCGGCCGGATAGCCGCTGCCGTCGAAATGCTCGTGATGATGGCGCGCGACGCTGGCTGCCAACTGCAGGATCGGGTCGGCCGTCCCAGCAAGCAGATCGGCACCGATGTTGGAGTGCCGTTGCATGATCTCGTGCTCTGCGTCGGTCAGGGAGGCGGGCTTGAGCAGGACGTCATCCGGAATGCCCAGCTTGCCGATGTCGTGCACGGGCGCCACAAGATAGATGTGCCGCTGTTCCGCGTCGTCCAGCTCCAAAACGTTTGCCAGATACGCCGCAACAGCGGCCGTCCGGACGAGATGGCCCAGGGCAGACGGATAGCGCGACCCGCCGGCAAGCGTGAGGCTGGCGAGAATGATGTGGGGGCGGCTTTGTTGTGCCATGGTGTTGACCTTCTTGGTCGCGCGCCTGTCGGCACGCAATGAGGCTCGATGGAGGATTGCACGATAGTCATCGCGCCGGTCGACCGCAACCACCTACGCTGGTCAATTTTGATCTAGCCCATCTGCAACCGCCGCCACAACGTCGTCTTGCTGATCCCCAACGCGGCACATACGGCATCCCGATCGCCGCCGTGGGCGGCGTGGCTTACGTCACTGTGTCGAGCTTATCGACGGCGTCCGCATCGATCCACTTGCTCGCTTATTGACACTTAGCAGGCTAGCCCTTGCAACGCAATAATCAAAACATGAAGAACCAATAACGCCTCAAATGAGCAACAGAATAATTGAATTTTGCAAACAAAAATCCGCTTTTTCGACAGTGCACTATTATCGCCCCCACGCATTTCCGCATCAAACCAAACGATTAATAGGGGGACAAAATGTTCCAAAAGGGTGTTCGCGAATCAATGAACAGGGTTCCAGATTTATGGCAACCAATTCTCACGTGGCTCACTGGGAAACCACTCAAGGAATCAGAAAAATCATATTTCTTTCCAAAGACAGCGGATATTGCAATCACGCCGTTGATTGGCATTCTTGCCATTCAAATTCTCGCTTCACTTGCAGAATGGGATACCCCGGCCGCATGGCCTATTATCTTTGCGCTTTGGATCGTTCTAGTTGGAATTCTGCGCAAATTGCAGGTCACTCACTTGCACCACGCCATTCACAATCGTCTTTTTTACAGCACAGCACTAAATAATGTCTATGCCAAGCTGATTCCTTCGATCATTTTTGTACAAAATGGCCGAGAGTATAAGAAAGAACATCTTGCGCATCATAACGCAGATATTTTCACCACAAAGCAAGACGCGGATGCCGCATTCCTGGCGCAGCTTGGATTTATACCTGGCCGAACGAGGAAAGAGTTATGGCAAACGCTTTGGATCACCGTCCTTAGCCCCGCTTTCCACGCACTCTTCCTTCAAGCACGCCTGAAATCGATTCTGATCCAGAAGAAGAGTTACGAGCTCGCGCTGGCATGGACTATGGTTGCCGTGCATCTTGTGCTCGCCTTTCTGCTAGGTCTAAAGGCGTATCTGATTGCGGTGTTCATTCCCATGACGATTCTGTACCACATCAGCGCCCTGCTCCAGTTCCTAACCGAACACGCGTGGGATGTCGCAGGATCAGCCCCGACCGATTGGGACGCTTATGCAGCCCGTTGTTGGGGACGATTTTGCGGGGAGCTCTACCCCAAGCGGTCCGGCAACGGCCTGATTGGAACGCTGCGCCACACAGCACAAATTGCGATGTGGAGCGTGCGAATGTTAATTATCCACGCACCTGTCCGGCTTGGGTGCCTTGTCTCGGACTTGCCCGCCCACGATTGGCATCACCTCGCACATCTTGCGGGTCAGAATTCCCGACATTGGCCGCGGAGCCTATACCTGCGTCAAGCCGCAATTGCCTGTGGCGACCGGCCCGGCTTTGCCAAACGGGAATTGTGGGGCATCTCGAACATGATCGAACATCAATTCCGCTGGCTTGAATCCGCACAGCCTGCCCCTTCAAGGTCGGCAGGCAAAACGCCGGCTACACACGCTGATCAACAACTTCTCGTCGCAGCTGAATAAGATGGCATACGCAGATAACACAAGTAAGACCGTGATCGTCGTGAACTTGGAGTTTCCTGGCCCTACGATCATCAATGCCGTCGCGCACGCCGTGCTGGGGCTCATAGGATCGAACAATCGGGACGCATGGAAGCTGTTGGCATATCCGAGCCCGGCCTTTTCGTCGGAAAGCCACATCAGCGAGTTTCCTGCCATCGTACTGCGAGCGAAACGCTCATCGGCCCTGGAGAAGTTGATTTGCGCCCTGCGCGACACAGGCATCCCGCACAACATCTTCATTGACTCCATGATCGGCGCCAGCGCTGAGAGTCAGCAGGCAGCAACGCTGGCTGCGACTCCTGAGCATAACAAGGTGATCTGCATTGCGCTGTTTGGCCGTGAAGAAGCGATTCGCCCGCTTATCAAGTCGTTCTCCCTGTACAAGGAATCGGAGACCTCCCGTGTCGCACCGGCGAAATGAGGGGCGCTCGGCCACGCAGGCATCTGACTGGGGCGTTCTTCTCCGACTGACCACAACAGTGGGGATGGCCTATTTGCCCACAGGATTTGCTTTTGGCGTCCTGGCCACGCAAGCGGGATTGTCACTCGCTGTTGTGATTGCAATGAGCATCTTTATCTTTGCCGGCGCACTTCAATTTGCGGCGGTGCCGTTATTGAGTGTCGCCACGGGGCTCGGCGCATTTGCCATGACCACGCTGCTGATCAACCTGCGCCATGTTCTCTACGCCATCCCGCTGATTGAGCACCTGCCTGCGCGGCGCTGGCAACGGGCCTATATCGTTGCAGCGCTAACCGACGAGAACTATTCCGTTCTCACTACCCTTCCCACAGACAAACGGCAGCAGTTCGCGATGGCAGTGACGTTGATCCATCACGTCTATTGGATCGCGGGAACCGTCCTTGGTGTGCTGCTCGGACAAAAGGTTGCGGATTGGATTCCCAACCTGGACTTCGCGCTGCCGTCACTGTTCACCATCCTCGCCATCGAACAGTACCTATCGCAGAGAAGATTGGCTCCGGCGCTGATAGGCGTACTGGCTTACTTTGCAGCGACGCGACTGGCGACGAACTATCTATTGATCACGGCCCTCGGATTCGGACTGGCGACGCTGTTGGCGCGCGCACTTGTCCGCGGTAACGCAGTGGAAGCATCCTGAAGGAGCGTCACGTAATGAGCAGTATTGAACAATGGATCGCAGTCGGCATCATGAGCGCACTGACGATCCTTCTCAGGGCATCGCCGTTGATGATCAACCGCGATGTGCTACGCAGCCGAGCGGTTACGCAACTCAATCGCGAATTACCGCTCTGCGTGATGGTCATCCTTGTTGCGAACGCGCTTGCAGGTAGCATGATGCCCAGCCAGCTTGGCGTGGAATTGATCGCGCTCTGTGGTGTTGCCTTGACCTTTCTGATGTGGCGAAACTCGTTGCTCAGCGTTGTAGCTGGCATCGGCGGGCTGACGTTGCTTCGCTCCCTGCTTTGACACTCTGCATAGCGTCACGTTGACCGACGTGTCGCGGCGGTGCCGGTGGGCAGCGCTGGAGCGAGCGAATTACCGTATCGAAGCCACCTCTTGCAACCGCCGCCACAACGTCGTCTTGCTGATCCCCAACGCGGCACATACGGCATCCCGATCGCCGCCGTGGGCGGCCAGCGCTGCGCGTATCTCTTCTGCTTCAACGCCCCTGCTGCGCTCGCGCAGCGTCAATGCGGCCGGTTTGCCCGGTGTGGCGTGGGCAAACACTTCGGGTGCAATCAGCCGCAGCACGTCTTGCGTGACGGCGCTGGCGTCTTCGGTGTAAGCCAGTTCAACGGCAATCCGCTCGACCACGCTCTGCAGTTCGCGCACATTGCCGGCCCAGGCGTAGCGCCTCAGCGGCTCGGCAATGCCGGCCAGCACGCGGGCTGCGTCTTCGGTGTCGGCAATGCGCAGCAGCAGACGCGGCTCGCGGCGCGCCGCCTGCACGAGCAGTTCGGCGGCCAGGGGCATCACGTCGTCGGGCCGTTCGCGCAACGGGGGCAGCCCAATGCTGAGGATATTGAGGCGGTAGTACAGATCCGCGCGGAAGGTGCCGGCCTCCACCGCATCCGTCAGCGCGCGGTGCGTGGCGGCCACCACGCGGATATCGACGCGGGTGGGCTCGGTGGAGCCCAGCCGCACCACCTCGCGCTCCTGCAATACGCGCAGAAGGCGGCTTTGCAGCGGCAGCGGCATCTCGCCGATTTCATCGAGAAACAGTGTGCCGCGGTGCGCGGCTTCAATCAGCCCCGTCTTGCCGCCCTTGCGCGCGCCGGTGAAGGCGCCCTCTTCGTAGCCGAACAGTTCGCTTTCCAGCAGCGCTTCGGGAAACGCGCCGCAGTTGATGGCGACGAATGGAAAATCGCGCCGCGCGCTGAGCTGATGCATGCCCTGCGCGACCATCTCCTTGCCCGTGCCGGATTCGCCCAGCACGAGCACGGTGGCGTCGGATTTGGCGTAGCGGCGTATCAGCGTACGCACGCGTTCCATCGCCAGCGATTCGCCCACCAGGTCTTCGAGCCGATAGCGCGCGCTGAACTGCTGCGGGCGCTGGCGTGAGCGCAGCGTGCGGTCCAGCCGCTCCACCGCGCGGGATTCCTGGAAGGTGAACACCGTGCCTTCTGCGGCGCCGGTGCCGGTGCTCGTGAGCGGGCCACGGTGGATGACGTAGTTCACGCCCTGCACGGTGCCCAGCGTGTCGCCGTCGGTATCGGGCAGCAAGCCGAGCAGGTTGGGCGCAATGCTGAGCAGCGGTTGCCCGATGGCCTGCTTGGCCTCGATGCCCAACGCGGTGGCCAGCCGCTGGTTGATGGCCTCCACGCGACCCTGCGCATCCAGCGCGACCACACCGTCACGCAGATGCTGCAGCAGGTTGTCCAACCGCTGGCGGCGCAGGGTTTCGCGGCGCGTGGCCTGTACGACTTCCAGCGCGGTATCGAATGCCGCACGCACAGAGTCCCGCGAATACAGGAACACGGCGTTCATGCCCGCCTGCGTTGCCAGGTCCGTCACCAGACCGGGGCCAACCACCACACCCACGCCGCGGTCGCGCAGGTCCAGCACGCAACTCTCCGCGCCCTGGCGCGAGGTGTACGAGGCAAACACCACGTCCATGCCATAGGCGGCGACAAAGCGGCGCACCTCCTCGGGCGTGTCGCCGTGGGTGACGAGCGCCACCGATTCCGCGTCGCGCCGGGCGCGGGCCAGCGCATGCATCACGTCAAAGCCCGTGGGGTTGATGACGACCACCGGCAGCGACAGGCGCGGCTTCAGATAGGCGCCGTTGGAGCCGCCCGCCACCACCACGTCGGGCCGCTCGGCGCCAGCGGCGTCGATCTCGCGCACGATGTCTTCAAAGCCCCGTGTGATGACGCGCAGCTCGGCGCGGTCGTTGTACTCGGCGGCAATATCGAGGAAGAGATCGCTCAGGCGGCTGATGCCGCAAGCCCAGATGCGGGGGCGGTCGGTCAGGGCGGTTGCAGTGGGGCTCATGGTGCGGCGCGGCAAAAGAACGGCAGTCCGAGCATTATGCGCCGTGCATTTCCATATTGAAATCACATATTTCATCTTTGAAATGGTGTGCGCCCGGGCGGTAACGTCACATCCATACAAATCAAGGGGTTACGTCCACTCGACTGGGTGGCCCGCTTCCTGCTCTCTTAGCCCGATCTTTTTGGAGCCACACATGAGCACAACCCATCGACACCCCACCAGCGCCGGCGCCAAGTTCCGTGCTGCCGTGGCTGAATCCCAACCGCTGCAAGTGGTGGGCGCCATCACCGCCTACGCTGCCAAGATGGCCGAGCAGACCGGCTTCAAGGCCGTGTACCTGTCGGGCGGCGGTGTGGCGGCCAACTCGCTGGGCATTCCGGACCTGGGCATCAGCACGATGGAAGACGTGCTGATCGACGCCCGCCGCATCACCGATGCGGTGCAGATCCCGCTGATGGTCGACATCGACACCGGCTGGGGCGGCGCCTTCAACATTGCGCGCACCATTCGCTCGTTCATCAAGGCGGGTGTGGCCGCCGTGCACCTGGAAGACCAGGTTGGCCAGAAACGCTGCGGTCATCGCCCCGGCAAGGAAGTCGTTTCCACCGACGAAATGGTCGACCGCGTGAAGGCCGCCGTGGATGCCCGCACCGATGACGATTTCGTCATCATGGCCCGCACCGATGCCGCCGCCTCCGAAGGCATCGACGCCGCCATCGAGCGCGCCGTCGCCTACGTGGAAGCGGGCGCCGACATGATCTTCCCGGAAGCCACGAAGACGCTGGACGACTACCGCCGCTTCAAGGCCGCTGTAAAAGTGCCCATCCTGGCCAACCTGACCGAGTTCGGCAGCACGCCGCTCTTTACCACCGACGAACTGCGCAGCGCCAACGTGGACATTGCGCTGTACTGCTGCGGCGCCTACCGCGCAATGAACGCTGCGGCGCTCAACTTCTATCAGACCGTGATGCGTGACGGCACCCAGAAGGCGGCCGTGGAAACCATGCAGTCGCGCGCCGATCTATACCAATATCTCGGCTACCACGCGTACGAAGACAAGCTCGACGCGCTGTTTGCCGCACAGAAATAACGCCTCCGCATCCAAACCAATTCAACGCATCCAAGGAGACCACACCATGAGCGAAGCCGATAACAGCACGCCGAACGCCGGCGCCTTCAAGCCGAAGAAGTCCGTGGCCCTGTCGGGCGTGACGGCCGGCAACACCGCCCTGTGTACCGTTGGCCGCACCGGCAATGACCTGCACTATCGCGGCTACGACATCCTCGACCTGGCCGGGGCGTGCGAGTTTGAAGAAGTCGCCCACCTGCTAGTGCACGGCAAGCTGCCCAACAAGGCGGAACTGGCTGCCTACAAGGCCAAGCTGAAGGCATTGCGCGGCCTGCCCGCCAACGTGAAGGCCGCCCTGGAATGGGTGCCGGCCTCCGCCCACCCGATGGACGTGATGCGCACCGGTGTGTCGGTGCTGGGCACCGTGCTGCCCGAAAAGGACGACCACGCCACCCCCGGCGCGCGCGATATCGCCGACCGCTTGATGGCATCGCTCGGCTCGATGCTGCTGTACTGGTACCACTACAGCCACAACGGCAAGCGCATCGAAGTCGAAACCGACGACGATTCCATCGGCGGCCACTTCCTGCACCTGCTGCACGGCGTTGAACCGTCGCAGTCGTGGGTCGATGCCATGCACGTCTCGCTCAACCTGTACGCCGAGCACGAGTTCAACGCATCGACGTTTACCGGCCGCGTGATTGCCGGCACGGGCTCGGACATCTACTCGGCCATCACCGGCGCGATCGGCGCGCTGCGCGGCCCGAAGCACGGCGGCGCCAATGAAGTCGCCTTCGAAATCCAGAAGCGCTACGACACCCCGGACGAGGCCGAAGCCGACATCCGCCGCCGCGTGGAAGCCAAGGAAGTCGTGATCGGCTTCGGCCACCCGGTGTACACCGTGTCCGACCCGCGCAACAAGGTCATCAAGGAAGTGGCGCGCAAGCTGTCGAAGGAAGCCAGCAACACCAAGATGTTCGACATTGCCGAGCGCCTGGAAACCGTGATGTGGGACATCAAGAAGATGTTCCCCAACCTGGACTGGTTCAGCGCCGTGTCGTACCACATGATGGGCGTGCCGACCGCGATGTTCACCCCGCTGTTCGTGATCGCGCGGACGTCCGGCTGGGCAGCGCACATCATCGAGCAACGCATCGACAACAAGATCATCCGCCCGAGCGCCAACTACACCGGCCCCGACGACCTGAAGTTCGTACCGATCGGCAAGCGCCCGTAAGAAATAGGAAAGAAGAAAGGAGCGTCAAAACAAACCCACCGACGGTGTGGCCGTTGACGTTCCTGCCCTAGATGGCGCCTTGAATTTCTGTAAGCGGGCGGAAAAAAGAAGGAGGCTTGTTTGAGCGCAGCGAGTTTGCCTCCTTCTCCGCACGGTTACAGAAATTCAAGGGGAAGTCGCCATCTCGGGCGCGCCTTTCTTTGCTTACTTTCTTTGGCAAGACAAAGAAAGTGAGTCGCCCCCGGCAGGGGGAGAAACAAGGGATGGACCCACACCATGAACACAGCACACCGCAAACCCCTCCCCGGCACGTCACTCGACTACTTTGACGCCAGAGAAGCCGTCGAAGCCATCCAACCGGGCGCCTACGACAAGCTCCCCTACACCTCCCGCGTCCTCGCCGAGAATCTGGTCCGCCGCTGCGACCCAGCCACCCTCACCGACTCGCTCAAGCAACTCATCGAACGCAAGCGCGATCTGGATTTCCCCTGGTTCCCGGCACGCGTGGTCTGCCACGACATCCTGGGCCAGACCGCGCTGGTCGACCTCGCCGGCCTGCGCGACGCCATTGCAGACCAGGGCGGCGACCCCGCCAAGGTCAACCCGGTGGTGCCGGTGCAGTTGATCGTCGACCACTCGCTGGCCGTGGAATGCGGTGGCTTCGACCCCGACGCCTTCGCCAAGAACCGCGCCATTGAAGACCGCCGCAACGAAGACCGCTTCCACTTCATCGACTGGACCAAGCTCGCGTTCAAGAACGTCGACGTGATCCCGGCGGGCAACGGCATCATGCACCAGATCAACCTGGAGAAGATGTCGCCCGTCATCCAGGCACACGACGGCGTGGCTTACCCCGACACCTGCGTCGGCACCGACAGCCACACGCCCCACGTCGACGCACTCGGTGTGATCGCCATCGGCGTGGGTGGCCTGGAAGCCGAAAACGTGATGCTCGGCCGCGCCTCGTGGATGCGCCTGCCGGACATCGTGGGCGTGGAGCTGACCGGCCAGCGCCAACCCGGCATCACCGCCACCGACATCGTGCTGGCGCTGACCGAATTCCTGCGCAAGCAGAAGGTGGTGGGCGCCTACCTCGAGTTTTACGGCGAAGGCGCTTCCAAGCTGACGCTGGGCGACCGCGCCACCATTTCCAACATGGCCCCCGAGTACGGCGCCACCGCGGCAATGTTCTCGATTGACGACAACACGCTCGACTACCTGCGCCTCACGGGCCGCACCGACGAACAGGTCAAGCTGGTGGAGACGTATGCCAAGACCGCGGGCCTGTGGTCCGACACGCTCAAGAACGCCGAATACGAACGCGTGCTGCGCTTCGATCTGTCGAGCGTAGTGCGCAACATGGCCGGCCCGTCCAACCCGCACGCGCGTGTGGCAACGACCGACCTGGCCGCCAAGGGCATCGCCGGCAAGTGGGAAGAGACACCGGGCCTGATGCCCGATGGCGCGGTCATCATCGCCGCCATCACGAGCTGCACCAACACCAGCAACCCGCGCAACGTGATTGCCGCGGCGCTGCTGGCGCGCAATGCCAATCGCCTGGGCCTGACCCGCAAGCCGTGGGTGAAGAGTTCGCTAGCGCCGGGCTCCAAGGCCGTTGAGCTGTATCTGGAAGAGGCCGGCCTGAAGCACGAACTGGAAAAGCTGGGCTTTGGCATCGTCGCGTTTGCCTGCACCACCTGCAACGGCATGAGCGGCGCGCTGGACCCGAAGATCCAGCAAGAGATCATCGACCGCGACCTGTACGCTACGGCCGTGCTATCGGGCAACCGCAACTTCGACGGCCGCATCCACCCGTATGCCAAGCAGGCGTTCCTCGCCTCGCCGCCGCTGGTGGTGGCCTACGCGATTGCCGGCACCGTGCGTTTTGACATCGAGCGCGACAGCTTCGGCACCGATGCCAACGGCAAGCCGATCCTGCTGAAGGACCTGTGGCCGACCGACGAAGAGATCGACGCCATCGTGCGCGCCTCGGTCAAGCCGGAGCAGTTCCGCAAGGTGTACATCCCGATGTTCGAGCAGCGCAGCGCATCCGTTGCCAACGTGAGCCCGCTGTACGACTGGCGCCCGCAGAGCACCTACATCCGCCGCCCGCCATACTGGGAGGGCGCGCTGGCCGGTGAGCGCACGCTCAAGGGCTTGCGCCCGCTGGCGGTGCTTGGCGACAACATCACGACCGATCACCTCTCGCCGTCCAACGCCATTCTGGCCAGCAGCGCCGCCGGTGAATACCTCGCCAAGATGGGCCTGCCGGAAGAAGACTTCAACTCGTACGCTACGCACCGCGGCGATCACCTGACCGCGCAGCGTGCGACGTTTGCCAACCCGACGCTCATCAACGAGATGGCCGTGGTCGATGGCGCGGTGAAGAAGGGGTCGCTCACGCGCATCGAGCCCGAAGGCAAGGTCACGCGCATGTGGGAAGCCATCGAGACCTACATGGACCGCAAGCAGCCGCTGATCGTGATTGCGGGCGCCGACTACGGCCAGGGCAGCTCGCGCGACTGGGCCGCCAAGGGCGTGCGACTGGCCGGCGTGGAGGCCATCGTGGCCGAAGGCTTCGAGCGCATCCACCGCACGAACCTGATCGGCATGGGCGTGTTGCCGCTGGAGTTCAAGCCCGGCACCACGCGCCTGACGCTCGGCATTGACGGCACCGAAACCTTTGACGTGATCGGCGAGCGCAAACCGCGCACCGACCTCACGCTCGTCATCCACCGCAAGAACGGCGAACGCGTGGAAGTGCCCGTCACGTGCCGCCTGGACAGCGATGAGGAAGTCTCGATCTACGAAGCCGGCGGTGTGCTGCAGCGATTTGCGCAGGACTTCCTGGAATCGAACAAGGAGGCCGCATGAGCCACCCCGCACAGGTGAAGATTCCCGCGACCTACATGCGTGGCGGCACCAGCAAGGGCGTCTTCTTCCGTCTGCAGGACCTGCCGCCGGCAGCGCAGCAGCCCGGCGCTGCTCGTGACGCCTTGCTCATGCGCGTGATTGGCAGCCCCGACCCGTACGGCAAGCAGATCGACGGCATGGGCGGCGCCACGTCGAGCACCAGCAAGACGGTCATCCTCAGCAAGAGCACGCGCCCCGACCATGACGTGGACTACCTGTTCGGTCAGGTCTCCATCGACAAGCCGTTTGTCGACTGGTCGGGCAACTGCGGCAACCTCTCCGCAGCGGTCGGGCCGTTCGCCATCAGCAATGGGCTAATCGATGCCAGCCGGATACCGCAAAACGGTGTCGCCATCATCCGCATCTGGCAGGCCAACATCGGCAAGACCATCATTGCGCACGTGCCCATCACCAACGGCGCGGTGCAGGAGACGGGCGACTTTGAACTGGATGGCGTGACCTTCCCAGCGGCGGAAGTGCAGCTCGAATTCCTCGACCCGGCTGCCGAGGAGGACGGTGACGGGGGCGGCGCGATGTTCCCCACCGGCAACCTCGTCGACGACCTGGAGGTGCCCGGCGTGGGCACGCTCAAGGCGACGATGATCAACGCGGGCATCCCGACGATCTTCATCAACGCAGAGGCCATCGGCTACACCGGCACCGAGCTGCAGGACGCCATCAACGGCGATGCGAAGGCGCTGGCGATGTTCGAGACCATTCGCGCGCACGGCGCCGTGCGCATGGGGCTGATCAAGAGCATTGAAGAAGCCGCCACGCGCCAGCACACGCCCAAGGTGGCGTTCGTCGCGCCGCCGAAGGACTACGTGGCATCGAGCGGCAAGAAAGTCGGCGCAAGCGATGTGGACTTGCTGGTGCGTGCGTTGTCGATGGGCAAGCTGCACCACGCAATGATGGGCACGGCAGCGGTCGCCATCGGCACGGCGGCGGCCATTCCTGGCACGCTCGTCAACCTGGCGGCAGGCGGCGGAGAACGTGGCGCGGTGCGCTTCGGGCATCCGTCGGGCACGCTGCGTGTGGGCGCGGAGGCCAAGCTCGTTGACGGCGAATGGACCGTCACCAAGGCCATCATGAGCCGCAGCGCGCGCGTGTTGATGGAAGGCTGGGTGCGCGTGCCGGGCTGAAGGCTGACCACGCATGCAAAGCAAAACCGCCGCATCCGGCTGACGGCTGGATGCGGCGGTTTCTTTTTTCTCTCGGAACTCAGGTTGCGCCGGTGTTCTTCAGGCCGAGCACCTCGATCGACGCAATCTCGGGCGGTGAGGCCAGCAGCTCGGCCGCGTTGGCCATGAGCGCCTTGGCGATCGGGCCGTCCAGATGCGCTTGGCGGTCTTCCTCACTGGCGAAGGCATCGAAGATGCCGAATACGTTGGGCGCAAGGCGCAGCGCAAACCAGATCGGGGTGGTGGTTTCCTGGTTGGCCATTTGCAGGCCGGCCGAAAGAAAATCGGCCACTGCCTGTTCCTTGCCCGGTTTGGCAATGAGTCGGGCGAACAATGCGTACTGGATCATTGAAAGTCTCCTGATACGCGCGGAGAGCGCGCGGTCAGACGTACTGTATGCCGAAAGCAGCGGGCCGCGTCATACGAACATGCGTACGAGCCGTTCCGCACGCGGCGGAAACGGCTCGATGACGGGCCAAGCGCACAGGCCGGCCCGCCATGTTGCATCCGCTCAGTGGTGCAACGCGCCGCCTACTGTGGTCAGTGCGCCACCCACAGCGCCCGTGACGGGCGCAAGCGGCGTTGCCGCCCCGGTGGACGTCAGCGACGTGCCGACGGTGGTGACAAGCGAGCCGACAGGCGCAGTCGCACCCCCAGCCGTCGTGCCGCCCCCGGCGGCGCCGCCCAGTGCGCCGGTAATCGGTGCCAGCGGGTTGGCCGACGTTGCGCCGCCCGGCGTGGAGGTCACCCCGCCCAAAGCGGCCACCGTGTTGCCCGTGGCGGTCACCACACCGCCCAAACCGGAGACGACCGGGGCGTTGGTCGCCGTCAGCGACGTGCCGACATTCGCTACGCCGCCGCCCACCGTCTGCAGCAGGTTGGTTGCCGGAGCGCCCAGGCCCGTTGCGTTACCCAGTGTCTGCGTAGCCGTGGTCACCTGCGAGGTGAGCGGCACCACGGTCGAGCTGAGCTGCTGCGTGACTTGCTCCACCGGCCCGGTCGACAAGCCCGTGCCGAGCGTGCCGCCCGCACCGGCCACCGCCTGCCCAACCTGCGAGACTGCCCCGCCCACCGGTGATGTCACCGGCGAAAGCGGCTGCAGCGGCCCTGAACCGAGACTGCTGACAAGGGCACCCGTGGCGTCAACGGTGTTACCCGCTTGCGTCACCACGTTGCCGGTGCTCGATGCCGTGGTGCCGATCGGGTTCGGGTTGGTACCGATGCTGCCCAGGCCCGACTGCACGCCGGTGCCCAGCGCCGACACCGTTTTGCCTACGTTGTCGACCACGTTGCCCAACCCCGACGCCCCGGGCAGATTGCTGCCGCCGATGGTCGAACCGAGCCCGCTGACGGCACCGCCCGTCGCCGTCAGCACGCCGCCGCCCTTGTTCGCCACGTCCCCGGTGGGCGTGGTGGACGCGGTAGTCGTCGTGCCACCCGAACCGTTGGAACCGGAGCCACCGCCATTGTTGGCCGAACTTCCGCCGCTCCCAGTAGTGCCGCTCATATCGCCCGAGCCCGAACTGGCGCAACCGCCCAGTACAAGCAGGCCGGCCAAGGCCGCCGAAACCAGGGTCCCTCGTTGCAATGTCTTCATGTCTGCCTCCCGTTTCAAATATGCGCTTGATAATGCGCGCAGCCCCGCCCTACTCGGTGTTTTATCGGTGCACCTCCAGATTAACTGGATGGCACGATCAAATTAAGTCTATTAACCAATGCGGCGTCAATTGCAAACATTGTCAAACGCCTAAAACCCTCGTCATGACGACACTCTGCGTGAGAAGATCCCCGCCCGACGCGGTGCCAGCATGGCGCAAAGCTTCGCGCGCTGACGCACTCGGACGATTATGTTTGAAGGCGTTGCTCTAAATTACCCAAAATGAGTTAAATCCACGGTCCGGTGTTATCTCGAAGCCATTCGTAAAAACGGGGGCACGGCATTGAAAGCCCTGGGGCGCGTTGCGGCACGCTCGCATCAAGGTGATGGCGTTCGATAACGATGCCGCGCACCGGTGCTGCGTCGATGAAGTGATCGTGATGACGCGCCATCACGCTCGCGCGGCGCAGGCTGGCGCGAATCGCCAGCGCGATGCTCTGCGCAATGCCGATCACGCAGCATCACAAGTGAATGACCGGAGCGCTCGATCAACCGCGTGGGCGCCCGCTTTTTGGGGCGCGATGTTTAAGCCGATCAACCGCTGCGCCGCGTCAGCCGAGCCGGACTTGCGCCACGGCTTCGCGCCATTGCGTGAACCGCTGGGCACGCACCTGCGCATCGCCGTCGTCGCGCCCGTAACGCAAGGCGACGTAGCCGGCGGCGGCATTGCGCAAGGCCTGCGCCGCTTGCGGAAACTGAGCGGCAGCGCGCTCGGCGTAGGCTATCGGGCCTTCGGCAGCGCCGCGCGCGCAACCATGTCGCGCCAGCCGCTCACACAACCGCTGCCACTGGGCCTGCACGGGATCAGGCTTGGGCTTGCGCTGCTGCCAGAGGAGCGGCAGCGCAGCGAGCAGGAACAAACCCGACACGCCCCATAGCACCGCGCGCGGGTCCGCCGCATCGAGCCCCAACCACGCGAACAGGCGCGCCTGGCGGTTGCGGTCGTAGCCGAGCACCCAGCTGTTCCAGCCGCTGATCAGGCCATCCAGCCCCCAGCGCACGCTGCGCAGCCAACCAGGCTCTTCTGCGCGGCGCGAGCGGAATTCGCTCGCGGGCACGGCGGCGGCCAGGCCACGTTCGACGCGTTGCGGCGCGACGGCGGCGGTGGGGTCCACGCGCACCCAGCCGCCCCCGTCGAGCCACACCTCAGCCCAGGCATGTGCATCGGACTGGCGCACGATGATGTCGCCGCTGACGGCGTTCACCTCGCCGCCGAGGTAGCCCACCACCACACGCGCGGGCACGCCCGCGGCACGCATCAGGAACACGAAGCTGCCCGCGTAGTGCTCGCAGAAACCGCGGTGCGTGCGGAAGAGGAAATCGTCGATCTGCTGATCCTGCAGCGGTTCGGGCTCAAGCGTGTAGGCAAACGGTGCGCTGCCAAACAGCTTGAGTGCGGCCGATACGCGATCGGCAGGTGGCAGCTCAGCCCATTGCGCTGCCAGCGCGCGCGCTTGGCCGTTACCCGGCGGCAACGCCAGCGCCATCTGCTGCGTGAGGGGGTCGAGCGGGCGGGCGTCGTCGGCGCGATTGCGCTCCGGCAGCCGCGAGCGCGCGTGATACCGCACACGCTGGTCGACCGGTTGCGTGCTGATGAACTCCCCGTCGATGCTGCGCCCGGTGCCGTCGCGCGCCTCGATCGACTGGCCGCGATCGAGCGCAAACAGCCAGCGCTGGCGCGTCGGTTCCAGCGTGATCTTGTAGTCGAACACGCCGGGCGCGCCGCCAGTTGCGTCCGCAGAATTGGGTACGCTTTCAGCTGCGGGACGTTGCCGCATCGACGCGGCCGTCCACGTCTGGCCATCGAAACGCCACAGCACCATGCCGCGCCAGTAGAGCGTATCGAGCGGTGGCGGCACGCCGGCAAAATCGACGCGGAAGGCAAGCTCATCTGAGAGGATCAACTGGCCCACGGAGCCGGGCGCCATGCGGTCCGACAGTCCGCTGACGGCGGTGTCGGCAGTTTGCGGCAGGCGCCACAGCGGATGATCCAGCCGGGGAAACAGCAGGAACAGCAAGGCCGCGCACGGCAGACCCATGAGTACCAAACGCGCCAGCACGCGGGCCGGCGACACGCGCGCACGCGCCTGCGGATGCAGCAGCAACAGCCAGTTGCGCAACAGCAGCGCCACGGTTGCCAGCATGGTGGCGGCCAGCCACGGCGGCTGGTCGAACAGCACCTGCGAGAGCAGCATGAAACAGCACAACTGCGTAACCAGCACGCCGTTGCGCACCGTGTGCGATTCCATCAGCTTGAGCACGAGAAACGCGCCCAGCAGCGCCACCGACAAGTCCCGCCCGATGTTTCCGCCGGTGCGCATGGCGAGTGCCAGCGTCACGACAAGCGTGGCGACGCCCGTCAGCCCCAACACCCATTTGCCAGGCAACGGCGCGCGCCGTACCCACAACAGCGCGCGCCAGAGCAGCAGAACACCGAACACGGCGCACGTCAGCAGCGGCAGGGCACGCAGCAGCGGCGCGAGCACGACGGCAAGCTGGGCGATCAGCCAGCCGTGCTCGCGGTGGGTCAGCGCACGGGCCGAGCCAAAGGCGGCCGCTTCGGTGCCGATGGTGGCAGTGGTCATGTGACTTCGCCTTCGGCTTCCGGCATCGCAGGCTTACCCCACAACGCCAAGGCACGCAAACACGCATCCCGATGCGCGACACCACGTGCCGGTCCGATGACAACGCCAGGCAGGCTCAGCGTGTATTCGGGCTCATCGCCGGCGGGCGCGTGCTCGGCCGCCAGTACCCAGGCGCACAGGCGCGACAGGCGTTGTTCAACGTTCATCGACGGTGGCAGCGCTTCCCACGCGAGCACGCATTGCGCGTGGCGGACTTGCTGGCCGGTGCGGCTCATCCAGGTGTCGAGCCGCGCGCTGTGCTTCCACGCAATGCTGCGCAGCGCGTCACCGGGGCGGTAAGTGCGCAACTGGTCTGCGGCTTCTTCGACGTGGGTGCGGGCGGCGCGCGTGTCGTCTTCGTCGCCAGGGTCCGGCGCAAAGCTCGCGGGCAGCGGCGGCGCGGAAGGTTCCGGGGCCGGATAGACGAGCAAGGTCAGCGGTGCATCGGCATAGCTCCACGCGCGAAACAGGCCGAGCGGAAAACGCGTCGATACCGTCAGGCGCGGCAACTTGAACCAACCGCGCGGCTGATCGGCGAAAGACAACGCGGCCACGATGGCGTCCTGCGCATCGAGCGATGTTTCCACCGCGGCGGCTTGCGCGGCGCTCACATCCACACCCACGCGCGCCCACGGGGTGACGTTGGCCAACGCCACGCCCACGTTCAACGCATGGCCAGCAAACACCGCTTCGCCCGCCGCGCCGCGCACTTCCAGATCAACAAGGTTGCGATGCGTCTGCCACATGGCGGACGCCGCCACACCGGCCAGCACGAACGTCAGCAGAAAACCCAGGCTCACGTTGTAGTTGAGCGAGGTGAGCAGCATCACCACCAGCAGCAGCGCAAAGCCGCCGCCAGCCGCAGTGGGCAGGATGTAGACGTGATTGCGGTCCAGGCGGATGCGGCCTTCGCGTGGCGTGCGCGGCCGCTGCAGAAAGCGCTGCACGCGTGCCCGTGCAAAGCGCACGCCCGGCAGCAGCGCCAGGCCAGCACCGAGCAGACGCAGCGGTGCCAGCAGCAGAGACGTGAACCGCGCCATGGCGCTATGCGCTCAGGGAATGGCGACCGTGTCGAGCAGTCGCTGCGCCAGCGCGGTCGCCGACAGCGTGCCGCCCGTGGGCAGCAACCGATGCGCCGCCACGGCCTTGAATACGGCTTGGACGTCTTCGGGCAGCACTGCATCGCGGCCATCGATAAGCGCCCAGGCGCGCGCCGCTGCCAGCAACGCCAGACCAGCGCGCGGCGACAGGCCCATCTGCACCTGCGCATCGGTGCGCGTGGCATTCACGAGCGCGAGCACGTAATCGACGAGCGCCGGCGCCACGTGCACGGCATCGGCGGCGGCCTGCAACGCAACGACTTGCACGGCCGTCAACACGGGTTCGATGTCTTGCGGCGCCCCGCCCCCAAGGTATAGCGCGCGCTCCGAGCTTTGATCGGGATAACCGAGCGAGAGCCGCATCGTGAAGCGGTCCAGCTGCGACTCCGGAAGCGGATGCGTGCCGATCTGGTTCAACGGGTTCTGCGTTGCAATCACGAAGAACGGCTCGGGCAGCGGATACGTCGCCCCATCATGCGTGACCTGGCCTTCGGCCATGGCTTCGAGCAGCGCGCTTTGCGCCTTGGGCGTGGCCCGGTTGATCTCATCGGCCAGCACCACCTGCGCAAACAGCGGCCCAGGGTGGAATTCGAATGCGCCTTTCTCTTTCACGTAGATCGACACGCCGATCAGGTCGGTGGGCAGCAGATCGCTGGTGAACTGCACCCGCTGGTACTGCAACCCGAGCGTGCGGGCCAGCGCATGCGCCAGCGTGGTCTTGCCCACGCCGGGCAGATCTTCCAGCAGCAGATGCCCGCGTGCGAGCAGACACGCCAGCGCCAGGCGGATCTGCAGCGGCTTGCCGAGCACGATGCGATCGAGCGCGCGTTGCGCCTGCGACAGCGCGGCCGGCAAGGTGAGCGGCGTGGCGGGTGCCGTGCGAACGGGAGACAGCGGGGCTTGGTTGGGCGTCATCGAGGTGCAGCCGAGGCAACAATGCCACCGAGTGTAGCGGCATCGCACGACACCCGCGCGTCCATGTCTCGCCTGCGTGAGCGCGCTACAACATCAGTCTGGTTTGCGCGCGGGAATAGCCGCATCGAGCAACACGCGTGCCGTGCGCGGCAGGCTCCTGATGAGGCGCGGCGCATCGGTGCCAAAGGTCTGGCTCGCGGTGTAGGCACCTTCGATCAGAAAGGCCAGGTCGTCGGCCAGCGCATCGGGGTCGGTCGCGCCGGCGGCTTGGGCACGGTCACGCAGGCGGGCGAGCAGCAGCGCCTTGTTGCGCTGAACAAACTGCCGCGCCGGATGCGTCATGTCCGGAAACTCCGCCGCCACATTCACAAACGGGCAGCCCCGGTAGCCGGGGCGCGAAGCGCGTTCGGAGACATCGATGAAGAACTGCAGCAGTTGCGCGCGCGCATCGTCGGGGTGCTTGGCCACGCTGGCGTTGAAGTAACCCCAGAAGCTCTCGTCGCTGCGCTCCAGGTACGCGATGACGAGATCGTCCTTCGACTTGAACTGCCGGTACAGGCTCATCTTGTTGACGCCGGCCTTCTCCACCACCGCTTCGACGCCGACGGCCCGCACGCCTTCGTAGTAAAACAGTTGACGAGCCGCCTCGAGCAGGCTGGCGTGCGCGTCCTCACCGCTGATGCGGCGCGGCGTCGGTTTGGGCTGATCACCGGCGTTAACGGTGGAAACGGTGGAAAGTGCGCGAGGTCCGCGACGGGCGGCGGTGGCCATGATGGTGCTCCTGCGGGCGCGACGGGCAACAAACCCCCAGGCGCGCCGGTGTCATTCGAATGTTGCTTGACATGTTACCGAGCGGTACCTACTATCGCAACCACGTTGTTACCGACCGGTAACGAATGCCACATTGTCGCCCCAGCAAGAATCGAAATCGGACACCCCATGCAGCGACTTGCCCGCCTCATCGCCCCACGTTTCCACTACAGCTGGCTCGCGCTCGCAGTGGTGTTCCTGATCCTGCTGTGCGCGGCCGGCACGCGCGCCACGCCCAGCGTGATGATGCTGCCGCTCGAGCACGAATTCGGCTGGAGCCGCAGCACGATCTCGCTGGCCATCTCGATCGGGATTGCGCTGTACGGGTTGACGGGGCCGTTTGCTGCGGCATCGATGCAGTATTTCGGCATCCGCCCGACGGTGCTCGGTGCGCTGGCGGTGCTGGTGGCGGGCACGGCACTCTCGGCGATGATGCATGCGCCGTGGCAGATGGTGCTGCTGTGGGGCGTGATGGTGGGCGGCGGCACGGGCGTGGCGGCCATCACGCTGGGCGCGACGGTGGTCAACCGCTGGTTCACTTCGCATCGCGGCCTGGCCATGGGCATCCTGACGGCCAGCTCCGCCACGGGGCAGCTCGTGTTCCTGCCGATGATGGCGGCGGTGGTGGAGCATTACGGCTGGCGCCCGGTGGTGCTGATCGTGGCCAGCGTGCTTGCGGTGCTGCTGCCGGTCGTGTGGCTGCTCCTGCCGGAATCGCCCAAGAGCGTCGGTCTGCGCACCTATGGTGAACCCGCCGATGCGCCGGAAGCCGCCCAAGGCCCGCGCGCCAACCCGATCACCCTGGCCATGCAGACGCTGGTGCAAGCGGCCCGCAAGCGCGATTTCTGGCTGCTGTTCGCGAGCTTCTTCATCTGCGGCGCAAGCACCAACGGCTACATCGGCACGCACTTCATCGCCATGTGCGCAGACCACGGGTTCTCTGAAGTGAAGGGCGCGAGCCTGCTCGCTGCGATGGGGATCTTCGATCTGGTCGGCACCACGCTGTCGGGCTGGCTGTCCGACCGCTACAACAGCCGCGTGCTGCTGTTCTGGTACTACGGGCTGCGCGGGCTGTCGCTGATCTACCTGCCGTATGCGTTCGGCTTCGAGTTCTTCGGCCTGCCGGTGTTCGCCGTCTTCTACGGCCTGGACTGGATTGCCACCGTACCGCCCACCGTGCGCCTGACCAACGACGTGTTCGGCAAGGCCGCCGCGCCCATCGTGTTCGGATGGATCGTCGCGGGCCACCAATTGGGCGCGGCATTCGCCACGCTGGGTGCAGGCATGATGCGGGCCTCGCTGGGCAACTACACGCTCGCTTCCATGATTTCGGGCGGGCTCTGCGTGGCGGGCGCCTTCCTGGTGCTGCGCATTCACCGCACGCCCAAGAAGGACGCCGAGCGTGCGGGTCAGCCGGCTACCGCGTAATCAAGGTTTCAGGAAACCGTACCTGGCCAGCACCGCCTGGCCCGCGGGCGACAGCACGTAAGCCACAAAGTCGGCCGCCTGCTGCGGCTGCTTCGTGCCCGACGTCACGGCGATCGGGTAGGTGAGCGGCACATTCAGCGGCACGGGGCTCGCCACCTTCACCTTGTCGGCGGCGATGGCGGCATCGGTCGAGAACACCAGGCCGGCCTCGACCTCGCCGCGCGACACATAGTCCAGCGCCTGGCGCACGTTCTGCGCCAGCACCGCCTTGGCCTCCACCGGCTCCCACAGCTTGGCCGCTTCCAGCGCACGCTTGGCATAACGGCCCGCCGGCACCGACGCCGGATTGCCGATCGCCACGCGCTTCACGTCGGGCCTCGCCATATCGGCCAGCGCATGCACGGGTACCGTGGCCGTTGCGGGCACGATCAGCACCAGCTGGTTGGCGACAAAGTCGCGGCGCGTCTCCGTCTTGATGACCTTTTCCGCGGCGGCCTTGTTCATCGCATCCTGATCGGCGGAGGCAAATACGTCGGCCGGGGCGCCCTTCACGATCTGCTGCATCAGCACGTCGGACGCGCCGAAGTTGAGCACGACCTTGGTGTCCGGATGCAGGGCTTCGTACTGGTGCGCGATCGTCTTGAAGGCATTGGTCAGGCTGGCTGCGGCCGAGACAACGAGGTCCGCCGCCCATGCCGGCGCTGCAAAACCCAGCGACAGCGCGGCGACCAGGCCAATGGCGCGCACATGCGCGCGAACCGACAAACGTTGCATGAAAGACCCAGAGTTGGATGAATGACCGGTCGTAATATACGAGTCGATATAACGCCTGGTCAACGCGCGACCTGAATGCCGGATATCACGCGCTCACCATGGGGCCGTCAGGTGCGTTCGGCGCGTGCGGCTTCGTCAACGCAATCGGCAAGCCGCCCCGCAATGGGCTGGCGGCTATGGCGCGGGCGCTCGATCAGACCGATCTCGCGGTAGAACGTGTCGTCGCCCAGGCTGATGGCACGCGTGCCGGGCGGCCAGGTGCCTTGTGCGGCGGTCTGCGGGGCCAGCGCTACGCCCTGCCCGCGTGCCACGAGTTGCGTCATGCCTTGCAGCTCGTCGAGTTCGATCACGTCGTGCGGGGTGATGCGCTGGTCGCGCAGGAACTGGTCAACGCGGCGGCCGCCGAACGAGCGGCGGTCATAGCGGATGAACGGTTGATGCGCGAGCAGCGCGCGCCAGTCGTCGCCGGGCACACTGGCCGGCACCAGGAGCACGAAAGGCTCGGCCACCAGCGTGCGCCATTCCAGGTCGGCCGGTACGGCAAAGGGCGGGCGAATCAACACGGCAAGGTCGATCTCGCCGGCATCCACCAGGCCGAGCAGATCCAGCGAGACACCCGGCACGATGCGCGCACGGCAATGCGGGAATTCGCGGCGAAACTGCACCAGCGCATCCACCAGAAACGAGGTTTGCACCGAAGCAATGGCGCCGATGCGCACCAGGCCGCGCTGCTCGTTGCCGCCGGCCTGGTCGCCCAGACGGGCATACAGCGTGACGATGTGTTCGGCCAAGGCCAACGTATCGCGCCCGGCGGCATTGAGCGTGGCCGAGCGGCCCGTGCGATCGAAGAGTTGAAAGCCGAGCGATTCTTCCAGCCGCTGGATCTGCGCGCTCACCGCCGACTGCGTGAGGCCGATGCGCTCGCCAGCACCCGCAAACGTGCCGTGCCGGGCGACGGCAATGAAAGTCTTGAGTTCTCGAAGCATGGGGCACGCGGATCAGTGAAGAAGCGCAAGGATACGCGCGCCGCGCCGCCTCACTTGGCAAACAGCGATGCCATGTTGGCAAACGCCTTGATCTCCATCGCATTGCCCGACGGATCGAGGAAGAACATCGTGGCCTGCTCGCCCACTTCGCCCTTGAAGCGGATATGCGGCTCGATGATGAACTCGATGCCGGCGGCACGCAGCTTGTCGGCGGCGGCTTCCCACTCGGGCATGGAAAGTACCACGCCGAAGTGGCGCACGGGCACGTTGTCGCCGTCGACGGCGCTGGTCTTGCGGTGGCCGATTTCGTCCGGCGCGAGATGGGCGACGATCTGATGGCCGTAAAAGTTGAAATCCACCCAGTCCGGCGAGCTGCGGCCTTCCGGGCAGCCGAGGATGCCGCCGTAGAACGCGCGCGCCGCCGCAATGTCGTGCACGGGGAAAGCAAGGTGGAACGGGGCAAGCACAGGCGTGACGTTGCTCATGTGTGGGCGCAGGCAGGGAAGAGTTGGAATCAGGCAGCTCCGGCACGCAGCGGGGGGGCCGCTGACGCACCGGGCCACGCGAACGAGTCTATGCCCATCCACTCATGCACAAAAGCGATGTTTTTTTGCGCTGAGCAACATTGAATTTGATGAATCACGCAAAAAAGAAGCCGCCCAACGGCGGCGAAAGAGACACACGGTAAGCGCACCTGCATCGCGTGCAGGCGCGCGAAGACGAATATCAGGCGAAGGCGAACGGCGTCACGGCCATTTCGGCCTGCGCCAGCGGCAAGCGCACGGTGCAGACCGTGGCGTCGCCCGGCACGTTGGCCACGCGGAAACCCGCATCGCGCGCGAGGCTGATCATGCGGCGGTTGATGGACAACACCTCGCCGAAAACTTCCCGCGCGCCGGACACCCGTGCCGCACGCACCAGCGTGGCAAACAGGCGTCGCCCCACGCCCTTGCCCTGCCACGCGTCGGCCACCAGCATGGCGAACTCGGCCACGCCGTCTTCCACGACGAAGCGGCCATCGGCGATCAGGTCTTCGCCGGTGCCGTCGGGGCGCGCCACGCTCACGACCAGCGCCATGTGGTTCACATAGTCGATCTGCGTGTAGGCGGCGAGCATCTCGTCGGTCAGCCGGCCGCCACCCACGAGGAAGCGCGCATAGCGCGACTCGGACGACAGCCCCTCGACCAGGGCAGCCTCAAGCGGGGCGTCTTGCGGCAGAATCGGGCGCACGGTGGCGATGGAGCCGTCGTGCATGGTCCAGCGGTCGATCCATTCGGCGGGGTAACGGTGGATGGTGTAAAGCATGGGGATCTCCTCACGCGACGGATCGTTGTTATTGCATGCCAGCACGGGATCACCGCCTGACTTTCTAATTTGAAGCTAGATTAGCAGAAACCCTGACTTTTGCAAGTAAAGTCAGAATTGACTATGCTTTTGCCATGAGAATTCCGGAACCTTTCCCCGTCCCAGCGGCATCCGAGCTTGTAACGTCGATGGAAGAGCCGTGCTCGATCGCGGCCGCCGTGTCGATCGTCGGTGAGAAATGGACGCTGCTCGTGCTGCGCGAGGCGTTTTCCGGCGTGACGCGGTTTGATGAGTTTTTGCGCCGCACGGGGTGCTCGTCGGCGATCCTGTCGTCGCGGCTCAAGGCGCTGGTGACGTACGGCATCCTGCGCCGTGTGCCGTACCAGGAGCCGGGCGACCGCGTGCGCGATGCCTACCGGCTGACACGGGCGGGCGTGGACCTGCTGCCTGCCATCGTCGCGCTCATGCAATGGGGCGACCGTTACCTCACGCCGGACGGCGAAGGTCCCATGTTGTTGCGCGACCGCGAAAGCGGCACCCCGATCCACGTCGCGCTGGTCAATGCGCTGGGCGAGCCCGTTGCGCCCAAGAACTCGATGCGCGAGCGCAATCCGCGTTATGGACGGGGGGAAAATCGTGCCGCCACGGCCGCTGATACGCCGCCGGCCAACGGGTAACACACAACTTTACAGGCCCGGCATAACCCCCTATCGTCGGGGATGAATGGGCAAACGGCCGCGTTCGACCCGGCTTTCCAACTCATCCCGCGCCTTGCCGCCATCGGCTGATGGTTGCCCCTCCTGATTTCGCCCTGTACCTCTCTGCTCACGCCCGGAACCCCGACTGCCATGCCCGATGCCGTGGTACCGCTCTACCACCAGATCTACGTCGTCCTGCGCCAACAGATTCTTGAGGGCCGGTTCAGTGACGGCCCGATGCCGGGCGAGATCGAGCTGGCCCGACAGTTCGGGGCCTCGCGCGTCACGATGCGGCGCGTGTTCGACTACCTCGTCAAGGAAGGTCTGGTGCGCCGCCATCGCGGCATGGGCACGTTTGTCGTCAAGCCCGATGATCCGGTGACGATGGGCGGCGGCGCCCAGACGCTGCTGCAGAACATCATCGACGTGGGCGAGCGCACCTCCGCCGTCGTCGTCGAATTTGAAGACGTGCTGGCCCCGCCCGACGAGGCCAAATGCCTGGAAATTGCGCCCGGCACGCCGATCAAGAAACTCGTGCGCGTGCGCCACCTGGAAGACACGCCCATGGCGCTCATCACGACGTGGCTGCCGCTGGACGTGACGAGCAAGCTCACGCTCGAACGCCTGGCCGGCCAGTCGCTGCTGCGGCTGATCGAGGGATCGGGTGTGCGGATTGATCGTGCGTCGCAGGTGGTGTCGGCACGTTTGGCCGATGTGGCGACGGCGCAGTATCTGGATGTGTCGGTGGGCGCGCCGCTGCTCTCCGTCCAGCGCATCGTGCGCGAGATGAGCGGGCGCCCCGTGCAATTGCTGCAAGGCCTCTACCGGCCCGACCGCTACGAATACCGCATGGAGCTGTCGCGCGTGGGCGAAGACCGCGCCCGCCTGTGGATCGACAACGCCGGTCATGACGTACAAGGCGGTCACAGCGAAGACGTGGAAGAGGCGCCCACCTCGGCCGCATCCCCGGCCAGCCAGCGCGCCTGACACCACCCCGAGCAAGGTTATTGGCCGTCAGCAGGCCCCCAGGAAAGTTGTTAGCATCGCCGCTTCGCTGCGATGCAGCAATCTCCTCATGAGGTTCCCATGTCGACCTCGCCAGCGTCCCCAACGCCTGCCAATACCACCATGGCACCTGCCGCACCTGACACCCGAGGGCTGATCCGCCTGCTCACGGCCGGCGCGGGCATCAGCGTGGCGTGCATTTACCTGAACCACCCGCTACTGGGCCTCATCGGCCGCGACCTCGCCATCGCGCCGCACGCGTTGGGCGTGTTGCCGACGCTCACGGCGGCGGGATACGCCAGCGGCATCTTTTTCTTCGGCCCGCTGGGCGACCGCTACGATCGTCGCATCGTCATCCTCTGGAAGGCGGTGCTGCTCAAATTGGCGCTCATCGCCAGCTGCCTCGCGCCCAACCTCCCACTGCTTGCGGCAGCGGGCTTTGCGGTGGGGCTCTCGGCCACCATCGCGCAGGACTTCGTGCCCAGCGCCGCGGCCATCAGCACCGACCACAACCGCAATCGCAACATCGGCACGGTGATGACGGGGCTGTTGATCGGCATCGTCAGCTCGCGCGTGTTCAGCGGCATCGTGGCGGACCATTTCGGCTGGCGCGCGGCATTTGGCGTATCGGCGGTAGCGATTGTCGGGCTGGCGATTGCCGTGCGCGCCGCCCACTTTGGTGTGGCACCGCCCGCAACCATGAGGCAGCCGTACCTCACGCTGCTGCGTTCGTTGGGCACGCTGTTCGCACAGCACCCGCGGCTGCGCGCGGCGGCCATCACGCAGGCGTTCATCGGCATTGCGTTCTCGGGCTTCTGGTCGACCGTGGCATTGCACCTGACGAGTTCGCTCGGCCTGTCGACGGGTCAAGCGGGCCTGCTTGGCCTGGCCGGTGCAGCGGGCGCACTGGGCGCGAGCATTGCCGGGCGATTGTCGGGCCGCGTTGCGCCCGGCCACATCGCTGCGGGTGGTGCGTTGCTCATGGCGGTGACGTTTGCCGCGATGGCACTGTTCCCGCAATCGCTCATCGCCATCGTGATCGGCACGCTCGTCTTTGACGTGGGCGTGCAGGCTGCGCTGGTATCGCACCAGACCATCATTTATGCATTGGCACCCGAAGCGCGCAGCCGTATCAACGCGGTGTTCATGACGGCGCTGTTCATCGGCATGTCGGTGGGCGCGTATGGCGCGAGCCTGGCGTGGACGAGCGCGCGCTGGACTGGATTGATGGCGTTCTGCGCGGCGGCGGCGCTGGTGGCGCTCGGGTTGCGCGTGGTGTTCAACGCGCGGCAGGGCGCACGATGAGCGAAATCGACCGGGTACGCGTGTTGGGCGTACCCGTTTCTGCGTGACCTAAGCACGCCTGCTGCACACCTGCCGCAACACGCCATCTCACCCATCGGGGCAAGTCCGGGGCGCGACAACCTGCGACATGTCGCTACAATTCTGAGGGTCAGCTTAGACTGCCCACAGAACAACCACACCGACCACACCGAGACGCCCTCATGGATAGCACTGCCACCCCGCACGCGGTTGACCCGCACGACACACGTCGCCGCATCTTTGCCATCGTCGGCGCGTCGTCGGGCAACCTCGTCGAATGGTTCGACTTTTACGTCTACGCGTTCAGCGCGCTGTACTTTGCGCCGGCGTTCTTCCCCAGCGGCGACCGCACGACGCAACTGCTGAACACGGCGGGCGTGTTTGCGGCGGGCTTCCTGATGCGGCCGATCGGCGGCTGGCTGTTCGGCCGCATTGCCGACAAGCACGGCCGGCGCAGGGCGATGATGATCTCGGTGCTGATGATGTGCGGCGGCTCGCTGCTGATCGCGGTGCTGCCAACCTACGCGCAGATCGGTGCGCTGGCGCCGTTCCTGCTGCTGGTGGCGCGGCTGTTCCAGGGGCTGTCGGTTGGCGGCGAATACGGCACCAGCGCGACCTACATGAGCGAAGTGGCGCTGCAGGGCCGACGCGGCTTCTTTGCCTCGTTCCAGTATGTGACGCTGATTGGCGGCCAGCTGTGCGCGGTGCTCGTGCTGGTGATCCTGCAGCAACTGCTGACGACCGCGGAGCTGAAAGCCTGGGGCTGGCGCATTCCATTTGTGGTGGGCGCACTCACCGCGCTGATCGCCCTGTACCTGCGTAAGTCACTGCACGAAACGCAGACCGCCTCGGCGCGCAAGGCGGAGCACGCTGGCACGATCCGCGGCGCGTGGCAGCACAAGGGTGCGTTCCTGCGCGTGATCGGCTTTACCGCCGGCGGCTCGCTGATCTTCTACACGTTCACGACGTACATGCAGAAGTACCTCGTCAACACGGCCCACATGGAGACCAAGACCGCCTCCAACGTGATGACGGGCGCACTGTTCGTCTACATGGTGCTGCAGCCCGTGTTTGGCGCGCTGTCCGACCGCATCGGCCGCCGCAATTCGATGCTGCTGTTCGGGGCACTCTCGGTGCTGGGCACAGTGCCGCTCATGAAGGCGCTGGCCACGGTGACGACCCCGCTCGCAGCCTTTGGCCTCATCACGGTGGCGCTGGCCATCGTCAGCTTCTATACGTCGATCAGCGGGCTGATCAAGGCCGAGATGTTCCCGCCAGAGGTGCGCGCCATGGGCGTGGGCCTCTCGTATGCGATTGCCAACGCGGTGTTCGGCGGCTCGGCGGAATACGTGGCGCTGTGGTTCAAGCAGGCCGGTACCGAATCGACGTTCTACTGGTACGTGACGGCGCTGTGCGCGGTGTCTTTCGTCGTGACGTACTTCATGCCCGATCCGAGCAAGGAGGGGTATCTGCGCCACACGCCGTAATCGCGGCCCGGCGTTTCAACAACAAGGCCATACCGCGACCACCGATGTCTCAAACGGCGGTCGCGGTCGAGCTTCCTGCATCAGCTTCCGGCTATCACAACGCGCCCAACGCAGCAGCCACCAGGCGACGCTGCTCCGCCTGATGCGCGCGCACCGACGCATGCGCGCCCGACGGCGTCGCGCTGCGGCATACACTGGCCAGTCGGCTCCCCTCCGGCAGACACGTCCGCAGCGCGTCGCGCACGAAGCGCCATGCGCCTTGGTTGGCGTCCTCCTCCTGCGCCCAGACGATCTCCTTCAGGTTAGGGAATGCCGCCAGCGCGGCCACAAGTGCCTCCTGCGGAAACGGATAGAGCTGCTCCACACGGACGAGCGCCACATCCGCGCGGGCCTCGCGCTCGCGCTGCGCGTGCAGTTCGTAGAAGAACTTACCGCTGCACAAGACCACACGCGTGACGGTTTGCGGATCGACCGCCGAGGCGTCGGCCAGCACCGGCATGAAACGCCCGTCGATCAGGTCCTGCAGGGGCGAATGCGAACGCGGGTTGCCATGAAGCTGCGTCTTCGGGGACATGACGATCAGCGGCTTGGGCGTTGCCAGCGCGGCTTGCTCGCGCAACAGGTGGAACCATTGGCCCGACGTCGACGGCATGACCACGCGCATGTTGTCATCCGCGCAAAGCTGCAGAAAACGCCCCAGGAATCCGTTGGAATGCTCTGGCCCGACACCTTCGTGGCCGTGCGGCAGCAGCATCGCCAGTGCAGACTGGCAACCCCACTTGTATTCCCCCGAAGCGATGTACTGGTCAATGAAGACCTGCGCGCCGTTGACGAAGTCGCCGAACTGCGCCTCCCACAAGGTCAGCCGCGTTCGGGTCTGCACGCTATAGCCGTATTCGAAGCCCAGCGCCGCCTCTTCCGATAACGGCGAGTTGACGATATCGAACGAGCCCTGGCACGGCGCAACGTGCTGCAGCGGAACGTACCGGTCGCCGTCGTCGGACAGTGACGCCTGCGACTGCCACACCGCGTGTCGATGCATGAACGTGCCGCGCCCCACATCCATGCCGGACAGCCGGATGCTGTGCCCGTCTTCCAGCAGCGTGGCATGGGCAAGGTTTTCAGCCAGGCACCAGTCGACCGTATGCGCGTCGCTCGAGACCGTAGCGTGCCAACGCTCGCACAGTCCGCGCACAACGTCGTGCAGGAGCACGTCGTCGGGCGGTGTGGTCAGCGTCTGCGTCAATGCCTGCACGCGCTGCGATGACAACGGCTGAAGCTGGCGGCGCGCGGCGCTGTGCAGCGTCGAAACGTCAGCTGCACGCGGCGCTTTGCCCGGGGCAGCCCGCAAGTCACGCACGGCAGCTTCGCGCAGATCCGCCAAGCGCGTCGATTCCGCACTGGCAACGTGATATTGCTCCGTGACGGTCGGGTGCGCCGCAATGGCGGCGTGCAGCGCGGGCTGCGTCACTGCGGGCGTGTCGTGCTCCGAATGCCCAAGGCGGCGATAACCGATCAGATCGATGACGATATCGGCGCCATGCTCCATCCGGTACGCAATGGCAATCCGTGCGGCACGCACGACGGCTTCGGGGTCGTCGGCGTTGACGTGCAGCACCGGCGCATCAACCATGCGCGTCACGTCGGTGCAGTAGTCGTGTGCACGCACGTCCATCACGTTGGGTGTTGTAAAGCCGATCTGGTTATTGACGATCACGTGCACGACACCGCCTGCCGTGTAGCCGCTGCGGCGGGTCAGGTTCAGGGTCTCCATGACAACGCCTTGCCCCGCGAAAGCAGCATCGCCATGCACCATCACCGGCAGGCACGGTGTGCCGGGGTGCTCATCCACATGCGCGCGCGCCATACCGCAGACGACCGGGTACACGCTCTGCAGATGCGATGGATTGGGCGCCAGCTCCAGCGCCACCTCGTCGTCGCCCACCAACCGATGCGCACGGCCACCGAGGTGATACGGCAGGTCTCGCTGGGTGAACGCAATGTCCGAATCAGGATCGAGCCGATCGAGCATGCCTCGCGCGTCAAACCCCATCACGTTGACGAGCGCGTTCAAGCGCCCGCGATGCGGCATGCCGAGAAACACCTGCCGCACGCCGTGGCCGGCGCCCTCCTCCACCAGCGTATCGAGCAGCGGCACCAGGCTCTCGCAACCCTCCAGAGAGAACCGCTTGGCGTGCGCGAACGTGCCACCGGCAAGACGCTCCCACATCTCCGCCGCCACCAGCCGGCGCAGCAGCCGGCGCTTTTGGTCAGGCGCGAGCGGCGGTGCCAGCAGTTCTGCCTCCATGCGCGCGTAGAGCCATGCGCGGCGTTGCCGCTTGCGCACGCTACTGCAATCGAGACCGGTCGTGCCGCAGTACACCCGCTTGAGCTGCCATTCGAGCGCCTGCATCGTCGTCGCAGTGGGCAGGACGGTGCTTGCCGGCTCGCGCTTTTGCGCAGGGTCCAGGCCATGAAACCGCAGGCGAAGCTCGGGCACGTCGGGCAGGGGCGCGCGTGCGAGCGGGTCCAGGCGCGCGCGCCGATGCCCATGCTCGCGATAGGCATCGATCAACTGCGTGACAGCGGTGGATGGGGGCGCCGCCGCGGCAGTGCCGGCCGGCGCGTTGGACGGGTCAAACGCTGCGGCCGAACCCGGGCCGGCCATTTGAGGAGCGTGCGAAGACATGGTTGTTCAGGAGATAAGAGACACCGTGGGTTGACCCCACCATCGGCACTCCGGCGCACCCGCGCGCGCAATCCTCCAACCAGCACAGCGGTTGCGCAGCAGACACCTGTTCGGCAAATGGCGGGACCGTTCGAAACGCCAAAGCAAAGCGCTACGTCGATTCCTTCTGTGACGAGCCGCCTGGCGATGGCCCGTGCCTCCTCCGTTGGACTGCTGACTGCAACATCACTGCGACAACGACGACTACGAATTACGAAAGTGTTTGTGCTCGCGCCCAGCCAGCCTGCGCCACGGTGGCCGTCTCGCCCTGCACGCCATGCGCATGGCCCGGCATGTCGCCATGCAGCCTGAAGGCGCTGACCATCTCGGCCAGTTGATCGGCCTGGTCCTGCAGGGCCTGCGCCGATGTCGCACTTTCCTCGACCAGCGAGGCGTTTTCCTGCGTGACCTTGTCCATCTGCGTGATGGCCTCGTTGATCTGCTCGATGCCTTCGCTCTGTTCACGGCTCGAAGCGCTGATCTCGGCAACGATGTTCGTCACGTTCTGGATACCGGCCACCACGTCGCGGATGATCTGGCCGGCCTCTTCCACCTTGGCGGTGCCGGTGCCGACGTGGTTGACCGAATCTTCGATCAGCCCCTTGATCTCCTTGGCCGCCGCGGCACTGCGCTGCGCGAGGTTGCGCACCTCGCCCGCCACCACGGCAAAGCCCCGGCCCTGCTCGCCGGCGCGCGCGGCTTCCACTGCGGCGTTCAGCGCCAGGATGTTGGTCTGGAACGCAATGCTGTCGATCACGCCGATGATGTCGACGATCTTGCGTGACGACGCATTGATGGTGCTCATGGTCTCGATCGCCTCGCCAACAGCGTCGCCGCCCTTGGCGGCCACCAGCGATGCGTTGGACGCCAGGCGGCTGGCTTCCTGCGCGTTGTCGGCGTTCTGCTTTACGGTGGAGGTGAGCTGCTCCATGGCCGCCGCCGTTTCTTCCAGCGAGCTGGCCTGCTGTTCGGTCCGGCTGGACAGATCGATGTTGCCGCTGGCCACCTCGCGCGATGCGCGCGTGATGGTGTCCGTTCCGCCGCGCACACGGCCGACGATGCCATGCAGGTTCTCGGTCATGTGCTTGAGCGCGGCCAGCAGGCGGCCGATCTCGTCTTGTGCGCCAACTTCAAGACGATGCGTCAGATCGCCCTGCGCCACGGCTTCGGCCAGATGCACGGCACGGTGGATCGGGCCGGTGATCGTGCGGGTGATGAAGCCACCTGTTGCAATGGCAAGCAGCGTTGCCAGCACGGCCAGTACGATCATCTGGATCTTCGCGTTGGCACCTTGTGCGGCGGCTTCGCCCACGTCGTGCTCCATCTCGCTGGCCTGGTGATCCACCATCTTGTCGACCAGCACGTAGTACTGGTCTTGCAGGCGGCTCATGTCGCCCTGGTACAGAACGCGTGCGTCTTCGGGCTTGTTGGCATCGATCAGCTCAAAGAACTTGCGCACGCTCGCACCGTAAGCGGAGCGCGCCTCGAACTGTTCCTTGAAGAGCGCCTTGCTCGCATCGGTCGTCAGCATCTTCTCCAGCCGGCCATACGCCTGTCCGTTGGCCTGGCGGATGGCTGCGTAGTCGTTCATGTACTTCGCTTTCTGGTCGGCCGACGTGGCCAGCAGCAGATTGCTGAGAATGCCGTTGGCCTTGTAACCGTTGTTCTTGATCTGGTTGCTCAGCGCGATCAGCGAATAGCGCTCGCTGACGATCCGGCCCATCTTCGTGTTGTTGTCGTCCAGCCGTTGGATGCCCACCGCGGCAGTCCCGATCAGCAGCGCCACCACAAGCGCGAACGCTGCACCAAGGCGCACCCCGATCTTCATATCCGAGATTCTCATTTGCTTCATTCCTGTTTCAGCGGCGTCAGAGAGAGACGTCATGCCCTGGGCAACGCCATCGCCGTGGCCATCTGGCGATGCAATCAGGTGCATGCGTTGAAGCAGGAGCATCTTGAAGACATGTGCGGCTGTCGTTGACCGATCTTCAAAGCCGTCGCGCCGCAAGATTGCCCAGGCTGCTTTGATGGGAAATGACGGCACGGCAGGAGGAATCTTGAATGCGATGCCAGGGCAGCGGCGCGCTTCAAACCTGTGCTCTCGGCGGAAGGGGTCCGTGCTGATCGTGAGCTGCGTGACGCCAGTATTGGCTTGGCGGCACATCCGAGCAAAACCAAGAGGATGAACGCGCACCAAATCTGCGCTTTTGTGAATCGTGGCGGCGCAAAAACTTTCGATATGAAATTATTTTAATTCTCGTATGCGGATGGAAATCGAGTTACCCGGTGTGTGGTCACGCGCGCCGCCCGGCTGACGATGCACCACGCTGGCAACGCGCCGACATCATCGGACCGGCCTCAGGTGTCCTGCTGGCTGTGATGTCGGCTGCGTTGATGTTCTACCGGATCCGCATGCGCAAGGTTCAACCTGCCCTGGCCGCGATCTATTCCCAGGTCAACGAACACGGAAATCCGCTGACCGAGCGCGGCCCTCGCGCCAAGCGCGCCGGCAATGCTGGGGCGCGCGGGTAAATCCGTGCGATGTCATTCTTGAACAGTTAAGGAGATTGGAACGCCGATAGAGCGGCTGTGACGGCGGCTAACACGTCCCGCGTCTGCGGATCGACATCGCGGCCCCGAGCGATATCGAAACGTAGGCATCAATCGCATCCACCAATCGATCTCAAACATTCGATCTCGACAGTCTGAGAGCGACACGCCACCGTCAGACATTGGCGCATGGCCCTCAAACACTCGACGTTGGCCCGTTGAGGCTGACGTTCCACCGCCCGAGGCTTGAAGCCGGCAGTCAGAGGTCGAAATTTTCGAGCGTGGACTGTGGAGGGCGAGTGTTCGAGGCTCGCACTCCGGCCACAGAGGTTCGAACATGACTGTTGGAGGCCCACGTTCGGACCAGAAAGGCCCGTCATCGGCTGTTTCTGGCGCGCGCACGACTCTTCGATGCCGGTGCGCAATGCGCGACCGCTTTCCACCGGCTCGGCCTGGACACGTTCGGGAAATCTCAGCCCAGTTCCCCGTACCCGCGCATGCGCGCCTCGCGTGCCATCACGGCGATGGGCCGGTAGTGCGCCATCGTGGTCGGCACGATGTCTTCCAGGCGGAGCCTGGAGCGCAGGCCGGCGTCATCGTGCAAGGCTTCGCACATCGCCTTCCTCACTCGCTTTACCAGGGCGTCGTCTGCCCGGCGCGCGGCGATGAAGGGCAGGCCGGCCACATGCCGTGTCGAGCCGATCTGCCGTAGCCCCGCAACCAGGTCTGGCCTGTGCTCTGCGGCAAACGCCAGCGTCACGCAGTCGATGGCGGCAACGTCGGCCTCGTCGTCGGCAACCGCCGCCAGCGACCTGAGGTGCGACCCCGTATGCACGACCGCCCCGAAGAACCGCGCGCCGCGCACCAGTGGCGCGACGGCGTGCCGCAGTGCGTTCATGCCGCTGTGCGAGTCGGGGCTGTTGCAGGCCACCCGCGCGCCCCGGCATGCGGCCAGGGTGGTGGGGCCATCTTTCGCGCGGACTACGATCGCACTGCTATAGGCTTCCTGGTGGCAGCCGGGCGCAACAAAGCGTGGGGTGCCGATCAGCTGTACCCGCGATGCCAACCCGCGAATCAACGGGTAGCCGCAGGTTTGCGACAGCAACACATCGTCGCGCCGCCAGAAGGCGTGCAGCGCGTCGGGGCTCTCGCCCGGGTCCACGGGGTCCAGCATCACGGGCGACGTGCCACGGCCCAGCGCCTGGGCTGTCCGCTCGATCAGCGTGGCCCAGTCGTCCCGCAACGACGCAGAGACGTTGTACATCGGTAGAGCTGCCACCCAGCGCTCACGCTTCGCCATATTCGCGATATTCCCCATAGGAATGCGGCGCATACACGTGCCGATCGGAAGGACCATGGAACAGCGGATGCGCTACCGGCGCCGCCACACGCAGCGCGTAGCGGATCAGCCATTCCCGATAACCTCGCACATGGAAGCCGCCGTTGCGCACGAGGTAGTCCTCGGCGCGGCGCCGGTACACCCATGCCAATGCAAACCACGGTACGGAAGGCAGGTCGTGGTGCACCAGATGGTAGTTGTTGTTGAGAAACAGCAACCGCCACATCAAGCCGGCGTCGTTGATGACGCTGCGGGTGGCGTGGGAATCCGCCGGGCGATGCTCCTGGAAAGAGCGGATCGCCGCCAACGACAGCGCCGGATAAGCCACGCCCAGCAGCATGAGCCAGGCAGGCAGGCCACAGGCCGTCTGCAGCCAGACGAGAAGCACCACGACCGCAAGCAGGTGGGCCGCCCACATGGGCGCATCGCGCCAGTCGCCCGAGCGCAGCTTTGCGCAAGCATCCGCTGCAATGGTGAGAATCGAGGACGCGGGTTGCAGCAACATCCGCCCGGCCAGCGTATTGCGCGCGGCATACAGCTTGCGCATTGCCGGACTGGCCGCATGCCAATCGACGGCGTAGAGGAAGTAGCTCTCCGGATCGGTGTCCGGGTGCGTCAGTTCAGCCTCGTGGTGCCGCAGATGCAGGCGCCGGTACAGGCCATATGGCAGCCAGATGCCCAGCGGCGCGGCGCCGAGCAAGGCATTGAGCCACGGCAAGCGTGTCGGGTGACCATGCAGCAGCTCGTGCTGCAACGACAGGTACCACGTAGTGCATAACGTCAGCAGCACACACGCCAGCAGCAAACCGAGTTGCCGCACATGCGTGGCAACGCCAAACCAGGTTGCATAGACCGTGGCAATCAGCAGCCACGTCGGCAGCTCCGTGCGCCACAGCCAGTGACGGGCGGCCCGCGCCAGTTCCGTGCGCTGTCGGTCGTCAAGATAAATGGCCATGCGTGCATGCTTGCGTGGTGGAACGAAAGCACAGCATACGGGCCGACCCCGCACGACCGGAACGAAGGATTGCCGATAACGATATGTGGCAGCAATCGCCAGCGCACATGGCGTTTTAACGGCAGACAAAAAAGGCTGTACCAAAATCGTCGATAAAGCGTTGATTTGATTGAGCCGCTCCCACCTTGGCGGAAAGGAAAGTCTGTACCAAGGAGACTCGTCGACGGACAAACAAGAGACACAAATTCCGGCCAACCGCATGGCGCCTCGTTGGCCGGACTATTCAACGCAAATGCCACTATGGAATGGAAACCCCCATGCGCTGGAAGTTGCGCGCAGACCCATTGACTTGTCACGTGTGACAAGGTGAAGCCTTTCTCAGTGATGCATGCGCACTATCGCTCACTCGCGGAAGCGGCTGGACTTACGCGGCCCAGTCGCTTCATACCGGGGCTAAACGGCTCGGCGCCAACATTTCAGCGACCATCGCCCCGAGCCTCTATATAGGCCCAGGGGTTCGGCGCCTTGCCTGACGCAGGGTCTTGGTTGCGGCCGGCGGGCATTACGGCGGGTGTCAGCGTGGCCGTGCCGACAGGTAAGACGTCGAACAACTTGAGCTATGACCCGACGACGCGGCAGTTCAACACTGTAAGGACGGCCAATGTCACCACGGTGCACTGGAGATTCGCGCTGGAGTACAGCACGCTGTATTTGACGGATCGATTTGCGTCAGGCGTGCTCCCCAAGGAGGATCCCCTCCGCCAATGGATTCCCTTGATTGAGTTCGCGTTCGACTCACCACGGGGGCAACGCACGCGCGCCACCGTCAACCCAGGGATCCCCTATGTCAGCGATACGTGGCAGGTCGCCGCGGAACCGGGCCTTCCTACAACCCACGGTTCGACGCGAGGTGTCGGCGCAAATATTCAGGTGTTGTTCTTCCTGGATGATTTCCTGCCGTCACTATTCGGCAAGCCGATCCTGGCGCATTAGCGAATTGTCTTGATGCACATGCGAGCCCTGGCATTGCAGTTGTGCCAACCAATGCAACAGCGAATGCGAACGCCTCTCATGCGGATTCTTTTCTGCGGCTCCCGGTTATTTCCCACACGGCCCGCTCTCCCCCTATGATCGCGGACAAATTCAGGCGCTCGCCCTCAAGGTGATCTGTCCTCGTCCATCAGACAAACAAGACCATGCAACAGCCAACCGAGATTGATCTCGACAGCGAAACGCCCGCCATGAAGCGCGCGGCGAAACGCAGCACGCTCGTCAGCGTGGGTGTCAATTTGGCCCTAACGGCTGCGCAGCTGGTTGCCGGCGTTCTTGCCCATTCACAAGCGTTGATCGCCGACGCGATCCACTCGCTTTCCGACCTGGTTTCGGATTTCGTCGTTCTCTTTGCTGGACACCATAGCCAGAAGGAACCGGATGCGGAACATCACTATGGTCACCTTCGATTCGAGACAGCAGCATCCCTGGTATTGGGCTTGCTGCTACTCACCGTAGGCGTCGGAATGCTCTGGGGTGCGGTGACCAAGCTGGAGCATCCGGAGTCGATCTCACATGTGAAATTGGTCGGCTTGTGGGTCGCACTGGGCGCACTGGTGAGCAAAGAACTGTTGTTCCGGTACATGCTGGCCGTTGCGGAGCGCGTACGCTCCAGCATGCTGATAGCGAACGCATGGCACGCCCGCTCCGACGCAGCCTCCTCATTGGTGGTTGCACTCGGCATCGTCGGCAATTTGCTTGGATTCCACCTGCTCGATCCAGTGGCCGCATTCGTTGTCGGGTTAATGGTGGCGAGAATGGGCTGGCAGTTTGGCTCGAATGCCCTGCACGACCTCATGGACAGAGCCGTCGATCAAGAGACAGCCAGCGAAATTCGGGAAGTGATACTCGGCACGCCAGGCGTGCTTGGCGTTCATGACGTGCGGACACGCAAAATGGGCGACATGATCCTGGTTGACGCGCACTTGGAGATCGAAAGCACCGCAACCGTGAAGGTCGGTCACGACATCGCGCTCGAAGCGAGGCGACGCGTTATGCAAAGACGTGATGTTCTCAATGTCATGACCCACGTCGATCCCGTAAACGGGCTCCCAGCCGGTACAAGCTAGCCTTTGAGTCGCGGTAAGAACACGTTGAATGTTGAGCCTTTGCCTTCTTCGCTGGTCACGGTGATCGTCCCTCGGTGCAATTCCACGACCAGCTTCACCAAATAAAGCCCGACACCTGCCCCGACCGTCCCCGCAACGTTGCCCCCACGCACGTAGCGCTCGAACAAGCGCTCGATATCGCGCTCTGGTATGCCCAGGCCCCGGTCTTCCACTGTCACTGATACACCGTCGCCGTCGCTGCGCATACGCACGCTGACCGGTGCGCCTGGCGGCGAGTATTTAACGGCGTTGCCGACAAGATTGCTGAAGGCCTGGAACAGAAGCCGGGCATCGCCGAAGAATGTGTTCGGCTCATCAGTCTCTACGCACAACTCGATCCGTGCGCTCGGCGTGCCTTCCAAGTGCATTTCGCAAACCTCGGTCAGAAGCGCTGCAAGCGGGAAATCGGTGCGCCGCATCGCTGCGGGCGTCGTGGAATCCAGCCAGTGCGAAGAGTCGAGCAGGTGATCCATCAGGTGCGTCATGCGCTGCACGGCAGCCCGGATTTTCTCGCAGCGCTCTTCCAGCACCTCAGGCGGCAACGCGTCACGCATGCGGATCAGGCGCTGAGCCTGGCCGTCAATCACGCCCAGCGGCGTGCGGAATTCATGCGATGCCATTGAGACGAAATTGCGTTGCAACTCGGCCATGCGGCGCTCTTTGTCGAGCGTCTCCTGCAATACGGCGGCTTGGGCGATCAATGCATCCTTGCTGCGACCCAATTCGATTGTGTTTTCGCGAAAACGCGCCACGGCTTGCGCGATGTCACCAATCTCGTCGTGGCGGTCCACGCCTGGGATGTCGATCTGGGTATCGTTGTTGGCAACGCGGTGCATGCGATCCACCAGCGCGGCAATCGGGCGCGACACGGCGTAGACAAGATAAATCACGGCCAACACGACCAGGCACGCCGCCACCACGATCGCCCCAACTATGAGTTGCCGCGCATTGTGATAGGCCTGCGCCTCTCGCTCGGTTTCTGCCGTGGCGCCAGCGACACTGCGTTCGGTCATCACACCCAAGGTGTCGTTGGCCGAGTCGAAAGCATGCTTGGAGTCCGTGTGATAGAGCCGCGTAGCACCCGCTACGTCGCCTGCCTTGGCAGAAATCATCAGCCGTCGCGCAAGCTCGCGATACGTGTTCCATTGGGTGACAAACTGGCTGTAAAGCTCGCGCTCGGGGCTGTCGTGCTCGATCTTGTCGTAGCGGGCCTGGGACGTGGCAATCGCTTTGTCGAGCATGGCGACCTGTTCGTCTGCGGCTCGCAGATCGGCACGTGATGAAGCGATTAGAAAATCGCCTTCGGCCGCGCGATAATCCGAGATGTAGTTATTGAGGTCGCCCAGAATCCGGCTGTTTTGAAGCCAGCGCCCGCTGATCTGCGCAGATACGCTGTGGAAACTGGCCAATTGGTCGATACTGAAAGCGCCGACGCCGACCACCAGCAGCAAAAAGATCACGAACACCAGCGTCAACCGGACGCGGATGGGACGCAGGATCGAAGGAGATTCGATTCCAAAGCGCCGCCCGTCTGGCGCGGCTGGGGCCCTGTTTGGCGATTGCATAGGTAATGTCCTGCGCAGTTTCCCTGACAACGTCGTGAGCGGAGCATCAGTCACCATACCACCAGGCGGAATCCCCATGAAGCCAGCCAGCCCGAAGATCCTCTGCATTGAAGACGACGTTGAAACCGGCGAGCTGATCACCGAAGAACTGGCCGAACACGGTTACACCGTGATCACGGCGCATGATGGTGAGTCCGGGCTGGCGATGATCCTGCGCGAAGCCCCGGACCTGGTGCTGTGCGACGTAGGCATGCCGGGCATGACCGGATTCGAGTTGCTGGAGCAGTTGCGCACGCTCGCACCACGTTATGCCGAAATTCCGTTCGTCTTTCTGACGGCGATGGCGCAACGCGAGTCCGAACTGCGTGGGCGTCGCCTGGGTGCTGATGACTATGTGACCAAACCGGTCGACTTCGAAATCCTGATTAGCATTGTGCAAACACGGCTCGCCAGACGGCCGCGCACGCACACCGCGCATCCGCCCGTACAACTGAGCGAGCGCGAGGCCGAGGTGCTGGCATGGTCTGCGCGCGGCAAGACATCGGGTGAGATTGCCACGATTCTTGGGCTCTCCAAGCGCACGGTCGATTTCCATATGGACAATGCGCGCGAAAAGCTGGGCGTCGCCACGCGCATCGAAGCCGTGGTCAGGGCTTCCAGCTCGGGCATCATCAAACCGTAGGGGCCGCCGCACGAAGCGGCGGCCATCACTCAGACCGGCGCTTCCTCAAGGGTCGGCTCTTCAGGCGGCGGCTCCTTGCCGAGGAATACCATCCGCAGGGCCGGCACGATCACCAGCAGCATCAACGGGCCCACCAGCATGCCGCCCACAACCACGGTGGCCAGTGGCCGCTGCACCTGGCTGCCGATGCCCGTGGAAATAGCCGCCGGGAACAGGCCGATACACGCTGACAGCGCGGTCATCAGCATGGGCCGCATCCGCTGTTGCGCCGCATGGAACATGGCTTCCGTGGGCTGGAGGTCGCGCTCTCGGCGCAAGTCGTTGTAGTAGGTGATCATCAGAATGCCGTCCATCACGGACACCCCAAACAACGAGACAAAGCCGATTGCCGCCGAGACGCTGAAGTCCAACCCCGTCAGGAACAGGGCCGCGACCCCACCGGTAATCGCAAACGGAATACCGGCCAGCGCCATCAGGCTATCGCGCAGCGAATTGAACAACCCATAGAGCAGCACCAGAATCAACAGAATGCTGATCGGCACCATGACCGCGAGCCGCTGCTTGGCCTGTTCGAGTTCTTCAAACTCACCTGCCCACTCGATGCGGTAGCCCTGCGGCAACTTGACGTGCTGGGCGATGCGCTGCTGCGCTTCTTCGACCGTGCCGCCCAGGTCGCGCCCGCGCACGCTGAACTTGACCGGAATATAGCGGGCGTTCTTCTCGTGATAGATGTACGACGCCCCCGTATCCAGCGTGATGTCAGCCAGCGCCGAGAGTGGAATGTAGGCGTTGCCGCCGTTCGCGTTCGAGTAGGCGACGCGGATGTTGCGCACCGCATCGATCGTGGCGCGGTACTCCGGGGCCAGCCGCACCGTCAGTGCGAACTGCCGATCGCCTTCCAGGATGGTGGTGGCCTGGGAACCCGACAGCGCCGCTTGGACCACGGTATTCACATCCCCCGTGTTCAGTCCATAGCGCGCGGCCGCCTCACGGTTGATGCGCACGTTCAGGTTCGGTTGACCCAGCACACGGAAGATGCCCAGGTCGGTGATGCCTTTGACGCGGCTCATCTCGCTTTGCACCTGATCGGCCAGCCGCTCCAGCACCTGCAGATCCGGGCCGATGATCTTGACCGAATTCGCCCCCTTCACGCCAGACAATCCCTCTTCCACGTTGTCCTGGATGTACTGCGAGAAATTCAGGCCGACCCCGGTGAACTCACTGGTGAACTCTTTCTGCACCTGCGCGATCAGCTTCTCCTTGGTCATCCCCGCCGACCATTGGTCGAAAGGTTTAAGCGGCACGAAGAACTCGGCGTTGTAGAAGCCGGCGGCATCACTACCGTCGTCGGGGCGACCATGGGCCGACACCACCGTGCGCACCTCGGGGTGTTTGAGGAGGATTTGACGCATGCGCGAGACCGGTACCACGCCCGATTCCAGCGACGCCGTTTGCGGCATGGTGAGCCGAATCCACAGGTTGCCTTCTTCAAGCGCGGGCAGGAACTCCGTGCCCAGCAGCGGCATGAGCGCCGCGGTTGCCGCCAACACGACCGCGCCGATCGTCACGGCAATGCGCCGGTTGGATAGGGACCACTTCAGCGCAGGCTGGTAGAGCCTGTGCAGTGCGCGCACGAGCCAGGTTTCCTTCTCTTCAATCTTCTTGGGCAGCAGGTACGAGCACAGCGCCGGCGTGACCGTGAAAGTGGCGATGAGCGCGCCCGCCAACGCGTAGCCATAGGTACGCGCCATCGGCCCGAAGATCTGGCCCTCCACCCCCTGCATGGTGAACAGCGGAACGAACGCCGCGACGGTGATCAAGGCGGAGAAGAACACGGCGCGATCCACCTGCAGCGCACTGACGAAAATCATGCGCAAGCGCTCCGGCACACGGAGGCCGAGCACCTTCGCGTCGCGACTCATCAGCAGGCGCGTCTGCTCCGCCGCCGGCATCTGGAAGTTGCGGAAGATGTTCTCGACCAGGATGACGGAGGAATCGACGATGATCCCGAAGTCCACCGCGCCCACTGAGAGCAGGTTGGCCGATTCGCCGGTCAGCAAGAGGATCAGGATGCTGAAGAACAGCGCAAACGGAATGTTCGCGCTGACAATGATGGCGCTGCGCAAATCACCCAGAAAGATCCATTGGATGAAGAACACCAGCAGGCAGCCAAACAGCAGCGCATGCATGACCGTGTGCGTGGTGACGGAGACGAGCTCCGAGCGGTCGTAGTAACGCTCGACCTTCACGCCTGCCGGCAGCGTGCCATCGGTGTTGATCTTGTCCAGCTCTGCCTTGACGCGCGCCACCACGTCGTTGGTCTGCATGGTGCGGTTCATCACCACGATGGCGGTGACGACGTCGCTTTCGTTGTCACGGCCGGCAATGCCTAGACGGGGCGCGAAACCGATCTTCGTCTTCGCCACATCCTTGACCTGCACGGGCACTCCATTGGTCTGCGTAAGAACGATCTTGTCGATGTCCTTCACGTCTTGGATCAGACCCACGCCGCGGATGTTGACCGACTGCTGCCCAAAGTTGATCGTGCGTCCGCCGACGTTGATGTTGGCATTGCCGAGCGCCGTCATCATCTGCGGCAGGGTGACGCCATAGGCTTCCAGCTTCTTTGGGTCGACCTCGACGTCATACTCCTTGGTCGTGCCTCCCCAGCTGACGACCTGGGCCACACCCGGTACGGTCTTCAGGCGGCGCTGCAGCACCCAATCCTGCAGGGTGCGCAGGTTGGTCAAACCAAAGTGCGGCGGCCCCTTCAACTGATAGCGCACCACTTCGCCGACCAGGCTGGACGCCTGAATCTGCGGTTGCACGTTGTTGGGCAGGCTGACGTTCTGCTGGAGGGCAAGTGCGGCCTGCGTGTAAGCAAAGTAGTAGTCGATCCCATATTTGAAGGTCACGCGCACGAACGACAGACCGTAGAACGAGGTAGAACGAATGTTCTCCACGCCTGGCGTCGCCGCCAGGCCGATCTCCATCGGCACGGTGTAGTACCGCTCCATTTCTTCGGCCGACAGGCCGGGCGTCTGTGCCGTGATCTCAAGGATGACGGGTGCGGGGTTGGGGTACGCCTCGATGTTGAGCTTGGAATACGCAAACAGCCCTGCCGCCACGAATGCCAGCAGAAACAACAGGATCAGCGGCCGTCGCAGCAGCGATAGCTTGAGAATTGATTTGAGCACGGTGAACTCCCCTCAGTCGGCGCCGTTGAAATTGCCGGCAGCCGCCGTGCTCAGGTACAGCGCGCCTTCGTTGGCGGCCAGTTCGCCCGCGCTCAGGCCTTCGAGCACTTGCACAAAGCCATCCTGTTCCAGGCCAAGCTTGATCACGCGCCGCACAAAGCGCTTGCGGTCCGTCGTGACCCATGCGGTCATGGTGCCGTCGCCTTCACGCACCACGCCGTCCATCGCCAACGCTGGTGATTGGATGGGCGCGCCGGTGGTGATGTCGAATGACGTGAACATGCCGGGGCGCAGTTCGTGCTTCGGATCGTCGATTTCCGAACGCACCAGGATGCGGTGCGTGTTGGCGTCGACCGATGCGCCCACGGTGGTGATCTTGCCGTTGAAGATCCGGCCCGGAAATGCCATGACGTGAATTTTGACCGGCTGGCCAACGTGCAGCAGCGGCGCGTCGGCTTCCGGCACGAATGCCTGCATCCACATGGTGGACACGTCAGCCACCGTGAATGGCGCCGTGCCGTTGCCCGGCTGCAAGAGCAAGCCCGGCTGTGCGCTGCGCGCAGTCACCTGGCCCGAGATCGGGCTCACCACCGTCAGCAGCGAATCGGTCTTGCGCGTCTCCACGATCTGGTCCATCTGTGCGGGCGTCTTGCCGAACACGGTCAGGGCTTCACGCGCAGCTTTGTAGGCGGCCTCCGCAGCCTGCTGGTCGGAGATAGCCTGGTCCAGGTCTTTCTGCGCAAGGCCCTGAATCTCAAACAACTGACGTGCGCGGGCCAGCGCCGCTGTGGTCAACTTACGCGTGCCCGCAGTGGAGATCAACGTGGATTCCGCCTGCACCAGGTCGGGACTGTCGATGTCGAACAACGGCTTGCCCTTGGCCACCGTATCGCCCACCTTGGCGTAGGTGTTGCGAATCTTGCCCTGGTACGACGTGAAGACCTGGACGGCACGGTCCTGGTTGAAATCGATGTTGCCGACGGCTTCACGGCGGTTGGCAAAGTCGTGTAGTTCAACCGGCGCGACCTTGATGTACTGGAGCTGACTCTGGCTCAACGTGACGGCTTGGCCATCGCGCGACGCCGTTGCCGGCAAAGCCAGGGGCGCCACCCCATATGACGATGGTGACGACGGAGCGGGCGAGGCTTCGGACCGTTTCTGGCCTCCCAAGCCCCACATCAGGCAGCCAACGACCAGCGCGGCAACAGCGCCACCGATGGCGGCAGATTTGTAATCGACCTGCACGGCAATACCCCAGACGATAGAAATTGGCCCGCATGATGCGGGCCGCCTGCAGATCGGTCTACTGTGATGAATCACAGTTCGCAACAAATCGCCGCTCCCCTAGAATCGCCGCCATTCGTCCAGACTGGGTGCCTGCATGCCCTCCAAAACTGCCTTTGGCACGTCACCTTCTACCTCTGCCTCGCTGCGCCTGACCACCCTGGCGGTGGCCTGCCTGCTGGTCACCGCCTGTGCGGTCGGGCCCGATTTCAAGGTGCCGGACGCGCCCAAGGTGTCCGGCTATACGCCGCAGCCGTTGCCGGAGCAGACGTCTTCTGCCGCCACGCAGGGGGGTGAAGCACAGCGCTTTGTCTCGGGCATGAAGGTGTCCGACCAGTGGTGGAAGACGTTTCAGTCGGACAAGCTGAACAAGACCATTGAAAATGCCTTCGCCGCCAGCCCAACGTTGAGTGCAGCGCAAGCGGCGCTGCGCATAGCGCAACAGCAGACGAGTGCGCAGCAGGGCGCGTTCTTCCCGTTGGTGCAGGGCGCGTACCAGGGTGCCCGCAAGCGCGATGCGGTCGGCACGATCGCCCCGTCGCTCACCTCGAATGCCGAGATCTATAGCCTGCACACGGCACAGGTTACGGTCAGCTACGCACCTGACGTGTTCGGCTTGAACCGGCGTCAGGTTGAGTCGCTCAAGGCCGCAGAGGATGCGCAGTACTTCCAGTTGGAGGCCGCCCATCTAACGCTGGCCACCAACATCGTGGCGGCAGCGGTACAAGAGGCATCGCTGCGGGCGCAGATCGATGCGCAAAAGCGCATCGTGGCCATCAACACACAATTGGTCGGCAACCTGCGCAAGCAGTTCAGGCTGGGTGCCGTCACCGGTCTCGACGTGGCCGCCGCACAATCAGCGCTGGCGCAGGCCGAGCAGGCGCTGCCGAACTTGCAAAAGCAACTGGCCGTGCAGCGCGACTTGCTGGCCGCGCTGGCCGGCAAGCTGCCGGGCGACGGCATCGCGGACACTTTCACATTTGCAGATTTCACGCTGCCGCAAGAGTTGCCCTTGTCGCTACCGTCTGATCTGGTGCGGCAGCGCCCCGATGTTCGCGCTGCGGAAGAACAACTGCACGCCGCCACTGCGCAGGTAGGCGTGGCCATTGCGAACATGCTGCCCCAGCTCACTCTGTCTGCAACCCGGGGCGGAACAGCCTCTCAATTCAGCCAAATGTTCCAGCAGGGCAATGTGTTCTGGAGCCTGGTTGGCGGCGTGGCGCAGACCTTCTTCGACGGTGGCACGCTGCTGGCCAAGAAACGCGCCGCCGATGCGGGCGTCGACCAGGCCGAGGCCCAGTATCGTGGCACGGTCATCTCCGCCTTCCAGAACGTCGCCGATACCCTCCATGCGCTGGATGCTGATGCCGACGTGCTCAAGGCCGCGCTAAAGGCCGAGCAGGCCGCCCGCACCACGCTGGACATCACTGACAAGCAGCGCGCCATCGGTCAGGTCAACATCCTCGCCGTGCTAAGCGCCGAACAGGCCTACCAGACGGCCCTGCAAGCCACGATAGCGGCACGCGCCAACCGATTTTCCGATACGGCCGCGCTATTTCAGGCGCTCGGGGGCGGGTGGTGGAACCGGCCCCACGCTGATATCGCACAGGGCGGAAGTCAATGAGGCGCGAGGCTTCGCGCGAAGGGTCAGTGCCCCGACCTGACGGTCAACTCCGCGGGATTTCACAAATGTGCGCCTTCAACGGGTCAATGCAACTTATTGATGCCAACGTTCCGATGGCGTATCGACGTTTAGAGTTTTGCGCGGACGCTAATTGAGCCGTCTGGCGGCAGCATTGAGCTTAGCCTGCGCGTCAGGCCCTTCTTGAAAATGTGAGCAGTCCCTAGCGGGTGTGCGCAGCGGTAGTTGTCTTGCAACTGGCCTGCCTTGCAGCCAGGTCCGCTTCGGTGAATAGCCCTTGCGAGACCAGCGTTGCGTGTTCGCTGGCCGAGAACATCGCGCACGTGGCCACCGTTGCCAGCAGCATCTGGGTTTTGGGCTGCGCCGGCGTTTTCATCAGTCCGAAGTTGGACTCGGCAGCGTTTTTGCCGGATTCGTCATACAACTCGTAGAACTCGGCGCCCTCGATATTGGCGTCGTTCTGGTTCAGCAAGTAGCCGATGTGCGTTTTCAGGCTGACCAGGGCCTTCGCGTCGTCATACGGTTGGCCCCGCAGCGGGGCGTAGATTTCGGCGGCGTTCAACTCGTTGATGATGACGGGCTTACCGATCTTTTTCATCTCGGCAAAGACGTCGATCGTTCCCCCTGGAACACTGACCCGGTATGGGCTGGTGCCGCCACCGTAGTAATAGTGGTACGCCAGTTTGTCGACCCGCGCGCCTTGCGCTTCCAGGAATGGAATCAGGCCGAAGTCTGCGTAGACCGTGTCGACCACCGTGCGTAGCGGCCGGCCAGTACGGGTGCCGACATCATGCACGGCGCGCGACATGCCGCGCAGCACGGTTGCCCATTGATGCGCCAGCGGCGTCGCGTAGTCGCTGGCGGTGGTGCCCGTCCCGCTCTTGAAGCCCTGTCGCAGGCTCAACTCGTTCTGCAGCTCCCAGTCGCGAATGTCAGCAGCGAACCGCAGGACGATCGGCGCCACGCGATCGTAGCCCTGCGCTTCGAGCCCGGCGTCTGAGTCGGGATACCGGCCGTTGTCGGTCGCATCGCCCCAAGTGAAGGGCACGTACAGGATCGGGTGCAGCGTGATGTGGTGCGCATGGGACAGCGGCACCAGCGCCTGCAGCAATTGCGTGGCGGCCGAGCCATCCCTCGTGAGCGGCACGTCGAAGCGATAGCTCTTCAAGCCGCGCTGCTCCAGCGTAGCGAACTGTGTGGCGTAGTCGCTCCAGAGTGCCTGGCTCGGGCTTGGATGCCCACAGACGCCCCAGGTGAAGGTCTGGGCGGCCGCAGCGCTCGTCAGCCACGTTGCGGCCAGGACAAGAAGGACAGTACGGATGCACCGAGTTTTCATGGTGGGGGCGGACAAGTGAACGATGGTTGTTCTTGGGCCTCGGTGTTGCCACCGCAATGGTATCCGTATGGCGGAGGGGCATGCCTGTCAGGATACGACTCATGCCGTTCCTCGAACCTTTTCAGAGATTCGTTTTCGTGCGGGCAACTCGTCGATCTGACTGAGCCCGAAGCGGTAGCCTGCACAGTGACGTCATGGGTTGGCTCGCGGCCAAGATCGACCTCTTCGATGCTGTTCGGATACCCTCGGTGCCGGTGACGCGGTGCCCCTGCCACGAGCAGCCTCATTGAACGCATAGGGCGACGCAAATTGAAGAGATGTAAATCCGCGGCCAGGGAACGTGTATGCGGAGCGGATACAGTGGGCGTTGCGGAGCTCCTTACGCCATTTTTTCTTGTGGCGCGTAGATGCCAACTCTAGACTCCGGCTAACTCGCCCGGCCAAGTGGCCATTGATTCGCCTGAACGGCAGAGGCCGGATTCAGTCACCGTCCTCTGCCTGGTGAAACAGGGGTGTCGGGGTTGGTTGAGCGGACTGGCGTCAACAGTCTCCAAACCCCCGCGGTTGCCACAGACATTTTTGTACAGGTACGGACGCTTTTGTGTCCCATCAGTTCGCGGATCGCCCTAATCCGGCACCACCGCCGTCACCTCGATCTCCACCTTCGCGCGGTCTTCGACCAGCGCTCCCACCTCCACCGCCGTCATCGCAATGCTGAAGCTGCCGATCAGCTCGCGGAACGCCTTGCCGATCTCGGGGTAGGCCGCCACGTAGGCTTTCTTGTCGGTCACGTACCACGTCATGCGCACGATGTGCTCGGGCTTGGCGTCGCCGGCGGCCAACACCTCGACGATGTTCTGCAGTGCCTGGCGCACTTGGCCGGCCAGGTCGTCCGTGTGGAACACACCCTGCGCATCCCAGCCGATCATGCCGGCCACGAACACCATGCGCCCGCGCGCGGATACACCGTTGGCATAGCCCTTGGGGCGCGGCCAGTTAGGCGGGAGGAGTACTTCCATGATGCGATTCCTTCTACTTTTATCGGGACTGTTGAACGCTCGCCTCGATCGCCTGCCGCACATCGGGCGGCATCGGCATCGCGCGATGCGTGTTGAGATCGGTAAATACCAGCACCTGCTGGGAGCGCACGCGCAGTTCGTCGCCGGACCAGCAATCCAGGCCCAACGTAAGCGACGCATTGCCCAGCCGCTCCAGCTTCAGCTTGAACTGCACGTCGTCGCCCATGCGGCTGATGGCGCTGAACTCGCAATGCAGCTTGACGATGGGCAGGCCGATGCGGCGCGGGCCCAGCATCTGCGCATACGAAACGCCCAGGCCGTCGGTAAACCAGTCTTCGACCAGGCCATTGAACAGCACGAGGTATTGCGGAAAGTAGACGATGCCGGCCGGGTCGCAGTGTGCAAAGCGGATGCGCGCGGCGCGCTCGAAGTGGTAGTCACTCATGATTTGTCGTGTTCGCGCAGGCGGTAGCGCAGCAGCTTACCGACTTCACTGCGCGGCAGGCTCGCGCGAAATTCGATGGCACGCGGATACTTGTACGGGGCCACGGTCTGCTTCACGAAGTCCTGCAGCGTCTTGACCATCTCCGGCCCCGCCGAATGGCCCGGATGCAATACAACGAACGCCTTGACGATCTGCCCGCGCTCTTCATCGGGCTCGCCGATCACGCCGCACTCGGCTACGGCCGGATGCTGCATCAGCGCGTCTTCCACCTCGGGCGCGGCAATGTTGTAGCCCGACGAGATGATCATGTCGTCAGTGCGCGAGTGGTAGTGAAAGTAACCTTCCTCGTCCATGACGTATGCATCGCCCGTGAGGTTCCAGCCGTTGCGCACGTAGGCGCGCTGACGGTCGTCGGACAGGTAGCGACAGCCGGTCGGGCCCTGGACTGCCAGGCGGCCCACGGTGCCCGGCGGCACGGGGTTGCCGGCGTCGTCCACAACCTGTGCGACATATCCGGGGACGGCCTTGCCGGTGGCGCCGGGGCGCACGTCGGCGTCGGCGGCGGAGATGAAGATATGGAGCATCTCGGTCGCGCCAATGCCGTCGATCAGCTCGATGCCGGTGGCGTTCTTCCACAGCGTGCGCGTGGCCACCGGCAGCGCTTCGCCCGCCGACACGCAGCGGCGCAGCGGCGTGGCGCGCAACTCGTCTCCGCGCGCCGCGATGTTGCGGTACGTGGTAGGCGCCGTGAACAGCACCGTCGCGCCAAACGTGCGGATGCCATCGACCAGATCGTTCGGCGATGCCTTCTCCAGCAGCACCGTCGATGCACCCACGCTCATCGGAAACAGCAGCAGGCCGCCAAGCCCGAACGTAAATGCCATCGGCGGGCTGCCGATGAAGATGTCGTCCGCGCGCGGCTGCAGCACGTGCGGCGGCCAACACGCGCAAATGGCGAGGATGTCGCGATGAAAATGCATCGTGGCTTTCGGTACGCCTGTCGTGCCCGACGTAAAGGCAAGCAGGCACGTGTCATCCGCCGCCGTATCGACGTTGGCGAAGGCGGCCGGCTGGCGTGCCATGGCGGCCTCCAGCCCTTCCGGCGTGTCATCGTGAAAACACAGCATCTGCACCGGCTTGGCCGCTTGCGCCACGGCATCGCGCAACTCGTCGACGAGCCGCGCGTCGCACAGCGCGAAACCGATCTCGCCCTTGCCCAGGATCTGACCCAGCTCTTTGGCGCGCAGCAGCGGCATGGTCGTCACCGCAATGGCGCCCACCTTCATCACGGCAAACCAGCAGGCGGCCAGCATCGGGCTGTTGGGCGAGCGCAGCAGCACGCGGTTGCCCGGCACCACGCCCATCTCGTTGACCAGCACATTGGCGATGCGGTTGGCGTGCTCCTGGAGATCGGCGTATGTCCAACGGATGCCGGGCGCCTGGATGCAAAGGCGGCCGCCCTCGCCTGCTTCAACGCGGCGGTCGAGCAATTCGGTCGCGCAGTTTAGCTGCGGCGGAAACTGCAGCGCCGGCAGGTCGAAGCGATACACCGGTTGCAGCTCCGCCGGGGGCAGCCGGTCGCGGGCGAAGGTGTCGATATGGGCGCTGGGCATGGCGAGCTCTCCGTCTCTGGGCTGGGCAATGTCAGAGTCAGTGCGCTGACGGCGTGGCCGCGCGCAGCAGTTCGCGCGCGATGATGAGTTGCTGCACTTCCGTCGCGCCTTCGTAGATCCGAAGCGAGCGGATCTCGCGGTACAGGCGCTCCACCGGCTGCTCGCTCACCACGCCCAGGCCGCCCCACATCTGCACGGCGGCGTCGATCACCTGCTGCGCGTTTTCGGTGGCGGTCAACTTGGCCATGGCAGCCTCGCGCGTCACGTTGCGGCCCTGGTCGCGCTGCCACGCGGCGCGGTACGTCAGCAGCGCCGCGCTGTCGATGGCGGTGGCCATTTGCGCGAGCTTGGCCTGCGTGAGCTGGAAATCGGCAAGTACGCCGCTGAACATCTTGCGGGTGGTGGCGCGCGCCAGCGCTTCGTCCAGCGCGCGGCGCGCAAAACCCAGCGCGGCTGCAGCCACCGACGTGCGGAACACATCCAGCGTGCGCATCGCCACTTTGAAGCCCTCGCCTGCCGCGCCCACGCGCTGGCTGGCCGGAATGCGGCAATTGGTAAAGCGCAGGCGCGCGAGCGGGTGCGGCGCAATCACGTTGATGCGCTCTGCAATCTCAAAGCCTGGCGTACCGGCCTCGACAATGAACGCGCTGATGCCGCGCGAGCCCGGCGCCTCGCCGGAGCGGGCAAACACGATGTAGAAGTCGGCGATGCCGCCGTTGGAAATCCATGTCTTCTCGCCGTCGAGCACGTAATCCGTGCCGTCTTCACGCGCGGCGCACGCCATGGCGGCTACATCGGAGCCGGCCTCCGGTTCGGACAATGCAAATGCAGCGATGGCCTCGCCGCGCGCGACCTTCGTGAGATAGCGTTCGCGCTGCTCGGGCGTACCGTGCAACGAGATGGCGCCCGAGCCCAGCCCCTGCATCGCAAAGGCAAAGTCGGCCAGGCCGAAATGGCGTGCCAGCGTCTCACGGATCAGGCAGATGGCGCGCGTGTCGATGGTCTCCGCCGCGCCGCCGTGCGCCGTGCCGCCAACGGCGTGACGCAGCCAGCCGGCTTGCCCGAGCGACTTGACCAGCGCGCGGCATTCGGCATCCACATCGGGGCCGTGGTCGTGCGCGATATGCTTCGTGGCCCAGGCATCGAGTTCGGTTTCGAGCTGGCGGTGCTTGTCGTCAAAGAACGGCCACTGCAAATAATCTTTGTCGCTCATCTCAGTTGCCCTCGAATACCGGTTTCTGTTTGGCGACGAACGCGTGATACGCCCGCGAGAAATCTTCGGTCAGCATGCAGATGGCCTGCGCCTGCGCCTCGGCCTCGATCGCCTGCTCGATCGTCATCGTCCATTCCTGGTGCAGCATCGTCTTGGTGATGCCGTTGGCGAATGTCGGGCCGGCGGCCAGGTCGGCGGCCAGGGCATGCGCTTGGCTCAGCACCTCGGCCGGTTCGCACAGGCGGTTGAAAAAGCCCCAGCGCTCGCCCTCTTCACCGCTCATCGAGCGGCCGGTGTAGAGCAACTCGCTCGCGCGGCCCTGGCCGATGATGCGCGGCAGGATCGCGCAGGCGCCCATGTCGCAGCCGGCCAGGCCAACGCGATTGAAAAGGAACGCCGTCTTGCTGCGCGCGGTGCCCAGACGCAGGTCGGAAGCCATCGCCAGGATGGCGCCCGCGCCGGCACACACGCCGTCAATTGCAGCGACGATCGGCTGCGGGCACGCGCGCATCGTCTTCACCAGCTCGCCCGTCATGCGCGTGAACATCAGCAGTTCGGGCGCCTTCAGTTGCACGAGCGGACCGATGATCTCGTGCACATCACCGCCGGAGCAGAAGTTGTCGCCCGCACCGGCCAGCACGATGGCTTTGACGTCATCCGCCCACTTGAGCTGATGGAACAGGTCGCGCAGCTCGGCATACGAATCGAACGTGAGCGGGTTCTTGCGCTCCGGCCGGTTGAGCGTGATGGTGGCAACACCGCCTTCCACGCTCCACAGGAAATGCTTGGCTTGATAACCCGCCAGCGGGCGGCGGTTGCCGGCCAGCAGGGCCGGGTCCACAGGGTGATTCGGGTCGGTCATGGTTGGGTCGGGTTCGTTCAGGGTTGATCTTCGCGGGCGTCCAGCTCTTGCTCGCGCTGCGCGAGGTGGACGCGCAGGTGGCCGAGCTGCGCATACAGCGCGTCTTTGTTGGCGACGCCAAGGCCGTCGAACATCTCGATCAGCCAGCGTTCGTGCTCGGCGGCCATCTCGGCAAAGTGGCGGCGGCCGGCGTCGGTCAGCAGCACGCGAAAGGACCGGCGATCGTCCGGATCCGCCTCGCGTCTGACAAGCCCTTCCTTCTCCAACTGGTCAGTCAGGCCGGTAACGTTGCCGCCTGTCACCATCAGGTAGCGCGACAGCACGTTCATGCGCAGCCCGTCCGGATGGCGATCGAGTTGTGCCAGATAGTCGAAGCGCGGCAGCGTGGTGTTGAAGCGCGTGCGCAGGCGCTGGCGGATCTGCTGCTCGATCTGCGTGCTGCAGGCCAGCAGGCGCAGCCATATCTTGACGTCCATGTGGTCGTCCACATGCGCGCGCGCTTCCAGGCCGATATGTTCGTCGCCCAGCGCCTGCACGACGGCGTGATGGCCGGAGGCGCGCGTGGCGAGTGCGGTTTTGCGCCGGGTGCGTTCGGTGTTCACATTACCTCCCCGCCGGATACCGAGATGGCCTGACCCGTGACCGACGACGCGCCATCGGAGCACAGCCACACCACAGCGTTCGCCACTTCGTCGGGCGTGATGAGCCGGCCTTGCGGGTTGCCCTTCACCAGCTCGGCCAGCGCCTCTTCTGCGCTGCGGCCGGTGCGGGCGACGATGCGGTCGATGCTCTCGCGCACGATGTCCGTTTCCGTGTAGCCCGGGCACACCGCGTTGACGGTGACGCCGCGCGCCGCAAGCTCCAGCGCCAGCGAGCGCGTGAGCCCGATCACGCCATGCTTGGCCGCCACATATGCCGACACATACGCATAACCGCGCTGCCCGGCCGTGCTGGCAATGTTGACGATGCGACCGCGGCCCGACGCCTGCACATCGGCCAACGCCGCCTGCGTGCACAGGAACGTGCCCGTCAAGTTGACGGACAGCATGCGCTGCCATTGATCGAGCGTGGTCTTGGCAAACGGCGCACTCTCGGCCTGGCCCGCGTTGTTGACCAGGATGGAGATAGGGCCGAGCCCCGCGCGTGCGGATTCGAATGCCGCTGCCACACTCGCCTCGTCGGTCACGTCACACGTCACGACCTGCGCGCGGGCGCTGTCGGACAACGTCTTGGCGGTGGCTTGCAGCACGTTGACGTCGCGGCCCATCAGCGTGAGCGTGGCGCCCTGCGCTGCGAGTTGCGCGGCAATCGCCGCGCCGATCCCGCGCCCAGCGCCGGTAACGACAGCGTGGTGCCCGCTGAGCATTGCAGGTGTCGCCATCTCAAACCCCCTGCATGCGGTTGGCCTGCTCCAGCGGTGACAAACCCGCCGCCTGCGCCGCCATCGCGCGTTCGCGCTCCAGGTTGCGCTCCAGCTGCAGCTTGCCTGCGCGGTATTGCTTGGGCCACGGCATGTCGAGATAACCGATGCGGGCGGCTTCGTTCAGCGTCCAGGCCGGATTGGCCAAGTGCGGGCGGGCCACGGCGCACAGGTCAGCACGGCGGGCGGCAATGATGCTGTTGACGTGGTCGGCCTCGGAGATGGCGCCCACAGCGATGGTGGCGATGCCCGCCTCGTTGCGCACGCGGTCGGCAAACGGCGTCTGGAACATGCGGCCGTACACCGGCTGCTCCTTCTTGCTGACCTGGCCCGACGAGCAATCGATCATGTCTGCGCCCGCGGCCTTGAACACGCGCGCAATTTCCACCGCATCGTCCGGCGTGATGCCACCCTCCACCCAGTCGTGCGCGGAAATGCGCACCGACATCGGCTTGTTGCTCGGCCACACCTCACGCACCGCGTGGAAGACTTCGAGCGGAAAACGCAGCCGGTTCTCCAGTGAGCCGCCGTATTCGTCGTTGCGCTGGTTCGTCAGCGGCGAGATGAACGACGACAGCAGATAGCCGTGCGCGCAGTGCAGCTCCAGCCAGTCGAAGCCGGCTTCCGCCGCGAGCCGCGCCGAATGGACGAAGTCGTCACGCACGCGGTCCATGTCGTCGCGCGTCATGGCCCGCGACCACTGGCTCACGCCATCCAGATACTGCTGGGGCGATGCGGAAATCAGCGGCCAGTTCTGCCCGTCTTCCAGTGGCAGATCGATGCCTTCCCACGCCACGCGCGTCGAGCCCTTGGCGCCGGCATGGCCGAGCTGGATGCCCAGCTTCGCATCGCTGTTGGCGTGCACGAACTGCACGATGCGCGCCCAGCCGTCGCGCTGATCGGTGTTCCACAAACCCGGGCAGCCCGGGGTGATGCGGGCATCGGGCGACACACAGGTCATCTCGGCCATCACCAGGCCGGCACCGCCCATGGCGCGCGCGCCCAGGTGCACAAGGTGGTAATCCGCCGGCTGGCCGTCTTCGCACGAGTACTGCGCCATGGGCGACACCACCACGCGGTTCTTGAGCGTGACGCCACGCACCGTGAACGGCGTGAACATCGGCGGCACCGGGCCGTGTTGCGGGCCGCGCTGGGCGCCGGCCTGCTCGGCAATCCAGTCTTCAAACTGTTCGAGATAGCGCTTGTCGCGCTGGCGCAGGTTTTCGTGGCTGATGCGCTGGCTGCGCGTGAGCAGCGAATACGCAAACTGCTCGGTCGGCAGGTTGGCGTAACGAGCGACGTTTTCAAACCACTCCGTCGAATTGCGCGCCGCGTTCTGAATGCGCAGCACTTCCACGCTGCGCACCGCCTCGTAGTGCTCAAGCGCGGCACGCAAATCGCCCGGGTGCTGGCCGATGCTGCGCGCGAGTTCGATCGAATCTTCCAGCGCCAGCTTGGTGCCGGAGCCAATCGAGAAGTGCGCCGTGTGTGCGGCGTCGCCCATGAGCACCACCGGCGTGCCGTGCGCGTTGGTATGCACCCAATGTCGGCAGACCACGCGCGGAAACCGAATCCACTGCGCAGAGCCCCGCAGGTGCGTGGCATTGGAAATCAGCTTGTTGCCGTCGAGGTACTTTGCGAAGAGGCGCTCGCAATAGGCGATGGCGTCTTCCTTCTCCATGGTCTCCAGCCCGGCGGCGCGCCACACCTCTTCGGGCGCCTCGACAATGAAGGTGGAGGTTTCGTCATCAAAGCGGTACGCATGCGCCTGGAACCAGCCGTGCTCGGTTTCTTCAAACGCAAACGTGAACGCCTCGAACAGCTTGTGCGTGCCGAGCCAGACAAAGCGGCAGCGGCGGGTGTCGATATCGGGTTGATACGTGGCAGCGTACTTGGTGCGGATGCGGCTGTTCAGGCCGTCGCTGGCGATGATGAGGTCGGCATCGGCGTAAACCGTGTCATCCTGGACGTCGGTTTCGAAGACGAGCTTGACGCCTTCTTCCTCACAGCGCGCCTGCAGGATGTTCAGCAGGCGCTTGCGCCCGATGCCGCAGAAGCCGTGGCCGCCCGAGCGCACGACCTGCCCTCGGATGTGGACTTCAATGTCGTCCCAGTGGTTGAAGGCGTCGAGGATCTGCGCGGCGCTCTTGGCGTCGGCGCGCTGCAGGTTGCCCAACGTCTGGTCGGAGAACACCACGCCCCAGCCGAACGTGTCATACGGGCGGTTGCGCTCCACCACCGTGATGTCGTGCGACGGGTCCTGCAGCTTCATCAGCAGGGCAAAGTACAGGCCGGCCGGCCCACCACCAATACAGACAATCTTCATGACAACGGCTCCGCGTTTGATGCGGTATTACCTTAGTCATGAATAGTTTAGTTGTAAAGTAATTTGCTGAGCCGGCGCCCCGGGGTTTACACCGAACCGGGCGGCGCCAGGCTCACACCCGCATGTGAGTCCCCACTCAGCCCAGGCGCTGCCGGAAGAACGCCAGGATCTCGTCGCGGGCCGCCAACGTCGGCTCGCCAGTCGCGTCGATCAGGTGGGCCGTCACCACGCTGTGCGGACAAGGCACATGCCGGGCAAAGAACGGGGGCGGGTTCGGGTGCGCAGCGCTGTCGGGCAGCACGCGCGACACAAAGCGACTGCCCAGCGCATACGCATACGCAGCGAAGCGCTCGGCGCGGCAGAAGCGGTCGCCTTCAAACCGGTAGGCCAGCACGGTCAGGTCTTCCTGCTCCAGCCGCTGGCGCACGGCAGCGACGTCCTCCGGCGCGATCTCGATCCCACCTGGCGCGTTCAGCGGCAAGGACGGCTGGCACAGCACGGGCGCCAGCATGGCCGGCTCCAGCATCATCGTCAGCGCGAAATTGCCGGTGAAACACATGCCGATGGCACCCACCCCGGGGCCACCGCACTCCGCATGGGCCAGCCGCGCCAAGCAGCGCAGCCACTGCGTGACCGGGCTCGACTGGTTGGCCGCAAAGGCGCGGAACTCCGCGCTCACGCACGCATGGCGGAACACCTCCGCGCCGGCATCCGCCTCGGGCACCGCGCCATCGCGCCCGAACAACGACGGCATGTAGACCGTCAACCCCGCATCGCGCACCCAGCGTGCGAACCGCGCCACGTGCGGGCTGATGCCCGGCATCTCGGCCATGACGATCACCCCCGGCCCCGTGCCGGCCACATACACGGTCTTTGTGATGCCATCCAGGGTGATCTGGCGGCGCGTGAAGTCTTCCAGGCGGTCGTCTTGCGGGATGGGGGGCGTCATGCGGTCGGCCTTGCGCGGAATGGAGATGCCCCCATTGAACGCCTCGGGCCGCTAGACTGGCAGTGTCGATTTCGACATCTTTCGGGCAACTTCGGTCATGGCGGATTTCACCATCCTCGTACTCTCCGGCGCTTACGCCACCAGCGTGGCGGCAACACTGGACATCCTGCAGGCCGCGTCGACACTCGCCCCGCGTGTGAAGGCCCCGCGTCCAACCTGGCGCGTACTCTCAGCCGACGCGCCCAGCGCGCAACTGAGCAACGGTATGCAAGTGGAGGCCACCGCCCTGCCAAAGCGCCCCCGCCCCGATGGGGGCACCTGGATCGTGCCGGGCCTGGGCCTGGACCATGCGGGCGTGATTGCCACGCGCCTGGCGCAGGATGATGCCCAGCGAGCAGCGCGCGCCCTGGCCGCGCAGGTCGCAGCGGGCGGGCAGGTGGCCGCATCGTGCTCGGCGGTGTTTCTGTTGCAGGCGGGCGGCTTGCTGCACGGGCGCTGCGTCACCACGTCATGGTGGCTGGCCCCGACGCTGCAGCAATGGGAACCCGCGTGCACGGTCGATGCAGACCGGATGGTGTGCACCGACGGCCCGATCGCCACCGCCGGCGCCGCCTTCGCGCAGACCGACCTGATGCTGCATCTGCTGCGCACGCGCTTTGGCGTGGCGCTGGCCGATGCCGTGGGGCGTGTGCTGCTGATCGATGGCCGTCACGCGCAAGCGCCGTTTGTGCTGCCCGCCATGCTGGCCAACGGCAACGCGCTGATTGCCCGGCTGGTGGCACGCATCGAGGCCGCCCTGCCCAACCCGCCCAGCGTTCAGGCGCTGGCCGACGAGCTGGCCATGTCGCAACGCACGCTGTCTCGGCACGTGCGGGAAGCGACCGGCAGAAGCACGCTCGCCCTGGTGCAGAGCGTGCGCCTGAACCGCGCCCGCATGCTGATCGAATCGAGCCGCATGACCATCGACAGCGTGGCCGAAGCCGTAGGCTACGAAGACGCCACCGCGCTGCGGCGCCTGATGCGCAAGGTGTCGGGCACCAACCCGAGCCAATACCGGCCGGCCGCCTAGGGACCGGGGTCCAGGGTTACAGGCCGTTACACAAGAAGCCGCAGCACTTTAATTTTCGTTTAAGACTTGACGCCTAACTTGGTCACGTCGGACCCACCCAGACAGGAACCCAAACCATGTCACCGCAAGAACAGCAAGCGCTAGAGAACTTCCTGGCCCAACTGACGCAAGCCCGCGTCGGGGCCAAGGACCCGCAGGCCGAAGCCCGCATCCTCGACGCCGTGGCGCGCCAGCCGGACGCTGCCTATCTGCTCGTGCAGCGCGCCATGCTGCTCGACCAGGCGCTGGCATCGGCGCAGGCCCAGATCGCCACGCTGCAGAACCAGTTGCAGGCGGCGCAGGCCGGCCGCAGTACGTCGTTCATGGATTCGGCCAACAACTGGGGCAGCCACGCCAGCAGCCCTGCGCCCAACCCCGCCTACGCCCCGCAGCAAGCCGCCCCAGTACAGATGCCGCCACAGCCCCAGCCGGCCCCGGCGCAACCCGCGCGCTCGGGCTTCTTTAGCGGCGGCCTGGGCAGCACACTCGGCAGCGTCGCCACCACCGCAGCCGGCGTGGCCGGCGGCGCGCTGCTGTTTCAGGGCATCGAGAACATGTTCCACCACAACAGCGGCGGTGGCGGCTTCTTCGGCCAGCAGCCGGTGATGGGCGGCACCACGGAAACCGTCATCAACAACTACTACGACAGCGACAGCAACGGCAACAGCGGCACGACCAACACGACGTCACGCGATGACAGCCTTGGGCTGATCGACGACAGCGACCTCGGCGGTAGTGACTATTCGGATGACGATTCGATGTTGAGCTAGTCGTGCAAGGGAAGGATGATGGCGCCGCCCCAGCGGCGCTCAATCAAGATAGGGCTTCAACAGCCCTTCGATCCAGGCCATGAAGACCCGGACGCGCGGCGACAGATTGCGCCGATGGGTCACCACGAACGACGCAGGCAGCGGCTCAGGGCGCAGGTGGGGCAGCACCTCCACCAGCGCGCCGCTCTGGATGTGTGGCGCGAGCGCGGTGTATCCCGCCTGGATCAGCCCAATGCCCGCGAGCCCGGCGGCGTGGTACGTCTGCACGCTGTTGACCTGCATGGCGCTGGGCAGCGGAAGCCACGCATAGCCGTCGCCGTCGGGGTATTGCCACCCGGCGTGCCTGGCGCCGAGCGTGAGCGTGTAATGCACCATCTGATGCCCCTGGCTGAGCAGGTCTTCCAGCGTATGCGGGACGCCATACCTTTCCAGATACGCGGGGCTTGCCGCATTCGTCATGCGCAGCTTGCCGAGCGGCCGCGCAATCATCGTTTCATCGGTGATCGGCCCGAACCGGATCACGCAGTCGAAGCCTTCCTGGACGAGATCGACGCGCCGGTCCGTGCTGGAAAGCTCCAGTTGCAGCTCCGGGTGCGCCGCCATCAGCTGCGGCAACGCTGGAACCACGACACTGCGCGCCAACTCGGTCGGCAGATCGACGCGCAGCCGGCCGCGTAACGGCCCGCCGTTCGCCAGGAACATCGATTGCAATTCCTGCGCTTCGGCCAGCAGGTCGCGGGCGCGCGCATAGAATTCGCGGCCGTCTTCAGTCAGCTGCACACTGCGCGTGGTCCGATGCAGGAGCGCGACACCCACATCCCGTTCGAGCGTGCGGATCACCGTTGAGACGCGTCCCTTCTGGATGCCGAGGCTTTCCGCCGCGCGCGTAAAGCTCGTCATTTCGGCCACACGGGCAAAGATCAACAGCGCGTCGAGGTTTTGCATTGTTCACCCGGGGAAGAACAGAACGTTCAAATTGGCGTCATTTATCACGCCGTCGCTGCTCGCTAAAGTGGCCTCCCATGTCGTCCACAGCGGACCACGTTCACGACAGGAAGCCACCATGACTGAAATCACCACCCAAGCAAAAACGGCCGTCGTCTATCACTCCGGCTACGGGCACACCGCCCGCATGGCAAGCGCTGTTGCCGAAGGCGCCGGCGCAGCCCTCGTCGCCATCGACGCCGAGGGCAATATCGCCGAAGACGCCTGGGCTACGCTTGCCCGAGCCGACGCCATCCTGTTCGGCTCGCCCACCTACATGGGCGGACCCAGCTGGCAATTCAAGAAGTTTGCAGACGCATCGTCAAAGCCCTGGTTTGAAGGCGCGTGGCAGAACAAGGTCTTCGGCGGCTTTACCAACAGCGCCAGCATCAATGGCGACAAGCTCAACACGCTCGAATACTTCGTTCTGCTCACGGGGCAGCACGGCGGCATCTGGGTCAACATGGATATCAAGCCTGCGAACGTAAAGGCCTCCAAGCGCGACGACCTGAACCGCATGGGATCGTACATCGCGCCGATGGCCCAGACGCCCGCCGATGCGTCGCCGGAAGAAATGTCGGCGGGCGACCTTGAAACGGCACGCCGCTACGGCGCACGGGTGGCGATGGTTGCGGCGCAGCTACGCGCGGGGCGCACAGGCGCGCTGAAGTGATGCAGGGGCGCCCGGGCCGATCACGTTAGGGCGGCGGGCCGACAGCGGAGGTGGAAAACTGGCACCCAAGGAAGCCAGCCAGCCCGAAAGCCGCTCCGCCGGGCCCGCCATAAATCAGCGCATCGCTACTATTTGCTATAGCCGCGCCGCTCAATAGCAGCGAGCACATCCCAGGCTTGCGGATCGACGTGACGGCTCCCAAGCGACATCGATACGTACATTGCGGTGCGCGTGCGCTTCAGATAAGCCTGTCCAGCAAGCGCGCCGAGGGAGGCCTGCCAACTCGTTACCACACGGGTGGCGGGCCTGACGGCGGGGGTAGCAAACCGGCTCTCTGGAGCACCGGCAGACCCGAAGGTCTCCCCGCCCGGCCCGCCCTTGATGCCGCGCGTGCCTGCCGACACACTGCCCTTGGCGCGGCAGCGGCGGGATTATAGCGATGGGGCCGGCGGCGCAGGTCTGATTTGCGGGGCGTCTCGCCAATGCTCCACGTCCCATCCCCCAACCCTCGCGCCCCACTCCCAGACACCCAAGCGCCAAGCCCAAGGCCCCAGGCTCGACCCTCCAACACTCGATCCCGACCCTCCCAGCGTCGAGCATCACGGTCAGACACCCGCACGCCACAGTCTGAGCCTCGCACTCGACTCTTCGAGCTTCAAATTTTCGACCTCGGAGAGCCGCGTTCCAGCCTCGGACAGTCGAGCGCCACGGTCGGAGGGTCACGGTCGACAGTTTGACCCTGACGCACGGCTCTCGGAGGTCGAAAATTTCGAGCCAAAACAGCGACGTTCCACAGCTCGAGGAGCGTGCGTGGACCTCGCACAGCAGAACACGAGTCCTTGAGGCCCGAACGCGGCGCTACAGCCTTCACCCTCGGCTATGTGCCGGTGGTCACCCGCTCCCGCACCATCATCGATTGCAGAGCGTGCTGTAGCTGATCGAGCGTGTAAGGCTTGCGAAGCGCCGTCCACCTAAACGCAAAGCTATCGTGGTTGGGAATGGGATTGCCGGAGGCGAAGACGACCCGCAGTTCCGGATGCAGGGCGAACGCGTGCTGCGCGAGTTCAATGCCCGACATGTCGGGCATGATCACGTCCGTAAATAGAACGTCGAACGCTTCTGCCCGCAGGGCTTCGAGCGCCTGCGCACCGCTGGCGGCCTGCTGGGGCGTGATCCCGATCAGCATCAACAGCTCGCACACCGCGCCGCGCAATGACGCGTCGTCTTCGACCACGAGGATGCGCAGGCGCGCCGGCTCCCACACTGCGCCCGTGTCGAGATCGGGCGGCGTGTCGCCTTCCTCGGGTCCGTTCGCTTGCACCGCGTCGCTTGCGAGCACCTGGCGAATCTTGAATGCCAGTTGCTGCCGGCTGTAGGGCTTGCTCAGCAATTCGACGCCCGGATCGAGCCGGCCGCCATGCACGATGGCGTTCTGCGTGTAGCCGGAGGTGTAGAGCACCTTCAGCGCGGGCAGCGTCTGCACGGCTCTCTGCACCATCTCCGTACTGCGCAGGGCACCCGGCATGACGACATCGGTGAAGGGCAGGTCGATATGCACACCGCTCTCGACCACGGCCAGCGCCTGCTCCGCATTGTTGGCCTTGAGCACGGCATAGCCCAGGCCGCTCAGCAGATCGACGACGGTCTCGCGAACCTTTGCGTCGTCTTCCACAACGAGGATCGTCTCGTTGCCGTGCTTGAGCGCTCCAGCCTTGACGCGTGCGGGCTCGACCGCCGTACCGGTGGAGCGGGGCAGATAGACGCGCACCGTCGTGCCCTCTCCGACCTCGCTGTAGAGGCGAATATGGCCGCCGCTCTGTTTGACGAAACCGTAGGCCATGCTGAGCCCCAGGCCCGTGCCCTCGCCTTCGCGCTTGGTGCTGAAGAACGGATCGAAGGCGCGCTCCATGACTTCCGGGCTCATGCCCGTGCCCGTGTCCGTCACGGCCAGCATGACGTACTGCCCGGCCGGCACATCGGGCAGCGCCATCACGTAGTCGTCGTCGAGCGTGGCGTTGGAGAGTTCGAGCGTGAGCTTGCCGCCGTCCGGCATCGCATCCCGCGCGTTGATCGCCAGATTCAGGATGACGTTTTCGAACTGATGCGGATCGACCGCGGTATTCCACAGTCCGCCCGCGACCACCGATTCGATCTCGATCGCCTCGCCCAGCGCGCGCCGCAGCAGATCGTCCATGGCGCGCAGTTGATGTGCAGGGTTGATCACGACGGGTGCAAGCGGCTGCTTGCGGCCGAAGGCCAGCAACTGGGCGGCAAGCTTTGCACCCCGGTCGACGGCATCGATGGCGTTATTCAGCCGCTCGGCGCTCCAGGCATCGCGCCCATGCCGGCTTTCGAGCAGTTCGAGGTTGCCCCGCAGCACCTGCAACACGTTGTTGAAATCATGCGCAACGCCGCCCGTGAGCTTGCCCAGTGCTTCCATCTTCTGAGCCTGGAACAGCGCTCTTTGCGTCTGCTCAAGCTGCTCGCCTGCGCGTCGTCGTTCCGTGATGTCGCGCGTGACCTTTGCAAAGCCGACCAGTTCGCCGTCTTCGTAGATGGCATCGATGATGACGTGCGCGAAGAAGCGGCTTCCGTCGCACCGAACGCGCCAGCCTTCGGCTTCGAATCGCCCGTCGCGCCGGGCCGTCTCCAGGCCCCGGAACGGCACGCCGGCCGCAACATCCTCGGGCGTATAGAAACGCGAAAAATGCGAACCGATGATCTCGGCCTCGGTATAGCCCTTGATGCGCCGTGCCCCGGCATTCCAGCTCGTGATGTGCCCGTCGGTCGACAGCATGAAGATGGCGTAGTCCGTCACGCCCTGAACCAGCAGCCGAAAATTCCGCTCGCTTTTGAGCACAGCGTCGTGAGCGGCCTTCTTGTCGCTCATGTCGCTGATCACGGTACCGAACCCGATCAACGCATTGTTGCCGTCGCGCAGCGCCGTCATGGCGACGTTCGCCCAGAAGGGCGTGCCGTCCTTGCGGATGCGCCATCCCTCCTCGACGTGCCGCCCTGTCTGGGCGGCAGCATGCAGCGCGGCTTCGGGCGCACCCAAGGCCCGGCTCTCCGGCGGATACAAAAGGGCGAGTGGCTGACCAATAATCTCGTCCGGCCGATAGCCCTGCATCCGTTCGCCGCCAGGGTTCCACGTGGCGACAACGCCGGGGCGCGATAGCGCGAAGATGGAGAAATCCGAGGTGGATTCGGCCCACAACCGCAGCCACGCAAAACCGGACTCAGAAGACAAGAGATCGTGATTCATTGAATTGGCAGATCAGCGCGCAACCGCAGGCGTGTCGGGAGCGCATAGCAATGAGTGGACCGCGCCCGCATCTTTACCGAAACCGGCGCGATGGGCGACTGAAACGCCACTCCATCGAACCGGTCTGTCTGGCCAGAGGAACGCAGTTTGCATACCTTGTAGCCACAAGCGCAGCATTGGCCGTTCCCGCAACAATCGGGATGACAGCGGCGCGGCGCACGAGACGGCTCCCCGACCATGGCTTTCGCCACCACCAAGGAAACCCATGAACCTATCCGACTTCATCGAGGCAAACCTCCCGGGCCTCATCGACGACTGGACGGAATACGCGCGCAAGCTCGATGGCGGCCGCACCCGTCTCTCCGATCAACAGCTGCGCAACTCGGCGCGCGACCTTCTCCGGCGGATTGCTGCCGATATGCGCGAGGGGCAGACGTCTGCACAACAGCACGCCAAATCGTGGGGCGACCGCGCACCTTCGGAATCGGGCTTCAATGAAGCCGCCCACGAGCATGCCGACGACCGCCTCTCGCACGGGTTCGACATCAATGATCTGGTGGCGGAATACCGCGCGTTGCGCGCCAGCGTACTGCGCCGGTGGCAGCAGGATCCACAGGCCCACGCGCTGGCGCTGCAAGAGATGATCCGGTTCAACGAGGCCATCGACCAGATGCTTGCAGAATCGGTGCGCCAGCATGCCAAGCAAACCGAACGCATGCGCGACCTGTTTGCCGGCGTGCTTGCCCATGACTTGCGTTCGCCCCTCGGCGCGATCCTGGCGTCTACAGAAACGCTGCTGCACGACGATGGCCTGTCTTCGCGCAGCGTTCGGGCGGTCGCATTCATCCAGCGCGGTGCGATGCGCGTGCAGCAGATGATCGACGACCTGCTTGTCTTCACACGCACGCGCCTGGGCGATTTCCTGCCCACGAGTTTCAGCACGCAGGATATGGGGCGACTGTGCACCGATGCCATCGACGAAGTGTGCGCGTCGTACCCCGACGCGACGATCGACCTGCGCCTGACGGGCGAACTGCGTGGCAAGTGGGACGGCAGCCAGATCGGCCAGTTGCTGGTCAATCTATTAGCCAACGCGGTGCGCTACGGGTCGGGGCGGGTCGCCATCGAAGCCGCCGGGCGCGACGGGCAGATGACGATTGCCGTTTCGAACGAGGGCAACCCCATACCGCCCTCCGCTTTCCCCACCCTGTTCGATCCGCTCACCCGCGCGACACGGCCCGACCAGAGCGGGAGCGCCGCCGGCATCGGGCTTGGCCTGTATATCTGCCGCTGCATTGTGGAGGCGCATCGCGGGACGATCGATGTGCAATCGTCGGAACACGGCACGACCTTCACTGTGCGGATTCCCTTTTCGGTGGCTGCTTGACCTTGTCGGTCGCCGTGCAAAAAAAAAGCCGGCACCCTGAGGTACCGGCCGTTTCTCTTCCTTGGGCGAATCGCAGCGTCGATCAGCCCGCCTGGCGCAGCGCAGCGGCTTCCTCCCCACGCTTGCCCATCAGCAATTGCACCACCACCGCCACGATGATGTTGAAGGCCAGTGCTGCCAGGCCCGTGTAGATGGTGTACTTGTCGCCGCCAATCACAAAGGTGTGCACGGGCTTGATGCCGTCGGAGAAGGCCAGCCAGCTGCCGGCAATCATGCCTGCCGCCCAGCCGGCCAGCAGCGCCGGTGCACGGAAGCGGTTCGAGATGTTGAACAGCCCGAACACCACCGACGGGAACGTCTGCACGATCCACACGCCGCCCAGCAGCTGCAGGTCCAGCGCGAACTTGGTCGGCAGGAACAGGATGAACACCAGCGCGCCGGCCTTGACGATCAGCGAGATCACCTTGGCAACCTTTTCCTCGCCGGCGTGCGAGAGGTCCGGCGCCACGTAGGGCTTCCAGAAGTTGCGGGTGAACAGGTTCGCTGCACCAATCGACATGACGGCCGCCGGCACCAGCGCACCAATGGCGATGGCCGAGAACGCAAAGCCCGTGAACCAGCTCGGGAACAGCGCGTTGAACAGCGCGGGCACGACGTCGTTGTTATTGGTGACCTTGATGCCTGCCGCATAAGCCATGAAGCCCAGCAGCGCAATCAGGCCCAGCAGCACCGTGTAGGCCGGCAGGAAGACGGCGTTCTTGCGGATCGTGTCTGCACTGCGCGCGGCAAAGATGCCCGTGAGCGTATGCGGATACATGAACGCCGCCAGCGCCGAGCCAATCGCCAGCGTGGCGAACGGCAGGAACTGCGCAGGCTTGAGCGTCAGGCCCGTGGCGCCGCCCTTGATGGCAAACGCGTCATGCGCATTGGCGAACACCGCACCGTAGCCGCCCAGCTTGGCCGGCACCAGCACCACCGCCACCAGCACCACGATGTAGATCATGATGTCTTTGACGAAGGCGATGAGCGCAGGCGCCCGCAGGCCAGCGGAGTACGTGTACAGCGCCAGGATGACGAAGGCGGCCGCCAGCGGCAGCTCGCCCGTCAAGCCCAGCGCCTTGATCACGACTTCCATGCCGATGAGCTGCAGGGCGATGTAGGGCATCGTCGCCACCACGCCCGTGAGCGCCACCGCAAACTCAAGCGAGCGCGAGCCGTAACGGCCGTACACGGCATCGGCCGCCGTGACGTGGCCGTTGGCATGTGCCACCTTCCACAACTTCGGCATGATCAGGAAGACGATCGGGTACACCAGGATCGTGTACGGCAGCGCGAAGAAGCCATACGCGCCCACGGCATACACGAGTGCCGGCACGGCGATGACGGTGTAGGCGGTATAGAAATCGCCGCCCACCAGGAACCACGTGATCCAGGTGCCGAAGTTGCGGCCGCCCAGGCCCCACTCTTCAATGTGGGCGCCCTTGTCGGAGTTGCCGCGCTGCCAGCGCGAGGCGATGAAACCCAGCACCGTGACCAGCGCGAAGAAAAAGATGAAGACCGCCAGTGCAGTCCAGTTGATATGTCCGTCCATCATTCTTCTCCTTTGCTCTGACCGTTCTTGAAGACGATCCAGATCAGCAGCGAGGTGATCGGAACCCACAGGAACTGGTACCAGTAGAAGAACGGAAAGCCGAAGAGCGTGGGCGTTTCCTGGTTGTAGAACGGCACCCACAGCAGGCCGATGAAAGGCAGTGCGAGCAAGAACTTCATGGGTTGTCTCCTGGTTCGGGGACTTCGGATGTTGTTTTGAACAGGTGCGGTGCCACGCCCGATGCGTGACCAGACGGATGTCTGACGGATTGCTTTCCGCCTATGTTGTTATCCGGCGCACTGTGATCGCGCGCCTTCTGGAAGACCATCCGCACCTGTACGCAGCAGCCACACGTAGTACTACGTAGTAAGCGTAGACTTTTCGCGTGAAATAACCAATCGCTAAGGTGGGCGCGGGTTTCCTAGGGTTTTCACGAATTCCTGTCATGACAGACAGCCGCCGAATGCGTGAGCAAGACTCGCAGCCCACTACGGTGCCGCATGGCACCAAGCACAACGGGGAGCCGCAGTGGCTCGCCGTTGCTTGTTGTGACGCAGCATAGGCCCTGGTGTGCACAGGGTTTTTGCACGGTGCAGCGCTGCCGTGGGCTCACCGCTTGCGGCGCATGCCGGCGTGCCATCGCCGCGCAGGCCGCCATCCCCGCGCATCCAATTGCCTGCTCGTGCAGGGATATGCGTGCTGGCGGACGCTTGGCAACCCACCTATCCGCCGGATCGGCAATTAAAAAAGAATTGATTGCCGCAATCCTCCCAATTCATTTAAAAGAACATTCCCCTTTCTTTTTGGTTTTCAGCTCATTTTTTAGCCGCTACGCCATCGACATTGAAATTATTTTTTCAAGGGGAAATCGTTTGCCACCCAGCCGCAAATGGCGCAGCCATGAGGAAAAACCCGCACAAGACTCAGATTCAAGCACCCGTTTCTTTAGAGCAAACATTCAAAATCGCGTGTTGTTTTGAGTTTGTTTTCAATCTGACAAAAGAAATACTTGTAAGGTGGCTCTGTCGTACGAATTTTCATCCCACTTAGCCCGGCAATCCCCTCGCCGGGTATTTTTTTGGCTGTGCATCGCCGATGCCAGACAAGCAGTACGAAGTCGCGCCCGCCGCATCCTCTGGTTTGGCAACGTGGGGCTCGATGTGCGCGCCATTCGCCCCATGCGGCGCGGGCTGGCGCGGCAATGCCTGGACTGGACCGAGCGCACGCATCACCTCGCAGGGCCGCCCGGGGTGCAGTTCCTGCGTCGCCTGTGCGATGCGGGATGGATGCTGCGCGCACGCGATTCACGCGCGGTGCTGGTCATGCCCAAGGGCTGGCAGGAGTTGCATCAGCGCCTGGGCGTGGATGAGGCAACGGTGCGCAGCGAGGCCGAACACCGTCATGCCTAGGGCCGTCGCTCATTGCCCGGCAAAGGCAAGCACTTCGGGCAGGCGGGCAAGCAGCGCATCGCGCGAGCGGATGCCGCCCGACGTCGGCTCAACCTTGTCGTCCTGGATCAGGTTGGCAAACACGTACGTCTTGTCGCCCTTCCTGGCCCAGCCGACAAACCAGCCGTAAGCGTGCGCCTGGTCCCACGTGCCATCGGGCGACGTGTTGCCCGGCGCAGGGCCGGCAGTGCCCGTCTTGCCCTGCACCGCCCAGCCGCCTGGCACCTGCCAGGTCTGCACGGTACGGTCGACCATCTCGTAGGTGCGCGCAGACACCGACAACTGCCGGTTGACGATCCTGCGCATCAAGCCGACTTGCTCTTCCGGCGAAATCTTCAGCGACGAGGTGATCCACGAGCGGTCCATGCCGTTGTTCTTGCCCGGATCGCCGCTCACATCCATGTTGCCGTAGCCAAGCTTGCGCACGTAGGCCTGGAAGGTCTGCGCGCCCATCGCATGCGTAACGCGCTGCGAATACCAGACCACCGAATACTTGAGCCACAGCGCCGGGTCGATGGGCTGGTGCCAGGCGTCGCCGCCCCAGTCGGGGTCTCCGCGCTTGAAGTGCTCAACCGGGGTGTGCTCGTCTTTGAGGAAGCCGTGGTCGAAGCCCATGACGGCCAGCGCGAGCTTGAAGGTGGAAGCGGGGGTCACGCGCTCGTCGCACTTGCCTTCGTGCAAGACGGCCTTGCCCGTGGCGGCATCGGCCACGATCGTGCAGATCGGGTGCTCGGCGTGGGCAAAGGTGGCAAGCGCGGCAAGCAGGGCGCCGATGGCGGCGTGGCGGCGTTTCATCATCGATCAACCTCATGTTGGGGGAATGCAGAGAACTGCGCGGCAGCGTAGCAGCGAGGTCGCCGTCCTGCAGACCGCCACACGCGTAACGGCTGTAACGCGGGCGCAACTGCCAACCAGAAAAGAGGGGCTTGCAAATTTTTCGGCGGTCGGTAAAATGCGCCGCTCACCTAGCCCAGGTGGCGGAATTGGTAGACGCACTAGTTTCAGGTACTAGCGGGTAACTCCGTGGAGGTTCGAGTCCTCTCCTGGGCACCAGACACAGTCCCAAGCAGTTCAGGGGCGACAAAAACCCGCGTGGCGATGAGCCTCGCGGGTTTTTTGTTGTGCGGACGGATTCAGCGGGACGAAGCGGTTGCGCGCCGCATCAGCGAATCGCCAGCAAAGCCATGGCACCGCTCCCGCCAATGTATCGACAGGTTTGCGCGATCAGGCCCCGCTCCGATTCAGCAGCGCCGCTCAGAACGCCGCCACCGACAGCGAGACAACGACCCCCGCGTCCACGATTGCGTGGGGTGTCGTCACCAAACGCCGAATACATCAAGCCTTCCTGGCCGTGCCAACCTGACGCCGTAATGGGCGCTGCTTGCGTTATTGACACACCGTGCGGACCACTCACCAGCCGTGGAACCGCGCCCACGTCTGCACCACACCCCGCGACGACACCGCCTGGTACTCCGGGAACTGCGCCCCCGTGGCGCACGCATGGTTCGGCAGCACACGCAACTTCGCGCCGACAGGAAAGCGTGCCAAGAGGTCTGCACGCGCCGAGCCGTCGCTGGCCGCCAGAATGCCGTGCTCCTGGTTCGCGCCGATCAGCGTGAGCCCTTCGAGCGGCGTACCGTCGAGCGTGCACGGCTGCCCATAGCCAAAGTCATGCGACTGCTTGGCGGTACCGCGGTCTCGGCTCATCGCCATCCATCCCGCATCGACAATCACCCAGCCTTTGTCGGGCTGATGGCCGATCACGGTGGTCAGCACGCTCAGTGCGATCTCGTCCATCGCGCACACGCCCACGTTGTGCATGACCAGATCGAAGAACACATAGACGCCGGCGCGCACCTCCGTCACACCTTCGAGGTGCTCGGTGGCCAACGCCGTTGGGGTGGAACCCACGCTTACCGCTGCGCAGGGCACTCCGGCTTCGCGCAAGCGCTGCGCCGCGCGCACGCAACCGGCGCGCTCCTGCTCGGCCAGTGCGGCCAGCGCGGCGCGGTCGTTCAGATCGTAGCTGGAGCCGGCGTGCGTCATCACGCCGCTCACGTCGATGCCCCCGTTTTTCAGGATGCGGCCGACTTCCAGGAGCGCGTCCTGCTCGGGCGTGATGCCGGAGCGGTGCCCATCGGTGTCGACTTCGATCCACACTTCGCAGCGCTCGCCGTGTGCGCGGGCGTAGTCGACGACCGCATGCGCGGCCTCGGCGTTGTCGACCACGAGCTTGAGATCGCAGCCTCGCTTGCGCAGCGCCATCGCGCGCGGCAGCTTGGTGGCGACAATGCCCACGGCGTACAGGATGTCCTTGATACCGGCGGCAAAGAAGGCCTCGGCCTCCTTCAACGTCGATACGGTGATGCCCTGCGCGCCCGCCGCCACCTGCGCGCGCACGACGTCGAGGCACTTGGTGGTCTTCACATGCGGGCGGAATTTCACGCCCAGCGCGTTCATGCGGTGCTGCATGCGGGCGATGTTGTGCTGCATGCGCGGCAGGTCAATCAACGCTGCGGGCGTGTCGATGGTGTCAATCACGTGGGTGTCGGTGGTCATGGTTGCATCCTCATGCTGCAAAACGGCGGGCCCAAGGCAGCAGGTCGTCCAGTGTGGGCGAGGTGATCTCCGGCAACTGGGCGCCCTCCACGGGCGTCAGGCCGATCCGGTTGTGCCAATACGTGCGCAGGCCGACGGTCGCCGTGCCGAACATGTCGTAGCTGGAGCCCGCCACAAACGCCGCGTCGGCCGCGTCTACGCCAAGCTGCTCGAGGGCCATGCGATACGGCTTCGGGTCAGGCTTGTACACACCGGCCTGCTCGGCCGTGATGACAACATCCCACGTGATCGGCAACAGCGCGGCGGCTTGCCGGCCCAGCCGTTCCGAGCAGTTGGTGACCACGGCCAGCTTGCAGTGCGGCTGGAGCTGGGCCAGCGCTTGCGCAGCGCCACTCCACGGTGCGAGCTGCAACCAGTTCGCTTCCAGCGCTGCGGGCGCGGAGGCCGGCAAGCCGACGTTCTGCGCGGCCTGCCGCACCATCGCTTCATAAGGAACGTACGTGCCACAGCCGTACGTGAGCCGCAGATACTCGGCGCGCCACGTGCGGCCTGCCTGTTCGGAGCCTGCAGCGCGGTTCCAGAGCGACCACGAATCGAGCAACGCGGTCAGCAGATCGAACAGGATGGCCTTGGGATAGCCGTTGTCGGGAGAAACGGTGGAGGCGGTGGAAACGTTCACGCTGGTCACCTGCAATTCGGTAGGGATCGATGCAGCCGATGGTAGGTACCCCGCACCGGCTTTTGGTAAAGCTGGCTTGAATCTAAGATTCAGTATCGCTACATCAGGCGCGCCAGGGCGGCTGCGGCTTGAAAGGGCTTTGCAGCGCCTGCATGAAGTGACGCGTGCGTTGCGGCAACCCCGCGCGGTTGTGCGTGAGGGCGATCACGTTGGCGTCCGGCGCCTTCCAGCCGGGCAGCAATCGCACGAGTCGGCCTGCGCGCAGGTCGTCGGCGACATCCCATTCCGAGCGCAGGATCACGCCGCGCCCCTCGCACGCCCACTGGCGGATGACATCGCCGTCGTTGCAGATGAGCGGCCTGGGCACGCGCACGCTGCGGCTCGTTCGGCCCTTGCTGAAGTGCCAGAGCGACACATCTTCCTTGTTCTCGCGCAGAACGATGCAAGGCAGCGCGGCAAGGTCATCGGGCGTTTCCGGCAAACCGAAGCGCTTCACGAACGCAGGCGACGCGCAGACAAAGCGCGCATTCGGCGCAATCGCATGGCCGACCAGGTTCGATACCTGCAATGCGCCGATATGCACCACCACATCAAAGCGGTCCGCCGCCTCGACAAGCGGCGCATCGGACAGCGCCAGTTCGATGTCGACATCGGGATGCTGCTGCTGGAAATCCGCAATGACGGGCGCCACGTAACGTCGCCCAAACCCCAGCGGCGCATTCACCTTGAGTGTGCCCACCAGGCCGCCCCGGCGCGTGTGCAAATCCTCCGCCAGTGCATCGAGCTGGCGGATCAGCTCTGCCCCGCGCTCGCACAGCAGCGCGCCCTCTTGCGTAAAGCGCAGGCTGCGCGCCGTGCGATCGACCAGCCGTGTGCCCAGCTTCTTCTCCAGCTGCTGCAGGCGCTGCGACACGGCCGATGGCGTCAAGTCCAACGCGCGCGCCGTCGCCACCAGGCTGCCGTTGTCCTGGATGGTGAGCAGGAAGCGCAGGTCGGCGGAATCCGTCATGGGTTACTTGCCGGCAAAGCGGTCCGTTGCGGCCAGCAACTGATCGAGGATGCCCGGCTCGGACCACGCATGACCGGCACCTTCGATCAGGTGGAAGTCCGAATCCGGCCACGCCTGATGCAGCGCATACGCATAGCGCGCGGGGCACGGCATGTCGTAGCGCCCATGCACGATCACGCCGGGAATGTCCGCCAGCCTGTGCGCCTCGCGCAACAGCTGGCCCTCTTCCAGCCAGCACTGATGCGTGAAGTAGTGGTTTTCCAGCCGCGCGAAGGCCAGGGCGAAATGGTCGTCGGCGTGCTTCGCGCTGTTGGCGGGGTCGGGCAGCAGCGTGATGGTCTCGCCTTCCCACACGCTCCACGCGCGGGCGGCCTCGATCTGCCTGGCGGTGTCGTTGCCGGTCAGCACCTTGCGATAGGCCGCAATAATGTCGCCGCGCTCGGCCTCCGGAATCGGTGCCTGAAAGCGTGCCCATTTCTCGGGGAACATCTCGGACACGCCGTACTGGTAATACCAGCGCAGCTCGGCCTGCGTGACGGTGTAGATGCCCCGCAGCACGAGTTCGCTCACATGCTGCGGATACTTCTGCGCGTAAGCGAGCGCCAACGTCGAGCCCCACGAGCCGCCGAAGACAAGCCAACGGTCCGCACCGGCGATGGCGCGCAGTCGTTCGATATCGGCCACAAGGTGCCAAGTGGTGTTCGCCTCCAGGCCCCCGTGCGGCGTTGACCGCCCGCAGCCGCGCTGGTCGAACAGCATCACGTCGTAGCGTGCCGGATCGAACACGCGGCGGTGGTCTGCCGAAACCCCGCCGCCCGGCCCGCCGTGCAGGAACACCGCCGGCTTGGCGCCGGGCGTGCCGACGCGCTCGTAGTAGATCGTGTGGCCATCGCCCACGTCGAGCATGCCGGTTTCATACGGTTCGATGGGCGGATACAGCGTGCGCAGTGCAGACATGGTCGGTCCTGTCGAGAGGTTGCCGTGGGAATGGGCTGATTCTACAGACGGGTTCCCGCTTGCACATATTTCTGAACGACGTATAAAATTGCACCTCGTTTAATAATAGCGAGCCCACCATGTCGTCCAGTCCGTCCCCCATCGAAGCCGGCCGCCGCGAACGCAAGCGCATCCAGACGCTGGACCACCTGGCGGCCACGGCCTTTTCCCTGTTCGAGCAGCACGGTTACGACGCCGTGACGATGGAGCAGATTGCCGCGCAGGCCGATGTGTCCAAGGGCACGCTGTACAACCACTTTCCAGTCAAGGAAGCCCTGCTGGCGCACCAGTTCCACGCCGAGCTGGCGGCAGGCGGCGCGCAATTGCGTGCGCAGATCGAGGCGCAGCCGGATTTCGCCTCGCGCTTGGCGGTGCTGCTGTCCGCCTCGGCCGACTGGTGCAACGTGCGCCGGCCCTATCTGGCCGCGTATTTCCGCTACCGCTTTGCCAGCGCCGACCTGGCCGCCCGCAACCGTGACGCAGACAAGCGCAGCGGGCTTGAATCGGTGTTCATGATGCTCATCGACACCGCGCAGCGCTCGGGCGAACTCGACACGCGGCTCGATGCGGAGCACCTCGCTGGGCTCTTCGAGTATTTGTACCTCGGCGCGCTGATGCGCTGGCTTGCGCGTCCGGACACCGACCTGCACGCGGGCTTCTCCGCGGTCATCGACCTGTTCCTGCACGGCATGGCCCGCAAGGAGGCGTGATGAACCCGCGCGTGCTCGATTGGCCGGCTGCCGCGGCGGCCGGCGCCGCAGTGGCGGGCGGCAAGGGCTGGCAGCTTGGACGCATGGCGATGCTCGGCGTGCCGGTGCCCGATGGTTTCGTGCTGGCCGCAGATGCCAGCCGCGAGCGTAGTCGCGGAGATGGCGTGCCCGACGCCGTGCTGGCTGCCATCACCGAAGCGCTGACGGCGCGCGGCTGGCAGAACACGCCGCTGGCAGTGCGTTCGTCCGCGCCGCAGGAGGATTCCGCGCAACGCTCGTTCGCGGGCATTCATGAGACACGCCTGAACGTCGTCGGTGCGCAGGCGCTGGGGGACGCGGTGCGCGCCGTGTGGGACTCCGCGCACGCACCGCAAGCGCTGGCATATCGCGAGCGCTTTGGCATCGACACCACCGACCTGGCGATGGCCGTGGTCATCATGCCGATGCTGCCGGCGGTGGCCGCAGGCATCGCGTTCACGGGCGACCCCCTGACCGGCCGCGATGACCACATCGTCATCAACGCGCACTGGGGCCTGGGCGAAGCGCTGGTGAGCGGCCAGGCCGATGGCGACGTCGACCGGCTGGAAGTCGCGCCGCAGGACGACACGCTGCGCGTGGTCGAACGCCAGATCGGCACCAAGCGCCGCGTGACGCGCGCGCTGGCCGAAGGCGGCACGGAACTCGCCGACACCGCGACAGAAGACGCCCGCTGCGCCGTGCTGGACGACGCGCAGCTCATCGCCCTGGCCACGGTTGCACGCGACACGGCCCGCGCGCTCGACTTTGCACTGCCTCGCTATGACATGGAATGGGTCTGGGACGGGCAGCGCTTCTGGATCGTGCAGGCGCGCCCGATCACCACGGCCGCCCGCTCCACCTACCCCGCCCTGCAAACGCAACCGACGTTCTGGACGCGCGGCAACACGCGCGAGGTGTTCCCTTCGCCGCTGTCGCCCATCGACTGGGCGCTCTATGGCCACGCGGCCAACCGGATGCTGACGCTGGCGTACTCGCTTGCGGGCTACTCGCTACTGCCGGGCCTGGAGCGCGCCAGGCTCTTCGGCGGCCACGTGTATCTCGATGTTTCGTTGATGCCGTGGGAGGCGTTTGACGCGTTCGGCATTGCGCCTGACGCCATCAACCGCATGCTGGGCGGCACGCAGCCCGAGATTGCGCTGCCCCGCACCACGTGGCCGCAGCGGCTGGCGCGAGGCGCACGGCTCGTGCGATATCTATTGAGAGCAGGCGCTGCGCGCCGCCATGCGCAAAGTGATCTGAACCGGGCCCGCAAGCAAGCCGCGCAATGGCGTGAAGACGCGTGGCCGGAAGCGACCGCCGAGCTGGCCACCTGCCTGCGCGAGCGCTTCAACATTGTGCGCCGCGCAGACAGCCTGTTCTTCCTGCAGGGCTCGGCGGGCGGCGCCGTTTCGGGGCTGGTCGACGTGATCGAAAAACAGTGCCCCGGCGAGGGCCACGCGCTGGCCGCCGCGCTCATGGCCGGCGCAGAACCCAGCGTCACCGCGCAGCAGAGCCATGACCTCATGGCGCTGGCGCACACGGCCGCCGCCGATACCGAAGCGCTCGCCTGGCTTCGCGGCGACAGACGCATCGGCACGCAGTGGACGCAGCAACTGCCGGCGCACAGCCCGTTCCGCCTGCACTTCAGTACGTTCGTGGAGCGCTACGGCCACCGCGCCATTGAAGAGAGCTACTTCCGCCACCCGCGCTGGCGCGAGCAACCGGACTACTTGCTAGACCTCGTGGTCGGACTGATCGGCACCGATGCCGGGGCGGGGCGGCAAAGGCAGCAGACGGCGTCTGAGCGAGCGTGGGAACGTCTGCCGTGCTGGGTGCGGCCGATCGTGCGGGGCATGCTCAAGGGTGCCGTGCGTGACAGCAATCAGCGGGAGGCCGCGCGCAGCGCGCTCGTGGCATATCTGGAAGCGCTGCGCATCGGCCTGCTGAAGCTGGCGGACAGGTTGGTCGGCAAGGATGGACTCGATGCGCAGGAAGACATCTTCAACCTGACACTGGACGAATGCGTGGCCGCAGGCACCGGCGCACTGCCGCGGCGCTTTGCGGCCCAGCGTGCGCGTGAACGCCGCCGGCAATTGAACGATTGGGCTGCTGCGCAGGAGCCGGACATCATCACCGAACATGGGGAGGTGCCGGTCGCGGCCACTGTGCCGATCGCCCTGGCCGCAGACGCCTGGAGCGGCACAGCCGTCGGCGCAGGCTCGGCACAGGGGCTGGCACGGCTGGTCGACCACGCTGCCGCCGGTACAGCGCTGCAAGCCGGCGACATCCTGGTCGCGCCCAGTACCGACCCCGCGTGGACGCCGCTCTTCTTGAAGGCCGGCGCCGTGGTCATGGAGACCGGCGGCTACCTGTCGCATGGTGCCATCGTGGCGCGCGAGTTCGGGATTCCGGCGGTGGTGAACGTGCCCGGCATCCGGGCCCAGTTGAAAGACGGCGAGACGATCCGCGTGGATGGCAACACCGGCACGGTCAGCAGAGTGGCGGGTTAGCCACCCCGATGTGGTGATGAGGCGACACTGGCGAATGCGAATTGCTGCGGCGCAATCTTCGGACTAACATTCGGGTATTCCCTAGTAGGGTTATCCCTAAATCAGTCTTCAGAAGGAATCGCCATGAACACCGTCGCTCTCAAAGCCGCCCCCGCCTCGCGTTTCGCCCGTTTCTGGCAGATCGTGCGCCGTGAAGCCAGCCGCGCCGTCGCGCTGCACGTGGAAAGCTGCGGCATGATGGCCGAGTTGTATCGCCGTTCGGGCCGCTAAGCCGAACCGACGGTTCCGGCATTTGTTGCGTCGCACCGTCTCCGGTGTGGCGCTGACACGGCAAGCTTGCCATCCCGAAAGATTTCGAGCGCGCAGCCCCAACCGGCAAAGCGTACCTATTTCTGCGTGTCGTCTGATGGCACTCGAAGGTGCTGGGCGTCGTCGCCTGCGTCCTGACGATTGCGCGCCAGCGCGCGCGCATACACCGACGGCGCACCCGCTGCATGTGCCGTCACATAGCCGGTAATGCAGGCCAACATGAGCGGCAGCACCACCTGATACGACAGCGTCATCTCGAAGATCATCAGGATCGACATGAGTGGCGCATGCGTGGTGGCGGCCAGCAGCGCGCCCATGCCGACCACGGCGTAGCTGACCGGCACGGGCGCCGCATCCGGCAGCAGCGCGTGCATGCCTGTTCCATACAGCAAACCCAACGCGGCGCCGCAGAACAGCGTGGGCGTAAAGACACCGCCCACTGCGCCCGACCCTGCGCTTGACGCCGTCGCCACCACCTTGCAGATCAGCACCAGCGCCACCGTCTGCCACAGCCACGGCTCGTGCAGGAACGCATTGACCACGCTGTAGCCGTTACCCCAGACCTCGGGCACGCCTGTGGACAGCGCACCGACAATCAACCCGCCGGCAGCCAGGCGCAACGTGAGCGGCAGCTTGGTCTGTGCAAACGCATCGCGCGCGCGGTCGATCAAACCGAGCAGCAACGGCCCCGCCATCCCCGCGGCCAGACCCAGGCCGAGATACGTCAGCACTTCCCAGCCGGAAACGAAATCGAAGTGCGGCATCTCGTAGACCGCCCCGTAGCCGAAGAATTGGCGCACCACGATGTCAGCAGTGACCGCCGCCACCAGCAGCGGCCCGAGCGTCGCCGTGGTGATGACACCAAACACGATTTCGCAGACGAACACGGCGCCCGAGATGGGCGCGTTGTAGGCAGACGTGATCCCGGCCGCCGCACCGCACGCGACCAGCAGTCGCAATTGCTCGACCGGCACGGGCGTCCAGTGCCGCAGCACGCGGCCGACCAGCGAGCCGCACATTGCCGCCAGCTGCACCATCGGCCCTTCGCGCCCGATCGATGCGCCGCTGGCCACCGAGCACAACGACGACGCACTGCGTACCAGGCTCTGCCGTGCGCTCAACACGCCATCGCCCACGGCAATGGCTTCCATATAGTCTTCCGAGCCTTTTCGGGGGATCCACTTCAGGCCCACCTGCAAGGTGATGCCTGCCAGCAGTCCACCCACCGTCGGCACCAGCAGGCGCGCCCACCATGGCAGCGCCCGCGCCGTGGCCACCAATCCTTGGTCCGTACCCGAGAGCCACCATTGCAGATGACGCAAGCACTCGCGAAACAGGATCGTCGACAAAGCGCCCGCGCAGCCGATCACGCCGGCAATCACGAACACCAGATGCTCGCGACCGAAGGGCAGTCGGGCAATCGCGCGCCGCCACCATGGCTGGCGCGGCATATCCGGTTGAGGCGGCTGCGTGTCGGTCATGTCGATTCACATCAGGACAGGTCGACATGATAGCGACGACGCCGCACCGGTTTTAAGTCGATGTCGCGACCACGGCGTCTGGCAACCACGCCTGCGGTACGTCTGCGCTGCGACGATTCGGGCCCCAGGCAATGACGCGCGCCTGCGCGAGGTTTTCGATCACAAAAGGATCGCGCGCGACGATGGCGTCGATCTCTTCGCGGGATTCGGCACGCGCCAGGATCCCGCCGCCTTCACGCGGCAAAAACGGCCCGGACATCAGGAAGTGGCCGCTCGCATAGTGGGCATCGAGATGCGCGCGGTGCGCAGGCAGCACACGATCGAGTGCTTCGAGCGGTGCGGTGTAGTTGAAAAGAATCAGGTACAGCATGCGATGGCTCCTTATCGGATGAGGTGACACCTTCGAAACACGAGACCCGGCAACGTGAAACAACAACGCCGAGCGTCCCGCAGAAATGGGTACGCTTTGCATGGAAACCCTGCGCCGCGCAGGGATCTCAAGGGCGTAGGAGCAACGCACCCGAGGTCTGCCCGGCCTCCAGCGCGGTGTGCGCGGCGGCCGCATCTTCGAGTGCATAGGTACCGCCCACCGGCACGCGCACGCCATCGAGCATGCGCTGCAATGCTGCCTGTGCCCCCGTCCGGTAGTTCGACAGATCAGCCATGTAACGGAACACGCCTGGCCGCGCTAGCGCAATGGAGCGCGCGGGCCCAAGCGCCGCGAGATCGACGACGTTCGTTTGCGCGTTGCCGACATCGCCCGCCTGACCGATGCTAGCCACCATCCCGAACGGCCGCGTCACCGCCAACGAGGCCGGCAGCATCGCGCTGCCAACGCCGTCGATCACGTAGTCGACGCCTTCTCCACCAGTGAGTTGCAGCACGGCGTCGCGCACATCTTGCTGGCGATACAGCACGACGTGGTCCGCACCGTGCCCAATGGCGACGGCGGCTTTGGCTTCGCTGCCAACCGTGCCGATCACGTGCGCACCCTGGCGCTTGGCCCACTGCACCAGCAATACGCCCAGACCGCCGGCTGCCGCGTGCACAAGCACCGTATCGCCGGCGCTCACCTGCCGTACCCGCGTCAGCAGCATGTGTGCGGTGATGCCGCGCACCAACGTGGCGGCCACGGTTTCGTCATCCAGCGCATCGGGTAAGGCAATCGCGCGTTCGGCCGGGATGTTGCGGTAGCTGGTGTAGCCGCCGGGCGCGCCATCCATCAGGCCGGCCCAGGCCACGCGCTGGCCAACCACAAAGCCGCGTACATCCGTACCCACGGCTTCCACCACGCCAACGCCCTCAACACCGAGCACCGCCGGAAATGCCGGCACCGGATACAACCCGGCACGGTGATACACATCGACAAAGTTCACGCCGATGGCGGTGTGCCGCACCGTCAACGCGTTTGGTGCGGGCGGCGGCAACATCAGGCTGGCGGGCCGCAAACCCAATGCCGGTCCAGGTTCACGGAGTTGAATCACTTTGGCTTGCATGGCAAAAATCCTCGCAGAAATGGGTACGCTTTTCGGTTTTGGTGATGACGGATACTGCGGTCGTCACGTTGTGAAACAAGCGTAATCCGTTCAGAATCACCCGGGAATTCACAAAAGCTGACCACCTTCTGTGCAAAAAAGCTCAGATTGGCCAAAAAACGTGCGTGCCCTGGCGCGTGCGGCGGCGGTCGAACCTTCTTCTTCCTTGCAGTGGGATGACGTGCGCTACTTTCTCGTGCTGGCGCGCGAGGGCAGCTTGTCGGCCGCTGCCCGACGTCTGGCGGTGGAACACACCACGGTCGCGCGGCGTGCAGATGCGTTGGAGCAATCGTTGGGCGTGCGCTTGTTCGACCGCCTGCCGCGCGGCTGGCGCCTGACTGCGGAGGGCAACGCGCTGGCTGAACGCGCTGAACGCATGGAGCAAGAAGCCGCTGGCTTTGCACGTGCGGCAGCAGGCGCGGGCAGCTTGCGTGGGACGGTGCGTATCTCTGCGCCACCCACGGTGGCCAGCCACATCATCGCGCCCAACCTGGCGACGCTGCGCCGGCAATGGCCGGGCATCGACCTCGTGCTGCTCGGTGAAAAACGCAACGCCAACCTGATGGCGCACGAGGCCGACCTGGCGGTGCGCCTGTCGCGTCCAACGTCGTCTGCCCTGGCGACACGGCCATTGGGCGACCTCGGCTATGGTCTGTACGCCACCGCAGAAGTGCTCGCACGCCCCGAATCCGAATGGGAATTCATCGGCTACGACGAAAACCTGCGCCACGTGCCGCAACAGCGCTGGCTGGACAACTACGCTGGCGAACGTCGCGTGGTCTTACGTTGCAGCGATCTGGCAGCAATGCATCAGGCAGCGTTGGCCGGACTGGGTGTCGCCGCGCTGCCGCACCTGCTCGGCGCGCCCGCAGAAACGGGTACGCTTTTGCGTCGATTGCCCGTCGACGACCCTGCGTTGCATCGAGAAATCTGGTTGGTGATCCACCCCGACGTTCGACGATCACCGCGCGTGCGGGCTGTGGCCGACGCGTTGATCGCCTTGTTCGAGGCACAGCGACACGTCTTGGCGGGGTTTTGAACGTACGCAGAAACGGGTACGCTTTTGGGTGAAAAAGAACCGCAAACCCAATGGATATGCGGTTCTTACGCCTCGGCAATATTGCATGCCGAGGCGCGTTCGGAACAATCAGCCGCCCAGGTAGGCTTCGAGCACGCGCGGATTGCCCAGCAGGTTTTTGCCGCTGTCGGCCAACACGATCTCGCCGGTTTCCAATACGTAGCCGTGTTGCGCAATTTTCAGCGCCTGGCGCACGTTCTGCTCGACCAGGAAAATCGTCAGACCCTCGGCATTGATGGTGCGCAGGATGCGGAAGATCTCCTGCACGATGATCGGCGCGAGGCCCATCGACGGCTCATCCAGCAGCAGCACGCGCGGGCGAGCCATCAGCGCCCGGCCGATGGCGAGCATCTGCTGCTCGCCGCCCGAGAGGTTGCCCGCCAGGCCGTCGATGCGCTCCTTCAGGCGCGGGAACAGGTGGAATACGCGCTCCAGGTCGGAGGCGATCTGGCCGCGGTCCTTGCGCGCGTTTCTTGTATAGGCGCCCAGCTCCAGGTTTTCGCGCACGGTCATGGTGGTGAGCGTGGCCCGCCCTTCTGCCACCTGCACGATGCCGCGCTCCACACGCTTGTGGGCCGACCACTGCGTGACGTCTTCGCCTTCGAACAGGATCTGGCCGCGCACGTTGCCCTGCGACTTCGGGATCAGGCCCGAAAGCGCCAGCAGCGTGGTCGATTTGCCCGCACCGTTTGCGCCCACCAGCGAGGTGATCTCGCCGGCCTTGAGCGCAAAGTCGATGCCCTTGACGGCTGCGATGTGCCCGTACGACACGTCCAGCCCTTTGACTTCCAGCAACGTGGTCATGCCGTCTCCTTCTGCGGGGCATCGCCGTTCGCGTCATCGTCGTCATCGCGGCCCAGGTACGCCTCGATGACTTGCGGGTCGTTGCGGATCGCCTCTGGCGGCCCCTCTGCGATGATGCGGCCGAAGTTCAGCACCGCAATGCGCTCGCACAGGCCCATCACGAAACGCATGTCGTGCTCGATCATGAAGATCGTGTAGCCGCGCGCCTTGATGTTTTCGATCTCGGCCATCAGGTCGACCTTCTCGCCGGTGTTCATGCCGGCGACGGGCTCGTCGAGCAGCAGCAGCTTGGGCTCGGTGGCCAAGGCCCGCGCGAGTTCAAGCTTGCGCTGGTCGCCGTACGAGAGGTTGTCGGCAATGTCATGCGCCTTGTGGTCGAGCTTGACCCAGGAGAGCAGTTCCAGCGCACGGTCGCGCGCGCGGCGCTCGGCAGCGCGGTACTTCGGCAGCGACAGCAGCAGGCCCGGCGCGCCGTAGTCGAGATGCCGGTGCATGCCGACCACCACGTTTTCCAGCAGCGTCATCTCCTTGAAGATGCGGATGTTCTGGAACGTGCGCGCGATGCCCATCTGGGTGATCTGGTGCGGCTTCTTGCCGACCAGGTTATCGCCGTTGAACGTGAGCGAGCCACCGGTGGGTGCCAGCAGGCCCGTGATCAGATTGAACACCGTCGTCTTGCCGGCGCCGTTCGGACCGATCAAGCCGAAGATGCTGCCTTGCGGCACTTCAATGTTGACGTCCTGCAAGACCGACAGGCCGCCAAAGCGCTTGGAAATGGAGGTGAGTTTCAGCATGGCGGCCTCAGTGCGATTCATTGGAAGCAGCCGGGGTGGCGCCCGTGCCAGGCATGGTGCCGCCGCGCTTGATGCCGAACCAGCGCGCGAAACGCGCCGGATCCCAAATGCCCTTGGGCAGGAACAGGACGATCACCATCAGGATCACGCCATTGACGACCAGGCGGAAATCCTTGAACGCACGCAGCAGCTCGGGCAGCAATGACAGGATCAGGCTGCCGAGCACCGGGCCGGTCAGGCCGTTCGTGCCGCCCAAAATCGTCATCGTCAAAATTTCGACGCCGCGATCGAAGCCGAATTCGTTCGGGCCGATGAAGAACGTGAGGTGCGCATTCAGTGCACCGGCCAACCCGGCGATGGCCGCACCCAGCGTGAAGGCCAGCAGCTTGGTGCCGGCCACGTTGATGCCCATAAGCCCTGCAGCGGTTTCGTCTTCCTTGATGGCCTCGAATGCGCGGCCCACCTTCGAGCGACGCATGCGCGCCAGCACGAACAGCGTCGCCAGCACGGCCACCGCCACATGCCACCACTCGGTCAATTGCGGAATGCCGTTCAGGCCCAGCGCGCCGCCGGTCCAGTTCTCGGTGTTCAGGATCAGCACGCGCACGACCTCACCGAAACCCAGCGTCGCCATGGCCAGATACACGCCCGAAAGACGCAGGGTCGGCCGCCCGATGACCACGGCCACCACGGCCGGCGCCGCCATGCCGCCCAGCAGCGCGACGGAAAACGGCATCTCGGCGTTCATCGTCAGCAGCGCCGCCGTGTAGGCGCCAATGCCCATGAAGGCCGCATTCGCCATCGCCAGCAAGCCGCACGACAGCGTCAGGTAAATGGACAGCGCCAGCAATGCATTGATGCCCAGCGTCAGCACCAGGTTGCTGTAGACCGACCAGAAGTTGTCGAACCATTCCATGTCGGTCTCCTTATGCCTTGCGTTCCAGCACCTTGCCGAACAGCCCTTGCGGCCGCACCAGCAGGATCAGGAACAGCAGACCGAACGCCACGGCGTCGCGCATGGTCGAGCCGATGTAGGCCACCGACAGCACCTCGGCAAACCCGAGGAACAACCCGCCCAGCATCGCGCCGCGAATATCGCCCAGGCCGCCGAGGATGATGACCGCGATGCCCTTGTGCAGCATCGGCTGACCCATCAACGGGAATACCGCGTTGGAGTACAAGCCGATCAGCACACCCGACAACCCGCCCAGCGCAGCCGCTGCAAACGAGGTCAGCAGGAACAGGCCTTCGACATTGATGCCCAGCAGCGCGGCGGCTTTCGGCGACTCCGCAATCGCGCGCAGCGCGCGGCCGAGTTGCGTGCGCTTGAGCAGCAGCATGAGCGCGGCCATCAGTGCGAACGACAGCACGATGATGCTCAGCTCCAGCGGGGTGAGGTGGATGCCGCCCAGATCCAGCGAGGCATCCGACACGAGCCCGGCCGGGAAGCGCAGGTTTTCCGCCCCGAACACGCCCTGCATGGCGTTGTTGATGGCGATGCCCGCGCCGATGGTGGCGATCATCGGAATCAGGTGCGGCGCGTTGCGGCGGCGCAGTGGGCGCAGCAGCAGCACGTCGATGATGAGTCCGGCCACCCCGCTCACGACAAAGCCGACGGCCAGCGCCGCCCACAGCGGCAGTTCGAAGTGGAGAACGACCTGCAGCGCCGCATAGGCACCGAGCATGAAGACCGCGCCGTGCGACAGGTTGATCACGCCCAGGATGCCGAAAACCAGCGTGAACCCCAGGGCGAACAACGCATACACGCACCCGAGCGACAGCGCATTGACGAGTTGCTGTTCCAGCATGATGAATCAGAGTGAGGTGCGGCCGAACGTGACCAAGGCAGTCACCGGGCAGCCACAAAAAAAGCGATGGGGCGTAGGTTTAGCTACGCCCCGCCTGTCTCGTCCAAAGGGTTTCAACGAGAACCGAAGATTACTTCTCGATCGTGTACTTGCCGTTCTTGGTCACGCTCACGATCGGCGTCTGCACGGCGTCGTAGCCGGCCGGCTTGCCACGCGCGGTGACCTGGCGGAAGGCAAACGCGCCCGTCGCGCCGGTGTGCTTGACTGCCGGCAGTGCATCGCGGATCGCCTTGCGGTCGGCTTCGAGGTTGCCGCTGAACTTGACCGTCTTCAGCGCCTTGCTCGCGATGTACATGGCGTCATACGCCTGCGCCGCAAACTGGTCCGGCGCTGCCTTGTACTTGGTGGTGTAGGCGGTGATGAACTTGCTGTTCTCGGGCGTGTGGTTCTCGATCGACCACGGGCTGCCCACCCACAGGTTGTCGGATTTGTCCTTGGCCAGGTCGAACACCTTGACCGAGTTCATGCCGTTGCCGCCGATGACCGGCACGTTCAGGCCAAGCTGGCGCGCCTGCACCATGATCGGACCACCCTCCGCAATCAGCGCGGACAGCACGATTGCATCCGGGTTCGTCGCCTTGATTTTGGTGAGCTGCGCCTTGAAATCGACATCGCCCTTGGCGAACGTTTCGGTGGTCGTCACCGGAATCTTCAGGTCTTCAAGCGCCTTCTTGAAGTTGTCGTAGCCGCTCTTGGTGAAGACGTCGTCGTTGCCGTAGAGCACGGCCACCTTCTTCACGCCGGCCTTCTTCACAACGGTCTGGATGGTGGCCGGCAGCACATCGGCTTCGGTCACGGAATTGCGGAAGACGAAATCGCCGATGCTGGTGATGCCGTCTGCGGTGTTGGAGGTACCAAAGGCCACCGTCTTGGACGCCTGCGCGATCGGATCGGCCGCCTGTGCCGAGTTGGACAGCGTGGGGCCGAACACCATCGCCACCTTGTCCTGGAAGATCAGCTTCTTGAAGACGTTGATGGCCTCTTCCTTCTTGCCCTGCTCGTCTTCGATCACCAGCGCGATCTTGCTGCCGTTGATGCCGCCTGCAGCGTTGATCTCATCAGCCGCCAGCTGGAAGCCGTTGCGGATGGCCACGCCGTATTGGGCTGCACCGCCCGACAGCGCTTCGGCCACACCGATCTTGATGTCCTGGGCCGCGAATGTCGTGCCCGTTGCGATTGCCGCCCCCGCAGCCACTGCCGTCAACAGCAGCCGTTTGATCATTTTTTGCATGCGAACCTGCTCCTTGTTTGTCCGTCGCGATTGCTTGAATGCGATGCGTCTCGAAGATGCGCTGGCCCAACACCGTCGCTCCCCCGCATGCGCCCTGCATCGCGTCCGGACGCTCGCCTGTCGGGTTTCGCGCCACGCATGACAACGTTGGCGAAACGGCGGAAGACCAGCCGGGCGAGCGATGCCGGATCAGGCATGCGCGCACCGAAAGTGCGTCGGAGTGTGAAGCGAAGGCGCCATGGGTGCAGCGCTCTTGTGCGACGCGCCGGGGTGGCCGGCGCGTGCAGTCAGTCGCGGGACTTTACCGGAAAGCGCACGACCGTGCGATAGGGGATTGTCCGCCGCCAGGCCTGGGGGGCCGATGTTGCGACGCAATATCGCCTGCGCAACACCGTCGGATCGGCGCCGAGCGTACCCGTTTCTGCGTGCCGTGCGGCGCTGCGAAATCAGCCCGCCGACAGCTCGTCGGCGCTGACAAACAATCCCTTGCCGCGCGATTTGGCTTCATACAGCGCCTCATCGGCGGCTTCGAAAACGACGCTCTGCGCCAGCGTGCGCGCGTCGAAAGTCGCGATACCGATGCTCGCGCCCACCTGCACCATCGCCTCACGCCAGCGAAACGGCTTGTTGCATGCGGAGAGGATATTGGCCGCAACCGTCTTGGCGTCGTCCGGGTGCGACAGGTGCTCGAGGATGACGGCGAACTCGTCGCCGCCAAAGCGCGCCACGCCGTCATACGGGCGCACCGCCCGTGCCAAGCGCTGCGCGAAGGTCCGCAGCAGCGCATCGCCCACGGCATGTCCGTGCGTGTCGTTGACGACCTTGAAGCCGTCGAGGTCGACCAGCAGCAGCGCGCCGGTGGATCCGGTCACACGCGCCTGGTCGAGCGCCGCCAGCAAACGCTCTTCAAAGCCGGCGCGGTTGGCCAGGCCAGTGAGGTGGTCGGTGGTCGTCAGCGCGCGCAGGCGCAGCTCCTGTTTCTTGCGCTCCGTGATGTCGAGCGTGACGGAATGCACGCCGGCCACGCGGCCTTGCGCGTCGAACTGCGGAAGGTAGCTGACCTCTTCGCAGCGGTACAGATCGCGGCCGCGGAGTTCGCGCTCGAAGACCATCGTCTCGCCGCCCAGCGCGCGCCGCAACGCATCACGAAGGAGGCTGTAGGCGTCGTCACCCACGACTTCACGCAGCGTCTGTCCGAGCATGCTCGCGGCTGAGCGTCCGTACGCTTTCTCGTAGGCGGCATTCAGGAAGCGGAAGCGTTCGTCGGTGTCGATGAAGGCCACCAGCGCGGGCAGCGCATCCGTCACGGTCTGCAGCGTTTCGCGGCTGCGCTGCAGCGCTTCCTTGGCGGCCTTGTCCTGCGTGATGTCACGCATGACAGACGAGAAATACTCCATGCGCCCAGCGGGATCGCGGTGCGCGATGATCATGTGGTTGATCGGTACGACCTGGCCCTCGGCACCTCGCGCGGTCGTTTCGCCAATCCAGACGCCATCGCGCGCCGCCGCAGGCACGGCCACCTCGCGCAGCCAGCCCATCGTCTCGGGTGGGTAGAAATCCGCAACGGTCAGGCCTTGGAGATTGGCATCCAGCGCAATGCCGGCAAAGCGGCGGCCGGCCGGATTCATGTAGGTGACGTTGCCCTGTATGTCGCTCTGCGCAACAAAGTCGGTGGTGGAGTCGAGGATCTTGGTCAACACGCGCGACGCCTGTTGCGCCCGTGCCCGGACGGTGATGTCTTCCATGGCCCCAACGTGGCCCACGACCTCGCCGTCCACCCGCACCGGTGCGGTCGTAACGACGAGCAACCGCTCGCCAAGGCCCGGCACGATCACGCGCTGCTCGGCGTGGTAGCCGGCCCCCCGCGCGAGCGCATCGCGCCAGCCGGCCATGATGGCATCGCGGTCGTCCGGATGCAGGCGCGCAAGCCACACGTCGGCCAGTGCCTCTTCGTGCGTGGCACCGAGCAGGCGGCGATACGCCTCGTTGGTATAAACAGTCCGGCCGTCCACATCCGAGCGAAACAACCCGAGTGGCGAGGCATCGTTCACGGCTTCCAGTTCGGCGCGCTGGCGAACGACCTCGCCCATCAGCTTGTGAAACGCCGTCGACACCGCGTCGATTTCCGCTGAAGCACCGAGCCGCTCAAGCGGCGGCGCATTGCGCAAGTCCGTGGCAGAGAGCTGCGTCATGGCGGCATGCAGCCGGCCAAGCGGGCGCAGCAGCCACAGCATCGCCGCCCAGACTGACACGCCGATCAGCGCCGCCAGCACCAGCAGCGACCAGCGAAAACGCTGCCGCATGAGGAAGAGCTGCCGGTTGGCTTCGGCGCCGGGCAACACGGCAGCGAGGGTCCAGCCGGCCGCGATGATGTCTTGCCTGGTGGCCACGTCGCCGCCACGCTCAGGCAGCGCATCCGGGTCCGCGCGGAAGGCCGCGGCTGCCGTCGGATCGGCATCGAGCGGCGCGAGCGTCTTGTCGGCCTCGGGGTGCACGATATAGACGGGGTTGTCACCTTGCGTCGCCAGGTAGACATGGCCGGTCTGCCCCACGCGCATGTCGCGCAGGTCGCCCAGAAAGTTCGGCTTGAGCAGGTACAGCGACGCGCCGATCAGCCCGACGAGATTGCCGTCCTGATCATGCACGGGCGCGGCCAGGATGACGATGGGCTCGCTGCCCACGCGGTTGCGCAGCGGCGCGGAGATTGTCGGCTGGTCAACCACCATGACCTGCCTGAAATAATCCCGATCGGAAATGTCGATGCCGACCACGCTCGCGCGGCGCACCGTCGCGGCTGTCACCTTGCCCTCAGCCGAGGCCAGGAACACGCCGTCGAACAGGCCGCTGGCCGGCTGGATGGATTGGTAGAACGCCGCTTCCTGCGCGGGCGTGTCGAACCGCACGGAGCGCATCTGCTGCGCGGTGCGTTCGAGCACGCCCAGGTACGTGTCCAGGCGCTTCTGGAGGTCTTCCGCCGACTCCTTGACCAAGGCCGTCTGCTGCACCTTGATCTGCGCCATCACCTCGCGGCGGATCGGCTCGCGTTGCGACCAGCCGAACAGGCTCACCACCGTCACGCTGATGACGGTCGCCATGATGGCCGCCTGCGACTTCAGGGTCAGTTTCATCGGACGGTCGGCTGGCACCGGCGCCCCTCGCGGCCGGCGTCTTGTTGTAGTGGGAGGGCAGACACCATAGTGCGCTGCCCGCCGGTCATTGTCGAGCCGCCGTGGCGTCTAGCGGCGGCCGCAGACGTAAGCGGCCGAACGCGCCGCCAGCGTCCCGGGGCGGATGCGCATCCAATGCGCGCCGGCTGCGGTATCGGTATCGAGCGTGGCGCCGTCGGGACCGCGCACCACGTAGTCGACCAGGCGAATGCGCTGGCGGTGGCAGTCGATCTCCTGGCGCGAGAGGATCACCGTGCCGGGCCGGTAGTGCGCCCCATGGGCGCGGCGTTCGCTGCGCCTGAGCACGGTGCGGGCCAGAAAGGTCTTGTGACCGGCACGGTTCGAGCGCAGCGACGTGCGATCGATGGAAGCCACGACGGACGTCGTCGTCAGATATTGGTGCCAGCGCGCAGCCTGGGCAGGCACTGCCAGGCCGAGGGCGCCCACGCCGACACTGCATATCCAGATCCACCGCCACATCATGCGTTTCACGACCGTCTGTCCTGCCATATCAAGAAACCAAGAAGCGGCACTGCTGCCGCAGGCACCTATTGTAACAATTGGCCCGCAAGACTCGCGCCTGCGCCCTCAGGTAGCATGCCGCCAACCCGATCGCCCCGACTACCCCATCCGCCATGCCCACCGTTGCCCTGCCTGCCCTCGTTGCCCACGCCGCCGCGGCCTTGCTCATCGCAAGCGTGCCCGTCGCGGCGTGGTTCTGGCTACGGCGGCGCTTTGGCCTGGCGTGGCGCGACATCGGCGTGGGCGCGGCGGTGTTTGTCGTGTTTGCGCTGGTGCTGGAACGCACGCTGCACCTGTATCTGCTGCAACTCAATCCAACGACGGCGCATTGGCTGCGCATGCCTGCGCTGTTCGTCATCTACGGCGCGCTGATGGCCGGTGTGTTCGAGCAAAGCGGGCGCTGGATCGGCCTGCGCTTTCTCGTGCGCAAGCCCGGGGATGCCGCCACACCGGTGGCGTATGCGCTCGGGCACGCCGGCATCGAGGCTTGGCTGGTCGGTGCGGCATCGCAGGCGCAGATGGTGATGTTCGGCCTTGCCGCCAACCGCGGCGAGCTCGAATCGCGTCTGGCGGCCAGCGGCGCCTTCGCCATGGTGGGGACGATTCACGCCATGCTCGCGCAGCTCTCGCCGTGGCTGGCCCTCGGTGCGGTGAGCGAGCGTGTTGCGGCGATGTTGATCCAGTTCACGCTCACGCTGGTGGTGTGGCACGCGGTGCGGCAGCGGCGTTTTGTGATTGTCGTGCTGGCGGTGTTGCTGCATGCGCTGGCAGACTTGCCGGCTGCGCTGTACCAGGTGCATGTGCTGCCGCTGGCGGTAACTGAAGCGATCTACGCCGTGGCGGCCGTGCTGCTGGCAGCAACGTGCTGGCCGCCGCAGGGTGGTCGCAAGATCGGCGAATCCTCGCTGCGCTAACTGCTGCGGAAGCGCTCCGGCTCGATCCCGTGCCGGTTGAGCTTGTCGTACAGCGTCTTGCGCGGCACGGCGAGCAGGTCCGCCGCGCGCGCGACGTTGCCCTCCGTGGCGCGCAGTGCTTCCTCGATGGTGGCGCGTTCGACTGCCATCATCCGCCCGGCCAGGGAATGCTGGCTCGCTTCGGACGCCACCAGGCCATCGTCCAATCCGAGGCAGAAGCGCTCAGCCACGTTCTTCAGTTCGCGCACGTTGCCGGGCCAGTCGTGGTGCTGCCAGCGCATCATGTCCTGCGCCGACCAGTCGGGCGCGGGGCGCTCGTAACGCACTGCGGCCTGTTGCAGAAGGTGCGCCATCAGCAGCGGAATGTCTTCTGCACGCTGACGTAGCGCAGGCAGCGCAATCGATACGACATTCAAGCGGTAGTACAGGTCCGCACGGAACTGGCCGTGATCGGATGCGTCTTTCAAGTCGACCTTGGCGGCGGCCACCACGCGGCAATTGACCGGCACGCTCGCGTTGCTGCCCAGCCGTTCGATGCTGCGTTCCTGCAGCGCGCGCAGCAGCTTGGCCTGCAGCGACAGCGGCATCGATTCGATTTCATCGAGGAACAGCGTGCCGCCATCTGCGTATTCCATCTTGCCGATGCGGCGGCGGTTGGCGCCCGTGAAGGCGCCGGCTTCGTGGCCGAACATCTCGCTCTCGAACACGGATTCGGGCAACGCCGCGCAGTTGAGCGCAACGAACGGGCCGCGACGTCGGCTGCTTTCGTGAATGGCACGCGCGAGCACTTCCTTGCCCGAGCCGGTCTCGCCCGTGACGAGGATGTCGGCATCGGTCGGCGCCAGCGCGGTGACGAGCCGGCGCACGTTCTGCATGACGGCGCTCTGGCCGATCAACGGGTACGCCTGCCGGCCCTGCAGCGCTTCACGCAACCGCAGGTTTTCGGACGTGAGCCTGCGCTTTTCCAACGCGCGCCGCACCACGTCTATCAGGCGTTCGGAGTGGAACGGCTTCTCCATGAAATCGTAGGCGCCGGCGCGCATGGCAGCCACGGCCATCGTCACATCGCCATGACCGGTGATGAGGATGACGGGCAACTGCCGGTCGTGCTGCAGCATCTCGCGCAGTACGGCCAGGCCGTCGCGGCCGGGCAGGCGCACGTCGGTGACAACCACGGCCGGTGGTTGCGTGGCGAGTGCGGCCAGCGCGCTTTCCGCATCGGCAAAGGACTGCACCGGCACATCGGCCAGCGAGAGTGCCTGCTCGCAGCCCAGGCGCACGACGTCATCGTCTTCGATCAGGAAGACGGGTGCATGGTCGATGGGGGAAAGGTCCGGCGTACCGTGTTCAGTCATGTGGGTTTCACAACGCGTTCAAGCTCGATGATGAATTCTGCGCCACCTGCATCGTCACCCGCATTGCGACCTTCGAGCCGGCCGCCAAAATCTTCGATGATCGCCAGCGAAATCGCGAGGCCCAGCCCCAGGCCTTGACCATCGTCCTTGGTGGTGAAGAACGGCTCAAACAGGCGCGGCAGCACATCGGCCGGAATGCCCGGGCCGAAGTCGCGCACGGTGATGCGTACCCATTTCTCGATGGGTTCGACGCTCACGCGCACGGTCGACGATTCGGCTGCGGGGGCTTCGGCGGTGGCGTCGATGGCGTTGCGGATGAGGTTGACGAGCACCTGCTCGAGCCGCACGGCATTGGCCCACACCGCCAAATCTGCCGGCACCGGGTCGGCGATCACTGTCACGCCGGCCTGGCGTCGACGCGTCTCAACCAGCATCAGCGCCTGGCGGATGGCTTCGTCCACCGACACGGCTGCACGTGCCGCATCGCCCTTGCGCGAGAACGCCTTGATGTGCGAAACGATGCGCCCCATGCGCTCGGCAAGCTGGCTGATGTGCGTGAGATTGCCGCGCACTTCGTCGATGCGTCCGCGCTCGGCAAGCTGGTTCGCGTTGTCGGACAACGTGGTGAGCGCGGTGAGCGGCTGGTTGAGTTCGTGCGTGATGCCGGCGGCCATCTGGCCGAGTACGGCGAGCTTGCCGGCCTGCACGGCGGCATCGCGCGTTTCGCGCAGGATGCGTTGCGCGGCGTCAAGCGCCTCGACCTTGCCGGCGAGTGCGGTGTTGGCGGACGTCAACTCGGCAGTGCGCTGGGCGATGCGCGCTTCCAGATCGCGCTGGACTTCGCGCAGCGCGGCGCGCGCGCGGTGCTGCTCTTCGCGCCGGCGCTGACGCAAACGCAAAGCGACGAGCACGGCAAAGATGAGCGCCATCGCAAACGCGGCGCTCGCCCCGGCTACGAGCGCAGTGCGCTGCTCGTCGCGCGGGTCGATCAACACGGCGACCTGCCAGCCGAGCAGGCCCACCGGGCGGTACTGCACACGCAGTGTCGATACCGATTTTCCGGGCAATGCCACGCGCACGGTCTGCGGGGGATGGTCCGCAGAAAAGGGTACGCTCGCGGCTCGCCCATCGTTCATGCCGAGCGGGGTGAGGATGTGCGGTGCGTACTGGCGCGTCGCGTCAAGTGCGGCGCGCTGGTCCGCGTTCAAGGTGCCGAGCGTGCGGTATTTCCACTCGGGTACCGACGACAGGAAGATCACGCCGTGCCGATCCACGAGCAGCACCGTATCGCCGCTGCGCGACAAGGTGGCCTCGAACGCATCGAGGTTGACCTTCACGACCACCACGCCGATCGGCTTGTTGTCTTCGCGCACGGGCGCGGCGACGAAATAGCCCGTCTCGCCCGTGGTGTTGCCGACGCCGTAGAAGCGACCGAGCCCTTCGCGCATGGCTTCGACAAAGTACGGGCGGAATGCGTAGTTCTGGCCGACGAACGAGGTCGGCAGGTCCCAGTTGCTGGCCGCGATTGTGAGGCCGGTCGTATTGATCAGATGGGCCGCAGCCAGATCGGTGGCGGCCTGTACTTCTTTCAGATACGCGTTGGCCGCGCGGCGCGTGACAGCATCGCCAGCGTGGGGATTCTCCTGCAGGGCAACGTGCAGGACGTGCTCCAACGCCGCCAGCCTCGGCAAAGATTCATAACGGGCCAGCGTGCTGCGCAGGTTCTGCGCGTGGAAGGTGGTGCGCTGGCCGGCCTCTTCGGCCCGCGTGGCAACGTAGCGCTGCAGGGCGACGGCGTAAGCGCCCCATCCCGCTGCTGCGCAGCATGCCGCCATGGCCAGCGCGACAGCCACGCGCCAGCCGCGCCCGCGTGCGGGTGGGGCAAGGTCGGGGTGGCCGTCGGTTGGCGACATGGGTCAATGTTCGATGCGGGAATGCTCGCGAGTATCGCGCATGAACACGTACACCAACAGCGACAGGAAGATGGTGCCCGTCACGTACCAATAGAACAGCGACTCGTGACCTGCCTGCTTAAGCCACAGCGCGATGTACTCCGCCGTGCCGCCAAAGATGGACACCGTCAATGCATACGGCAGGCCCACGCCCAGCGCCCGCACTTCCGCAGGGAACAGCTCGGCCTTCACCACCGCGTTGATCGACGTGTAGCCCGAGACGATCACCAGCGCGGCCATGATCAGGAAGAAGGCCGCCCACACATTGGTGGTCTGGCTGATGCCGGTCATGATCGGCACGGTAAACAGCGTACCGAGCACGCCGAACGCGATCAGGATCGGGCGGCGGCCAATGCGGTCGGACAACCCGCCCACGATCGGTTGCAGCATCGCAAACAGCAGCAGCGTGGCGCCCGACACCAGCGTCGCCGTGTCCTTCGACAGCCCGACCGTGTTGGCCAGGAACTTCTGCATGTAGATCGAGTACGTGTAGAACGCCACCGTACCGCCCATCGTCAGGCCCACGACCGTCGCAACGGCGCGCGGATGCTTGGCCAACTCCGACAGCGTGCCGCGCTTCTTGTTTGCCTTCGCGGCGGTAAAGGACTGCGTTTCCTCCATGTGCGAGCGCATGGCCATTGCCACCAGCGCACACAGCGCGCCGACAAAGAATGGAATGCGCCAGCCCCACGCCTCGAGCTGCGCCGGCGACAGCACGAACTGCTGCAGCACGATCAGCAGGGCCAGCGCCGTCAGTTGGCCGGCGATGAGCGTGACGTACTGGAAGCTCGAGTAGAAGCCACGGTTTTCCTTGTTGGCGACTTCGCTCAGGTACGTGGCCGACGTGCCGTATTCCCCGCCAACCGACAGCCCCTGCAGGAGCCGCGCCAGCACGAGCAGTACCGGCGCCGCAACGCCGATCGTCGCGTAGCTCGGCGTGAGCGCGATGATGAGCGAGCCCGCGCACATGAGCACCACCGAGAAGAACAGCGCGCGCTTGCGGCCGTAGCGATCGGCGTAGATGCCCATCAGCCAGCCGCCCACCGGACGCGCCAGGAAGCCCACTGCAAAGACCGCTGCCGTATTGAGCAACTGGGCAGTCTGGTCACCCTTGGGGAAGAACGACTTGGCAAAGTACAGCGCAAACGCCGAGTAGACATACCAGTCGTACCACTCGACCAGATTGCCAATTGAACCGGAGAAGATGGAACGCAGACGACGGCGAACATCTGCGGGGGTGTCTTTGATGGGGGCGTACGTGGGCGACAACTCGCCCGCGACCGCGCCAGCCTGGGGCTGCGTCATGGTGTCTCCTTGGAGCGTTGGCGGCGGCCTTTGCTGGTGACATGTCGGCACACCCAGCTGCGTGTGCGACGTCCGAGCGGTCCGCCGGTTTATGGGTGGTCGCTCTTACTCAAGAAGCATTCCATGCGAAAAGCAGACGCGCCGATCCGTCGCAAACGCCCATGGCACGAGGCTTTGCGGGAAATCGGCGGAACGGTGGACGACAGGAGAAGTGTGCGGTTTCTCAGAATCGGCCGGGCGGCCTGTGCGGGATTCCGCACGACCGGCTCTGAGAAAGAGAGAGGCGAAGCTCAGGCGGCCACGCTCAGCGGAATGGCGCCGCGGACCAACGATTCCACTTCGGCAGACAAATCTTCACGCGTGTGCGACAGGCCAAGGCGGTCATGCAGATACGCTTCGAAGTCTGCACGCACTTCCGGATGGCGCAGCGCGAACTCGACGGTCGCCTGCAGGTAACCGAACTTGCTGCCGCAATCGAAGCGCTGACCACGGTAGCGATAAGCCAGGATCTGCTCTTCGGCCAGCAGGCTCTGGATGGCGTCCGTTAATTGCAGCTCGCCGCCGGCGCCCGGCTTCAGATTGCGCAGATGATCGAAGATGCGCGGCGTCAGGATGTAGCGGCCGACCACGCCCAGGTTGGACGGTGCGTCCTTCGGCGCCGGTTTCTCGACGATGCCGTCGAGCTTGACGAGGCGGTCGTCCCATTCACGGCCCGCCACCACGCCATACGAACGCGAGGCTTCCGGCGCAATCGTTTCGACACCCACGATGGAGCAACGGTAGTGATCGTAAAGCTCCGTCATCTGCTGCATGACAGGCGGCTGGCTGTCCAGCAAGTCGTCGGCCAGGATCACGGCGAACGGTTCGTCGCGTACCAGTTTCTGCACGCACAGCACCGCATGGCCCAGACCGAGCGTCTCGGGCTGGCGCACATAGAAGCACTCGACGCCGGCCGGCTTGATGGACTGCACCATCTCAAGCAGCGCCTGCTTGTTCTTGGCGGCCAGTTCAGTTTCGAGTTCGTACGCCTTGTCGAAATGATCCTCAATAGCCCGCTTAGCGCGGCCCGTGATGAAGATCATTTCCGTGATACCCGCAGCAGCAGCCTCTTCCACCGCATATTGGATCAGCGGCTTATCGACAATCGGCAGCATCTCTTTCGGGCTGGCCTTGGTGGCGGGGAGAAAGCGCGTACCGAGCCCCGCCACGGGGAACACGGCCTTGGTGATCTTCTCGTTCATGACAACTCCATTGGTGAGACGTAGTGTCATGAGCAAGTCATATGCCAGCGGAAGCTCCCGGGTCCATCTTTTGGTGGAGCACGATCTGACGTGCCCCGCGCAACGTGGCGGGCACTGCGGTGCCGCCTTTCCTACAACAGGTTGCAACGCGGTCGCACCAACTTTCAGCGCCGAAAGTTGAAAAAGCGTACCCAATTCTGCGTACCGGTTTATGCCAACTTGCGACCGGACAGACCAGTAAGCGCCCGCTAACAGTGCGTCAAGAAATCAGGAAGATGGCTTGACCCAGCCGCGCGAGACCGGCGCGGTGCGCTCGGGCGTGCGCCGGTAGGCGTCGATCTGGGCGTTCAAATGCGCGACTTCGGCTTCGAGGGTGCGGATACGCTGGCGCAGTTGATCGGCTTCGTTTTGCGTTTGCTGGCGTACCGCGTCGTTCTGCAAGCGCAGAAAGCGCTCCGTCCCCGCCAGCGCGCTGGCCGCCCCCTCCAAGCGGGTCACGGTTTCAATGGTCTGCTCTAGGCGCTCTAGCGTTGCGTCGGTCAACTTGGGGGGCACGGCGGGCGCCGTGGCAAGCGCCTCGCCGAGACGACGCTCCAAGTCGGCCATGGCGGCCTGCAATTGCCGATTGCGGGCGGCTTCGTGTTCCAGCGCGCGCTCCGCCACCTCTGCACGAATGCGCGCTTCCATCCATTCGGCACCTGCACCTGGCGCGCCAATAGCGCGTGAGGCGATACGGTTTTGCTCCTCCCGCGCTGAAAGCGTACCCGTTTCTGCGTGCGCCAATGGGAGCGGCCACGGCTCTACCGCGTCCGCTGCGGCACCGGCTGCAGCCGGCCCGCGCCCCTGCGCTCGATCGACCGCTTTCTGCAGCGTCGTATTGCTCGGACGTCGGCGTACTCCAGCCTCCCCCAACCACTGCACGTAGCGTCGAACGCCATAAACACGACGCGTCACAGCCTGGACGGCTTCGATGACTTCATCCAAGAACACTGCGTTGTCGTGCGGGAAGGCGATATCCAGCCTCCGGATCGCTTCAACAATCCGCTGCTGCTGCTCTGCCGAGAAATGGAGTCCGGGTCGGGCCATAAGGTCTATCGAGTGCTTTTTAAGTGTACATGAAAGGTTAAAAACCTCAAGAATTCCAGTGTGATGGACATTATTTTTATATCGCCGCTTTTTCCTTGCAGCTAGATTCTGCAGCGCTAAAACGCCTGTGACTTGCCGGATCGGCCCTTCCAGCACCGGCTATAGGCCAAGTCGGGCCTTCCTGGAGAGGTGGGGATTGCACGCTTGAGGTGACGCAGAAACGGGTACGCTCACGCCAAGTGTCGACGTCCAACACACAGAAATCGGACGAGAAAAAAAGCGCCCTCGCGGGCGCTTATATCGAATGTGCGGCAGCACTACAGCAGCGCGACGTCCAAGCCAAACCGGCTTTTAAGCGCCTCGACCAGCGATTCCCGCGCGCCACGATCGACGAGCTTGACATCCAGCATGACGCGGCCGGAGTCCCATTCCTTGATTGTGCCGAGAAGATCACCTTCTGCACTTCTGATCTTGTATTGGCGGCTCACTTCTTTAACCTTCCGGGTGCGTCCTTCCTGAGCCACCTTACGGATCTGCTCCACATCACGGCTCGAGAGCCCTTCTTCCAACACACGGTGTACCAGCTCACGCGTGCGATCTTCGCCCGCGGTCTTGAAGTACAGGGTCAACTCGTAACCGGTTGCGATACCAATTCCGGCCGGCCGCTCCTTCATCACTTCGAGAACGGACTCCGGCAGCTTCAACAAGGCCAGCGTCTTGTTGACCGTTCCCGCCGATACTCCGGTAATTTCACAAATATCTTCTTCTTTCTTAACTTTTCCTTCGTCCAATAGCTGACGCCAGGCGATCGCGTTGTCCAGTACGGACTGGCCGGAACGCTGCTCGTTCAGAACGAAGGACAGGCGGTAGAAATCGATGTCCGACAGGCCGTCTTCAACGAAGCAGTCCATCTCCGGCTTGCCGGCAGCAGCCAACGCCCGCTTACGATAGTGGCCATCAATTAAGACATACCAGCCGGGTCGTGCTGGATCTGGAGCTGCTAAACCGGGAGTCTGCTGACCATGCGTAGCGATCGATGCAGCCCGTTCCTGGACGATCTGCGGATCGTATATTCGGCGAGCGTTGAGCGGATTTTCCTGCAGCCGTTCAAGCGGAACCTTGATGACCCGGCGCTCGGAAGCGTTCGTAGCGGCGGCACTTTCAGCGCTGAAAGCGGGGGTCGGGACGGGTTGACCCAGAAGGCCGCGAGGGTGAGACGTAATCGCTTTTTCCGCCAAAGCAAAGCGATCAACCGGTGTCGCCTTGGTTTTCTCCGCGGCAATGCCGGCCAGCATGCCATCTTTGAGCGATTTCAACTTCGCGCTCATACACGTTCCTCCTGCAACAACTGCAATACCTCGTCGATCAAGAGGTCGACTTCGCTCATCGCTTCCCGGGCGCCTGGCACACCGTGCACCGTTGCGCCGATCGCCTGGCACTCACGAAATGCTGAGCGCGAGCCGATCATGGAATCCATCAAAGGAATATCACCATCATCACCGAGGATTTCAATTGCTTGTTTTGCAAGCGACACCCGCCGCTGGACCATGTTCGCCAGCACGCGAATACGGAGCGTCTCATTGGTGACTTGAGCCTGCTGCGCAAGCGCTTTGGCCGCCACCGCAGCCCACAGGTCCGGAGGCGAAGGCACAACAGGGATGAGTGCGACGTCCGAAATCAGCAGCGCGCTTGACGACGACGGTGAGTGGACCGCCGGAGGGCAATCGACCACGATGTAGTCGTAGTCCGCGACAAACTTGCGGACCTCCCGGTGCATGGCGCCACCGGAAGGCGCCAAACCAATCACCGAAGCCGGGAAGGGCTTGTCTTCGGGCGCTTGAGCGGCCCACCGCGTGGCCGTTCCTTGCTCGTCCATATCGACCAGCAGCGTCTTACTCCCCCGCAAACCAAGGGTTCCGGCGATGTGCATGCTGACCGTGGTCTTGCCACAGCCACCTTTCTGATTGAATACCGTTACGATCTTGGCGCTCACTGGCCCTCCACTTTCAGCGCTGAAAGTCAGCAGCGCTCATCTTAGGGAAGGCAGCACGAAAACACAAGTTCGATAAAATTCAATTCATACAAATTTCACTGGCATGGTGAGACTGCTGACGACGGAAAGGCGGTTTTCAACTCACCTAAATTGAGATGTAAATGCGGCCTTTAGCGCATAACTTTACGTGTTCAACCCCGCATTTACGGGCTCCCTAGGTGTTTACCAGTGAGATGCATAAAAGCGACATTTCGGAAAAATGCCGCCCATCGACACTCTGCTCCAAACTGGTTATGATGCTTAGACAGTCGTCTGAAGACTTTGTCTACGCAAGATTCGGAATCAGCCGGTTCTTCGTGCGATGTCCGGATCGGCTGGACGACGTGTTTTTTGTTATTTAAAGGAATTTTTGCATGGCCACGGGTACTGTCAAATGGTTTAACGAAACCAAAGGCTTCGGCTTCATCACTCCGGACGGCGGCGGCGCAGATCTGTTCGCGCACTTCTCCGAAATTCAGGGTTCGGGCTTCAAGACCCTGAAGGACGGCCAGAAGGTCACCTTCGAGGTGAAGCAAGGCCCGAAGGGTCTGCAAGCCTCGGCGATCAAGCCGGAATAAGTTTCAGGCTGATCGCCTGAGATGAAAGAAAGGGGAGCTTCTGCTCCCCTTTCTTTTTGCCCGACGCCCTGTTCAGCTTCAGGCCAATTTGCGCACACTGGTTCGCGAAGGCTGCAGAATCAGCGCCTTGGAAGAGTCTGCATCCACCTTGGCGTCAGGATAGACAACCAGCACGTCCTTCAGCGCCTTTCGGAACAGCGCACGGAATTTCCGCTCGCTTTCGGTCTCGGTACCGAATTGCATCTGCAGTGCTTCCCAAGGAATCTCCGTACGCTTCTGGATCGTAAAGAAGCGGTACGTGAGCCACGAATACACGTCCAGCGCAAATGGCGATTGCTTGAGCGCCTTCAATGCACGCATATCGACTGGCACAGGCCGATTCACGAGCTCATTGAAGAACGGTTCGGACAGCACCACGAAGCTCTCGAACATCGAGCCTTGCCCTGGCTGCATGGGATCCCACCAGGTCGACAATTGGTCGGCCAGCAGGTAGCCGATACGATCGATCGATAGCGGCTCCTGGTTCTGGTTCTGGCTGCTGGGTGCCGACTTGTTCTGCACGATGGCAATTGTCGCCGAGAACAGGCGAATCATCTGCTGGCGCACCAACGTCATCGTGCCCCGCTTGCCGCCGGTCGCCATCGGAATGCCCAAGTTGTACATGAACTCGGACAGCGAGTTGCCAAGCGAGATACGCCGGTCTTCCACCGTACCCTGGAACTCGCCCCGTTTCTTCTTGGCCATGATCTCCTTGCCGATCCAGGCGAGCATCAGACGCGGATACGAGCCATAGGGATAGCCGAAGGAGACCGTCTCGGAGACGATGCGCTGCCGCCCATTGCTTGCCCGCTCGGAACGCTGCTGCGTGAAGTAGCCCGGCTGGATCATCAACGAGATATTGCCGCTGGAGCGCGTCCAGACCGGCGGCGCACCTTTGGGCGCGCGATAGGGGAGGGTGACCTGCACGCTGGCACGGCTGAGAAAGCCGACCTCGCCGCTTTGCCAGGCGTCTTCGCGCTCCATCGCCTGCGCTTCGTCGAACAGGCGCTGAAACTTCTCCGGCGCGGCAATGACTTGCCCTCCCGAAGGGACGATGATGCGGCCGGGCGAATCGTCGTCCGGTTTCCCATTGGGTGTGAGGCGTTTGGTGACCATGGTGGGCAAGAATTGTTCAGAGCCTTTGTACTAAAACGCCTTCGCCTTGTCACGCAGATTTGGGTACGTTTTCTGAATTTTGCTCGTTGTCGCGGGAAGGGCATCGGTGGGCAACCGTCAAGGTTGTCCACGGAAGACCTTTCCCTACTACCAGCCATATATACCTTCTACGTTTACTACAGGTAAACCGTATACGCGTCCCGCAAAGCCATGCCAGCACTAGGTGTAGTGGCGTAAACCGAACCAGATTCTGCGTACCTGCGAACCAGATTCTGCGCGCTGGCGTACCCGCTTCTGCGCGAAACCGTACCCGCTTCTGCGCATTGGGCGTACCGGAATCTGCGGGGACAACATCATGTTGTCCACAGTGTTATCCACAGAAAACGGAGGGAGGGCGGGGTGATTCAGTGTGTTTCTGCAGGCGCGTACCCGTTTCTGCGGCGGATTTGGCGATTTCTGGGGTGGGCGCAGCCTGACCATCTCCGAAACGTACCTGTTTCTGCGTGAGTAAGGTCAATTTCGGCGCGTCGTTGCGTACCCAAATCTGCGGGGTGAGCCCATCTCCGTGATTTTTGCGTCACCGCAATTACGAGGTTGCTGCAAAAGCGAGTGCACGCTTACGGATTGTAAGCCTCCAGGCCGTGCGTACCAGTTTCTGCGTGGCGATTCGAAAGCCGCGGGCTGCTGCACAGCGACAGGCCTTCCCCCTCGACGGCGGAATTGTGAACTTTCATCGCTGAAAGCCGCACCGGAGGATGCGGCTTGCCAATGTCTTGGTGCCCCGCGATCGGATCACCGTACCTGTTTCTGCGGGTAAAAAGCCTTATTAGCCAAAGGCTTGGCGGCGAGGCTTGCAGATTAGCCGTACCCGTTTCTGCGAAAGGCCACGCAGAAACAGGTACGGCCAATCCCGGCTTGCTCTCGCAGAAACGGGTTCGCATTGATTCAGGCCCTGTGGAGTGAGCACCCGCAGAAACGGGTACGGCACGTCATTCAGCGGCTCGCAGAAACGGGTACGTCTTTGCTCGTTCTCACGCGCTTCTATTTCTGCAAGGGGACGTACCTGTTTCTGCGGAAACAAGCGCAGAAACAGGTACGGTGATCGCCCAAGATGCCCCGTCGCTTCTGGATTTCGCAGAAACGGGTACGTTTTTTTCCATGAAGTCCGCCCTTGCGCTGCCAAAGCGATGGATCTCGCCGGCTGGATGCACAGGCACCGCGTTTCGGGCATCATGCGCATCCCGCGCGCCGGCCCGGCTCTTGGTTGGCCGTCGCGTTTTCATCATTCGATACGCATGAACAGTATTTCGACCGCGCCGCCGTGGGGTGCCGGAATCTTGCTAAGAGTAGCCTCGCCCCATGGTGGGCGTGCATCGGGGGAGCCAAGCGCTGGACGGCGTCGGCCGGCGATGACACTTCACAACAAGAGGAGACAACCTGAATGACCTGGATTGCGCGCACCTTCAAGCTCGAGGAACACCAGACCAACGTCCGCACGGAAGTGCTTGCGGGGCTGACAACGTTCCTCACGATGGCGTACATCATCTTCGTCAACCCGAACATCCTGGCCGACGCGGGCATGCCGCACGACGCGGTGTTTGTCGCCACCTGCATTGCCGCGGCGATCGGCACCATCATCATGGGGATATACGCGAACTACCCCATCGCGATGGCGCCGGGCATGGGCTTGAACGCCTACTTTGCGTACGCGGTGGTCAAGGGCATGGGCTTTACGTGGCAGGCGGCGCTGGGCGCGGTGTTCATTTCCGGCTGCCTGTTCCTGCTGGTGAGCGTGTTCCGCATTCGCGAGATGATCGTCAACGGCATTCCGCATTCGATTCGCGTGGCCATCACCGCGGGTATCGGATTGTTCCTGGGCATCGTGTCGCTGCGAGGAGCCGGGCTGATCGTCGGGAATCCGGCGACGCTCGTGACGCTGGGCGATGTGCACCAGCCTTCGGTCATCCTGGCGGTGGTCGGCTTCTTCGTGATCGTCGCCCTGGACCACCTGCGCGTGAAGGGCGCCATCCTGATTGGCATTCTGGCCGTGACGGCAGCGAGCTTCTTCTTTGCGGGCAACACCTTCCACGGCGTGGTGTCGATGCCGCCGTCGCTGGCGCCCACGCTGCTGCAGCTCGACATCATGGGTGCCCTGTCGGTGGGCATCCTGAACGTGGTGCTGGTGTTCTTCCTGGTCGAACTGTTTGACGCGACCGGCACGCTGATGGGCGTGGCCAACCGTGCGGGCCTGCTCAAGCAGGGCAAGATGGACCGCCTGAACAAGGCGCTGCTGGCGGACAGCACGGCCATCATGGCGGGCTCGCTGCTGGGCACCTCGTCGACCACTGCCTATATCGAAAGCGCTTCGGGTGTGCAGGCCGGCGGCCGGACGGGGCTGACTGCGCTGACGGTGGCCGCGCTGTTTCTGCTGTGCCTGTTCTTTTCGCCGCTGGCCGGTGTGGTGCCGGCGTACGCGACGGCGCCCGCGCTGCTGTATGTGTCGTGCCTGATGTTGCGCGAACTGGTCGACCTGAACTGGGAAGACACCACCGAGGCCGTGCCGGCCGTGCTGACGGCACTGATGATGCCGTTCACCTACTCGATCGCCAACGGAGTCGCGTTCGGCTTCATCACGTACTCCGGCCTGAAGCTGTTCACGGGCCGCATGCGAGAGGTACCGGTCATCGTGTGGATCATCTCTGCGGTGTTTCTGTTCCGCTTCTTCTATCTGTCCGGCGGCCACTGAGCACCGGGCCTTCAAGCGATCCAAAACAAACGCGGACTTTCACGTCCGCGTTTTTCTTTCGGGATTTGAACCAGAGCGTACCCGTTTCTGCGTGCGATGTTGCAGGCTCGCGTACCCGTTTCTGCGTGCCGCCGTCGACGATTGAACGACAAAGCGTACCCGATTCTGCGGACGAGGTAAGCGACAACTGTCGCGCAAATCGCGCCGACAATGGATTTCGACAATGCACGAATACCGCATCCCCGCAGGCGGGGCGTACCCGTTTCTGCGCGATGTGTGGAGCAAAGTCAGGCGGACGGTAGGGCCAGCTTGCGGGCTGCGTCAACGATGCTGGCGGCGAGGTCGGCGTCGCGTGCGCGCACGGACGCGCTCGGCAGGGCCGCAAGCCCAAGCGCATGGGCAACGTCGGCAGCGGCTTCGCCGGTGGCAAGCCGCTCGCGCAAATGCGCACCGCGTACGCTGCGTAGCGAGGCATTCGCAAGGCGCACGGCTGCGTCGGCGTGGCCGATGGCGCGGGCATATTCAGCGGCTTCGCCCAGCATAGCCTTGACGATGAGCAGCAGCTGCGAACGCGAGGCGATGCCCTTGCGCTCGCCGAAGTCGCGGCGCAGGGCAGGTGAGTCGATGATGGTGCCGTCCGCGCGTCGCGGCGAGCGCTTGCGCACCGACAGCAGCAGCGGTGTGGCTTCGTTCGGCAGCGGCAGTGGCGACAGGCCGAAGGCCGTGCGGTACTCACGCAGGGCAGACATCAACGCATCGCATGGCAGCCAGCGCTGCGCGCGGCCCGTGCCGACCGCCAGCAGCCAGACCGATGACGGGAGCTGTGCGCCGGTTGTTGCATGCGAGGCCGGCACGGCATGCAGCGCCACATCGCCCATGCGGGCAAACATCAACTCAGATACGCGCATGCCCGCCTGCGCAAGAAGCACGGCGAGGAAGTGGTCGCGCGCTTGGCGCAAGCGCGCTTCACGGCCCAACGCGACACGCGCACGTACGGCATCGATCATCAATGCCATGTCAGATGCGCATAGTGCGGGGTCTGGTTCCGATGCTGTGACGGGCCTGGCTGCGGGCGCGCTGGGCGCCGGCACGGTAAGAACGAGCGCGTCGTCATCGAGAAACGGGTTCGCGCGCAGATAGCCCGTGCGCTGCAACCAACCGCAGAGGTTGGCGGCGATGATGCTGCTTTGCCGCGCGGAACGTGCAGAGAGCGGACCGCGCAGCGGCGTCCAGTTGGCATCGTCACGTTCGGTGCCGCGCGCGCTGACCGCCCATGCAGGCGGTTCTTGCAAAAAGCGCAGGTAGGCCGATGCGTCGTCACGCTGCCAGCTTGCAATCGGCTTACCGACTGTACGCGCATACCAGCACACGCGCTCGGCTTCCACACGGTACTGCGACAGCGTGGAGGCACCTACCGCGCGTGCGCCCGAAGCCCGCGCCGCAAGCCACGCCTGCACGCGTTCGCGTTCTTGCGCGAATACCTGCAGAGCGGCCTGGGAAGCGGCGTTGTCGGGACGAGGCGCGGCGTTGGCGGGGCGCGGTTCGGGCATGCGAAGCGGGTGTGGCGCACACAGAAAACACAGATCGCGCAAGTATAGCGATCCGTACTCGCGGACGGTCCCACGGGCCGATTGGAGGAACACTTCAAGCCCAACGGGCACGCGCCATGCTCAATGCGGGAACGTCGCTTCGTATGTCGGACGCATCCGACAGAACGATCGGAACCGGTTCGATAGGCGCGCCGAATGTGCGCGCTTATCTTCGGCTTCACGTCGACAACAACGACCATGGGCGCGCGATGCATGCGGGCCGATTCATGAAAAGACTCTCCTTCCGAGGTGCAAGATGAGGATACAGATCAGAAAGATCGCCGCCGTGTTGGCGCTGGGTTCGTTAGGTGTATTGGCGGGATGCGGTGGCGGTGACAATGACATCGGGCAGATCATCGGCACCAGCGCGCCGCAGTACCGCACGGTGCACGCCAACCCGTTCATCGGCAACGTCGATTTCGGGGTGAACGGCACCACGAAAACCTCCAATGTCGCGTTCAAGAGCGTCAGCAACTACTTTGGCATCGACGCGACGGCCAGCACCGCCACGGTGTCGAACACGGGCAGCAGTACCCCGTTGGCCTCGACCGGATTCACTCCGGCCAACGGCCACCGCTATACGGCGCTGGCCCTCGTAGGCGCCAACGGTTCGGCCACGAGCCTGGCCCTCATCGACGACCCGTACAACAAGTCGATCCTGTCGGACAAGGCGCGCGTGCGTGCCTTCAACGCTTCGTACAACGCCCCCAACGTCGACGTCTACGTGACCGCGCCGAACGTGGATCTTTCAGCCATTGCGCCGACCATGAGCGGTGCCGGTTACGGCGGCGCGTCGCCGGCCAGCACGCAGGATTCGATCTACGTCGATGGCGGCACGTACCAGGTGCGGGTGGCGACGGCCGGGACGAAGAACATCATCTTCACCTCGCAACCGTTCAGCCTGGCCAACAACGCCGACTGGCTGATCACCACGCTGCCGGCCGGGGGCGTCGGTGCGGTGACGCCGAATGCGATTCGCGTGTTGGTGGCCCAGGCCAACGGTGCCTCGCAGACGGCGTCTGAATTGCCCTCGCAGTAACTTCGCTCCACGCCCTATGATGCGGTGCTGCGGCACCGTTTTTTTTTGGGCGGCGAGGGCGGGAATGAAAACTGCTAAGAAGGGCGCAATGAGTGAATCCGTAACGGGCTGGTCGGCACCCGTGCGCGCAGCGCGCGAGACGTGTGCTGCACCGGCCGCCAGGAAGCAGGTGGATGTGTTCTGGGTAGACGATCCGTTGACGGGAACGCGTCTGCACGTGAGCGCCGGGGCGCAAACGTGGGGCGTGCAGCCCGATTCTTTGTGCGGTATCCGGGACCGCTGGCTCGTCCATGTGCATCCGGATGACCATGTCGCGCTGCGTGCTGCTTGGGAGGGTTTAGCACGGGGGCGGGAGTTTGCCCTCGAATACCGCTGGCTCGGCACCGACGACGGCCAAACGCGCGAATACCGCGTTCGCGAACGCGGCTACCTCCTGCCACGCCTCGACGGTGCGTCCGCCCATGCCGTGGGCGTGGTCGAAGACGTGACGCAGGGCCAGCAGACCCTGGCTGCACTCACCGAGTCGGAATTCCAGTTGCAATGGCTCACTGAAAGCGTGCCGTTTCCGCTCGTGCAGATCGACCCCGAGCACCGCGTGCGCTTTGCCAACCGCGCCTACGCGCAGCGCTTGGGCTTTCGGCACGAAGACGTGCTGGGCCGACATTTGCGCGATCTGATGGGCGAAGCAGCGTATGCGCGTGTCCTGTCGCACCTGAACGACGCATTCGCGGGGCAGCGCGTCGAGTTTGAAATGGAGTTGCAGTATCGGGCCGATGTTGGCCGTCGCTTCGTGCACGCCGCGTACTCGCCGCAGCATGGCCCGGACGGCAAGGTACAGGCGCTCGTTTGCGTGGTGGAAGACATCACCGAGCGCAAGGAGGCCGAGCACGAGCGCTTTCGCCATCAGCGCGAATTCGTCACGCTGGTCGAGAACGCGCCCGACGTGATCGCGCGGCTCGATCGCGAATTGCGCTGCATGTATGTCAACCGCGCGGTCACCGAAGCCTTTGGCGTGACGCCTGCCGTGATGATTGGCAAGACGCTGGCGGCATCGCCGCTCGCCACCGAGGTCACGCGCCCGCTGGAGGACGCCGCCCGCCACGCGTTCGCCGTGGGCGCAGAACAGACGCTTGCCTTGCATCTGGACGTGCTCGACGGACGTCCGCGCATTGCGCACTACAACGCGCGCGTGATTCCGGAAGCCGATCGGAATGGCGCGATGGAATCGGCGCTGCTCATCATTTACGACGTGACCGAACGCACCGAGGCCGAGCGCGAGCGCGATGCGCTGCTGCTGCGCGAACAAGCCGCGCGTGCGCAGGCAGAAGCCGCGGCGCGGGCGCGCGATCAGTTCCTGGCGGTGGTGTCGCACGAGCTGCGTTCGCCGCTCAATGGCATCCAGAACTGGGCGTATGTATTGGAGAGCCAGATCGCCGGCGGTGCGCCGCTCATGCAGCGTGCGCTCGCGGGCATCAAGACGGGCGTCGAGCAGCAGGTACGCCTGATCGAAGACCTGCTGGACGCAACACGCGTGATGAGCGGGAAGCTGCGGTTGACGCGTGAACCGTTCGTGCTGCGCACGGCGCTGGAACGCGCGCTCAACAGCGTGCACGCGCTGGCCGCCGAACGCCACATCGCCCTGCACACCACCATCGACCTGGACGATCACGAAATTGACGGCGATGCCGATCGTGTCGAGCAGATCGTGTGGAACCTGCTGACCAACGCCATCAAGTTCACGCAGGAAGGCGGTGATGTCTGGCTGTCTGCCGATCTGTTGGGCGAGGTGGCGCGCATTGTCGTACGCGATAACGGCCGCGGGATTGCGCCGGCGTTCTTGCCGTATCTGTTCGATCCATTCCGCCAGGCCGACGGCGCGCACACGCGGCGCACGGGTGGACTGGGGCTTGGGCTCGCGTTGGTCAAGCGCCTGACCGAGTTGCACGGCGGGCGCGTGTATGCGCGCAGTGAGGGCGACCAGCATGGCGCTGCCTTTACCGTGTACCTGCCGCTGCATGCCGGCGCCGATCTGATCACGCCGCTGGCTGAAGACCCCGAACGCAGCGGGCCACTGCCTTCACTGGCGGGCCTGCGCGTGCTGCTGGTTGACGACCAGCAGGATGCGCGCGACGCGCTGGCGACATTGCTCACGCAGGTCGGTGCGGAGGTCGGCAGCGTGGGCTCCGGGCACGAGACGATGGCGCTGCTCGACCTCTGGGGCGCACGGGGTGAAGCAGGCCTCCCGCAGGCGGTGGTGTGCGACATCGCGCTGCCCGATGAAGACGGCTACGCGATCCTGCAGAGAATTCGTGCTTGGGAACACGAACACCTGCCCACCGGCGCGACACCGATGGTGGCCATCGCGCTGACCGCCTTTGCGCAGCCGCACGATCGCGCTCAGGCGCTGGCCACCGGTTTTCAGGAACACCTGATCAAGCCTGTGTCGCCGTACGATCTGGTGCGTACGTTGCGGATGCTGGCGATGCCTGCTGCTTCCGTGTCATAGCCCGCCAGGGCACGACTTTTGCGCAGAGGACGGAGAACCGCATTCTCTGCCATGCCAGCCGAACCGACCCCACCCACCACGCCGCTGGAACCCTTGCACGGTAGCCTGCTCGACGGGCTGCGGCAGCCGGCTTGGCGCGTGGCGATGGTGCTGGTGGCCATTGGCGGCACCTTGGTGTTTCTGCAGTGGGCGCGAGCGTTCCTGGTGCCGGTTACGCTGGGGGTGGTGCTCGCGTTTGCGTTGAATCCGGTGGTGGTGTGGCTGCGGCGCTGCTATGTCCCGCGCCCCCTAGCCGCGGGCATCGTGGTGTTGGGCTTGTGGATTGCCGGTGCGATGCTGGTCTTCGGAATGCAAGACGGCGTGTCGGCCATGGCGGACCGGTTGCCCGTTGCGGCGGAGCGCATGGCGCAAGCCGTCGACGGTATGCGCGGGCACATGGGCGGCGCGTTCGACAAGATGCGCGATGTGACCGTCGCGCTCGAGCATGCCGCCGAAGGCGTGCAGGGCAAGCCGGCACCAGCACCTGCCAAGCGTTCGCCCGCGACCCCGGTTTCCGCCGAGCCAGCTGCCGCGCAGCCGGTGCTGCCGCTGCGCGAGTTTCTATGGACAGGCTCCGCCAGCCTCTTCGCGCTGGCGGGGCAACTCGTCGTGGTCTCGTTTCTCGTCTACTTCCTGCTCGCTTCGGGCCAGGCACTCAAGCGCAAATGGGTGCGTGCAGTGGGCAACACATTGAGCGAGAAGAAGCGCGCGGTGCGCATGATGGCGGTGATCGGCACGCAGATTCAGTATTCGCTGCTGGTGCTGTTTGCCACCAACATCATGCTGGGTGTACTGACCACGGTGGCCTTTGTGCTGCTCGGCATGGAAGACGCGGCGGTCTGGGGTCTGGCGACCGCTGTGCTGCATTTCGTGCCGTATCTCGGTTCGGTGGTGATTGCCGTGGCCAGCGGCATTGGCGCATACCTGCAGATGGGCGCGTGGTCGGATGCGCTTGTCGTGGCAGGCGTTACGCTGCTGCTGGCCACGCTGGTCGGCACGCTGCTCGTGACGTGGCTGCAGAGCCGGGCGTCCAAGCTCGACCCGTGTGTGGTCTACATCGGCCTGCTGCTGTGGGGCTGGCTGTGGGGCCTGTGGGGCTTGCTGCTTGGGACGTCGATCACGGCGATGATCAAGGTGGTGTGTGATCACGTCGACCGACTGCGCCCGCTTGGTACGCTGCTCGGCACCACCGATGCGCCGGCCGGCGTGTCGCAGCGGCTGCTGGACCGACTGCGCGGCCGTTCCACACGGCGCCTGGAACGCGTGCACCGCCCCCGCTGATTGCCTCTCCATCACCTGGCGCAGCAAGCGTTACAAGCGCGCATGTAACCCTTACGCAATGATCACGCCGCGACGCCGGCACATGCATGGTTAATCCGCACCGTCTGCACCGCGTGGTTGTGCAGCAGCGGTGCAGGTCTTGCACCTTGCATGATGTGGGCGTGCGCTGTGGGCACGTCGGTTGCGGTGCGCAAGGCACAACCAGATCACGTCCGCAGGAGGGCGCCATGAACCGACTACGCCCCACCTTACGTAGCCCGCATCAGCGCGGCGAACGGCCGGCAGGCATGACACCGCTGCGTGCGCCAGGCGCAGGCCGAAATGCTGAAAACATCGAAAAGATGCTCGGCAAGCCGGAGCAAGGCAAGCCGGAGTCGGGCTCGGCAGATCGGCTGCCGCACGAGCGCGACCAGCACCTTGAAGAGCAACGTTCCGCACCGCGCAGCGATGTGGAGCAGGCCGCGCGCGACATCGAAAGCGGCCAGCTCGACACCGATCTGCACAACACCCCGGGCGTGGAGCGCGTCGTGCGCGAACGCCAGGCGGCCAATCGCGACGACAGCGATCGCCAAGTCGCCAATCGCAGCGCAGATGACCTTGCCCACAAGCGAGGCCAGACGGGCGGCCCTTCGCACAGCCGCGACGAGCACAAGGGTTGACCGGCGCATGCGCATCGCTTATGTGACCGAAACCTGGCCGCCGGAACTCAATGGCGTGTCGCTCACTGCCGCGCGCACCGTGGCGTTTCTGCAGGCGCGCGGGCATGACGTGATGGTGGTGCGCCCGCGCCAACGTGCCATCGACGCCGGCAAGGCCGCGTTGGCGGACGACACGCTGCGCGTTCCTGGCGTGCCGATTCCGCTGTATCCGGATTTGCGCATGGGGCTGCCCGCGCGCCGGCGCCTGCTTCGCGCGTGGGCCGCCTATCGGCCCGACCTTGTGCATGTCGCCACGGAAGGGCCGCTCGGCTGGTCAGCCATTCGCGCCGCGCGGCAACTCGGTTTGCCGGTGACGTCGGATTTCAGAACGCGCTTTGACGAATACGGCCGCCACTATGCGTGGGAGGGCGCCGTGACGCTGGTGCGCGCGTATCTCCGTGCCTTTCACAACCGCACCGACCGCACGTTCGTTCCCACACGCGAATTGCAGCGGCAGTTGAGCGAACTCGATTTTGCGCGCCTGACCGTCAGCACACGCGGCGTCGATGCACACCAATTCACGCCGCAAGCCCGCAGCGACGCATTGCGCGCGCAGTGGGGCGCCAATGCCGATACGCCGGTCGTGCTCACGGTTGGCCGTCTGGCGTTGGAAAAGAACCTCGGTGTCGCGCTCGATGCGTTTCATGCGGTGCGCAAGCGCGTGCCCCGCGCACGCCTCGTCATGGTGGGCGATGGCCCGCAGCGCAACGCACTGCGCAGGCACTGTCCCGATGCCATCTTTGGCGGAACGCAGCATGGCGAGGCACTGGCCGCGCACTATGCATCGGCTGACGTGTTTCTCTTTCCGAGTTTGACCGAGACCTTCGGTAACGTGGTGGTCGAGGCGATGGCCAGCGGTTTGCCCGTGGTCGCGTTCGATACCGCAGCGGCCGGCATGCTCGTGCGCAGCCAGGAGAACGGCTGGCTCGCGCCCGTCGGTGATACCGCGTCCTTCACGCAGGCGGCCGTCGCGCTCGCCACCGATGCCGGCTTGCGGCAACGCCTCGGCAGGCAGCGCGGCTGACGGCGCAGGGCCTGGATTGGCCGCGCGTGCTCGAACGCTTTGAAGCCGCGCTCATTGCCGTGCGCGACGCTGCCACCAACGGGTAGGCCTACCATGGCGATCCACGCCTGGCCTGACTGGAAGCGCTGGCGCGAGCGCGATCGGCAGCTCGCCGTGGCGCTCAACCACGTGGCGGGCAATGCCTCGGCCATGCGCTTCTATCGTAGTGTCAGCCGCCTTGGTGACGGCATGCTCTGGTATGCATTGATGGCCGCGCTGCCGGTCGTGGGCGGTGAGGCCGGCTGGGAATGCGCCAAGCAGATGGGGCTCACGGGGCTGCTCTCGCTCATCATCTACATCCTGCTCAAGCGCGGCGTATGCCGCCCGCGGCCCTATCTTTCCTGCGACGAAATCCACCTGTGCGGGCGCGTGCTGGATCAGTTCAGTTTTCCGTCGGGCCACACGCTGCACGCGGTGTCGTTCAGCATCGTGATGGCGGCGTACTACCCGCGCATGGCGCTCGCGCTCGTGCCGTTTACGCTGGTGGTCGCTGTCTCTCGCGTCGTACTGGGCCTGCACTATCCGAGCGACGTGCTCGCGGGCGCGGGGCTTGGGATGCTGATCGGCGGGATGTCGGTGTGGCTGTTTTAGCGCGCGTGATCAGTACGACGTTTGCGCTTGCCCGGTGACGGTCGTCTCCGGGCCGCCCATCCAGGCCTGTGCGAGGACCTGTGCAAAGCCATTCTTGGTCACGGGCGTGCGCGTCTCAAGGCATGCAGCGAGCAGTTCCTGCCAATGGCGAATGACGTCGGGATGTGCTGCGTCAACCGGGTGCAGGCCCAGACGCAGCAGAGGTGCCTCGGCATGCCGCTGCGCGAGCCAGCGCAAGTAGTAGCGTGACACCAGCCGGCGTGCCGGCGAGCGAACGCTGTACGTCAGACACGGTGCCTTGAGCGGCCGGCGCGGGTGCAGCAGGTAGAAGCGTTGCAGCGTGGTGGTGTAGCGCAGGGGCAGGCCGTCGAGCGCCTCCCAGGTGGCCGGGTTCATCAACCAGGCCGGTGCGACAAAGCCATGCAGCGGCCAGCCATTGGCGGCGAACCACGCCGCACCCGCTTGGATGCGCGCACGCGCTGCGGCCAGCGGAATCGCAGAGAACTCCCCTTCACCAGCGGTATAGCGCGTGCGGATCAGTTGATCGATCAGGCCGCCCGGAGGCTGGTCGTCCAGGTGGGCATAGCCGTGCAGCACAAGTTCATCGCCTTCGGCCAGGCATTCGCTCATGACGCGGCAGAAGCGCTCGCTCTGGCGGGCTGTCGGGCCGCGATAGAAGTTCGGAATGACGAGGAGCGACTTGGGTACGCGCGCCACCTCATCCAACGCTGAGAGCAAGACCTTGCACGCAGGCCAGTTGGCGGGCGTGACATCGTGCATGGCGAGAATGAGATAGCGCGACATGATAGTCAACCGGGCAAGTGGGGTCTGGGCTAACGGCTACGCAATGCGCGCACACGCTCGCGCGCCGGTTCGAATGTTTCTGCGGCGGCGCTGGCTTGCCGGCCGAGCAGCGCCAGATAGCGGCGCAACAGTTGCGGCAGCACGGCCCGCCAGTCGTACTGCATTGCATGGCGGCGCGCGGCGTGCGCGAGCGCTACCGGATCCCGTTGGCGCAGCGCGTCGAGCGCTTGCGCAAAATCATCCGCGACGCAACGTGGCACGGCGTAGCCCACGTGCTCGTCCACCAGCTCGCTCAGCCCTCCGGCCGCGCACGTCACGACCGGCACCCCACTGGCCATCGCTTCCAACGCGACGAGGCCGAATGTTTCCTGATCGCCTGCATGCACGAAAACATCGACACTGGCCATGGCGGCGGCCAGGTGCTGCGCATCGCCTTCATAAGCGAGCGCGCGCACGTTCTTGCCGCGCGGAGGGGTCGGGCCCGAGCCGATGGTGACGAGCACGCTTCCGTCGTCGAGCTTGTCTACCGCGTCGCAGAGCACGTGCAGGTTTTTCTCCGGCGCATAGCGGCCGACGTAGAGGAGCACGCGGGCATCTCGCGGCAGGCCCAACTGTTCGCGCCAGCGCAGCGAGCGCCGTGCGGGGTGGAAAAGGCGCGAGTCCACGCCCAGCGGTTGCAGCTCAATGCGCTGCACGCCCAGGTCGGCCACCTTCTGCGCGATGTAGCGGCTCGGCACGAACACCGCGTCGAAGTGCGGATACAGCTTGCGGGCGTACGCCGCTGCGGCCAGTTCCGCGGGTGGGCCGCCCAGCCGGCGGAAGAACGCAGGCAGATCGGAGTGGTAGAACGCCGCCACCGGCACCTGCAGTCGCGCGCCGGCATGCACCGCCGCCCACGACAGCCGATAGGGGTCCCCGGCTTCAATCAGGTCCGGCGACAACGCACAGAGAGCACGCACTGCTGGTCCGGTGCGCAGCGGAATGCGATAGCCGTGCGAAAGCGGCAGCGGCACGCCGGGCACCACGGCGATCTCGTTGCTGGCGTCGTCTGCCGTGCCGGGTACAACCAACGTGTGCCGCCAGTGCGTGGAGCGCAGGAAGTCGTGCTTGGCCCGCAGGTAGCGTTTGACGCCACCGCTTTCCGCCGCCCAGAACATCGTGACGTCCGCCAGATGCAACCCGGCGGCCGTGGCATCGCCGTCGTGGCGATGCGGGTAGTCATCGGTGGGCAGCTTGCGCACGGTGATCAGACCTGGCGCCGCATTTCGGCGGGTGCAATGCGCATGAGGCCGCGGTACTTGGCGACCGTGCGGCGCGCAACGATCACGCCCTGCTCAGCCAGCATCTTGGCGAGCGACACATCGGAGAGCGGCGCGTCCGCGTCTTCGGCTTCGATCATCTCCTTGAGCAGCGCCCGCACCGAGGCGGCCGAGCATGCACCGCCAGTGTCCGTCGCCAGTTGGCGCGAGAAGAAGTACTTGAACTCGAAGATGCCGCGCGGCGTCGCCATGTACTTGTTGCCCGTGGCGCGCGAGATGGTCGATTCGTGCAGGCCAAGTTCTTCGGCCACATCGCGCAGCACCAGCGGCTTCATGGCCACCTCGCCGTATTCCAGAAAATGCTTCTGGTGCGCGACGATCGCCTCGGCTACGCGCTGGATGGTGGCAAAGCGCTGCTGCGCGTTGCGGATCAGCCAGCGCGCTTCCTGAAGCTGATGTGCCAGCGGGGTGCGATGGTGGCCGCGGGTCTGCGCAAAAAGCTCCGCGTAGACCTTGTTGATGCGCGCGCATGGCGCAACCGACGGGTTTGTCAGCGCAATCCACTTGCCCTTGATCTTCGTGACGATCACGTCCGGCACGATGTAGCCGGCATGCGCCTGCGAGAAGCGCAGCCCCGGGCGCGGGTCGAGCATGCGGATCAGCGCGCAGGCATCGCGCAACTCTTCTTCCGTACACCCCAGCGCACGACGCATTTGCGTGAATTCGCGCTTGGCCAGACGCGGCAGGTGGCTGCGCACGATGTCTTGTGCGATCTCCTGGATCCGCTCTTCGGCTTCGGTGTCCGCGGGGCGCGCTTCGATCTGCAGGCGCAGGCACTCCGCCAGATCGCGTGCGGCCACGCCCGGCGGGTCCAGGCTCTGCACGAGCGCCAGGGCAATCTGCATTTCCTTCTCGGTTGGGGGCGGCTCCACCGGTGCCAGCGGGATCAACTCGGAGAGCAGTTGGCGCAGGTAACCGTCGTCGTCCAGCGCTTCGATCAGCGTCTGCGCGAGGAGGCAGTCGCGCTCAGACAGGCGATAGCTGCGCAGCTCCTGGTGCAGATGCTCGCGCAGGCTCGGCGTGGAATGTACCCATTCGCCGATGTCGCTGTCTTCACCGTCGCCGTGGTGGGCGCCGCCGTGGCTGTAATAGGTGCTAAAGTCGGTGGGAAAGTCTTCCGATGCGGCCAGCGTCGCGTCGGTTTCGATGGCGCTGGTGGTGGTTTCCAGCGGGGCGTCGTCTACAGGCGCGTGGTCGGCCGCGACGCCCTCCAGGTCGGTAGAAATGGCAATGTCGCTGGTGCGCGCGACATCGGGGTGCGCACCCGCTTCTTGCTCGACTTCTTCCAGGAACGGATTGCTTGCGAGCGCTTCTTGCATTTCCTGCGCAAATTCGGTTGCAGACAACTGCAGCAGCTTGACGGACTGCTGCAGTCGCGGGGTTAGCGCGAGATGCTGCTTCGCACGCATTTCCAGAGCGGCCTTAACCATTCGCCTTGCCTCCTTTGGTGAGTGGACGTCGACATTTCCGCCGACACTTCACCGCTTCGATGCAAAGGGTATGCCATGTCAACAAACCCAGTCACCACAAGGCTTTGTGGGTGGCTGGCACGCCGTTTCTACATGGTCATGTCGTTTTTATATGCACAGTGTTGCCGGCACATGACAGCGCCGGCGTGGGGCACGCGCTGCGTCGGCCTAGGCAGACGGGTGGCACCGCAGGTACATGCGTTGCTGCGGTAGGAAGCGGGAGACGCGCCGCAGTGCGCTTCCATTGCCTTCTTATCAAGCACCACTTCCCAGGAGAAACCACATGCGAACACGTTTCCTGACCGCTGCGCTCGCCAGCGTCATCTTGAGCCTTGGTATGGGTACCGCCATAGCCCAGACGACCAACGCGCCGGTCGACAACCAGGAATCCAGCAACCCGACCAAGGCGCCGGGCAAGCGTACCGACCCGCCGTCGACGACGGCAGACCGCACGGCCAATACACCGATGGCCGGCAGCGAAGCGGCACCTGCGGCGGGCGGCAGCGATACCAGCAAGCCGATGCACAAGAAGCATCGCAGCCACAAGAAGTCCGGGTCTACCGTGCCGGGCGGTACGAACAGCGCGGGCGACATGTCGCACTCCGGCGTGCAGGCTGGCGGCAATGACGCCGCCACGACGACCGGTAATTCCTACCCCGGCAGTTCCAAGCAAGGTCAGTAACGTTGAAAGGAAAGGGCTCGCCATGCCGATGACACTCACCACCGCCGTCCGCACGGGCCCGCGCGCCCGCGCGGAAACCGAACCCGCACCACGCCGCCGGACGCCGGAACCGCAGGAACGCCGCCGCCACGAGCATCCCGGCGAGCGCGCGCACGCGCATCCGCGCTAGCACGTCAGCGCGGATGCAGCGGGTACAACAGGGGCGAAGGCGGTGCAGCGCTGAGAAGCGCCGCCGTCAGGCCGCCATGGCGGCGGCCGCGGTGCTTTGGTAGAGGTCGAGGCGGTTGTACAGCGTCTTCAGGCTGACGCCGAGCGTCTTGGCAGCCTGGCGCTTATCACCGTGAAAATGCTCCAGCGTGGCCATGATCATCGCCCGTTGCGCATCTGCCAGTGTCACCCCCACCGACAGGCTCAGCACACCTTCCTTCACCGTCGGACGCGCCGGGCCGCGCGTCTGTGCGAGCGGCGTGGCCAGCTCGACGGTTTTCTCGCCGAGGATATAGCCGCGGTGCACAGCATTGCGCAACTCCCGCACATTGCCCGGCCAGGTTTGGGTGCGCAGCGTCGCCAGGGCCTGACGCGAGAACACCTTGTCGGTCTGGTGCGCGGCATTGAACTGGGCGAGAAAATGCAAGGCCAACTCTTCGATGTCGTCGCCGCGGTCGCGCAGCGGCGGCACATGCAGCGGCACCACCGCCAGGCGGTACATCAGATCTTCACGGAAGGCCCCATCGCTGACCGCTTCAAGCAGGTTGCGGTTGGTGGCAGCGATGATGCGTGCGCGTGTCTGGATCGGCTCGGTGCCACCCACCCGCATGAATACGCCGGTTTCCAGCACGCGTAGCAGCTTCACCTGCATCTCGACCGGCATCTCGGTGATTTCATCGAGGAAGATCGTGCCGCCGCAGGCATGTTCGAAATACCCGATATGACGCTGGGAAGCGCCCGTAAAACTGCCCTTCTCGTGGCCGAACAATTCCGACTCGATCAGGTTGGGCGAGATGGCGCCGCAGTTCACGGCGATGAAGGCCTGGTCTGCGCGCGGGCTCATGTCATGCACCGTGCGCGCGATCAACTCCTTGCCGGTACCCGATTCGCCCATGATGAGCACGGTGGCAAGCGTGCCGGACACCTTGCCGATCTGATCGTACAGCGCGCGCATCACCGGCGAGCGGCCGTAGAGGTGGCCGAAATCCGGATCCGCAACAGGTTGGACAGAAGGCGTTTCGACATCGGCCGGTGCACGCTCGGCGTCGTCAAAGTCGGCCAGGGCGGGGGGATAGCTCAGGCGCCCGGCGGTCACTGCACGTTCGTCGGCGAAGGCTTCGCTCAAGGACATGGCTCCCTCGTGGTTGATCGCGACGGGGACGTCCTGGCGAGCGGCTGCATCTTCAGCGATGCAGTCTCCGGAAGGCTGGGTACGTCGTCATCCCGTCACATTGTGTTGAAAAGTTGAGCCATTATCAGGGCCGCACAAGCGCGTTGTATGTCGGGCATGCGCTGACGTTTCTTCCATCCTGTCGGTCAAACGCTGACAAGAAACGGGCCCGAGACGCAGATGCCGCGCGGGTTTCACATGGCCATGCGACGTACGGTGACCATTTCCGCCCGCAGGTGGCGAAGCGCTGGCCTTCTCAACTATGCTGACTTCTGCGTAGTTCCAGCGGTCCGCCCTGGAGTGATGTATTCGATCCATTTCTTGCACGCGTGCGTGTAAAAATTACCAGCGTCCATATCGTCGACGTGGGTGTGCCCGTGCGATGTCCGGGGGTGTATTAGATGGAATACTTTTTGCAGCTGCCGCCGGTTCTGCTGCCAAGCGTACCGTTGCGCCATGCATGACCGCCGGCACCTGCCGGCTCATCCAACCACATTGAGATGCCACATATCCTGATTGTCGAAGACGATGCCAACGCACGCGCTGCTCTGGGCGAGCTGGTGGGTGCCGAGGGCTTCACCACCGCGCTGGCCGGGTCGCTGCGCGATGCGCGCATTCAGATGTCGCGTCACAGCCCCGATGCCGTGTTGATCGATCTTGTCCTGCCTGACGGCAACGGCATGGACCTGATGGAAGACATCCCGTCGCACTCGGGTACCGAGATCATCGTCATGACGGGGCATGCCAGCGTGGAAACCGCCGTCGAGGCGCTGCGCATGGGGGCGGCCGACTACCTCGTCAAGCCGGTCAACTTCCAACGGTTGAAATCCGTACTGGCGCGCATTCCGCGCCCCGGCGATCTCAAAGCGGAAATCGGCAACCTGCGCGGCGAGCTGCGGCGCCTGGGCCTGTTCGGCCAGATGCTCGGCAACTCGACGGCGATGCAGACGCTGTATGACCAGGTCAGCCGCGTCGCGCCCACCGAGGCGACTGTGCTGCTGATCGGCGAGTCGGGTACCGGGAAGGAGTTGGCCGCCCAGACCATTCACGACCTCAGCCTGCGCCGCAAGCAACCGTTCCTGCCGGTCAACTGCGGCGCCATCTCGCCCAACCTGATCGAGTCGGAAATGTTTGGCCACGAGCGTGGCAGCTTCACCGGCGCGGACCGCCAGCACAAGGGCTACTTCGAACGCGCCAACGGCGGCACGCTGTTCCTCGATGAAATTACCGAGATGCCGATCGAACTGCAGGTCAAACTGCTGCGCGTGCTGGAAACCGGCGTGTTCATGCGCGTGGGCACCAACCGCGAGATCGATTCCGATGTGCGCGTGATTGCCGCCACCAACCGCGACCCCGAAGAAGCCGTGGCAGACGGCAAGCTGCGCGCCGACCTGTATCACCGCCTGAACGTGTTTCCGCTGCAACTGCCGCCGCTGCGCGAGCGCGGCAAGGATGTCGAACTGCTGGCCCAGCATTTCCTCGACCAGCTCAACGCGCAGAGCAATACCAAGAAGGCATTCCTGCCGCCGGCCATGGAGACGCTGCGCGGCTATCACTGGCCGGGCAATGTGCGCGAACTGCGCAATTACGTGCAACGCGCGTACATCCTGTCGGACGAAGCCGGCATCGATACCGCGAACGTGCCGCTGCAGGTGTCGAGCACGCAGACCTCGTCCGGTTCCACGCTGACGATTCCGGTTGGCACATCGCTGGCAAGCGCCGACAAGAAGATCATTCTTGCCACGCTGGAGCAGTGCGGGGGTGTGAAAAAGCGGGCGGCTGAGCTGCTTGGTATCAGCCTGAAGACGCTTTACAACCGGCTGGAGGAATACGGCAGCAGCTCTGCCGAGGACGTTGGCGAGGGCAATAACACCAGCAACAGTGCGGGCTCCGGCCGCGCGCATGCCACCGAGGCATAACCGGAGTTCCTGGCGCGGTACGCGGCTTGCTGATCCCGTGGGGTATCCGCCCCATGGCGGCAAGCTCACTCAACTGCACAGGAGGTCACCATGCTGCGTTATGCAGTCATCTTTTTCATCATCGCCCTGATTGCGGCCGTGCTCGGGTTTGGCGGCATCGCTGCCGGCGCAGCGAGCATCGCCAAGATTCTGTTCATGATTTTCGTGGTGCTGTTTGTGGTCAGCCTCATCTGGGGCCTGGTCGCGGGCAGAGGATGACGCCGGGATGATGCGCACAGCTTTCAACCCGGCTCTCACGACGCCATGCAACTCCAGGAGCGCTGACTGATGGAACCGTCTCAAACCAATCCTTTCCCCAAATCCGATGCCAACGGCAACCTCATCCGCAGCGACGTGGAGCAGGCCGCCGAGCGTGTGAAGGCGACCACGGCGCAGGCCATCGATCGCACCGCGGACGCTGCGGCTTCCGCGCTCGACGAAGCGGCTGCCAAGCGCGAGCAGTTGCGCGCTTCCCAGCAGCGGCTGATGAGCAACGCGGCCGAATGCATGCATTCGTATCCGCTCGCGACGATCGGCCTGGCGTTCGGTGCCGGCTTTCTGATCAGCCGGTTGCTGGGGCGCAGCAACGATTGAGGGCGAAAGCCTTCCTTCATGGCGGCCACGGTGGCGTGCTTGCGCGCGCGCCGTGCGCTGACTAGGCTCGAGGTCCAGGCCGGCACTGCGCCGGCCGCGTCGCTTTGTAAGGAACATCCATGCGCCTGGCTGCCTGCTTCGACCGCGCCCTGCTCAAGCGATCTGCCCAGGTGCTGATCGGGGCAGTGCAGCAATGGTCTGCGCATCGCGCCGCGAGCAAGGGCGCTGCGTTGTCGTTCTACACGCTGTTCTCGATGGCACCGGTGCTGGTGCTTGTCATCTCGATCGCGGGCTTGTTCTTCGGTGAACAGGCCGCCCGGGGTGAAATCTTCGGGCAGATCGAAGGATTGGTAGGCGCGCAGGGCGCGTCTGCAGTGGAAGCCGTGCTTGCCGCGACCCGGCGCTCCGGCAGTGGCCTATTCGCGGCAGTCACAGCGGTCGTGCTGTTGCTGGCGGGCGCCACGACCGCGTTCTCCGAACTCAAAGACAGCCTCGACGAGCTTTGGGAAGTGCCCTCGCGCCAGCAGCCCGGCATGTGGGGCTTGCTGCGTTCACGCCTTCTGTCATTCAGCTTGATCCTGGTGTTGGCGTTTCTGCTGCTGGTGTCGCTCACCGTCAACGCGGCGTTGGCGGTGGTGGAGCGTTTCTGGGGCGCGCTGTGGTCCGGCTCGACGTCAAGCATTGCGCTGGCTGCGGCCCAGGTGCTGTCGTCGGCGTTTTCATTTGCGGTCGTGGCACTGTTGTTCGGCACCATCTTCAAAATGCTGCCGGAAACGCGCGTGGCGTGGCGCGACGTCGCCCTGGGCGCGGTGGTGACGGCGCTGCTCTTCACACTTGGCAAGCACCTCATCGGCCTGTATCTCGGCAACAGCGCCGTCGCATCGTCGTACGGAGCGGCGGGCTCGGTGGTGGCGCTGATGCTGTGGATTTACTACTCGGCGCAGATCTTCTTCTTTGGCGCGCTCGTCACGCGGCAATATGCGCTGCAGTTCGGCAGCCGGCAGTACGAAGCCGCTGGCCGGGCCCGCGCCGCCTCGCAGGCGGCGTTGCTCAACCCGACGCTGGCGGCCAACCTGTCTAATGGAACAACAACCACAGGCGGCAGCGCCAGCGCCCCACGCGACGGGCGCTGACACGCCCGCTCAGCGCTCAATCCCGCGTCAACTGCTCCAGCAGCATCCCCGCCACAAAAGCGAGGCCGATCGTAATGACCGGATGCTGACGCACGGAGCCGCTCGCCTGCTCCGAGACATTCGCATGCAGGTTCTTCAACTGTTCAGTGCGTCTGTCGAATTGCGTAAGCGCGGTGGAAAGGACGCTCGCGAGCCGGTCGATCCCCTCCGCCGTCGCATCTTTCACGCGCTGCGCGGTGTGGTCGATCTGCGGATGCAGCGTGGTGACGGTCGCACCGTGGGCGCCGTTCGTGCCGTTTGTGCCATTGCTACCGGGCGACTTCGGGTTCAGTTCGGTCATCTGGGCCTCCTGAGCTGGGTAACGTCACTCTCGTAGCAAGCAACCGTCATGCCCCAGACGTTGCGCGATGCCAAAAGAAAAGGGCCACGACTGTGGCCCTCGACACGGTGAGGAACTGCGCGGCTAGCCGACCGTCACCACGGTCTTGCGCACGGCCCAGATTTCAGCTTGCAGGGCGAGTGCGGCGAGTGCCTGCAGGCTGTCCTGCGGCAGGGCCTTGATCCGTTTGCGGCGATTGGCGGCACGCTGCTGACGCGCCGCGCGCACGCTTTGCTCGTCGAGTTGCCACGCCTTGCGGGTGGTCTCGATGATGCGTTGCACTGCCGGATCGACAGGGATTCGACTACGCACGATGTTGGACTCCTTGCTTCTTTGCTTCTTCAAATATCGCGGCGTACCCAAAGGCGGGTTTCGCGACGGACTCCACAATACGGGAGCTTCATGACAACTTCGATAACACCGGCTCCGAAAGGGTTGTCAGTGCATTCCCACAACGGGTTGGTCTCGTCCGTCCGGGGGACGGTTCCTAGGGAGTTTCCCGCGCTTGCGGCCCGGGTCAGTTGATCCTAAGCCGGGGCGCCGATCGCGTACAATCTCGGCTGCCCCGGATTGACAACGCCGTTCGGGCAGTCCATCGGCCGCCGGGATACCCGCCAGCCAGCGCACCGACCACGTGCGCAACCATCCGCATTTTTCACTCCTTCCCTTTCGGTTTTTGCCCGTGAGTACGCTGCAGCAGGAGATCCGGCGCCGCCGGACGTTCGCCATCATTGCCCACCCGGACGCGGGTAAAACCACCCTGACCGAGAAGCTGCTGTGGTTCGGCGGCGCCATCCAGATGGCCGGCGCCGTGCGCGCACGTAAAGCCAACCGCCACGCCACCTCCGACTGGATGGAGATGGAAAAGCAGCGCGGCATCTCCGTCACGTCCTCGGTGATGCAATTCCCGTACCGGAACGAAGGCGGCGACTACATCGTCAACCTGCTCGACACCCCGGGCCACGAAGACTTCTCGGAAGACACGTACCGCACGCTCACGGCCGTCGACTCCGCGGTGATGGTGATCGACTCCGTCAACGGCGTGGAAGCGCAGACCATCAAGCTGCTCAACGTCTGCCGGCTGCGCAGCACGCCCATCCTCACGTTCATCAACAAGCTCGACCGCGAAGGCCGTGCGCCCATCGAGCTGCTCGATGAAATCGAAAGCGTGCTGCAGATCCAGTGCGCGCCGATGACGTGGCCCATCGGCATGGGCAAGTCGTTCAAGGGCGTATATCACCTGGTGAACGACACGGTGCAGCTGTTCGACCCGAACGCCGACAGCGAGAAGGGCGCCACTGCCGGGTTGATCCAGGGTCTGGATAACCCGGAGCTGGATCGCGTGCTGGGCTCGCAAGCGGAAGAACTGCGCATCGACATCGAACTCGTGCGCGGCGCATCGCACACGTTCGACAAAGAGGCGTTCCTGGCCGGCAAGCAATGCCCGGTGTATTTCGGTTCGGCAGTGAACAACTTCGGCGTGCAGTCGCTGCTCGATGCACTGGTCGACCAGTCGCCCGAGCCGCTGGCGCGACCCACCGAAACCCGCGAAGTCAAGCCGATGGAAGAGAAGTTCACCGGCTTCGTCTTCAAGATCCAGGCCAACATGGACCCGAAGCACCGTGACCGCATCGCGTTTGTGCGCGTGTGCTCGGGCCGCTTCGAGCGCGGCATGAAGCTGCTGCAGGTGTCGACCGGCAAGACGGTCGCCATCAACAACGCCATCACGTTCATGGCGCAGGACCGCAACACCACGGAAGAGGCCTTCGCCGGCGACATCATCGGCGTGCCCAACCACGGCACGATCCGCTTGGGTGATGCCTTCACGGAAGGCGAGGCGCTCAAGTTCACGGGCATCCCGTCGTTTGCGCCGGAGTTCTTCCGTCGCGCGCGCCTGAACAATCCGCTGCGTCTGAAGCAGTTGCAGAAGGGTTTGCAGCAACTGGCCGAAGAAGGCGCCACGCAGATGTTCCGTCCGCTGGCGTCGAACGACCTGGTATTGGGCGCCGTCGGTATCCTGCAGTTCGACGTGGTGGCGCACCGCCTGGAGCACGAGTACGGCGTCGATGCCATCTTCGAACCGCACGAGTGCTCCACGGCTCGCTGGCTGCGCGGCAAGCAGGAAGATATCGACAAGCTGATCGACAAGGCCGGCCACAACGTGGCCCTGGATGGTGCGGGCGACTACGTGTACCTGGCACCGAGCCAGGTGAACCTGCGCCTGACGCAGGAGCGCTTTCCGGACATCCAGTTCATGGAAACACGGGAAATCGTCTAAGCGGCGAGCAGCCAAAAAAAACGGGGCCATGTGCCCCGTTTTTTATTGATCCGTTCTGCGCGACACCGGGCAAACCGCTTCAAGCTGGCGGGCACCGGTGTCGGCGTTTCGCGGTGAGAGCTGCAGAAGCTGCAGAGGCTGCGGGTCTGCGCCGGTCACTTTGACCGTGATTGGGGTGCCTGTATGGAACAACGCGTAGAAGCGCGCCCGCGACTTCACGTCACCCACGGCATACGCTTCCATGTCGGACACTTCAAGGCGCGCCGGGATCGCTAAACGAAGAGGGCCGGAAGCGAATTGGATGCGGAGGGCTGTTCCGTTGTGCTCCGATTGCCCACTCGTGGATACCGCAACGGAGAGCCGCTCGTACTCGCAGTTGGCGTAAAAGCTCAGGCCTTCGGTTTCGTAGCCGCCGTAAGTCAATGACTGTGCGACGTAGTACCAGCTTGCGAGTTCTTCTTCGGCGGTTTCCGTGGTGGCCGCCAACGCGGAGGTGGCGAACAAGGTGGCGATGGCGGCAATGCACAGGACGCGCAATTCGGGACCTCTCACGAGCGATGAAATGTGGCGCGCAACGATGCCGGAATGCCGCTGAAAAGTCCATGACCCAGATAATTCAAAGGCCGTCCCCGCGGCGCTGTCGCTGTATCCGCACCCGCACCGCATCCCGCCCGGCGCCTGCATCCAGCACCGCACCGTCCGCAAACACACCTTGCGCCAGACGCGCCAGCGTGCCGCCGCCCGGCACCTCCACCGCCATGCGTGCGCCGCGTTCCAGCGCATGCCGCAGCGTGTCATGCCACAACACCGGTCGCGCCATGTTCCACGCCAGGTCTTCAACGATGAGGTTCGCGCGGAATAGCGCCCGCGCGCGACTGCTGCTGACGTAGGTGAGTTGCGGCGCGTGGGCCGTGACCTTTGCGGCAGCGGTCGCCAACTCGCCGGCCTGTGCGCCAAGCAGCGGGCAGTGCGACGGCACTGCCATGCACAGCCGCGTTGCCGTGGATGCGCCCGCCGCTTGCGCGCGCGCCATGACTTGCGTGAGCGCCGCATCGCTGCCCGCCACGACAATCTGCCGTTCCGCGTTCAGGTTGGCGACATAGGCTGGCGTGGCCGCCGAGTTGACCTGCGCAACGATGGCGGCGACTTCGGGTTCGGTCAGCCCCGCCGTGACGGCCATGCCGTAGCCGCTTGGATACGCGTCTTCCATCAGTTGGCCCCGCAGGCGGACCAAGCGCAGTGCATCGGAGAAATCAAGCACGCTCGCCACGACCGCCGCAGGCCACGCGCCAATGGACAGGCCCGCCACCATGTCCGGCCCTGCGTCCTGCCGAGCCAGCGTGCGAGCCACGGCCACGCCTGCAATCAAGAGACAAAGCTGTACGGCCACCGTCGACCGCAACGCCTCTGCGGTGTCGAGCGTGAGCGGATCGACGCCGAGCACGTCGCCGGCTTCGGTCAACGTCTGCGCAACGGCCGGGTCACCAGGCAGCGCATGCAGCATGCCCGCGCGCTGGCTGCCCTGCCCGGGAAACATGAACAGGATGCTCATGCCGCGTCGCTCCATGGGTCTGCGACGAGCCGGGGGCCGTGGTCGGTCTTGAGCAACGTTTGATGCGGCGACGCCAGCCAATCGCGTAACGCGAAGCCGCCGCAGCCGGTGTCGATCTGCAAATCGACCCGGCACTCGGTATCGCTGAACAGGCGGACGAGCTGATCGCGTTGCGCAGTCGACGGGGCACGCGGCATGCGCACGACGAGATCGAGATCGCTGTCCGCATGCAGCACCGGCAAGCCGCTGGCGAGCGCAAAGCCGGCGCCGCCCGTCGGCCCCCACGCCCAGCCGAGTGCATTGAGGCCGGGCGCCAGCGCGCGCAAGGTGCGCAGCGCCGCGAATGGCGCGTCGTGTGCGATGGAGGTCGCTTGGGCCGCCAGCGCCTCGGGCGAGACCACACGCGTGATCCTGTTGGCGGCTACCGTTGCTGCGCAGCGTTCATGCCGCGCGCCGCCGCGCAGGCCGACCGGCACGGAACCATCGGTGCCGCGCGGTGCGCGTCGCACCACGACAGGCGCCCCTTGCCGGCACGCCGTGATGGCCCAGTCCGGCAAGGGCGCGCCATCCGTCGCCACGGGTGTCTCAGATACCCACAGCAGATCGTGCGCACGCAGCAGCGTGGTTGTCATCGCAGCAGCGCTTGTGTGGCCAGGAACAGGATCGATGGCCCGAGCAGGCAACCGAGACCTGTATGGAACGTCGCCACCAGCGAGCCGTACGGCACCAGGCGTCGGTCGGTAGCCGCCAGACCTGCCGACACCCCGCTGACCGTACCCGCCAACCCGCCGAACACCATGGCCGCGCGCGGGTTGTTCAGACCGAGCGCCTTGGCCGCGAACGGCGTGCCGACCATCACCAGGATCGCCTTGACGAGGCCCGTCGCAATCGACAGCGCCATCACATCGGAGGTGGCGCCGAGCGCCGCTCCGGTGACCGGCCCGACGATGTACGTGACGGCACCCGCGCCGATGGTGGTGACGCTCACCGGATCGGTGTAACCGAAGGCATAGGCAACGCAGGCGCCGACGATGAACGGCAGCACCGTTCCCAGCAGCAGCGAGATGGCGCCGATCATGCCGGCCTTGCGCGCCTCGGTCACCTGCACTTCGAAAGCCGTGGCCACGATCGCGAAGTCGCGCAGCATGGCCCCGCCCATCAGACCGATCCCGCCGAACAGTTTCAGGTCGGCCAGGCCACGCTCGCCGCCGGTCTGCATGCCGCCCCAATAGGCGAGCACCAGCCCGATCATGATGGCGATGGCCGAGCCGTGCACGCGCCCGAACGTCAGCTTCTTGGACACCCACATCGACAGACCCATGACGATGCCGACCAGCGCGAACGCCGCGACCAGCCCGTTGTGCTGCAGAACTTTCTCTAGCATTGACAGCATGGTGCGGCTCCTTAGGCGCGGGCTTGTTCGGTTTCAGGCAGTGGCGGCAGCGGTTGTCGGTTTTCTGCTTTGCCTGTGCGGTTGATAACCGCGATGCAGGCACCGCACACGATCACCGCGCCGATGGCACCGAGCAACGCAACGGGACCGCCGCGCAGTGCCGTGACGACGTTCTGCGTGGCTGCCATGGCCACCACCACGGGGATGTACATCGCGCCCCAGAACGAGACGCCTGCCTCTGTAGCGGCAGGCATCAAGCCGCGCTTGTGCAGGTAGAGCCGCGCGAAGATGAGCAGCAGCATGGCGATGCCCACGCCGCCCACGTTCGCCTTCACGCCGATGGCCTGGCCGAGTAGATCGCCCAGGAAGAGGCCGGCTATGTGGCATAGCGCTAGCAGGGTTGTACCGTAGATGATCACGTCTTTGTCTCCTGAAGGAACGGCGATGGGTCGCCTGTTGTGGTGTTTGGGTGATCGAGGGTTGAAGACTGGTCGTTTTTGCGTTGATTGCGTTGGTGGTGTATCCCTTGTTTCATCCCCTGCCGGGGCTGACTTACTTTCTTTGTCTTGCCAAAGAAAGTAAGCAAAGAAAGGCGCGCCCGATGTGGCGAAAGACTCCTTGAATTTCCGTGACCGTGCGGGGAAGGAGGCAAACTCGCTGCGCTCAGACAGCCTCCTTCCTTTTTCCGCCCGCTCACAAAAATTCAAGGCGCCGCATAGGGCAGGGTGCGGCCACACCATCTGGTGCTTTAGGTTCGCGCCGTGATGTGTCTCCTATTTGTTATGCGCCTTCTGGCTGCGCGTTCCATTGCTCGCGCAGGCGTTTGCGTACCTCTGAGGACGCACTGCGCAGCGGTGCGCCCAGGCGGCTTTCCAGGCCGCGTGATGGGTCGGCTGTGATGTCGGCCAGTGCTGCGGCGAGTGCGGTCTGCACGGTGTCGACGTCGCCTGCATCTGGCGCGTCGGCAGACTTCACCTTCAGCAGTTTCCACAGCAAACCGAGCGACGCGAAGCTGGCGATGTCGTATGCCATGGGCGGAATCTCTTGCGCGAGGCGTTCCAGGTCGGCCACGGAGCGTAGCGTTACGCGCGCGGCTGCGGCCTTGCCCATCGCGTGCACCATCACGTCGGCATCGTCCAGGGCGAGCAGGCGATTGGCCTGGTAGCCGTGCGCGAGCAATGCGCCCGACATGGCGCGACCGACGATGAGGCCGATGACGGGGTGGCCGGCCAAGCGTGCGGCAGCGTAGGCGTCCGCCGCTGCAGCCAGCGCGAGGTGGATGCCGTAGGCCTCCTCGCGGCGGCCGTAGGCTTGGCTTGCCACATCGATGACGGCGACGATGGCGCGCTTCTTTTCCTGCCCTGCATCGGCACGCATGGCATCGCGCACGGCACGCGCAAGCTGCCAGCCTTCGACGAGGCCGACTTCACCGTTGCGTGCGCGGGGGAAGCGGTTCTCGGCATCGGGCACGACGGCGATGTAGCGAGCCGGCTGACCCGCGAGCGCGGCATCGACGACTTGCAGCGTGCTGCCGTAACCCGGCACCGGTGTGCCGACGGCGAGCGCGCGCATCCAGGTCGCGCCGCGCGTGGAAAGTTCGTTCTGGCTCATGCGACGTCCTTTGCGTAGTGCGCGCGCACATCTTCTGCGGTGGCTTGGCGCGACGTGTCGACAGCGGCAAGTTGGGCGAGGTAGTGGTCGATCTGCTCGCTGCGCTGGCGCGCGGGTGCGCCGGCACGCAGCCACTCGATCACCTGCGCGCGGATCGTGACGGAATCGTCTTCGATGCAGACATCGGCCAAGCCGGTGGCGGCGCGTTGTTCGCCTCCGGTGAGGCTCCAGATGAAGGGGCGATCGCGCGAGTCGTATTCTTCAATGCCGGCTTCCTGCTCGATCACCTGCGGGCCGTTCAGGCCGAGGCGTGCTTCGCGCGTCATCAGCAGGTAGCTGCACAGGCCTGCAGCGATGCTCATGCCGCCAAAGCAGCCGACCACGCCTGCGGTGATGCCGATCACCGGCCCGTACTCGCGCAAAGCACGGATGCCTGCGTGGATTTCAGCAATGGCGGCCAGGCCCAGGTTGGCTTCCTGAAGCCGCACGCCGCCCGTTTCGAAGACGATGACGGCGCGTGTGGGAATACCGTTGCGGTTGTCTTCCACCGCCAGCTCCAGCGCGCCCGCAATCTTGGCGCCGGACACTTCGCCCATGCTGCCGCCCTGGAAGGCGCCTTCAATGGCGAGCACCACCGCGGGATGCCCGCCCAGCGTGCCGCGCGCCACCACGACGCCATCATCGGCCTGCGTGACGATGCCCTGACGCGGCAGCCACGGCGAGGTCAATTGTTCGAACGGGTCCAGCAGCTCACGGAAGGTGCCGGGGTCGAGCAGCGCAATCGCGCGTCGGCGCGCGTCGCGTTCGATAAAGCTGTCGCGTTCAATCGGGTTGCGTGACATGGCTTCTCCTCAAGATTGCGCCAGCGCGTTAAGCGCTTCAAGCGCCTGCTCGAGCCGCAACCGCACCACGGCCGGTGTCGCGCCGAAGTCGTTGATGATGATCTTGGCCGCCGGCCACGCGTGCGAGCCGAACACACGCGCAAGCTGCGCCTGCCACGTCGCGCTCATGCCATTGACGGACGTCGTGATGGCCACGTCGATGTGGCCGGCCTTGCCCGGCGTCAACAGCACTTCAAGGTCGCCCGAGCCGACCACGCCGGCATACGCGCGGCGCCCAGCGGGTGCGCCGCCGGTGAACTGAAAATCAAGATGCTCCATGTTCGGTTTCCTGATGAGCGGATTCGGTGTCGGACACTGCGTGCGCGTTTGCGGGCAGGCGGTCTAGGAAGAGCGCCGCGGCTAGCAAGTCGGCTGCGCCGCCAGGCGACACGTGCAGCGCCAGCATGTCTTGTTCGAGCGTGCGGAAAGCGCGGCGGCCTTGTGCTGTTGCCAAGCCGCCTTCTGCACGCACGGTGGCCGCGCCGGTTTGCACGACGTGCAGTGCCTTGGCGCCGCCGCGTGCGAGCACGCAGGTGTCGTCCAGCGCGGCCATGACGGCGAGCAATGCATCCACGCGTGCGTGGTCTTCGCGGATGCCGGCCGCACGCGCTTCGCGCAGCGCAGGCAGCGCCACCTTGATCACGTGCGGGAAGCCGGCGCAGGCCTGGCCCTTGGCCCCGCCGACGCCATAGTCGTTGCAGGCGCGCTCGCCTTTGTGGCCAGTCGAGACGGGGGCAAAGCGGTCGGGAATGTTCGCCAGGCGCGCGGCGCGGCGTGCAACAGCGGCTGCGTCCACTGCAGGCGGTGTTTGAGCTGCAGCCGTCACCAGCAAGCCCAGCGCCCAGATGGCGCCGCGGTGCGTGTTGACGCCGCCGGTGGCCTCGAGCATGGCTGCTTCGCCTTCGCGCCCCAGGCGGCCGATGCGCTCGCGCAGGGCGAGTTGTGCGCCGGCCTGCATTTCGATTTGCGCGCCGGCCAACGCCATGGCTTCAAACGCGGGGCGCAGCGTCTGCGCGGAATGCACCATCAGCGTCCAGTCCAGATCGTGATGCGCACCGTTGCCGCGCACATCCACCAGGCCGGGTTTGGGCGACAGCGTTACCTCGTCGATCAGGGCAGACTCGACCAGCGCGGCCAATCGCTTCGCGCGTGCTTTCGGGCTGGCCGGCAGGGGCCGTTGCAATGTCTTTTCCATTACCAGCTCCGGAAGCGCGCAGGCGGGTCGTACAGGCCGCCGGACCATTCGACCAGGTCGGCGATGCTCTTGGCGGCGAGCAGCTCGCGGCTGGCATCGCTGCGGCGCACGTCGAGGTCTTCGGGCAGCGCGATCAGGCCGTCGCGGCGCATCTGTTCGGTCTTGGATGGGTCATGCCGCAGGCCGATCGATGTGACGCCCGCCACCGCCGCAATCATGGCGCGCCGCTCGTCCAGCGAACGTGCCTTGTAGAGATACGCAATGCCGTCTTCGGTCAGCAGGTGCGTGACGTCGTCGCCGTAGATCATGATGGGCGCGAGCGGCATGCCGCTTTGCCTGGCCACGGCCACCGCATCCAGCGTGTCGACAAAGGTCGGCTTGCCGCCCTCCTGGAACGTTTCGACCATCTGCACGACGAGCTTCTTGCCGCGCTCCAGCATCGTCACGGGTTCCGTCATGTCCAACCATGCAGGCGTGGCGTGGCGGCGGCCGCGCGGGTCGTGGCCCATGTTGGGCGCGCCGCCAAAGCCGGCCAGGCGCCCGCGCGTGACGGTAGACGAGTGCCCGTCGCCATCCACCTGCAGCGTCGCGCCAATGAAGAGGTCCACCGCATATTGGCCGGCGAGCTGGCACAGCATGCGGTTCGAGCGCAACGAGCCATCACGGCCCGTGAAGAACACATCGGGGCGCGCGGCGACGTAGCGTTCCATGCCGAGTTCCGTGCCGAAGCAGTGCACGCTTTCCACCCAGCCGGATTCAATGGCGGGAATGAGCGTCGGGTGCGGGTTCAGCGTCCAGTTCCGGCAGATCTTGCCTTTGAGGCCCAGGCGTTCGCCGTAGGTCGGCAGGATCAACTCGATGGCCGCCGTGTTGAAGCCGATGCCGTGGTTGAGCGACTGCACGTTGTGCCGCTGGTAGATGCCGCGAATGGCCATCATCGCCATCAGCACGTGCACGGGTTTGATGAGGCGCGGGTCGCGCGTGAATAGCGGCTCGATGTAGAACGGCTTGTCGGCCTGCACGATGAAGTCGACCCACGAGCCGGGAATGTCGACGCGCGGCAGGTCGGCCGCGTCATCGACGATCTCGTTGACCTGCACGATGACAATGCCATCGGAAAACGCCGTGGGCTCGACCAGTGCGGGCGTGTCTTCGGTGCTCGGGCCGGTGTAGATGTTGCCGTCGCGATCGGCCTTGAAACCGGCCACCAGCGACACATTCGGAATCAAGTCCACGACCAGCCGCGCATACAGCTCGATGTAGGTGTGGATGGCGCCGACTTCCAGCAGCCCGTCGGCCAGCAACTGGCTGATGCGCAGGCTCTGCGGCCCGGCGAACGAGAAGTCCAGCTTGTGCGCGATGCCGGCCTCGAAAATGTCGAGGTGTTCAGCGCGGCTCACGCTGGGCATGATCATGTGCAGATCGTGCAGGCGCTCGGGGCTGACCTTGGCCAGCGAACGCGAGAGGAAATCCGCCTGTTTCTGGTTGTTGCCTTCCAGCACGACGCGATCGCCCGGGGCGAGCAGCGCTTCGAGCGCGGCGACGATATCGCTGGTGGGAATGACCTTGCCCTGGGCAATGCGCCGGGCTGCAGTCAGGCGGCGTTCTTTCTCGTCGCGCCGCCGGCGCCATTGGGGCGGGATGGGCGCGTTGGCCCCGTCTGCCGATTGGTTGGGCATCGGTTGCATGGGATGGCGTCTCCAGCCTTGGATTGATTTGATGCCCTGTACCGTATGCCGTAAAAAGGTGCACTTCAATCAACCTAGGCGCGGTTTCATTAACTTTAAGTTAATGGAACAATGGACGATTCCGATACCAGTGCGCAGCCAGAACGCGCCCGGAGGAGACCCTGCCATGGCAATCGATGAAGACATCACCCTGAAGAAGCTGGAGGTGTTCCAGTCGTTCATGACGCTGGGCAACATGGGCCGCGTGTCGGAGGCGCTCGGGCAAAGCACGGTAAGCGTGCACCGCGCGCTGCATTCCCTGGAGGAGGGGCTGCGCTGCCCGCTGTTCAAGCGCGATGGGCGCAAGCTGATTCCGCTCTCCACCGCCTATGTGTTTGCCGAGCACGTGGAGCGGATCCTGGCCGAGTGCGAAGCCGGCGTGCGCCGCACGCGCGAAGCGGCCGGGTTTTCGTCAACCACGCTGAAGATCGGCGGGCTCTATTCGATGACGGTCGGTACGCTGCCGCGCATCTTTGCGGGCTTGAAGACGCGCCGCTCCGCGCTCGACATCGAACTCACGCTGGGCTCGAACCGCAGCCTGCTCGCCAAGCTGGAAGACGGCCAGCTCGACGCCATCGTCATCGCACTGGGCGAGCCGCTGCGCAATCCCGATCTGCTGACCGTGCCGATGTTTGACGACGAGATCCTCTTTGCCGCGCCACTGGGCTCGCCGTATGCGTCGTCAGCGGAGATCGATTTGCAAACCGTGCGCAGCGAAAAGTTCGTTGCGCTCGGCGATGACTTTGCGACGTATCACGACTTCATGGCCGCCTTCGACAAGGCCGGCTTTGCGCCACAGATTGCGCTGCGCGTGGGCGACATCTTCTCGCTCATGAACCTCGTGAGCGGCGGCATCGGCTATGCGCTGCTGCCGCGTCGCGTGGCCGATTTCAGCCCCAAGGTGCAGCTGATTCCGCTGGCCGCGCGCTATGCCATCAGCCAGCACATCGTGCTCGTGATGCAGCGCAATCGGGAGCGCGATCCGAACCTGCTCGCGTTGTCGGCGGAGTGCCGGTTACTGGGCGCGCGATAACGATGTTCATGTGTGCCGTACCACATGAAGGGCTTCTCCCGCTGCGTAGGCGACGAAGCGGCGCCTGATCTCTTCAAACTCCGTGTCCCGGTCCTTCATGCGGAAGCATCAGCGGCGCGCTTTTCGCTCATGGGCCAGACGCGACGTTCGAATTCATGCGGCGGAACCGGGGTCGAATAAAGAAAGCCCTGCGCAAAATCGCAATCGACTGCCTTGAGAAAATCCCGCTGCTCGGCGGTCTCCACGCCTTCGGCAATGACTTTGAGCCCCAATTTGTGCGCCAGCACGACCATTGCCTCGCACAGTGCCTGGTTGTCTTCGTCAAAGCTCAGGTTGTGGACGAATGACCGATCGATCTTCAGGTAGTCAATATCGAAGCGCTTGAGATACGCAAGCGACGAGTAACCGGTTCCGAAGTCGTCAATCGAGATTCCGATGCCTGCGCTGCGCAGCGTCAGCAGCGTCTCGTCCGTCCGCGATTCGGCCTGCAATAGCAGCCCTTCCGTGATTTCCACCATCACGCTCTGAGCGGGCAGCCCTTCCCGTGCAAGGAAGTCGGGCCATCGCGCGCACAGTTGGCCATCCTGCCGCATCTGCACCGGAGACATGTTGACGCTGATCTGGAAAGACGGATGGAACCGATCCCGCCATTGACGCGCCTGTCGCACCGCCTGCTTGAATACCCAATCGCCGATGGGGACGATGAGGCCCGTGTCTTCCGCCACGGAAATGAAATCATGCGGGCTGATGGTGCCGCGCTCCGGGTGCAGCCAACGGATCAGCGCCTCGGCTTTGCAAACCTCGCCCGTGGCGAGCTCGACGATGGGCTGGTAGTAGACCTGAAACTGGCCGCTGGGCAGCGCGGTGCGCAGATCGCTGGTGAGCCGCAGGCGCTGTTCGGCCTCCACCTGCATATCGGGCTTGAAGTAACTGAAGCGATTGCGCCCGGCGTTCTTGGCCGCATACATGGCTTGATCTGCGTTCTTGAACAGCACGTCAAGATCGTGGGCGTCGTCGGGATAGAACGTGACGCCAACGCTGGCAGAGATGAAGGCTTCGTCTGCGCCCAGTTTGAATGGCTCGGCCAACTTGCCGATGATGGTCCGGGCGATCCGCTCAACGCTCTCTGCGTCATCCACATTGGGCAGGATGACGGTGAACTCATCGCCGCCAAGGCGGGCGACCGTATCCGATTGGCGCACACACGAACCGATGCGCTTGCCGGCCTCGATCAGCAACGTATCTCCCCTGTCGTGCCCGAGCGAGTCGTTGACCTCCTTGAAGCGGTCGAGATCGATCAGCATCAACGCCATGCGCCGCCCGATACGGCCTGGCTCACTGGCTTCCTGCGCGAGTCGCTCGTGGAACATCTGCCGATTTGGCAGGCCCGTCAGTGCATCGAAATTGGCCTGTTTCCAGATGGTTGCCTCAAACGCCATGCGGTCGGAGAGATCACGACCGACCGCCAACACGGAATGCACATTGCCGGCTTGGTCGGTCTCCGGCGTGAGGCGGACGTGCGAGCATTGTTCCTGCCCATCCTTGCCGGCCCATCTCAGTTCGAATTGCGCGCTTGTACCGCTTGAAATGACGTCGCTGATGATCTTTTCGTAGACGCGCGCGTTGTCGCCGCCGGGGAGTTCCGAGGGCCGCTTGCCGAGCGCTTCCGTAAGGCTGCAACCAGCAAGGGCACAGAACGCAGGGTTGGCGTAGATGCGGCGGGACTCGCGGTCATAGCGGGCAATCGTGTCGGGCGAGTTCTCGATCAGTGTGCGAGATTCCCGCTCCCGCGTGACGAGCTCTGCCGTCCGCTCGATGACGGTCTGCTCGAGCGAGGCATTGATCTCGTTGATCTTCTGGATCTTCTGTTTGATCGCTTCGCGCATTCTCTCGAAGCGCTGCGCGAGCCTGCTCAACTCGTCCTGGGCGCGGGCCCCGGCTTCCACGTGCTTTTCTTCGTCCACCTGGGCGCCGGCATCGTCTCCGGTATCGTGCACCTTGCGCACCAGCTCCCTGAGCGGCGCAGAAATGCTGTGCGAGATGAAGTAGGCGAGGAAGATCGACAGCAGAACCCCCGAGATGCCGACCAGCGCAATCTGGTTGCGCACCGCCTGCGCCTCGGCCGTCAGCTTTTTCTCCGCGATGGTGCTCACCACGAACCAGGTCGTGCCGGGAATTTTTGCGTACGCAGTCAAATAGCGTCCTCCGCGCTTTCCCTCGACCGCAACAAAGCTTCGCGCCTCGCCCGATGTCGCGTTGCGCGCGAGGTTTTCGAGCAGGCCGGGTTCGGGGAGTGCGCCGATATCATTCGAGGCGTCGGCGGCCCGGATGATGACCTCGTTACTCGCATCGAGAATGTAGATTTGCGTACCGCTGCCCGTGGCGACGTCGTTGAAGATGGTCGAGAAGTATGCCGGGCGGACGATCAGCACCAGATTGCCGAGCTGGCGGTTGCTGTTCTTGTCGATGATGGCGCGCACCACCCCGACGTTTTGCTGTCCAACACCGTTGTCGTAGCTGCCCCAGTACGTGTGCGCATGCTCGTCCTGAGCGCGTGAGACGAGGCGTGTCACACCCTCGGTCAATTGCGTGGCGGCCTGGGTGTCGAGAATCCGGTTGTTCTTGTCGAGCAGATACTTCTGGTTGATGAAATCAACCGATCCGTAATGCTCGAGGAGCAGCCGCGCCATGTCCTGGCGTGCCTCGCTTTGCTCCTTGCTGTTGCCGCTCGCAGCCCTGGCAAGCGCACCTTGAACCCGATTGGAGAGCACCAGCAAGTTGCTTTCCGTCTCGATCTGCCGCATGCGCAATTCGATGTTCCTCGAGACTTGCTTGACCACCTCCTTCGAGAAGATCTCTGCGTTGTCCTTGATTGCCGCGATCGAGTTCACGTATGAAATGCTGGCCGAAATGCAGATCGGCAGCAGAGACAGCAGGATGAACGCGGCAACCAGCCGGTGGCGAATCTCAACGCGGCGAAGCAGGTCCTGTGAGAGATAGTCGAAAGCGCGCTGCAGGAACCGTGGGATCGAGTTCATTTGTAGTGCATCTTCGCTTCATTCTTGACCGACTCGTCGAGTCGCTTGGCCGCTTGGCGGGGCGACATCTTCTTGAGCAGCACGTCCTGCATCAACCCATGCAGTGACTCGAGCGTGTTTGAAGGCAGCGTCGAGTAGTACGGGCTGGCAGTCACCAGATAGCGGCTGACGGTATTCGTGTAGTCGACGATTTCCGGGTCAGTGACGGCCGTTTCCGCGTCTTGCTGGAACGGGGAGATGTTGTGGCGCTTTCTCTGCAGGATCGGGAAGCCTTTGCCGGCGATGAATTCCAGAAAGCGCCTTGCAGCCGCCTTGTTGGGGGTCTCGCATACGGCAAAGCCTGTCTCGCTGCCGAGCACGGGCACCACCTGCTCGCCGCGCTTATTCCATGGCGGAATGAACGCGCCGACCGCAAAGCGATTGCCGTGCAGCAACTGGCCCGCCGCCCAACTGCCCTGGAAGGCCATCGCCACCTTGCCTTCCTTGAAAAGACGCATGCCGTCGTCGTAGCCGGTTGCCATGAACGACGCCTGGACGTAGCCACGTTCCGGCAGCAGAGCCATTTTGGCGAAGATATCGGCAACCTCGGGGGTGTCGAGATCCAGCGTGCCCTCGGCCATCTTGCTTTTCCAGTTCGGCTCGTGCGCGATCACGTTGTTGGCGAAGCCCGAGGCAAACGGCCCGTTTCCGAGCATGTTCGGGAATGCGCCGTTCAACATCATGGGCGTGAATCCTGCGCGTTTGAGTTGCGCGCAAACGCGCAGGAACTCGTCGAAATTTGCTGGCAGCTTGTCGACGCCCGCTTTTTCGAACATCTCGCGGTTGTAGTAGATCATCGTCGTTGCGACACCGCCCGAGATGCCGAATCCTGTGCCGCGGCGGCTGGTCCAGTCCCGCTTGAGCGGGCCGAGCATGTTGGTCCACGCCGATGTCTGGCTGACATTGGCCAGGATGCGCTGTTCTGCCAGTTCGGCCGAATAGGCATTTGGGTTGACGCTCAAGAGATCGGGCATCGTGCCGGCAGCGACGCGGGGTTTGATGTTCTCTTCGACCGAATTGCCGATCATGAACTGAACGTCCACCTGCACATCGGGATTGAGCTTGCTGAACTCGGCAGCGATCTGAAGCATCTGTTCGGGCCAGTCCGGAGCCCAGATCAATGCCGTAATGCTGGTCCGGTGCGGCGGGGGCGCACTGGTGATGGGGGCGTCTTGCTGCTGGCAACCGGACAGAACCAGCAAACCGATCAGACCGGATAGCAGCCGGGCAAAGTGGCTTCGTCGCACGTCACGCTCGCTTTCGCTTCGGTATGAGCCGGCTGGGCTCGCTGAGCACGAGAGACCTCTCGCGGCCGTCCGTCGTTTGGGGCCCTCGATATTGCTGAGCATGGATTGCCTGTAGATGACGGCATGCGCCAGCAGCACCCGCCACGCCCGGCAGATCGGGGCGCCCATGCGACAGACAGAATGCGGATAGTTGGGCATGACGACGAATAAGCTGATTAACCGCAACAGACGCAATCTGTTCATCGGCAGCCCACATGAATCCTTTAATGCTCGCAGGGCGTGGGCGTTTGTTTCCCATGTGGCCCAGTGCCTCAATGAACTTGGCACCTCGACACACGGCAGTTTGCAAACGTTTGGCTTGTGACGAAGGTGTTGGCAGGCTCGTGCTGCACAACCTTGGTGCTCCTGCCCGCAGCGCGAGTCGGACTTGCAACCAATGATCCGCAGTCAGCGGGCAGGCTAATCGGTTCCTAGGGGCGCAAGCCAAACCACCCCTGCCAGAACGACTCGAACGCACGCCGCGGCACTGCAGATTCGTCGACTTTGGAGGCCGCGTCTTCGGGTGCGGGCGCTGGCTGCGCGTCGGTCATCTCCGTTGCAGGCTTGGGGGAGCGCCGTGCTTCCTGCAAGGCCCACACGCTGTCGGCGATGCGCGCGGCGAGTTCTGCATCGCAGTCCCGGCCGAGCAGCACGCCGAACAGGACGTCGCGATGGTGGCCCTCGTCGGCAAAGCGCATGGCGATGGCGACCATCTTTTCGTAATGCTCCTGCGCAAGGCGTTCGCGCTCGCGTTGCGCTGCGCGCTCCTCTGCTTCCTGTGCATCGCGCTCCGCTTGCCAGCGCTGCATTTCCTGTGCGAATACCTCGTCGTAGACACGGCGCTGTTCAGCGTCGGAGAGGATCGCGTAGGCTTCGCGAATTTCCTGGAACGCCGCATAGGCCTCGGCTTCTCGGCCGGGGTTGCGGTCGGGATGCCACTTCATTGCGGCGCGGCGGTAAGCGCGCTTGATTTCGTCCAGGGTGGCGTCCGGCTGCACGCCGAGGGTCGCGTAGATGGTCGTCATGTGCGGTGTGGCGGCTGCCGGGGGAAAGGTCATCCTAGCATGGGTACGTGTGCATGCTGACCGGCCGCCCACCTGTGTCACCACACGCTGTCGAACCTTGTTGCATCAACGCATTCTCACGTATATAGTTAGCCAAATGGATAACAATGGAATTGCGCTAGACGCGGTATTTCACGCGCTTTCGGACCCAACGCGCAGGGCGGTTATTCAACGGCTCGGTGAAGGGCCCGCGTCGGTAAGTGAACTGGCGGAACCATTCGACATGGCGCTGCCGTCCTTCATGAAGCACATGCGGGTGCTGGAAGACGTCGGGCTGGTCCGCTCTGAGAAGAGCGGCCGAATCCGGACGTGCACGCTCGAGCGCAAGAAGTTGGCCGCCGCCGAGCGCTGGTTTGAGCAACAGCACGCGATCTGGACGGGCAGGTACAGCAATCTGGACAAGCTCTTAGAGAAACTCCAAGGAGAAGGCAATGAAGGCTGATCTTCGGTTTGATTTCCTCGTCGACATGCAAAAGAGCAGCCTCACCGTGAGGCGAGAGTTCGCGGCAAAGCGCCAGCTGGTGTGGGATTGCCATACGAAGCGCGAACTGCTCGATCAGTGGTTTGCACCCAAGCCGCTGACCACCAAGACCAAGCATATGGAATTCAAGGAAGGCGGCTACTGGCACTACGCCATGATCACCCCCGATGGAGAGTCTTTCTGGAGCCGCCTGGACTATCAGAAGATCAACCCGATCGATGGCTACGCGGCGCTCGATGCTTTTTCTGATGAAGCCGGCGCCGTGAATCCGGATATGCCCCGCGCCCGCTGGGATGTCACTTTTACCGATGCGAAGGAACGCACCCTCGTCACGACTGTGGTGTTGTACAACTCGCCAGAGGATGTGCAGAAGGTCATCGACATGGGGATGAAAGACGGCATGACCTCCACCATGGAGCGGCTCGACGAACTGCTGCTGGCCCTGGCCGGGCGGGACGCGCTGGCTTAAGACCGCGTCTGCAGACGAGAGCGCCCCGAACAGGTCGGGGCGCTTTGCGTTGGAGGTGCAACGGTGTGCTTCAGGTGACGGTCAACGTTCCATTCATCGTCTCGTGGCCGGAGCCGCAGAAGATGTCGCACAGGAAATCAAACGTGCCGGTCTTGTCCGGCGTGAGCGCCAGCCGTACGGTCTGCCCCGGCACCACGTCGGCGCGCACGTTGAAATCCGGAATCGAAAAGCCCATCAAGATGTCTTGCCCGGTCAGCTCGAACACCACGGGCACGCCGCGCTTGAGCGTGATCTTGTCGGGCGTGAACGTGAACTTGCGCGCATGCACGCGGATGACCGTCGGGCCCTCGCCGTGAGCGACGCAGGCGAGGGCCGCGCCTGCCGCAAGCACGGTCATCTGACGCAGCGCCAGCCGGCGCTTGGGGTTGTGTGCGATCAAGGCGCGCATGTCAGGTGGTCTCCGGGGTCTTGGCGGCGGTGGCTTCGCTGTTTGGTTGGATCGGCTGCTCGGCCAGCGCCCAGGTTGCGGCGTCCTGCTTGCCGTGCCCGGTGATGCTGCGCCAGCCCAGGCCGCGATACGGCGCAGCAGCATCCCACGGGATCGGGTTGCGTTTGGCCTGCGAGCCCGGCGCGGGGGGTGCGGGCAGCGGGAACATCAGCGAGCGCGCCGAGTGGTGCGCGATATGCCCGGTCATGTGGTGATGTTCCTGATGGATGTGGCCATAGAACACCGTCACGTTGGGGTGCGGCATCAGCAAGTCGATGACCTGCTGGCCATCGCGCGTGGCCCAATCCCACTGCGGGTACAGATCGAACAGCGGTCGATGCGTGAACACGACGATGGGCGTGTGTTCCGGCACGGAGCGCACATCTGCCGCCAGCCACGCGAGTTGCGCGTCGCCCACGCGCGCGGACGGGTCCGACACGTTGTCGATGGCGATGAAGTGCACGCCCTTGTGATCGAACGCGTAGTGCGTGCGGCCGAAGAGTTCGATATACGCCTCGCCGTTGTCGAGCGAGGCATCGTGTTCGCCGGGCATGTAGTGCACCACCGGCACCTTGATCTTGGCGGCAATGTCGCGAAACTCGGCCAGGCGCCTGCGGCGCTCGGCAGGGTCGTCGCTGATGTGGCTCAGGTCGCCGGTAAAGATGACAAAGTCCGGCGGGGGCGATAGCGCATTCACCGCCGCAATCGCCTTGGGCAGCGTTCCTTGCGAATCCGGATTGGGCGCGCCCTTGAAGCCCCAGTGGGTGTCGGATAACTGCACGAAGTAGAAATCGTCTGGCTTGGCGCCGGCGGCGCGCGTGGTGGCCGCCATTGCCTGCCAGCCGGGCAGGCCGGATGCGTACACCAGACCGCCGACCGCGGCCAGTTGCAGGAACTGGCGTCGTCCGGGTTGCTTGCTCATGAGGGTCCCCTGCAATCGATGACTGAGTTGAGTGGCCGTCCAGCGCGAGGGCGAAGAAGGACGCGCCGGTCCTGCCTGTCATACCGGCCGGGGCGCTCGCGTATTCCACGAGATTCGCGTTTTCACAAAATTATTTTGGCGCGGGAATAAACTGGATTGCACACAGGTATACGGAGGTCCACCGCTTCCAGGCCGCCATGCACGACCTGCCAGACCCCACGTTCGATCTGCCCACCGACGCCCAGCGCTTTGCGCAGGCGGTGTTGCCGCATGTCGATGCCGCGTACAACCTGGCGCGCTGGCTTTCTGGTGACGGGCAAGATGCCGATGACATCGTCCAGGAAGCCTGCCTGCGCGCATTCCGGCTGTTCGGCGGTTTTCGAGGCGGGGACGGCCGCCCGTGGCTGCTGGCCATCGTGCGCAACACGTGGTTCTCGGAATGCGCGCGCCGCAAGCAGGCGCCCGCCCAGCCGTGGGATGACGACGCGGCCGCCGGCCAGGCGAACGACGACAGCGCCAGCTATGGCGTCGACCCCGCGGCGCTGCTCGCCCGCATCGACGACGTGCGCCGCGTGCATGCCGCACTGGCGCAGTTGCCCGTGCCGTATCGCGAGGTACTTGTGCTGCGCGAGCTGGAAGACCTGCCGTACCGCGACATTGCCGCTGTGGTCGACGTGCCCATCGGCACGGTCATGTCGCGCCTGGCACGTGCGCGGCAGCAGCTTGCACGTTTATTGACGGAAGACAACGCGCCACCGCGCACCAATGTGACACCCATCCGGGCATCGGGTGGTATGGGAAACAGCACCAAGGAGGCCCGCCATGAACTGTGACGACATCCGCGCGCTGCTGGCTGCCCGCGCCGATGGCGAACTCGGTGCGGCGGACAGCCTGCACATGGAAGCGCATCTGGGCTCGTGCGCCGCCTGCACCGACATCGCGGCGAATCACGATGGCGTGGTGCGGGCCCTGCGCCAGGGGCTGCGTGCGCCGGGGCTGTACATGAAGGCGCCGGCGGGTTTGAGCGAGCGGGTGATGCGTGCCGTGCAGATGGAGGCCGGCATGCGGCCGGATCCGATTTCGGCTGCCACGCGCGCGCCGCGCCAGGCGCAATCGCCATGGCAGCGGCTTATGAACTGGCTGATCACGCCATCGCGTGGCCTCGGTCTGGCAGCAGGCGCGCTGGCGGCGGTGGCGCTTGGGGTGGGCGTGTTCGTGGGTCGGCCCGATACGGCGGCGCTCACCGCGCACGACATCACGGCCAGCCATGTTCGCGCGCTGCTGGGGGCGCGGGAGACTGACGTCCTGTCATCGGATCGTCATACGGTCAAGCCGTGGTTCAACGGCCGTATCGACTATGCGCCGCCCGTTGCCGACCTTGCCGCGCGCGGTTTCCCGCTGGTCGGCGGTCGGTTGGATTACATCGATGGGCGTCCGGTTGCGGTGCTGGTCTACCGCTCGTCGCAGCATCCTGTCGATTTGTACGTACGCCCTGAGGCAGGCAGCGATACCGAGCCGGCGGTGCGTACCGAACGCGGCTACCAGCTTGTCGTCTGGCGCAACGCCGGCATGGGCTATTGGGCCATCACCGATGCGTCTGCGGACGTGGCGCAAGCGTTTGCGCGGGCCCTGCGCGGCGGTTGAGGCTGGGCACCGGGCGGCTTTTGTGTGCGTGCGGGTGCTCCACGGGCCGCGCTTTGATGTTGACCAGGCACGGGCTTACCCTCGTACTGGCGCCAAATCACGAAGGTTTCGGTTCCGGTGACCGATACGTTCCTTTACCATTCCAAACAGTGCTGTGTGGCGGCTGTGCGCCGCTCGCACGGCTTTTTTGCCGCTGTCTTCTTTTTTGGCTTCTTGTAGGTTTCAAACATGGTCTCTGCGACGCCCCGCATCAGCAACGCAACCCTGTCAGGCATGCTTCGCGGCGGCCGCTTCTCCCTTGGCAACCGCATCGTCCTCAGCTTCGGCGTGCTGTTCGTGCTGATGGTGATCATGGCGGTCGTTTCCTACAACCGCCTGCGCGCCATCGACCAGGAAGCCCTGAGCCTCGAGCGCGACTCCGTGCCGGGGCTGTATCTGTCGACCTCGCTGCGGGCGACCACGCGCAACAGCCACGCGACCCTTGAGCGCGCGCTGTTTGTGGATGTCGACCCCGAGCTTGCCAATCGGGATTTGGAGCGCGCCGCACAGCTCGTGCGTGATCTCGACAAGCATTCGGCCGACTACGAAAGCACCATCTACCGCGACGACGACCGCCAGCGCTTCCGCGCCTATCGCGCAGTCGTCGACAAGTACCTGCCCATGTTCAACGAGGCCATGCAGCTCGCCCGCACCTCCAAGCCGGCAGCGCAGGCCATCGCCCGGCGCGCCGTGCCGGTCTGGGAAGAGGCCACGGCGCTGGCCGACAAGCTGGTCGCCGACAACCGGGCGGTAGCCGACGAGTCGGCCCGCCAGATTCGTGCGTCTGTTCAAAGCACCGAGATCACGCTGGCCGTGGCGCTGGGCGTGGTGCTGCTCGCCGCACTGGTGTTGGGCTATGCACTGTTCAAGGCGATCACGGTGCCGATGGCGCGGGTGGTGGATGCGCACGACGACATGCGCACCGGTAACCTGGCGGGCCGGCTGGACCTGCGCCGCAACGATGAATTCGGCACGCTGGAAGAAGGGTTCAACCGCATGGCCGAAGAGCTGGCGAGCCTGGTCTCGCAGGCGCAGAAGTCGTCCCTTCAGGTGACGACGTCCGTGGCCGAGATTGCCGCCACCTCCAAGGAGCAGCAGGCCACCGCTGCCGAGACGGCCGCCACCACCACCGAGATTGGCGCAACGTCGCGCGAGATCTTTGCCACCTCCCGCGACCTGCTGCGCACGATGAACGAAGTGTCGAGCGTGGCGGAGCAATCTGCCACCCTGGCCGGCGCCAGCCAAAGCGGCCTGAACCGGATGGAAGACACCATGCGCGGCGTGATGGAAGCCGCAGGTTCGGTCAACGCCAAGCTGGCGATCCTCAACGAGAAGGCGACCAACATCAACCAGGTGGTCTCCACCATCACCAAGGTGGCTGACCAGACCAACCTGCTGTCGCTCAACGCAGCCATCGAGGCGGAGAAAGCCGGCGAGTACGGCCGCGGCTTTGCGGTGGTCGCCACGGAAATCCGCCGGCTGGCCGACCAGACGGCGGTGGCCACCTACGACATCGAGCAGACGGTCAAGGAAATCCAATCAGCCGTGTCGGCCGGCGTGATGGGCATGGACAAGTTCTCGGAAGAGGTGCGACGCGGCATGCGCGATGTGCAGCAGGTCGGCACGCAGCTCTCGCAGATCATTACAGAAGTGCAAACGCTGGCGCCGCGCTTCCAGATGGTGAACGAGGGCATGCAGACGCAGGCCACCGGCGCCGAGCAGATCACGCAGGCGCTGTCGCAGTTGTCGGAAGCCGCACAGCAGACGGCGGAATCGCTGCGCCAGTCGTCGCAGGCGATTGATGACCTGACGCTGGTGGCCAACCAGCTTCGTACCGGCGTGTCGCGCTTCAAGATCGAAGCCTGATCTGCAGCGCATCCGCATTGAGGTGTTTTTGCCGTAGCGAGAATCGCCATGCTTTACCTCCTGTTCCAACTCGATGGCGACCGCTATGCGCTGAACGTGGCGCAGATTGCTGAAGTGCTGCCGCTGGCTGCCACCAAGTCGATTCCGGGTACGCCAGCGTGGGTGGCCGGCGTGATCGAACGGCATGGCGCTCCCGTGCCGGTGATCGACGTGCCCCAGCTTGCGCTGGGCCGTCCGGCGCGGCCGCTGCGCTCCACGCGTCTGGTGCTGGTGCGCTATGAAGCCGGCATCCGCGGTGACGACGCACCACTGCTGGGCCTGGTGCTGGAGCACGCCACGCACACCCGACGTATCGACGATGCCAGCTTTGCCGCCAGCGGTGTCGCCACGCCCGATGCCCGCTGGTTGGGCCCCGTGGCCAGCCTGGACGACGGTCTCGTTCAGCGCGTGGACACCGAGGCGATGCTGGACGCGCACGTGCGTGCGCTGCTGTTTCCAGCAGCCGTTGGCTGAACATCATGGTGGCCGTCGACCCCCGCTTTGAAGCCTGGCTCTCGCATGAGACCGGCATTGACGCGCCGTCGCTCGGCACGAACACCCTGGAGCGTGCTGTGCTCGACCGCACGCGTGCAATGCTCGCCGCGCGCGGCATGCGCGACACGGTGGACGCGGCGGCGCTCGACGCGTACTGGCTGCGCCTGAACACCGCGCCCGACGAACGGCAGGCCCTGATCGAGGCGTTGGTGGTGCCCGAAACGTGGTTCTTCCGAGACCGGGAGGCTTTCGTCACGCTTGCCCGTGTGGTGGGCGAAAAACTCGCACGCGAGCCGATGCGCGTACTGCGCATCCTGAGTGCGCCGTGCTCGACCGGCGAAGAGCCGTATTCCGCGGCAATGGCCTTGCTCGATGCCGGCATCGACCCCGCACGCTTCACCATCGACGCCATCGACATCAGCGCACGCGCCATTGAACAGGCACGGCGTGCCGTTTACGGGCGCAATGCGTTCCGAGGCTATCCGCTCACCTTCCGCGACCGGCATTTCACCGGCGCCGACGGCAGCTGGCAGTTGAGTGATACCGTGCGCGGGCTGGTGCGCTTCGCGCAAGGCAACCTATCGGACGCGCCGCCCGATGACACGCGCTACGACTTCATCTTCTGCCGCAACGTGCTGATCTATTTCCACCGTGATGCACAGGACCAGGCGATCCGCCGGCTCGATTCACAACTGGCGGAAGACGGCATGATCTTCGTCGGCCCCGCTGAAACCGGCCTGATGATGCGCCATGCCATGACGTCAGCGCGGATTCCGCTGGCGTTTGCATTTCAACGCACCGCCGCAACCGAGACGGGGGCGCGGGCACCGTTGCCGTTCCGTTTGCCGCTGCCGCCCGAGCCGGTTTCCGCTGCGGTCGGTCTGCCCGGCGTGGCTTTGCCGTCGGTGCCGGTGCGGCCCGTGGCGGCGCGTGTGCCGGCCCCCTCCAGACCCAACCCGGCGCCCTTGGGCCTCGCCGCTCGCCCGTTGCTGCCCACCATTCCCGAGATTGAGGCCGTGCTCGGTGAGCCGCCCACGGTGGCACAAGCGCGGCGGCTGGCCGACGCCGGCAATCTGGACGAGGCCGAGCGCGTGGCGCTGGAGATCGCCAACCTGCGCGCACCCGAAGCCGATACGTTTTACCTGCTCGGCCTGATTGCCGATGCGCGCGGCCGCCATGCCGATGCCGGCGATTTCTATCGCAAGGCGCTGTACCTGGAACCCGCGCACTATGAAGCGCTGACGCATCTTGCCGCGCTGCTCGACGTGGCGGGCGACACCGTGGCCGCACGCCAGCTCATGCTGCGTGCGGAGCGCGCGCTGGCACGCCAGGGCAAGAGGCCATCCGCATCATCCGAATCCGAAACACCGGAGCACACACGAGGAACGCATGGCGCACGCCGTCCATGACCACGCGGGCGTTACCACGCTCGTTGATGACTGCTGGAACCGCATCGGCACGCGCGGCGATCAATCCTGCCCGCGCCTTGCCACGTATTCGCGCTGCCTGAATTGCCCCGTCTTCGAAGAGGGGGCGGCTGCGCTGCTCGATCGCGCGCTGAGCGATGCCGATCTGGAAGCCGCCGCGCAGGCGCATCGCACGGCCGTGCCGCTGCGGGCGCTGGAGCACGCCAGTGCGGAGCTGGCCGTGCTCGTTTTCCGCATCGCCGACGAATGGCTCGCGCTGCCGGCCGCCGCGCTGCGGCAGATCGATACGCCGCGCGCCATCCACACCTTGCCGCATCGGCGTAACCGGGTGGTGCTGGGGCTGGTCAACATTCGCGGGGCGCTGACAGTGGCGGTGTCGCTGGGCGAGCTGCTCGGCCTGGACCGCACGGGCAGCAAGTACGCCGGGCGCAATGGCTATGCGCGGCTGCTCGTGGCAGCGCACCACGATGAACCTGCCGTTTTTCCCGTGGACGAGGTGGAGGGCGTGCTGCGCTTTCCGGCCACTGCGCTGCTGCCGGTGCCGTCCACGCTCACGCACGCCACCACGGCCCACGCGCGCGGCGTGCTGGCGTGGCGCGATGTCACCATTGGCCTGCTTGACACCGATCGCGTGTTCGATTCGATTGCCCGGAGCCTGCGATGAGCGTGGATGAAGATCTGGGCCGCCAATCGCTGCTGGCCCTGTTCCATGAGGAGGCGCAGACGCAGACGCGTGTGCTTTCCACCGGCCTGCTGACGCTGGAGCGCGCGCCCACCGATGCCGCGGCGCTGGAAGCCTGCATGCGCGCCGCACATTCACTCAAGGGTGCCGCGCGCATCGTTGGCCTGCAGGACGGTGTGGACGTTGCGCACCGCATGGAGGAGTGGTTCGTTGCAGCACAGCGCGCCACGCTCGTGCTGACCGCCGCGCATGTCGATGTGTTGTTGCGCGGCACGGATCTGTTGCTGCGCGTCGGTCAACCCGGCACCGCCGGGCAGGTTCCGCGCGCCGAAGTGGATGCCGTGCTGGCCGCATTCTCCGCGCCCGAGGGCGCTGCGGCTGCGCTTGCGCCTGCGGCTACAACGTTTGCCGACGCTGAACCGGCCGCCGAAGACGCCACGATGAAAGCTGCGATGGCGCTGCTGAACGCCGAAGTGGCAGCCTTGTCAACTCCCCCGGCACCACCGGCGTCACCGGCGTCACCGGCACGAGCGCCCGAGCCGTCGGCACCCGCACCGAACCGTGCGCCCATCGGCACCACGCGCGATCCGCACCGCATGCTGCGTGTGCGTGCCGACAACCTCGACCGCCTGCTCAGCCTGTCGGGTGAATCGCTGGTGGAATCCCGCTGGCTCAAGCCGTTCGGTGAATCCATGCTGCGCGTCAAACGCAGCCACCGTGCCGCCGCGCTGGCGCTGGACGCGCTCTACGAGACGCTGGTCGAACGGCTCGACCGCCATGCGGACGCCGACATGCACGCCGCACTCAACGACGTGCGTCAGATGTTCGGCAACATGCAGCAGACGTTGGGCGAGCATATCGACGATCTTGATCGCTTCGACCGGCGCAGCACGCACCTTGCGCAGCAGTTGTATGACGAGGCCCTGCAATGCCGCATGCGTCCCTTCGGAGATGCCACGCATGCCTATCCGCGCGTGGTGCGCGACCTGGCCCGCTCGTTGGGCAAGCGGGTGCGCTTCAACGTCGTCGGCGAGGCCACGCAGGTTGACCGCGACATTCTCGACATGCTCGATGCCCCGCTGGGCCACCTGCTGCGCAACGCCGTTGACCACGGCGTGGAAACGCCGCAAGCCCGTGAAGCCCAGGGCAAGCCGGCAGAGGCCTCCATTACGCTGGAGGCGCGCCACAGCGCCGGCAAGCTGCTGATTACCGTGGCGGACGATGGCGCCGGCATTGACCTGGAAGCGGTGCGCGCGGCCGTGGTGCGGCGGCGGTTGTCCGACGCGGACACCGCCAGCCGCCTGTCGGACCACGAGTTGCTCGACTTCCTGCTGTTGCCGGGCTTCTCGATGCGTGAGCAGGTGACGGATGTGTCCGGCCGCGGCGTCGGGCTCGATGCCGTGCACGAGATGGTCAAGGCAGTGCGCGGCACGGTTCGCATCCACAACGAGCCGGGGCGCGGTACGCGCTTCATGCTGCAGTTGCCGCTCACGCTGTCCGTCATCCGCAGCCTGCTGGTGGACGTGGGCGGCGAGGCCTACGCGTTTCCGCTGGCCTATGTGCGGCGCACGCTGGAGCTGGCCCGCGCCGAGATCGACATGCTGGAAGGGCAGCAGCATTTCAGCTTCGAAGGCCGCCCGGTGGGTTTGGTGACGGCGCATCAGTTGCTCGGCACGCAGCCGCCCGGTGAAGCGCGTGACAGCGTGCCGGTGGTCGTCATTGGCGAGGGCGCCGAAACCTACGGCATCGCCGTCGATCGCTTTCTGGGTGAACGCATGCTGGTGGTGCAGCCGCTCGACGCGCGGCTTGGCAAGGTGCGCGACATCGCCGCCGGTGCATTGATGGAGAACGGCGACGCGGTGCTGATCGTCGATGTGGACGACCTGCTGCGTTCGGTCGACAAGCTCGTGCGCGGGGGGCAGCTCGACAAGGTGCAGCGGGCGCAGGGCGTGGCCGTGCAGCAGCGCAAGCACGTGCTGGTGGTGGACGATTCGCTGACAGTGCGCGAGCTGGAGCGCAAGCTGCTGGAAAAACGCGGCTATGCGGTCACCGTGGCGGTGGACGGCATGGACGGCTGGAACGCCTTGCGTGGCGCCGACTTCGACCTCGTCGTCACCGACATCGACATGCCGCGCATGGACGGCATCGAGCTGGTCACGCTGATCAAGCGCGATGCCGCGCTCAAGGCGCTGCCGGTGATGGTGGTGTCGTACAAGGACCGCGAAGAAGACCGCCGCCGCGGCCTGGATGCCGGCGCGGACTACTACCTTGCAAAGGGCAGTTTCCACGATGAAGCACTGCTCGACGCAGTGCGCGACCTGATTGGAGAAGCGCGGACATGAATATCGGCATCGTCAACGATATGCCGCTGGCGGTGGAAGCCATGCGCCGCACCATCGCGCGCAGGCCGGAGCACCGCGTGCTGTGGGTGGCGACCGACGGGGCGCAGGCGGTGGAATTTTGCGCCGCGCAACCGCCTGACGTGGTGCTGATGGATCTGATCATGCCGCGCTTTGACGGTGTTGAAGCCACCCGCCGCATCATGGCGTCAAGCAACCCGTGCGCGATCCTGGTGGTGACCAGCAGCGTGGGGGCCAACGCGTGGCGCGTGTATGAGGCAATGGGCGCCGGCGCGCTGGACGCGGTGGATACGCCCACGCTGGGCGGCGGCCCGGATGCCGATGCCAACCACCCGTTGCTTACCAAGATCGACCAGATCGGTCGCTTGCTGGAAAAGCCTGTTGCGCCAAGGCCGCGTGTCGGCACGCCAGGGCGTGACTGCGTGGTGCCGCTGGTGGCGATCGGCGCCTCTGCGGGCGGCCCCACTGCGCTCGCGACCGTGCTGGGCAAACTGCCGGCCGAATTTGGGGCGGGCATTGCCGTGATCCAGCACGTTGACAAGGCCTTCGCAGCCGGGATGGCCGAATGGCTGAACGGCCAGACGGTACTGACGGTGCGCGTGGCCGCGGAAGGTGATCGGCCGCGCGCAGGCGAGGTGCTGCTCGCCGCCACCAACGACCACATGCATGTGCTGCCCGGCGGCACCTTCGGCTACACGCCGGAGCCGGCCGGCACGCCGTATCGGCCGTCGGTGGACGTGTTCTTCCACAGCGTGGTCGAGCACTGGCGGGGCAGCGCCATCGGCGTGCTGCTTACGGGCATGGGCCGCGACGGCGCCATCGGCCTCAAGGCCATGCGCGCCAAGGGTTATCACACCATCGCGCAGGACGCGGCGACCAGCGCGGTGTACGGCATGCCCAAGGCGGCGGCCGCGCTGGATGCGGCGCGCGTCATCCTGCCGCTTGGCCGCATCGCCGACGAACTCATCACGCTCGTGCGCGCATGAAGCACGCACGGGCCATCAAACACACATAACCAGACACGGGGAGCATCACATGACCAACCACCCAACTGAGATGCCGGATGATCCGGACGGTCCGGACGAAACCAAGCCCATCCCTGCAGCGGACGCCGCGCTGGAAGCCGCGCGCGCGCTGCTGCGTACCCCGGCGGCCGCCGATGTTCCGGTGATGGTGTTGCTGGTAGATGACCAGGCCATCGTCGCAGAGGCCATTCGTCAGGCCCTGGCCGGCGAAGACCGCATCGATTTCCACTACTGTGCGCGCTCGGACGAGGCGATGGTTGCCGCCATCCAGACCCGCCCCACCGTCATCCTGCAAGACTTGGTGATGCCGGGCACCGACGGCCTGACGCTGGTGCGCGACTACCGTGCCAATCCGGTGCTGCGCGATGTGTCCATCATCGTGCTGTCCACCAAGGAAGAGCCGGTCATCAAGAGCGCGGCGTTTGCCGCCGGTGCCAACGACTACCTCGTCAAGCTGCCCGACCGCATCGAACTGCTGGCACGTATCCGCTATCACTCGCGCTCGTTCGTCAACCTGCTGCAGCGCGACGAGGCCTACCGCGCGTTGCGCCAGTCGCAGCAGCAGTTGCTCGAAGCCAATCTCGAGCTGCGCCGCCTGACGAATTCCGATGGCCTGACGGGGCTGGCCAACCGCCGCTACCTCGACGAATACCTGAGCGCGGAATGGCGGCGCGGCGCACGCGAAGGCACGACGCTCTCGTTTCTGATGATCGATGTCGACAACTTCAAGCTCTATAACGACACGTATGGCCACGTGGCAGGAGACGAGGCGCTCAAACGCATCGGCAGCACGGTGGAAGCATGCCTGGGCCGACCCGGAGATCTGGCGGCGCGTTTCGGCGGCGAGGAATTTGCCGTTGTGCTGCCCGGCAACAGCGCCGAGGGCTTGAAGCAACTGGCCGAAAAAATCCGCAGCGCGATCGAGGCCTTGCAGGTGCCGCACATGCATTCGTCCACGGGCGGGTACGTGACGGTCAGTATCGGCGGCGCGGTGGTGACGCCGATGCACGACGTTCCGACCACCACGCTGATCGAAGCCGCAGACCTGGCGCTGTATCAGGCCAAGCACGAAGGCAAGAACCGCGCGGTGATTGGCGAAGGCGCAGGTGCGGCGCGCGGTCTCTAGGGGCGGTGGATGACCGCCAAGGTGACGGCCGGCGATTGACCGAAGCGGCAGCCCTGGGGCCGCCTAGGTTTCTGCAAGCTGCCCGTTGACCACAAAAGATTCAAACGCAGCGGGCGGCACCGGCGGGCAGAAGAGGTGGCCCTGGCCGTAATCGCAGCCTGCGGCCACCAGGATCGCTTTCTGCTCCTCGGTTTCAATGCCTTCCGCGATGACCTTGATGCGCAACGCGTGCGCCATGCTGACGATGGCGCTGCACAGCGCGATGTCCTTCGGATCATGCGCCAGGCTGCGCACGAACGACTGGTCGATCTTGATGAAGTCGATGTCGAAGCGCTTGAGGTACGACAGCGACGAATACCCCGTGCCGAAATCGTCGAGTGCGATGTCGACACCCGCGCGCCTGAACTCGTGCAAGTGCTCGACCACCTCGGCGCTGTCGGCCATCAACGAGCCTTCGGTAATTTCGACGACCAGACTGTGCGGCGCAAGCCCCCGGCGCTCCACCACCTTGGGCCAGGACTCGTTGCTCGACTGGTGCGCGCGGAACTCCAGCGGCGATTTGTTGACCGACACCTGCAGCGTGTTGTCGAGCGTGGCGTGCCATTGCGTGAGCTGATCCAGCGCCTGGTTCAGCACCCACTTGCCGATGTCGACGATGAGCCCGCTGTCTTCGGCCACCGGTATGAAATCCGCCGGATCGATCTCGCCCCGCACGGGGTGCGTCCAGCGGATCAGCGCCTCTGCCTTGCGCACCTTGCCCGTCAGCAGATCGACGATCGGCTGATAGTGCACCGCAAGCTGGCCTTGCGTGAGTGCCACGCGCAAGTCGCTGGTCACGCGCAGGCGTTCCTGCTCGGCGCGCTGCAATGCCGGGGTAAAGACGGCCCATTGATTGCGCCCCGCGCTCTTCGCCGCAAACATGGCCTGGTCTGCGCGCACGAGCAACGATTCCGCGCTGTCGGCATCGCGCGGGTACATCGCCACGCCAATGCTGGCCGATACTTCCACGCTTTCCTCACCAAGCTGCAGCGGCGCCGCAATGCGTGCGAGCAGGGCGCGGATGATGGGCGTGGCCGCGCCGGCATCGGGCAGGTCCGGCAGGATGATGGTGAACTCGTCGCCCGCCAGCCGCGCGACCGTATCGGTGCCGCGCACGATGGCCGAGATGCGCCGGGCGATCTCCTTGAGCAGGACGTCGCCCTGGTCATGACCGAGCGTGTCGTTCACTTCCTTGAAGCGGTCCAGATCGATGAACAGCAGCGCGAGCTGTGTAGATGCCTGACGCGCTCGCGCGATCTCGTGGCGCAGGCGGTTGTAGAACATGTGCCGGTTAGGCAGCTCGGTGAGCGGGTCGAAGTTGGCCTGCCGCCAGATGACCTCTTCGGCCCGCTTCTTCTCCGTCATGTCGTGGATCAGCACAACCCGGCGCGGCTCGCCCATCGCGCTGTCGGCAAACGTGTCGATGGTGAGCAGCGCGGGGAATTCGCTGCCGTCCTTGCGGCGGATCAGGTACTCGCCGCTCCACGTGCCCTTGGTTGAGACACCCTCGCGCATGGCGTCGATCACGGCGCGCTCGTTGCATTCGGAGCGGATCGCGTCGCTGGACTGGCCCTTGAACTCCTGCGCTGAATAGCCGGTGGTGACGGTAAAGGCGGGGTTCACGTCGATCACGTGCCCGTCGAGGGACGTCACCATCATCGCCTCGCTGCTCGACGCATAGACCATGGAGGCCAGGCGCAGATCTTCGATATGCCGCTTGCGCTCTGCACCCCGGCGACGCAGCGTGAAATACAGCAGCGCGAGGAGCAAGGTGGAGGCGGCCGCCTCCACCAGCGCGGTGCGCCGATAGCTTTCGTAAGGCGCCAGCACCGAGGCCACCGACTCGCCCACCAGAAAGTAGAGCCCGATCTCCGGCACATGGTGATAGCCGATGATGCGCTCCACGCCGTCGGTGCCCGACACCACGCGGTAGCTGCCCGTTTCCAGCGCGCCCGGCTGGTTGAACTGGCGGCGGCGCGGCGGCTTTTCGATACCCGCGGTCGGGTTGGGCACGCGGGCCAGGACCTGCCCGGACTCGCGGATGATCGTGGCCGCCCCGTCCTTGCCCACGGCCAGCGTATTGGCAAAGCTGGCGAACTGTTCCGGGCTGACCGATACCACCACGACACCGGCAAACTGGCCAGCCCTGAGGATGGGCCGTGTGAACTGGATCGACCACTTTTTCGAGACCTTGCCTTGCACCGGGTCGCTGATGAAGAGCGCATCGCGGCCGCCCGAATCCTTGTGGACGCGAAAGTGCTCGCGCTGGCTCAGGTCGACGCGTTCTGTTGTGGGGCCGATGCTGGAGTAGAGCAGCATTCCGTTCTCGTCGATCACGGAAACCTGGAAGGTCAGGTCGCGCACGGTCTCCTGCCGCTCGCGGATGACATGCTCGAACACTTCGCGGCCGGCCAGCCAACTCGCGCGCAGATCGAGCAAGAACTCCGACACGCGCCGCACGCTGCCAAGCGAGTATTCACCAAACGCCCGTGCCTCAACCCGCGTGCGGGCCTGCGCATCGCGTATCAGCCTGTCGTGCTCTTGGGTGAGTTGATGGAACGTGAACGACCAGATGAACAGCAGGCCCACGACTGCACCGATGTTGAGCGGCGACAACAGTTTGCTCCGCCATCGTTGCCGTGGCGGGGTATCTGTCGTGCCACCAGAAGCGGCCTTCGATTGCTCTGCGGGCATCCCCACTCCAGCGTTTGCGTGTCCGGTTGCCTAGAGCACGCGTGCCGCGTGCCTGGGTGTCGGCAATTCACGTGCCTCTCACTGTATATCGGAGCGGGCCGCATGTGTCTTAACCCGACCGACGACGCAGGCCAACTGGAGCGCAATCGTTTGCTGGGAGTGGGCGGTGCCCGGAGTTACCCTTGCTTAGTGTTTGGGCGGCGAAACGCGTGCCCGGCGCGTGCGCCGCGCGCGCGGTAGTTGCGCCGCGGCGGAGGGCTAGCGTTCGTAAAACGCGGCGTCCTGGTCTGCCATGTCGCGCAGCAGGGTGGGCGGCGCAAAGCGGCGGCCGTGCTGCGCAGCGAGGCGGTCGCACAGTTCGACAAATGCGCCGACCCCCACCCGATGGATGTGCGAAACGGGCCCGCCCCGGAAGGCCGGGAACCCCCAGCCCAGCAGCGCGCCAACATCGGCATCGCGTGGATCGGTCACCACGCGTTCATCCAGGCAGCGTGCGGTTTCCACGGCCTGCACGGTGATGAGCCGATCGACGAGCGTCTGCACGTCGGGTTGCGCGGCCGCTGCGGGGTACTCGTTCGCCGGGCCCGACCATAGCGCCTTCCTGCCGCCTTCCGGATAGTCGTAGAAGCCCTGGCCCGCCTTGCGGCCGATGCGGCCCAGCGCCACCATGCGCTCGGCCACGGCTTCGCCCGGGCGCTCGATGTAGGCGGCGCCCAGGTCCGCGCGGGTCTGCTGGTTGACCTTGTGGATCAGTTCACTGGAAACCTCGTCGATCAACGCAAGCGGCCCCACCGGCATGCCGGCCAGCAGCCCGGCGTTTTCGATCAGCGCAGGCGCCACGCCTTCGGCAAGCATCGCCAGGCCTTCCAGCACGTAGGTCGAAAACACGCGGCTCGTATAGAAGCCGCGGCTGTCATTGACGACGATGGGCGTCATGCCGATCGCCTTGACGTAATCGAGCGCTTGCGCCAGCGTAGCGCGCGTGGTCTGCCGGGCGACGATCACCTCCACCAGCGGCATCTTGTCGACCGGCGAGAAGAAATGCAGCCCGATGAAGTTGCCCGGACGCTGGCTGGCTTCGGCCAGACCCGTAATCGGCAGCGTAGACGTGTTGGACGCGAAGATGGCATCCGGCGACAGCACGGCTTCTGCCTGGCGCGTCACGTCGGCCTTGATCTCGCGCTGCTCGAACACGGCTTCAACGACGAGCCCCGCGCCATCCAGGTCGGCGTAGGACGTGGTGGGATGGATGCGCGCGAGCAGCGCTTCGGCCTGTTCGGCATGCAGGCGGCCACGCTGTACCTGTTTCTCGACGAGCTTGCGGGAATAGTCCTTGCCGCGTTCGGCGGCTTCCTGCGTGGTGTCGAGCAGCACGACGGGCAGCCCCGCCTTGGCGGTGACGTAAGCGATGCCGGCGCCCATCATGCCCGCACCCAGCACGCCCACCTTGGCGTAGCGGCGCACCGGCACATCGGCGGGGCGCGCGGCCAGCTTGTTGGCCGCGTTCAGGCTGAAGAAGAGGGTACGGATCATCGCGCGTGCCTCCGGCGACAGCACCGCCTGCACGAAGTAGCGTGCTTCGGTCTTGAGGCCCGTATCGAGATCGGTGATGAGCCCTTCATACACGCACGACAGGATGCTGGCCGCCGCCGGATAGTTGCCGTAGGTCTTCTGCCGCAGCATGGCGTTGGCCGCCGTGAATAGCTGCTGCACGGCGGGGCTGGAGATGGCGCCCCCGGGCACCTTGTAGCCCTTGATGTCCCACGGTTGCTGCGTGCGGGTCTGGCCTTCGCCCAGCAGCCAGGTGCGCGCGGCACCGACGTCTTCCCCGGCGTTGACGACGGCATCGACAATGCCGAGCTTGAGCGCCTCGGCCGCCTTGATGCGCTTGCCTTCCAACAGCATCGGCAGCGCCTTCTGCACACCAATCAAGCGCGGCAGACGCTGCGTGCCGCCGCCACCCGGCAACAGGCCGAGCGTGACTTCGGGCAGGCCGAAGCGCGCGCGGGCGTTGTCGGCCGCTACGCGATAGTGGCAGGCGAGCGCAATCTCCAGCCCGCCACCCAGCGTTGAACCGGGGAGCGCCGCGGCGACGGGTTTGCCGCACGTTTCCAGCTTGCGCAGCATGCGGTGCAGTTCGCCGGTGCGTTCGAACAACGTGGCTGCGTCGTCGCTGGCCTGCAGCCATTCGAGGTCGCCGCCGGCAATGAAATCCGCCTTGGCGGAGGTGACGAGGATGCCCTTGACGCTTGCATCCGCGCATACGCGGTCGATGGCGGCAAAGAAGGCGGCGCAGGTTTCGCCGTTGAGCACGTTCTGTGCACGGCCCGGCTGGTTCCACGCGAGCGTGGCGATACCGTCGGTATCGATGGTGATGTCGATCATGTCAGCACGCTCCTCAAAGGCGTTCGATGATGGTGGCGGTGCCCATGCCGGCACCGACGCACAGCGTGGCCAGGCCGGTGCTCGCCCCACGGCGTTCCAGCTCGTCGAGCAGCGTGCCGAGAATCATGGCGCCCGTCGCACCGAGCGGATGGCCCATCGCAATGGCCCCGCCGTTGACGTTGATGCGGTCATGCGGCACGGCCAGCACCTCCATGAAGCGCAGCACGACCGAGGCGAAGGCTTCGTTCAGTTCGTACAGGTCGATGTCGGCCGCCGACATGCCCGCGCGCTTGAGTGCCTTCTCGGCCGCGTACGAAGGGCCGGTCAACATGATCGACGGCTCCGAGCCGATGCTTGCAAAGCTGCGGATGCGCGCACGCGGCTTGAGGCCCGCGCGCTTGCCGGCCTCGCGGCTGCCGATCAGCACGGCCGCGGCGCCATCGACGATGCCCGAGCTGTTGCCCGCGTGATGCACATGTTCGATGCGCTCAAGCTCCGGATAGCGCTGGCGGATCACGGCGTCAAAGCCGTATTGCTCGCCCAATTCCGCAAACGACGGTTTGAGCTGCGCGAGCGTGTCTACGGTGGTCTGCGGGCGGATCATCTCGTCGCGGTCGAGGATGGTCAGGCCATTCTGGTCGCGCACCGGCACGATGGAACCCGTGAACCAGCCGGCCGTGCTGGCCGAATGCGCACGGCGGTGGCTCTCTGCGGCATAGGCATCGACATCGTGGCGGCTGTAGCCCCACTTGGTGGCGATGGTGTCGGCCGACACGCCTTGCGGCACGAAGTACAGCGGGATGGCGGCCGCCGGGTCGACCGGCCACGCGCCGCCGCTGGCGCCCATCGGCACGCGCGACATGCTTTCCACGCCGCCGCCGATGGCGAAATCGCTCTGCCCAGCCATCACCTGCGCAGCGGCCATGTTGCAGGCCTCCAGGCCCGACGCGCAGAAGCGGTTGATCTGCACGCCGGCCGTGGTCTCGGCATAGCCGGCGGACAGCACTGCCACGCGGCCGATGCACGCGCCTTGTTCGCCCACCGGTTCCACACAGCCGAGCACGACGTCGTCCACCAATGCCGTGTCGAGCTGATTGCGATCGCGGATGGCGCGCAGCGCGGTGGCGGCCAGGCGCAGCGGCGTCACGCCATGCAGGCTGCCGTCCTTTTTGCCTTTGCCGCGCGGCGTGCGCACGGCGTCGTAGATATAAGCTTCCATAACGTTGAGTCCTGAAGGTCGTGCTCGTTAAAGGGTGCGGGCGATCAGCTCTTTCATGATCTCGTTGGTGCCGCCGTAGATCTGCTGCACGCGCGAATCGGCCCACGCGCGGGCGATGGGGTATTCCCACATGTAGCCGTAGCCGCCGTGCAATTGCACGCAGCGGTCCATCACCTTGAATTGCAGGTCGGTGGTCCAGTACTTGGCCATCGATGCGGTGGCGGCATCGAGCTTGCCGGCCAGCTTGAGCGCGATGCACTGGTCGACGAACACGCGGCCAATCTGCACTTCGGTTTTCAGTTCCGCCAGCGCGTGCCGCGCGGTCTGGAAATCGAGGATGGACTTGCCAAAGGCCTGGCGCTCGCGCACGTAGCGCAGCGTCCATTCAAGCGCGCCTTCGGCCGAGGCGATGGCCGTGATGGCAATTTGCAGGCGCTCCCACGGCAACTCCTGCATCAGGTAGGCAAAACCGCGATGTTCCTCGCCGAGCAGGTTGCCGGCGGGCAAGCGCACGTTGTCGAAGAACAGCTCTGCGGTGTCCTGCGCCTTCATGCCGACCTTCTTCAGGCGCTTGCCTTTGCTGAAGCCCTCCATGCTGGTGTCGACGACAAAGAGGCTCGTGCCCTTGGCGCCGCCTTCCGGCGTGGTGCGCGCCACGACGATCACTACATCTGCGTGCCAGCCGTTGGTGATGAAGATCTTCGAGCCGTTGAGGACGTAGTGACTGCCGTCGCGGCTGCGCGTGGCGGTGGTGCGCACGCCTTGCAGGTCGGAGCCGGCACCAGGCTCCGTCATCGCAATTGCGCCGATCATCTCGGCGCTCGCCAGCTTGGGCAGGTAATGCCGCTTCAACGCCTCGCTGCCGTAGTGCAACAGATATGGCGCGACGATTTCCGAGTGCAGGCCAAAGCCCAGGCCCGTGGCGCCCGCGCGGGCGATCTCTTCGATCAGCACGGTGCTGTAGCGGATATCGGCACCCGCACCGCCGTAGGCTTCCGGCATGCTGGCGCAGTGGTAGCCAGCGGCGGCCGCCTTCTCCCAGATGACGCGGTCGACGTAGCCCTGGTCTTCCCAGCGCTCGTGGTGGGGCAGGACTTCGGCGTCGATGAAGCGGCGGACGGATTCACGGAAGGTGTCGTGTTCAGCATCGAACAGCGTGCGGGCAATCATGGCGGCTCCAGAATGGGCGGCAGATGGGTTGCCGTATTTCAACAAGGCCGCGACAATTCCGGTTGATCCGGATCGCCACCTTCTTGATATGAAGCGCCAGCCGAAAGCTGCCTCCAAACGCCCCGGTCTGCGCGCGCGGGCACGTATCGCCATTCTGCTGCCGCCGCGCCTGTTTGCCGGTTACGTGTTTCTCACGCAGGAGATGCTGCTGGTGGCCGGCACCATGCAGGCGCGCAGCGTCGATGTGATGGGCAGCCGGCTCTTCGACATCGATGTGCTGTCAGCCGACGGGGCGGCCGTCCGAAGCTTTGGCGATATGCCTGTGCCCGCCACCGCCGCGCTGACCGATGCGGCCTACGACGTCGTGATCGTGCCCGCACAGTTCGCCCCGGAGGCGACATTGGATGCGGAAGAGGCGCACATCGCCGACTGGCTGCGCACGCGCTACGAGGCCGGCGCCCTGGTGGTCGGCATGAACGCGGCGCCGCTGTTTGCAAAGGCGGGGCTGCTCGATGGTTGTCGAGCGACCGGGCTGGCGAGCGAGCGCGCCTGGTTTGCACGGCATTTTCCCAACGTGCACTACACGCCCGATCGGCCATTGGCCGTGGATGGCCGCATCATCACCGTCAGCGGCATCAACCCCGCCGTGGACGCCTGCGCGTACGTCATCGATCACTGCCGTGGGGCGGGCGCATCGCAGCGGATGCTTCGCACGGCGCTCACGCAGTCCCTGCCGTCATACGAGCACATGGCCGTGTGGACGGCGCAGTTCAAGCGCCACGGCGATACGGCCATGCTGGCCATCCAGGAAATTGTGGAGCGGGAACTGGCAGCGCCTCCCACATTGGCCGAGTTGGCCGCCCAGGCAGCGATGAGCGAGCGGAGCCTGACGCGCCGTTTTGCCGCCGCCACCGGCAGCAATCTGCGGCGTTACGTGGCGACCCTGCGTCTGGAGCTGGCGGCGTTTCTGCTGCGAACGGGCCGGCAGCCGCTCGACCACATTGCCGATGAATGCGGCTACGGCAGCGTCAGCGCGCTGAGTCGCGCGTTCTCTGCCGGCCACGGTTGCAGCCCCTTGCAATACCGTGCGCAGCACCGCACCCGCTGAAGCGTCACGGACGCAGCAGATCGAACCCCGCCAGCAACACCACCCCCGAGAGCGCGGTCAGCGGCAACGAATGTTGGCCAAAGTACAGCAACGCGGCGGCCAGCCAACTGGCCGCGAAGAAAGCGCTCATGCGGTTCATGATTTCACCTGTTCCTTAGTTGGTGGGAGAGACGCGATCGGCACATTTATGCGTGTTGGTAGCGGTACTCCTGCGTCTTGCCGCCGTAGCCGTAAGCTGTGGCGCGAACGTCCTGCACATAGATATAGCTCTCTTCGTGCAGATTGCCGAGCAGCTCAGCAAAAGCCGTGAACGCCTCGGCGATGTACTGCGCCTTTTCCGCCTTGGTATTCGTTTCGTCCGTCACCTTGATGTCGAAATAGACGCTGTTCTTGCCTTGCGCGGCCAGGGTCTGTCCGCCGACGACCCAGTCTTGCGGGTCCACATAGTCAATCGCGATGGCCGTCACCTTCGGGTCTTTGCCCAGGATGCGAGCCGTGAGTTCGAGGAGCGTGGTGGAAATCTTCTGCGTCATCTCTGCAGAACGTTGGGCACTGACTTTGACGTTGAGGATGGGCATGGCGGTTTCCCCTATTAGTTAGCAATGCAACTACATGGTCAAAAAAAATGCACGCTCATGTCAGGGTGGAGCGCACACCTCGGATCTTCGTCACCGTATCGATGAACTCGGTACTGCCCAGCACGCGCTTCAACCTTGCGGTGACGGCGCCGCTCGCCTCGTTCAACGCCGCGCCGATCTTGACGGCTTCCGGCGTCGGGAAGACGGCGGTCTCGCGGCCGTCGGCTTCCGTCTTGCGGCGTTCGATCAGGCCCTTGCTTTCCAGGCCATCCAGCGCGCGCGTTGCCGTGGGGCGCGTGACGGACATCGCTTCCGACAACTCGCTTTGCAGCATGCCCGGGCGGTCGACGATCGCACGGAGCATGAAGCCTTGCGGCGGCGTGAGATCAAACGGCGCGAAGGCGTCTGCCCAGACCCGGTCGAGCTTGCGGGCCAGGGCGGTGGTGTTGAAGTAGAGGCAGTGGTCGAACATGGTGAGTCGATGGTAGGTGAGGATGGTTAGATATGCAACTTGTTTTTTGTGTTGGTGGCCCATCCCTCTTTCGTTCGTGCTCAATGCAACAAGCAAGACACGAGGGCGCGTTGCGATTGGGGGAATTGACGTGCCGCCGTGAGTGCAGGCGTTGGCCATGCCGTGCCCGCGCCATGGGTGGCGCGCGGCTGGTGTGATGGGGTTATTGCTGCAGGACCTTGTATTCGATCTTCTTGAGCACGCCGTCCGCATCGTCGAAGTAGAACGAGGCGATCTTCTTCGAACCGATCGGAATCCCGACAAACACAACGCCGATCGCCGCGTTTCGCGCGTAACGATCGTTCCAGATGTCGAGACCGCCGGGCCTGGTCGAGACGCCGTTTCACCATCGCGGCATCTGGCCGTCAGCCCAAGCGATGTATGACTTTGCGGCGGGCACACCGGCGGGCCGTGTCGGCAGCGCAGAGGAATGGCAACCATCGTGGCCTCCCTCGCTTCGGATGATGCGAGCTTTGTGTCGGGCTACGCTTTGGTGGCTGATGGCGGTTAATCGGTCGCTTGATGACGACGGTCTATGCGGCGGGGCGCTCCGCCTCGCCACACATCTGCCGTCGATAGCGCTCGGGCGAAAACCCGACCTGCTTGCGGAACATCGCAATGAACGCCGAAGCCGTTCCATAACCCAGCGCGAGCGCAATCTCTTGCACCGGGCGGTCTTCCTTGAGCCACACTAGCGCCCGCAGCAACCGCACGCGGTTGCGCCACTGCAGGAAACTCATGCCGAGTTCGGTCTGGAAGCGGCGTGCAAGGGTGCGTTCGGTGCCGTGCACGCGCTCGGCCCATTGCTGCAGCGTGGTGGTGTCTGCGGGGTCCAGGCGGATGGCTTGCAGGATGGGCTCCAGCTGCCGGTCGGTGCTGTCGGGCAGGTAGCTATCGGCGTGGCCGGCACGCACCAACGTTTCGACCAGCAATTCGAACTGGCGCAAGTCCCACTCGTCAGCCATGGCGGTGACGCGGCGCGTGGCGAAGTCTTCGAACAGCGCACGCACCAGCGGCGTTTGCGGAATCAGGCAAGCCATGGGTGGCAGCCGCTGCGCAAGCGGCTCCGCCATGTACAGCGAGAGGAAATCCGTCGCTTGCCGGATCGATGCCGAATGCGGCTGGTTGGCCGGCACCCAGATCACGTATTCGGCAGGCGCCGTCAGCCGGCGGCCATCGACCACCACCTCCATCAACCCGAGGCTGATCCGGCTGATCTGGCCCCACGGGTGCGTGTGCGGCTCGATATCGGTTTCAGGCTCGAAATGGTCGTAGCGAAAGTAGAACGGAGCGCCCTTGGGCACACGCAGATCGGCTTCGCGGAAGGCGGTGTACACGGTGTCAGCCACGGTTGTCGCTTTCGAGGGGTGAGGTTGTCTGGTTTGAAGTATATGTTTTGAACCGGACATTACTACACTGCCGTGTTCGGGTGTTCGAGGAGGCCGTCGTGCCTGTGCTGTATCCCTTGCTGGCGGTGCTGATCTGGGCTGCCAATACGATCGTTTCGAAAGCCGCGGCCGGGGTGGTGGACCCGGCGGCCATTTCGTTCTACCGGTGGGTGCTGGCGGCCGTCGTGCTCACGCCGTTCTGTGCGGGGCCGCTATGGCGACAGCGTCATGCCGTGCTGGCGCAGTGGCGCCGCTTTGCGGTGCTCGCGCTGCTGGGCATGGTGATGTACCAATGCCTGGCGTACTACGCCGCTCACAGCACGAGCGCGACCAACATGGGCGTGATCGGTGCGCTGATCCCGATGCTGGGCCTGCTTTTGAATGTGGCGGTATTTCGTCAGCCGGTCGGGGCGCAGGCCGTGACCGGTGTGGTGGTGTCGCTCCTGGGCGTGCTGTATCTGCTCGGGCGTGGAGAACCGGCCAACCTGTTCGACGGCGGCATCAACCATGGCGACGTGCTCGTGCTTGCCGGCGCCACGGCGTACGCGCTCTACAACATCCTCTATCGCCGGTGGGCGCTGCCGTTCGGGCAGTGGCTCAACCTGTACGTGCAGGTGCTGATGGCCGTCGTCATGCTCGTGCCGGTGGCCATGACGGCGCACAGCCTGGCCGTGCCGGCCAAGGGCATCGGGCTGGTGGTGTTTGCTGGCATTGCTTCGTCGATCGTCGCGTCGTATCTGTGGATGCAGGGGCTCAAGCGTATCGGCAGCGAGCGTACGGCGGTGTTGATGAATCTGATGCCGGTCTTCACAGCCGCTATGGCAGCGGTAATGCTGGGTGAGACGGTGCACGGCTATCACTGGATAGGCGGCGGCCTCGTCCTGCTGGGCGCGAGTCTGGCGCAAGGCATCGTTCGGCTGCCGATCGGCCGGTCGGGATTGAGCGCCCGTTAGTTTTTTTCGGCCGCGCGGCTCAGGGGTTGGCGCTAAAATCGAACACATTGGCGGGCGCATGATGGCGCCCGTTCCGTGTTTCAGAACCACACTCGCCAGATCATCGCCAGACCATGAAGCGCAACGCCGGAGCCGTCACTGTCGATGATGTTGCCGCGCATGCGGGCGTGTCCATCAAGACCGTCTCGCGCGTGCTGAATCACGAGCCCAACATCAGCGAGAAGACGCGCGCGAAGGTGGTCGAGGCAATGCAGACGCTCGACTACCGGCCCAACCCGGCGGCCCGGCGACTGGCCAGCAAGCGCGCCGACATCATCGCGCTGGTCTACGACAACCCCTCCGACAACTACATCGTCAACATCCAGCATGGCGCGCTCGAAGCCTGCCAGGCGCTCGACTACAGCCTGCTGCTCACGCCGTGCAACTATCGCGACCCGAACCTCGCTGACCAGATCATCCAGAGTGCGCGCCAGCGTGCCCTGGCCGGCATCATCCTGACGCCGCCGGTGTCGGACGTGCCGTCGCTGATCACGGCGCTGGATGAAGCCGGCATCGATTACGTGCGCCTGGCACCTGCCGATCGCGAGCACAAGGGGTTGTCCGTCAACACCGAAGACCGCGCCGCCGCGCGCGACATGACGCTGCACCTGATCGGCCTCGGTCACCGCCGCATCGGCTTCGTGGTGTGCGATCCCGCCCACGGCGCGGCGTATCAGCGGGTATTCGGTTATCGCGATGCGATGGCGCAGGCCGGCATCGAAGTCGACGAACGGCTGGTCGAGCAGGGCGAGCACTCGTTCGAATCGGGCGTCGCCTGCGCCGAGCGATTGCTGTCCTGCGAGCCACGCCCGACCGCCATCTTTGCCGGCAATGACGACATGGCCGCCGGCGTGCTGCGCGTGGCGCAGGCGCGCGGCATCAAGGTGCCGGAAGAACTCTCCATTTGCGGCTACGACGACACGCCGCTCTCACGCCAGCTCTGGCCAGCGCTCACCACCGTGCGCCAGCCGATCCAGGCGATGGCGCATGCCGCGGTGGAACAGCTCATTGCAATTCATCGCCCGCACCTGCCGGGGCTGAAGCCGCATTCGGTGCACGAGAATCTGCAGTATGAGCTGGTGATTCGGGAATCGACCTGCGCGCCGGCGCGTTAACTTAGGCGGGCTGCCGGATCAACGCATACAAATCATCCTGCGGCTCATACCCCAGCAACTCGCGCCCGGTCTCCAGGCCCCAATCCATTCCGCGGTTGTTCGACACGCCGTTTACGACGATGGCCGGTGCTGGCCAGCGCGCGGGGTCGGCCGTGATGGAGCAGAGGAACAACTGGCGCAGATCCCCATTCGATAGCCACATGTTGCGGAACCAGCGCAGTGCGACGCGGCTGGCTTCATCTGGCAGCTCGGTCGGCACGGGTGTGTCGGCGGTGCCGGAATAGTTGATGTCGTTCGGGTCGTTGTCGTCGGGCAGCGCCCAGCCGATGCGCAGCGACACGATCGACAGCTTGCCGCCGTTGGCCGCGGACACGGCGCCCACTGCCTTGCAGAGCCGTTCGCCCATGGCCTTGGACGTTCCGTAGGCGAGCGAGTAGACGTCTTCCGTGCCGTTGTTCCAGCGCGTGCCCGGGGCGGGCGGCAGTTCGGCGGTGAGTTTGCCGGGGCCGATGGTGCCGGCAAGGGGTTGGTCCTTGTATGCGCCCATCGCGTGGTTGGACGAGGCAAACACGAAGCGGCGCACGCCGTGCGTGGCCGCAGCCTGCAGCACATTGAGCGTCATGCCGTAGGAGGCCAGCGCCTGCTCCCACGTTGCGTCCGGCGTGGAGTGGATCGCGGCCAGGTGGATGACGGCATCGACGTTGCCCAGCAGATCCGTCCATGCGCCGTCGGCTTGCGTGAGGTCGGCCTTGACCCATTGAAAACGTTCGGCCGCTTGCGGCGAAAACTCGACGTTCTGGGCAACCCAGTCAACGCCGATGATGGACGTGCACCACGGGGCGGAGGCCAGTGCCTCGACGACCTTGCGGCCCAGGTTGCCGGCCACGCCGGTCACAAGAACGCGAGCAGGGGTTTGGTAGTCAGCCACGATGTCGAATTCCGTTCGGGATGAGGAGAAAAAAGGGCGATCGGCGGCTGGCGCTGCAACGTCGCGCGCCGCCGTATCGTTCCGGATCAGGGAGGGTGGGCCGAATGGGCCCTGGAGTGGTGTGAACCGAGCTGCTGTCAGCCGCGATTGGAGCCCGACAGCACGTCGATCAGCACCGCGACAACCAGCACCACGCCCTTGACGATCATCTGCCATGAGGCGTCGACGTTCATCTGCTGCATGCCATTGTCGAGGCTCGCCATGACGAGTGCGCCGATCAGTGCGCCGTACACGGTGCCCGAACCGCCTCGCATCGACGTGCCGCCGATGAAGCAGGCGGAGATGGCATCCAGTTCGCCGCCCACGCCGGCGGAGGGCGACCCCGCGGCCGAACGCGCGGTGGTGATGATGCCCGCGAAGGCGCACATCAGGCCCATCAGCACAAACACCAGCAGCTTGACGCGGCCGACGTTCACGCCGGACAGGCGCGTGGCTTCCATGTTGCCGCCCACCGCATAGACGTGACGGCCGAAGACCGTTTGTGTCGCGACGTACGAAAAGATGGCCAGCAGCACGAGCAGGATCAGCACCGGCAGCGGCACGCCGCTGGCCTGGTTGAGTACGGCGACAAAGCCGAACGAGGCCGCCGCGATCGCCAGCAGCTTCAGTCCGTCAGCCCAGATCGGCGTGAGCGAGAGCGACAGGCGGGTGCGCTCACGACGGCGGAGCACGGTCAGCACAACCGAACCGGCAACGATGACGGCGGCCAGCGACCACGCCAGCCATGCCGGCACGAAGCTCTGCGCGAGGTTGCCGAGGTCATCGGGCACCGGGGCGATCGTCACGCTGTCGGTGCTCCACTGCAGCAAGCCGCGGAAGGCCAGCATGCCGCCCAGGCCAACGATGAACGAGGGCACGCGCAGCTTGGTCGTGATGAAGCCGTTGACCACGCCGATGGCCGCGCCTGCCACGAGCACCGTACCCACGGCCAGCCAGGTGTTCCACCCCAGGTTGACGGTGAGGATGGCGACCAGCCCGCCCAGCAGGCCAAGCAGCGAGCCGACGGAAAGATCGATCTCCCCCGCGATGATGACGAACACCATGCCGCAGGCCAGCATGCCCGTCACCGACATCTGCAGGAACAGGTTGGAGATGCTGTTGGGTTTGAGGAACGTGCCGTTGGTCTGGAAGTAGAAGAACACCCAGATGAGCGCCACGGCCAGCAGGAGCGCAAGCACCTTGTAGCGCACGAACAATTGCTGGATGGCGCGGCCGTCCAGGCGCGGGCCGCCACTGCCACCGTTCTGACGGGCGAGTTGGGATTGCAGGATATTGGACATGGCGATTCAGGCCGCTTGGCGGCCGGGTTCAGCGTTGATTGCAGCAGCCAGGATGCGCTCCTGGGTGAGGCCTTGGTTGACGAAGTCGCCGCGCAGCTGGCCTTCGCCCATGACCAGGACACGATCGCTCATGCCCAGGATTTCCGGCATCTCGGACGAGACCATGATGATCGCGACGCCGCTGGCGGCCAGGTCGGCAATCATCTTGTAGATGTCGTACTTGGAGCCGACGTCGACACCGCGCGTGGGTTCGTCGAGGATCAGCACCTTCGGCATTGCCAGCACCATCTTCGTGACCACGGCTTTCTGCTGGTTGCCGCCCGAGAGGCTCGCAATCGCCAGCGCCGGGCTGGCGGTCTTGATGCGCAGGCGTTTGATTTCGCGGTCGACGGTGGTGAGTTCGGCGCCCTTGTCCACACGCAAGCCGCGCGCGTATTGCGCCAGCGTGGCGAGCGTGATGTTTTCGCCCACGGCCATCAGCGGGACGATGCCGTGGCGCTTGCGATCTTCTGGCACGAGGCAGATGCCGGTCGCGATTGCATCCGCCGGAGAGGTCACCTTGACGGGCTTGCCGTCCATGATGATCTCGGCGCTGGAGCGGCCGGGGTATGCGCCGAACAGCGCGGAGACCATTTCCGTACGCCCCGCGCCCACGAGCCCGGCCACGCCGAGGATTTCGCCGCGGCGCACGGCAAAGCTCACGTTGTCTGTGCGCTTGCGGTTGGGGTTGGTGACATCCCAGCAAGTGACGTTGCGCGCTTCCATCACCACGTCGCCCACCGTGTGTTCCACCTTCGGGAACAGCGACGTCATTTCGCGGCCGACCATCATCGTGATGATGTTGTCGATGGTCATGTCGGCGGCGGGGCGTGTGCCGATGTGCTTGCCGTCGCGGATGACGGTGACGGTATCGCACACGCGCTTGACCTCATCGAGCTTGTGCGAGATGTAGACGCATGCCACGCCGCTGCGCTTGAGGTCGTCGATGATGGACAGGAGCACCTCGATTTCCTTGGCGGACAGCGACGAGGTCGGCTCGTCCAGGATCAGCAGGCGCGCATTCTTGGCGAGCGCCTTCGCAATCTCGAAAAGCTGCTGGTGGCCGCTGCCGTAGTTCATTACGGGCGCGGCCACGTTCACGTCGGTCAGACGCAGGCGGGCAAGGAGTTCTTCTGCCTTGGCGTGCATGGCGTCGTAGTCCATGCGGCCCCCCGGCTTGGTGATCTCGTTGCCGAGGAAGATGTTCTCCGTGACGGAGAGCTGCTGCACCATCATCAGTTCCTGGTGGATGATGACGATGCCGGCGCGCTCGCTGTCGCGCACGGAATGCGCGCGCAGCGGCTCACCTTCCCACAGGATCTCGCCTTCGAAGGTGCCGTAGGGATAGACCCCCGACAGCACCTTCATGAGGGTCGATTTCCCGGCGCCGTTCTCCCCGCACAAGCCGACGCACTCGCCCGGCCTCACTGCCAGGCTGACGCCGTCGAGCGCGCGCACACCGGAGAACGACTTCACGATGTTGCGCATCTCGAACAGGGTGCCGTTACTGCTCATGGCGTTCTCCTACTGACTACGACTGACCACTGCATCGGCTGCTTACTTGCCGAAGATCTGCTGATGCGTATAGAAGCCATCCTTGACGACGGTGCTGTCCAGGTTGTCCTTGGTCAGCAGCGTCGGGGTCAGCAGCACGGTGTCGACATCCTTCTTGCCGTTGTTCAGCTTGGTGTTGAACTTCGGCGCCGTGCCCTTCACGAGGTCGACGGCCATCTCGGCGGCGGTGGCGGCGATCTGCTTGATCGGCTTGTACACCGTCATGGCCTGCGTGCCTTCGGCCACGCGCTTGACAGCGGCCAAGTCAGCGTCCTGGCCCGACACCGGCACCTTGCCCGCCAGCTTCTGGCGTGCCAGCGCCTGGATCGCGCCGCCGGCCGTGCCGTCGTTGGAGGCAACGATGCCCTGGATGTTGTTGTTGTTGGCGGTCAGCGCGTTCTCAACAATGTTCTGCGCCTTGGAGGGGTCCCACTCCGGCGTCCACTGCTCGCCGACGATCTTGATGTCGCCCTTGTCGACGTACGGCTTGAGCACCTTCATCTGGCCCTCGCGCAGCAGGCGTGCGTTGTTGTCGGTCGCGGCGCCGCCCAGAAGGAAGTAATTGCCCTTCGGCGCGAGCTTGACCACGCCCTGCGCCTGCAGCTCGCCCACCTTCACGTTGTCGAAGGTCACGTAGCCGTCGATGTCGGCGTTCAGGATCAGGCGGTCATACGACACCACCTTGATGCCTTTCTTCTTGGCGCTGGCAATGGCGTTGCCGAGCACCTTCGAGTTGAACGGCACGATCACGAGCACGTCGACGTTCTGGGCGATCAGGTTTTCGATCTGGGCGATCTGCTTGGCTTCGTTGGCGTTGGCCGACTGCACGTTGACGGTCGCGCCCAGCTTCTTGGCCGATTCGACGAAGTAGTCGCGGTCGTGCGTCCAGCGCTCCACGCGCAGGTCGTCGATCGAGAAACCGATGACTGGCGCTTCCTTGCTGGCGTGGGCCGAGGTGGCGGCGAAAGTCAGGACCGCCGCAGCGGCGAGGGTGTTCAGTACGCGGGAAATCATGAAAGGTCTCCTATTGTGCGCAAGTGCATTCTTAGAACGTGACGCCGGTCTTCAGGCCGACGACGAAGGCATTCTTGTTTTGCGAAGTGCCGCCCGGATGAAGGATGTACTGCAGATTAGGACGGAAGTACACAGACTTCACCGGCGACCAGCTGTAATACAACTCGCTCACGTATTCGTAGCCGTCACCCACCACGGTATTGGCGCCGGTGCGTGCGTTGGTTTGCCGGACAAAGTCGGCATAGCGGCCGTTATTGTGCGTGGCACCCACGGCAAAGCCGACGGTGTCGGCCAAGCGATCGAACGGCCCCTTGTACTGCACGCCCACCGAGATCTGGTGGTCGGTCTGCGCGGTGTTGCGATCAGCTTGCGAGAAGTTCAGGAACACCGTGGCGCCGCGTCCGTCCGGCGCACCCGTGATCTGCTGCTGCAGGTTCAGGTAGACGCCGTACTGGCCGCTGCGTTGCTTGGCGTCCAGGCCGGTGATGCCGCGGGCGTTGCCGTTCACGTCTTCATACAGGTCTTTGCCGTTCGACGTGTTGTACCAGACGCCTGCGCGGTACGTGCCCGGGCGGCCCTCGATGGTGGGCATCCAGCCGAATTCCAGCGGAATCAGCGCGCCGGTGGTGCCGCCGGGGTTGTTCAGCTTCCAGCCGTTGCGCCGGGCCCAGCCGTCATCCACGTAATTCGGGTTGACCTGGTACACGCCGATCTGCGCATAGGTTTCGGCCGAGGTGTGCACCTTGGCGCGCGCGCCCCACTGGCTGGTCGGCCAGTTTACCCAGTAGCCGCCCACCAGGTTGCCCGGTTGCGAGCCGCAGAACGTCAGGTTTTGGAAGTCGCACGAGAACGAGAAGAAGTCTTCGCCCACCGTTACGCGGCCTGCCTTGATTTCCAGCCGGTTGTTGAGCAGCTTCTGGTTCAGCCAGAACTGCGTCAGGTGCCAGGTCTGGCCGCGGCCATAGACTTCCTGGATCAGCATGTTGTTGCCGATGTTCGCGTCGCTGCCGAGGTTGCGGCCGTTGCGGTCAGTGACGGTGGCCTGGAACGTGGCGCCCTGCCAGCCGACAAGTTTCTGCAGGTCCAGCGCCGTACCGATGACCCATTGATCGGTGTAGCGCGTGAGATGTTCGGTGCCGCCGCTGAAGTTGTGCGCCACTTCGCTGCCGTAACCGAGGTTAAAGTTCACGCCCTGTTCTGCCAGACGGGTGCGCAAGCCACCCCAGTCGCCGGTCAGATAGGGGCTGGTGGTGATGTCATACGCGTGGGCACTGGCTGCGCCCAGCGCGAGTACGGCGGCTGCAATGGCCGACGCGCCGACGCGTTGACCAAAGCGCTTGTTGCGGGAATGACGACGTGCGGCCGGACGTGCGGCTTCAAGCTCCATGGACTGTCTCCTGATATTGGACCGTCTGCCATGCATGACAGCGGTGTCAGCGTTCTCTTCTGAATAGTGTGGCGAGCCGACGGACGCAAGAATGGCCACAATTGACAGCGCTGTCAATCTCGGGGTTTGCCCTAGTTCGCGGGTTCTCACAACGCTTTGAAATCGTTGCCGGGCGGATATTGCGGTGCGGAAAGTTTTACACCGGGCCCAAGTGTCGCCATAGGCGCGGCGCTGCGTGCATGGCATCGACCTTGCTCATGCTGCGCGCCGTTCCCCCAAACCTCCGGAGGTGCCGAAATGCAACGCGAAGACGTGACCGAAATGATCGTCCTGCAGAAGATGAAGAAGCAGTTGAGCTGGGCGCAATTGGCCGAAGTGATCGGCCACAGCAAGGAGTGGAGCACCGCAGCGCTGCTCGGGCAGATGACGCTGACCGAAGCGCAGGCCAAGGCGGTTGGCGCGGCGCTGGATCTGCCCGAAGAGGCCGTCATGCTGCTGCAGGTGACGCCGTACAAAGGGTCGCTGCCCACGTCGGTGCCGACGGATCCGTTGATCTACCGCTTCTATGAACTCATCAGCGTGTACGGCACGACGTTCAAGGCGCTGATCCACGAAGAGTTTGGGGACGGCATCATGAGCGCGATCGACTTCAACATGGATCTCACGCGCGAGCCCGACCCCAAGGGCGATCGCGTGCGCATCGTCATGAGCGGCAAGTTCCTGCCCTACAAGACTTACTGAACCGTCACACGCGGTCTTCGCTGTGGTCGCTGTGGCCGCTGTCGTCGTGATCGTCGATCAGTGGCCGATGGCGGCGCGGCATCTCTGAGTCGAGCACGAGGCGGCCGTGCACGCGGCCCTTCATGCGCGTGACGTGATGCGTGCAGTCGTCCATGTGCGTACTCATGAGCGCGCGCACGGTGTCGGCGTCGCGCGCGCGGGCCGCATCCAGAATCTGCCGGTGGAACTTCACGTTGGAGGCGCCGAACTTCGCGTGGTCCTTCGGCGAGGTTTCGTTACCGAACACCACGAGCTGCCGAATCATCTCGTTGATCAACTCGCAGCAGAACCGCAGCATCGGGTTGGGATTGGCCGCGGCCAGGATGTCGTGAAAGCTCAGATCTTCCTGACGCTGGTCGAGTGGCGCAGCGGCTTTGGTCGACGCTGGGTCGCAGAGGTCGATGGTGTGCTCGAGCGCGCGGAAATCGTCTTCGGTCAGATGCGGCACCGCGCCCGCGGCCAGTTCAGGCTCAAGCAGGCAGCGCACGGTGTAGACGTCTGCAATGCCGATGTCCTTGAAGAACAGATAGTTCTGCATGAGCTGGAACGTGCGGTCCAACGGCACCTCGACGATGGTGCCGCCGCCGGCGGGCCCCGTGCTCACGCTCACCAGCCCCTGCACCTCCAATGACTTGAGCGCTTCGCGGATGGTGCCCTTGCTGACTCCGAAGGTCTCCTGCAGCTTGATCTCCTGCGGCAGCTTGTCGCCGGGCTTGAGGTTGCGCTGCGTGATCAGCCGCTTGAGTTCTTCGGCAACGAGGTCGGCGCGCTTTTGCTTGCGGATGCCGATCGACGCCGTCTTGCCTGATCCGAGTGTGGCCATGGATGTCCGTTCCTTGTTGCGCGCATTCTAACTGCGGGGCCGCGTCGTGCCGACTGGCAAGCGTGGTGCATGTGTGCCCCGCAATCGTGCGTGCGCACCGGTTTTCCACATCGTCGTGCGCGGCGGCCGTGTCGCACACCTTGGAGTAAACACCGACGCCTTTGCCGTTGACGCATCGCCGATGCGGCTTCTATGATGATTTCGCCTATTTATCATAACAAATATAAAAAAACTGGTCTGGTTCTTGCTCGGCGTGATGGTCGGCGAAAACCTCGCCGGTCAAGGCCAGGAGGAAGCTGCCGCCCGTGGTGGCTCCGAGCGCTGTTCTGTATTCACACGAACTTGAGGAGTGCGCTTTGAATCGTCGAGATTTGCTCAAACTGGCGGCGCTGTCCGCCGTGCCCGCGTCGCTGCTGCAGGCCCGTTCTGCGTGGGCTGCCGATGCCATTGAACTGGGCTGTCCGGTGCCGATGTCCGGCCCGTTTGCCGCCAACGGCAAATTCGCCGACCTGGGCATGAAGCTGGCCGTGGAGCAATACGGCAAGGTGCTGGGCCGCCCGCTGGCGTATAGCGTGCTCGACACCGAAGGCAAGCCGGCCACGGCCGTGCGCAAGGTCCAGGAACTCGCGCAGCAGAAGAACGCGCGCTACTTCGCGGGCGGCATCCTGTCGTCCGAGTCGCTCGCGATGGGCAAGGAGGCGGAGAAGTTCGGCGGGGTGTTCATCACGACCGCGGGCGCCGATGAAATTACCGGCAAGGACTGCAACCGCGCGACCTTCCGCTGGTCGGTGCCCACATACGGCGCCATCGAGCGCACCGTGCGCCCGCTCATCGAGTCGATGCCCAAGGCCAAGCGCTGGTACACCATCACGCCGCAATACGTGTTTGGCGACGGGTTGCTCTCCGCGGCCAAGAACATCTTCAAGGAAAAGGGCATCGAGCATGTGGGCAACAGCTATCACGCGCTCACCGAGAAGGAATTCAGCGGCTACCTGACCAACGCGATGGCCGCCAAGCCCGACGTGCTGCTGATCCTGAACTTCGGTTCGCAATCGTCCGACACGCTGCGCCAGGCGGTGAGCTTCGGCATGAAGAAGAACACGACGATCCTGGTGGCGTGGGCGTCTGGCCTGGAGCAGTTCGAATCGCTCGGCGCCGACCTGTGCGATGGCGTGTACTTCGGCGCGCAGTACTGGCACGACGTCGATACGCCCGCCAACCGCGATCTGGTCAAGCGCACGCAGGCGGCGTTCAAGACCAACCCGAACTACAGCCTGGCAGGCTCGTACACCTGCACCAAGATCCTGCTCGACGCGATGGCCAAGGCCGGCAGCGCCGATCCGAAGGCCGTGATTGCCGCGCTGCAGGGCATGAAGTACGACGGCCTGACGGGCCCCGAAGAAATTCGCGCGGCCGACCACCAGGTGCTCAAGAACTACTACCTGCTCAAGGGCAAGCCCAAGAGCCGCATGAAGGACAAGGACGACTTTGCCGAAGTGGTCGCCGTCGGCAAGGCCTTCCTGCCGGTCGAACAGACGCACTGCAAGCTGGCCTGAGGGTCTGATCTGCCGCACGCCCGGCTGGCTTCAGCTGTTGAAGCACGGGCGCTTGTCTTCCTGAGTGCCATTTCGGTCAACGCAATGAATGTCTACCTGCTCCAGGTCGTCAACGGCGTGGGGATCGGCATGCTCTACTTTCTGCTGGCGGTAGGGCTGTCGATCATCTTCGGGCTGTTGCGCTTCGTCAATTTCGCCCACGGCGCGTTTTATGCGCTGGGCGCGTATCTCTGCTTCCAGGCCCTGCAGATGGGCATGGATTTCTGGCTGGCGCTCGTGCTTGCGCCCATCGTCATCGGCGCGCTGGCCTGGGTGACGGAGAAAGTGCTGCTGCGCCACGTCTACGCGCAGGCGCACGAATTCCACATCCTCGTCACCGTGGGTCTGGCCTTGGTCGTGCAGGAACTCATCATCGTGGCGTGGGGGCCGCTGGGCGTGGATGTACCGGCGCCCGATGCCTTGCAGGGCGTGGTGATGTGGGGCGATTTCGTCTACCCGAAATACCGCCTGTTCGTCATCGGTTTTACCGCCGTGCTGGCGCTCGCGCTGTGGTGGCTGCTGGAGGGCACGCGCCTGGGCAGCGCGGTGCGCGCGGGCAGTGAATCGACCGAGATGGTCTCGCTGCTCGGCATCAACGTATTCCGCCTGTTCAGCTTGATGTTTGCACTGGGCGCGGCGACGGCGGCGGTGGCCGGTGTGCTGGCTGCGCCCATTCGCGGCGCGGAGCCCTTCATGGGCGTGGAGGCCCTCGGCGTCGCCTTCGTGGTTGTGGTGGTGGGCGGCATGGGTAGCTTTGCGGGGGCGCTGGTTGGCGGCCTGCTGGTCGGCATCGTGCAGAGCCTGATGAGCACGCTGTGGCCCGAGGGCGCGCGGCTGATGATCTACGTGGCGATGGCGGCCGTGCTGCTGCTGCGCCCGCACGGCCTGCTGGGGAGGGGATGATGCAAGCCGCATTCAATGGAATTTCGCGTCATCGCTTCTGGTGGCTGGCGCTGGGCGTGACGTTGCTGCTGCCGCTGGTGCTGACGTCCGGCACATTGGCCACCGAAGTGCTCGTCTACGCGATGGCGGTGATGGCCTGCAACGTGCTGCTCGGCTACACGGGGCTGCTGTCGTTCGGGCAAGGCATCTTCTTCGGGCTCGGCAGCTATGCCGTGGGCATCGGCCTCACACAACTGGCGCTGCCGATGCCGGTGGCGCTTGTCCTGGCCGTGGTGGTGGGCGCGGTCGTGGCGGCGGTGGTCGGCTGGTTTGCCATCCGCCAGCGCGGCACGTACTTCGTCATGCTGACGCTGGCCTTCTCGCAGATGTTCTATTTCCTGGCCTACACCACGCCGTCGCTCACAGGCGGAGACAACGGCCTGCTGGACATTCCGCGTCCGGCGTTTGCGGCGTCACCGTGGGCGTTCTACGCGTTTGTCGCGGCGCTGTTCCTCGTCGTGTTCTTCCTCGTGCAGCGTGTGACGGAATCGGTGTTTGGCCGCACGCTGCTGGCCATTCGCGACAACGAAGAACGTGCGCTCGCCGTCGGCTACAACGTGCGCGCCTTCAAGCTGCTCGCGTTTGTCATCTCCGGTGCGGTGACGGGGCTGGCGGGCGCCTTGCACGCCATGCTCACGGGCATCGCGCCGCTGGCCAATATCGACTACCACGTCAGCGAGATGATTCTGGTGATGACCGTGATCGGCGGCACGGGCAACGTGTTTGCCTCGGTGTTGGGCGCAGCGTTCTATGTGTTGCTGTCGGACTGGCTCTCCAGCCTGTGGCCGCGCTGGCTGATGCTGCTGGGCTTCCTCTTGATTGCGGTGAGCCTGTTCATGCAGCGCGGGCTGTTCGGGCTCGGGCAGAAGCTGTGGCAGCGCGTGCGCGCACCGCGTCAGGCACCCGCGGTGCAGGAGGAGCGCGCATGACCACCACGCCCATCCTCCAGGCCGCCGGCATCGTCAAGCAGTACGGCAAGTTCACCGCACTGGGCGGCGTTGACTTGCGTGTGATGCCCGGCACGGTCCATTCCGTCATCGGGCCCAACGGCGCGGGCAAGACCACGCTGTTCCACATGCTCACGGGCACACGCATGATCACCAGCGGCACCATCGTTTTCGATGGCCACGACGTGACGCGTGAAGCCGACTACCAGCGTGTGCAGCGTGGCATTGCGCGTTCGTTCCAGGTGACGAGCCTGTTCCCGAGCCTTTCCGTGCGTGAGAACCTGCGCCTCGCCGCACTCGGCACCACGCCGCGTCGTGCCCTGCACGGCTGGCGCCTGCCGCAGGGCGAGCTGGCCTGCGCCGACACGGTCGACCGCGTGCTCGATCGGCTTGAATTGCCGCGCCTGGCCGACACGCCGGCCGCCGTCCTTTCGCACGGCCAGCAGCGCCGGCTGGAAGTGGGCATGGCGCTGGCCGCCAACCCGCGCGCGATCTTCCTGGATGAACCCACCTCCGGCATGGGCGTGGACGACCTGCCCGCCATGAAGGCGCTCATTCGCGGCCTCGCGCAGGATCACACGGTCGTGCTGATCGAACACAACATGGACATCGTGATGGACATCTCCGACATGATCACCGTCATGCAGCAGGGCAAGGTGCTCATGGAGGGCACGCCCGATGCCGTGCGGGCGGATCCGCGCGTGCGCGCCGCGTATCTCGGCAACATGATCACGGGAGGTAAAGCATGACGACGACGGCGATTCTCGACGTTGCAGACCTCCACGGCTATTACGGCAAGAGCCACGTGCTGCAGGGCGTGGCGCTCACGGTGGGCGAGGGCGAACTGGTGACGCTGCTCGGCCGCAATGGCGCTGGAAAATCGACCACGCTCAAAGCGATTGCCGGCGTCGTCACGCCGCGCGGCGGGCAAGTGCGTTTTCGTGGCAAGGACATCGCTGGGCAGCCGCCGCACCGCATTGCCGCGCAGGGCCTGTGCCTGGTGCCGGAGCATCGCGGCATCTTCAAGCTGCTGACGGTAGAAGAGAACCTGAAGCTCGGCGCGCGGCGCGATTCTCCGTGGCAGCTGGCTGACATCTATCGCATCTTCCCGCGACTGCATGAGCGGCGGCGTAACGGTGGCGCCAACCTATCGGGCGGCGAGCAGCAGATGCTCGCCATCGGCCGCGCGCTCATGAACCACCCGCGCCTGCTGATGCTCGACGAGCCGGTCGAAGGTCTGGCCCCCGTCATCGTGGAGGAGATCGTCGCGCAGCTGAAGGTCATCAAGCAGGCGGGCGTATCCATCCTGCTGGTCGAACAGAACCTCGAAGTCTGCACGCAGCTCGCCGATCGCCACGTGATCATCGAACAGGGCCGCGTGGTCTACACCGGCACCAACGAAGCCTTCCGCGCCGACGACGCCATCAAGGACCGCTACCTCGGCGTCGGCCTGGCCGCTTAAACGTACACATCATGACGACCACGCAACTCGACACCACTTTGCGCATCAACGGCGCACGCCTGTGGGACACGCTCATGCAGCAGGCGCGCATCGGCGCCACGCCCAAGGGCGGCGTGCGCCGCCTCGCGTTGACCGATCTCGACCGGCAAGGCCGCGATTTCTTCGTTGCACAGGCCGAAGCCGCAGGCTGCGCCGTGCGTGTGGACGCCATCGGCAACCTGTTCGCGCGCCGGCCTGGACACAACAACGCGCTGCCGCCCGTCATGACCGGCAGCCACATCGACACGCAGCCGACCGGCGGCAAGTTCGACGGCAACTACGGCGTGTTCGCCGGCATCGAGGTGGTGCGCGCGCTCAACGATGCGGGCATCGAAACGGAAGCGCCTATCGAAGTGGCCGTGTGGACCAACGAAGAAGGTTCGCGCTTCGTGCCGGTGATGATGGGCTCCGGCGCGTTCATCGGCGAGTTTGCGCTGGATGCCGTGCTGGCCGCGCAGGACCGCGACGGCGTGGCCGTGGGCGAGGCGCTGCGCAGTATCGGCTATGCGGGGAGTGAGTCTGTTGGCGGCCGAGCCGTCGGTGCCTACTTCGAAGCGCATATCGAACAAGGGCCGGTGCTGGAGGCACACGGCAAGACCATCGGCGTGGTGACGGGCGCGCTCGGCCAGCGCTGGTACGACGTGGTCTTGACCGGCATGGAAGCGCACGCCGGCCCCACGCCGATGGAGCTGCGCCGCGATGCGTTGTTGCCCGCCGCAGAACTCGTCGGCATTGCCAACCGCATCGCGCTCGAGCGCCCGCCGCATGCGCGCGCCACGGTGGGCTGCCTGAGCGTGCATCCGGATTCGCGCAACGTGATTCCGGGGCAGGTATCGATGACGATCGACTTCCGCGCGGCCGACGACGCGGTGTTGTCCGACATGGATGCGGCACTGCATGAGGCGGTGGCGGAGTTGCGCACACGCAGCGGCATCGACATCGCATTGCGCCAGGTCGTGTACTTCCCGCCGCAGCCGTTTGACGCCACGCTGGTGAACGCGGTGCGCAGCGGCGCGCGGCAGTTGGGGTTGTCGGAGATGGACGTGATCAGCGGCGCGGGCCATGACGCGGTCTATCTGGCGCGTGTGGCCCCCACCGCGATGATCTTCGTGCCGTGCAAGGACGGCATCAGCCACAACGAGATCGAAGACGCCCGCCCCGAACATCTTGAAGCCGGGGCCAACGTGCTGCTGCACGCGATGCTGCAGGCCGCTGGCCGCGTTTGACACCATCACCCGACCGCTCATGCGCATCCTGATCGCCCGCTTCAATCACGAGACGAATACGTTCTCACCGGTACCGACACCGCTGGCATCGTTCCATCCGCACTACGGCGCCGACGCGTACCGCGCCGCCAAGGGCACGCGCACGGCGGCCGGCGCGTTCATTGATCTGGCGGAGGCGGCGGGCGCCGAAATCGTCGTGCCCGTCGTGGCCGGAGCGAACCCCAGCGGACGCGTCGCTGCCGAGGCGTACACAACGTTGTGCGACGCCATCGTCGCGGCGGCGCCTGGGTGCGATGCGCTGTTGCTCGACCTGCACGGCGCGATGGTCGCGGAGAACAGCGACGACGGCGAGGGCGATCTGCTTGAACGTCTGCGCGCGGTGGTGCCCGACGTCCCAATTGCCGTCGCGCTCGACTTGCACGGCAATCTCACGCAGAAGTTCATTGACTTGGCCGACATCGCAGTCAGTTTCAAGACGTATCCGCACGTTGACATGTACGAAACCGGGGAGCACGCCGGCCGTTTGCTGTTCGACAAGCTGGCCGGCCGCGCGAACCCCGTGCTCGCGTGGCGCCGCCTGCCGATGGTCACGCATACCCTGCGCAGCCGCACCGACGAAGGCGCGATGCACCGCGCCGTGGCGCTCGCAAAGCAGGCCGAGACTGACGGCATGCTGGCCGTGTCGATCCTGGCCGGATTCGGGCTGGCGGACATTGCCGCGCCGTGCCTTTCTGTCGTGGTGGTCGGCAACGGCGACAAACATGCCGCCGACGCCGCGGCGCAACGCATTGCCGATGCCATCTGGGGGGATCGCGAAGGGTTCGTCTACCGCTCCGAACCGTTGACCGAATCGATCGCGCGCGCAGCCAAGTTGGCCGATGCCCCGGGCAGCGGCCCCGTGCTGCTACTCGACCATGGCGACAACTGCATGTCCGGCGGCACGTGCGACGACATGCACGTCCTGCACGAAGCGTTGCGGCAAGGCTTGAGCGGCATCGCTGTCGGGCCGGTGTGCGACCCGGAAGCCGTCGCGGCGATGATCGAGGCGGGCGAGGGTGCCACGGTCACGCTCCCGGTCGGCGACAAGGTGCCGCTTGTGCAGCTCGGCATCTACCCCGTGCCGCGCGCGCTGACGGGCAAGGTTGTCGCCATCAGCGACGGCGAATACACCATCACGGGGCCGACCTATACGGGCCAGCGCATCCGCATGGGCCGAACGGCGCTGCTCGACATCGGCGCGGCGCAGATCGTCGTCACGGAGACGCCGCAGGAGCATTGGGACCTCGGCATCTTCACGCACATCGGCGTGGACCCGCATGCCGCGCGCTTCGTGCTGTTGAAGTCGCGCATGTATTGCCGGCCCGTGTTCGTGCCGATTGCCAAGGCCGTGGTGGAGTGCGATGGCGGCGGCGTGACGAGTTCGGACTACACCCGCTTTCCGTTTGTGAAGGTGCAGCGGCCCGTGTTTCCGCTCGATGCGGACGCGGTGCCTGCCTAAGCGCTACGCGCTGTCGCGCTCAACGAGGGTGAAACCCACATCGACCGTGCGCCGTTCTTCGTCGCCGTGTTCGATGCGGTTGATCAGCAACGTCGCTGCCAGCTTGCCGATGCCTGTGCCGTCGATGCGGATGGTGGTGAGCGCGGGCGTGGTGTCTTTGGCGAACACCTGGTCGCCGTAGCCGACCACGCGGAGTTGCGCCGGCACGGCAATGCCGCGATGTTCCGCCTCCATCAGCACGCCGAGCGCAAGGATGTCTGCGCCGCAGAAAATGGCGTCGGTGTCCGGATGCTGCTCTAGCAATGTACCCAGTGCACGCCGGCCGTCGCCCAGGCTGGCGGGGGATTCGGCGGCCATCACGGGAATGTAGGCCTCTGAGCCGAACGCCTTCACGAAGGCCTGCGCGCGGGCCTGTGCACGGCGGTCGCTCGGCGTGATGACGGCGGGGCGCTTTGCGCCGCGTTGCTTCAGATAGCGCGCCGCCGCCTGGCCGACCTTCTGGTGCGAGAAGCCCACCAGCATGTCCAGCGGGTTGCGCGTGATGTCCCAGGTTTCCACTACCGGTACGCCGGCCGCCTGCAGCTTCTGTCGCACGCTGGCGGAGTGCACCACACCGGTCAGCACGATGCCCGCAGGGCGCCGTCCGACGATCGCATCGAGCAGTGCATCTTCGCGTGATTCGTCATAGCCGCTCTGGCCGATCAGCAATTGATAGCCCGCAGCAGCCAACTCGGTGGTCAGCGCCGCGACCGTTTCCTGAAACACGCTGCCCGCAATCGTCGGGATGAGCGCGACGATCAACCGGCTGCGGTTGGATGCCAGTGAGCCGGCCACGAGGTCCGGCGTATAGCCGGTCTGCCGCACCGCTTCGCGCACGCGCTCGAGCGTGTCGCCCGACACCAGCTCCGGCGTGTTCAGCGCACGGGACACCGTCACCTTGGTCACACCCACCAGCTTGGCAAGGTCGCTCAGAGTGACGCGCCCGGTGTTCTTGCGCGCACGGCGTGGGGCTGCCGGCGCGGTTTCTACGAGGGACACGATGGTGGACTTGGTCACGTGATCGATGGGCCGATTGGGGAAACACAGGGAAAAAGGGGCTAGCAATTATCGCAAAACCAGACTACGATTGCTCTAATGTTACCGGTTACATAAACCGGTAACATCAAAACTCACGATCGACTGCGGCTGCACGAGAAGACAGCCCGGAGGAGCAAAGGATGTTGCAGGCAACCCCAGCGTACGCTGGGCCGCTGATTCAGCTGAACGCGGCAGACAACGTGCTGATTGCGCGCGAAGGGCTGTCGCTCGGCGCAAACCTGTCGATCAACGGAACGACGGTGCGCCTGCGCGCGCAGGTGCCGGCCGGCCACAAGATCGCCGCGCGGCGAATCGCCCAGGGCGAAGCCATCCGCAAGTACGACACGATCATCGGGCGCGCCGCACGCGACATCGCGGCGGGCGAACACGTCCACACGCACAACGTCGAGCTGATCGACTACGCACGCGACCCGGGCTTCGGTCTGGATGTGCGCCCGGTCGATTACATCCCAGAGGCGCAGCGCGCTACGTTCAATGGCATCGTCCGCCCCGATGGCCGCGTGGCTACGCGCAACTTCATCGGCATCCTGGCGTCGGTCAACTGCTCGTCTACCGTCATCAAGAACATTGCGGCATGGTTCACGCCGGAGCGCCTCGCGCTGTTTCCCAATGTGGATGGCGTGGTGGCATTTGCGCAGACGAGCGGCTGCGGGATGTCGTCGCCATCCGAGCATTTCGATGTGCTGCGCCGCACGCTGGCGGGCTACGCGCGGCATCCGAACCTGGCGGGTGTGCTGATTGTCGGACTGGGCTGCGAGCGCAACCAGGTGGCAGATCTGATGACCAGTCAGGGCCTGAAAACCGGCAACCTGATGCACACGTTGGTGATGCAGGACACCGGCGGCACGCGCGCCACCATCGAGGCGGGCATCGCGGCCATCGAGAAGATGCTGCCGGCGGCCAACGACATCGTTCGCCGCCCGGTATCGGCCAGTCATATCAAGATCGGCCTGGAGTGCGGTGGCTCCGATGGCTTCTCGGGCATCACCGCCAACCCCGCGCTCGGTGCGGCGATGGATTTGCTGGTGCGCCATGGCGGCACGGCCATCCTGTCGGAAACGCCGGAGATCCACGGCGTGGAAACCATGCTCACGCGCCGCGCGGTGTCGCCCGAAGTCGGCCAGAAGCTGCTCGATCGGCTGGCCTGGTGGGAGAACTACACGCGCGGCCACAACGGCCAGTTCAACGGCGTGGTTGGGCCCGGCAACCAGCAGGGCGGTCTGGCCAACATCTTCGAAAAATCACTCGGCTCGGCCATGAAGGGCGGCACCACGCCGCTGCAAGCCGTGTACGAATACGCCGAGCCCATCGACCGCGCGGGCTTTGTCTTCATGGATTCCCCCGGCTACGACCCCGTTGCCGTGACGGGCCAGATTGCCAGCGGCGCCAACCTGATCTGCTTCACCACGGGACGCGGCTCGATGTTCGGCTCGAAACCCGCTCCGACGATCAAGCTCGCCAGCAACACGCCCATGTTCCGCCGGTTTGAAGAAGACATGGACATCAATTGCGGCCGCATTCTCGACGGCGAACGTTCGGTGGAAGAGATGGGACAGGACATCTTCGAACACATCCTGCGTACCGCCTCGGGCGAGCGCACCAAGAGCGAACTGCTCGGCCTTGGAGACCATGAATTCGTGCCGTGGCACATGGGCATCGTGAGTTAGCGCCTCGACTCGAAGGCACGCATCACCTACTACAAAACAGGAGACAAACCATGCAGGACACGTCACAAGGCGGCCCGCGCTCGAAAGTGCGCTGGGTTGTCGCCGGCCTCATGTGGGCGGCGATTGCCATCAACTACATCGACCGCACCGTGCTGTCGGCCGCCGCGCCGCACATCCAGAAGGAATTCCACCTGAGCGCGGTGGAAATGGGCGTCGTCATGTCGGCGTTCTTCTGGTCGTATGCGCTGCTGCAGTTGCCGGCCGGCATTCTGGCCGACCGCTTCGGGCAAAAGAAGGTGCTCGGGTTTGCGGTGCTGTGGTGGTCTGTTGCGACGGCGTTGACGGGCCTGGCAAACGGTTTCAAGTCGCTGGTGGGCCTGCGTGTGGCGTTGGGCATCGGCGAGGCAGGTGCGTATCCGAGCAGCGCGGGCATCACGGGGCGCTGGTTCCCCAAACAGGAACGCGCCACGGTGGCGGCCATTTTCGATAGCGGCTCAAAGTTGGGTAGCGCCGTCGCCTTGCCGCTTATCGCGTGGCTGTTGGTGATGTTCGATTGGAAGATCACCTTTGCCGTGACAGGCGGGCTGGGCATCGTGTGGGCAGTGGTGTGGTGGGCGGTGTTCAAGGAAACGCCCGAAGCGCACAAAGGCGTGAACGCCGCTGAGTTGGCCCACATCCAACGCGGCCTGCCGCCAGCCCGCAAGGATGAACCCAAGGTGCCCTGGACGAAGCTGCTTACGCACCGGAACATCTGGGCGATGTGCATCGGCTTCTTCATGATCAACTACAACTCGTACTTCTTCATCACGTGGCTGCCGACGTACCTCGTCAAGGAACGCGGCATGGGCCTGATGCAGATGGGCCTCATGGCGTCGCTGCCGCTGTTCGTCTCGATGTTCGTGGAGGTGTTCGCGGGCTGGGCGTCGGACCGCGTGTATGCGTCGGGCAAGCTTTCGCTCACGGCCACGCGCAAGCTGTTCCTTATCATCGGTCTCGTGATGGCGTCGAGCATCGGGCTGGCGGCGTTCGCACAGTCGGCCGTTGTGGCAGTCATCCTGCTGTGCGTCGCGAAGTCTGGCACGACCGTGGCGGCGTCGCAGGTGTGGGCGCTTCCGGCGGATGTGGCGCCGGGCAACAACGTGTCGATGGTGGCGGGCCTGCAGAACAGCGTGTCGAATATTGGAGGCGTGGTCGGCCCGATCGTCACCGGCGCCATCGTGGGTGCCACGGGCTCGTTCATTCCGGCGCTGGTGTTCTCCGCCGCACTGATCGGCCTCGCGATCCTGAATTACCTCTTCCTGCTCGGCAAGGTGGAACCCATCAGCTTCGAGCCCACTCCTGAAACACATCATTCGCATGACCAACGCAATGCAGACGCCCGCGCTTAACCGACCGAACAGTTTCAAGGCCGCGCTGGCCGCCAAGCAACGCCAGATCGGTTTCTGGCTGGCGATGAGCGATCCGTACCTGGCGGAGGTGAGTGCCACGGCCGGCTTCGATTGGCTGCTGATCGACAGCGAGCACGCTCCGAACGACGTGCGCACGATCCTCGCGCAACTGCAGGCCGTGGCGCCGTACCGTGCCGAGCCCATCGTGCGGCCGTACAGCGGCGATCCCGCCCTCATCAAGCGCCTGCTCGACATTGGCGCACGCACGCTGCTGGTGCCGATGGTGGATACGGCGGAACAGGCGCGCGATCTCGTGCGTGCGGTGCGCTACCCGCCGTTCGGCATTCGTGGCGTGGGCAGCGCGGTAGGCCGTGCATCGCGTTGGAGCGCCCGCACCGACTACCTGCAAGTGGCTGATGACGAAGCCTGCTTGCTCGTGCAAGCCGAAACCGTGATCGCTCTGCAGAACCTCGAAGCCATTTGCGCCGTGGATGGCGTGGACGGCGTCTTCATCGGCCCGGCCGATCTGGCCGCGTCGATGGGCCATCGCGGCAATGCCGGCCATCCGGAGGTGCAGGCCGCCATCGACAACGCCATGCGCACGATCATCGCGTCGGGCAAGGCAGCCGGCACGCTCACATCCGACCCCGTGCTCGCACGCCACTACCTGGAACTCGGCTGCACCTTTGTCGCCACCGGCATCGACATCCTCCTGTTCGCCAACGGCGCCCGCAAGCTCGCGCGAGACTTCATCGCGCCGCAAACCGCCTGATCGTTCTTCTCTTTCCAACGGATCTGACATGACCCGCAAGACTTACCGGATCGCCGTGATCCCCGGCGACGGCATTGGCCGCGAAGTGATGCCCGAAGGCCTGCGCGTGCTCGAAGCGGCCGCGCGCCGCTTCGGCATCAGCCTCGAGACCCAGTACATCGACTGGGCCAGTTGTGATTACTACCAGCAGCACGGCCAGATGATGCCGGACGACTGGAAGCAGCAACTGCAAGGCATGGACGCCATCCTGTTCGGCGCGGTCGGCTGGCCGGCCACCGTGCCCGATCACGTTTCGCTGTGGGGCTCGCTGCTCAAGTTCCGCCGCGAGTTCGATCAATACATCAACTTGCGCCCCGTGCGCCTGTTTGAAGGCGTGCCGTGCCCGCTCGCCAATCGCAAGCCCGGCGACATCAACTACTACGTCGTGCGCGAGAACACCGAAGGCGAGTACACATCGCTCGGCGGCATCATGTACGAAGGCACCGACCGCGAGATCGTGATCCAGGAATCGGTCTACTCGCGCAAGGGCGCAGAGCGGCTACTGAAGTTCGCGTTCGACCTCGCACAGAGCCGCCAGCGCAAGCATGTGACGCTCGCCACCAAGAGCAACGGCATCGCCATCAGCATGCCGTGGTGGGACAAGCGCGCGGAGGAAGTCGCGCAAAACTACCCGGACGTCACGCTCGACAAGCAGCACATCGACATCCTGACCGCGCGCTTCGTGCTGCAGCCGGGCCGCTTCGACGTGGTGGCTGCCACTAATTTATTCGGCGACATCCTGTCCGATCTTGGCCCGGCCACCACCGGCACGATCGGGCTGGCGCCTTCCGCCAACCTGAACCCCGATCGCACGTTCCCGTCGCTGTTCGAGCCCGTGCACGGCTCGGCGCCGGACATCTACGGCAAGAACATCGCCAACCCGATTGCAATGATCTGGTCGGGCGCCTTGATGCTGGACTTCCTCACGCAAGGGCAGGGCGCGGGGCGTGCGGCGCACGACGCCATCGTCGCGGCCATCGAGACCGTCCTGAAAGAAGGCCCGCGCACACCGGACCTGGGCGGCACTGCCAACACCACTCAGGTGGGCGAGGCGATTGCCGCGCACCTGGGTTGAGCGACGAGAAGGAATCGATGATGGCTTTCAGCTTCGACCAACTCCGCCAGACGGGGCTCGTGCGCACCGACAACCTGATCGAGGGCCAGTGGGTGGACGGCACCGACGGCGCACGCTTTGCCGTGACGGACCCGGCCACCGGCAGCCTCATCGCCAACGTGCCCGATAGCGGCGTTGCCGACGCGCGTGCCGCCACCGACGCGGCAGCCCGCGCCTTTCCCGCGTGGCGCGACAGGCTGCCTGCCGAACGCGCTGCCATCTTGCGCCGCTGGCACGCGGCCATCGTTGCCAATGCCGACGCGCTGGGGCGGCTGATTTCTCTGGAGCAGGGCAAGCCGTTTGCCGAAGGGCGCGGCGAGGTCATGTACGGCGCCTCGTACGTCGCCTGGTTTGCCGACGAGGCCACGCGCATCTACGGCGACCTGATCCCGCAGCAGCAGCGCGGCAAGCGCATGAGCGCCGTCAAGGAGCCCGTCGGCATCGTGGCGGCCATCACGCCGTGGAATTTCCCGCTGGCGATGATTGCGCGCAAGATCGCGCCGGCGCTGGCGGCGGGCTGCACCGTGGTCGCCAAGCCGGCGGAAGACACGCCGCTCACGGCGCTCGCGCTGGCGCAGCTTGCGCAGGAGGCCGGGCTGCCGCCGGGCGTGCTGAACATGATCTCGGCCTCGCGTGAGCGCGGCATCGAGGCCGTGGCCGATTGGCTGCACGACAGCCGCGTGCGCAAGATCACCTTCACGGGCTCGACGCCGGTGGGCAAGTATCTGGCGCACGAATCGGCGGGCACGCTAAAGAAGCTGTCGCTGGAGTTGGGCGGCAACGCGCCGTTCATCGTGTTTGACGACGCGGACCTTGATGCGGCCATCACGGGTTTGCTGGCGGCCAAGTTCCGCAACGGCGGCCAGACGTGCGTGTGCCCCAACCGCGTCTACGTGCAGGCCGGCGTGTATGAGCGCTTTGGCGCCATGCTGGCCGAGCGGGTTTCCGCGCTGAAAGTCGCGCCCGCCACCGATCCGGATGCGCAGATCGGCCCGATGATCAACGCCCGCGCCGTCGACAAGATCGAACGCCACGTGCAGGACGCCGTTGCCAACGGTGCGCGCGTGCTGGCCGGGGGCAAGCGCCTGCCGGACGTTGGCGAACACTTCTATGCGCCCACCGTGCTGGCCGACGCCCATAGCAGCATGGCCCTGTGCGGCGAAGAGACGTTCGGCCCCGTTGCGCCGCTGTTCCGCTTCGTCGATGAAGCCGAAGCCGTGCAGGCCGCCAACGACACGCCGTTTGGGCTCGCCTCGTACTTCTACACGCAGGACATCCGCCGCATCGAGCGTGTATCGCGCGCGCTGGAAGCGGGCATCGTCGGCATCAATGAAGGCGCGCTCGCCAGCGAGGCGGCGCCTTTTGGCGGCGTGAAGGAATCGGGCTACGGCCGCGAGGGCTCCAAGTACGGGCTCGACGATTACCTGTCGATCAAGTATCTGTGCCAGGGCGGGCTGAACTAGCGCGCTGAATCCCAGAAGCGTTGTGCACGGAACGGGCGAACATCTACGGTCGGTGTCTCGCCCGTCATCATTTCCGCAATTAATCGCCCGGTGATCGGGCCCAACGTCAGGCCATGGTGTGCATGCCCGAACGCAAACCACAGGCTTGGATGGTGCGGAGCAGGCCCGATGATCGGCAGCATGTCGGGCGTGCAGGGGCGGGCGCCAAGCCAGGGTTCCGCATCCACACGTTCGGCCAGCGGAAAGAGCTTGCGGGCGATGGGCTCGACGGCGTTGAGCTGCACGGGCGTCTTCGGTGCATCGCGGTGTGCGAGTTCCGCGCCGGTCGTCAGCCGGATGCCGCGCGCCATCGGTGCCAGCACATAACCGCCGTCGGCATCAAGCACGGGATGGTTCAACTGCGCACCGTGCGCGGGCGCGTAGTGCATGTGATACCCGCGCTTGACGGCCAGCGGCAGGCTGTAGCCCAGGCGTGAGGTGAGGACGTCCGCCCAGGGGCCCATGGCAATGACGACGTTGTCGGCGCGCAGCTCGCCTTCCTTCGTTTGCAGCAGCCACGGCGCGTTGGGCGTCAGCGTGTTGGCGTCGGCTTCAAACAGGCGGCCGCCGAGTTGCTCGAAATGCTTTGCGTAGGCCGTGACCAGCGCGTTCGGGTCGCTCACGGAATCCGCTTCTGTATAGCGCAGGCCGCCGAGCAGCGATGTGTCCAGATGCGGCTCAACCGTGCGCAAGCGCGCCGGGTCCAGCGCCTCAAACGCGACGCCGTATTCGCGCTGCCAACGCTCGACGTTGCGGGTTTCCTTGTCCTGCGTGGCAGCGTTGCGGAAGACCTTGATCCAGCCGCTGGGCCGGATCAGATGCGTGGCACCGGCGGCTTCGGCCAGCGCGCGGTGCTCGCTCACGCTGTGCGCGATCAGCGGCGCATACGCACGTGCAATCGCCGCGTGCCGCGTCGGGTGCGAGTTGCGCCAGTACTGCCACAAGAACGGCAGCAACCGGGGTAGATCGCCCGGGTGGTAATGCACATCCGCCGACGTGTTGCCCGCATAACGCAACAACGTCGACAGGTCGCGCGGAAACGCATACGGATACACACCCTCGCGCTGGATCAGCCCGGCATTGCCGAACGACGTCTCAAAGCCCGGCGCACGGCGGTCCACCAGCGCGACGGCGCGCCCGCGTTTCTGCAGATGCACCGCCACCGATACGCCGACAATGCCGGCACCCAGCACAAGGGTGTCAAAGCGCATGGCGGCCGGCTCCTTAACCCTTGGCCAGCGCCGTGACGGCGATTTCCACATCGATGCCCCTGCGCATCAGGCCCGACTGCACGCAGGCGCGCGTGGGCGCGTGGCCGGCCGGCACCCAGGCTTCCCACGCGGCGTTCAGCTCGGCGAAGTGCTTGGCGTCGGTCAACCAGATGTTGGCGGAAATCAGTCGCGTTTTGTCGACACCCGCTTCAGCCAGCAGGGCGTCGATGCGCTCGAGAATGTTGTTGGTCTGCTCGGTGACCGACTTGAAATCGACGTCGGGTACTTGCCCTGCCAGATGCACGATGCCGTTGGCGATCACGATCTGGCTCATGCGGGCGTTGGTGTGGAGGCGTTGGATGTCGGTCATGTCGATTTGGATGTGGATTCAAAAAAGCGAAAGGAACGTCGATGGTAGCGCTCCCGCGTTTTACTTGCGCAGCGCCCGCCCTGCCAGCACCTCCGGCACCGCCTTGCCATCTGCCACGGCCACCGCGCCGTTGACGAGCACCCAGCGCACGCCCACAGGCGGCAACGCCGGTTGTTCATAGCTCGCACGGTCGGCGTACGTGGCGGGGTCGAAGACGACCAGGTCGGCAAACTTACCCGTCTGCACGGTGCCGCGATCTTTGATGCCGAAGATTTCGGCCGTGCGGGCGCTGGCCTGGCGGACGGCAAACGGCAGCGTCATCACGTGCTTGCGCGTGACGTATTCGCCAATGCGGCGCGCGAAGGTGCCGGCTTCGCGCGGGTGTCCGGCAATACCGTCGGAGCCGCCCACGACAAAGTCCTGCTGCATGAACGCTTCCAGGTCGGCATCGCTCATGTTGAACGACACGATGTTCGTGCCGCCGTGCTGGATCACGCTGATGGCCGCATCGACGGGGCTCACGCCGAGCTTCTTGCCCAGCGCCTCGAGCGACTGCCCGTTGTATTCGGGGTTGGCGGAGATCAGCACCTGCGCCGCCGGCCCGTTGCGCTGTTGCATGGCCTTTTCCATGTCGGTGGCAATGCGCGCCCGCGTGGCGGGGTCTTCCAGCCGCTTGAGCAGCGCGTCGTTGCCGCCGTCGCGTGCCCAGCCCGGCACCAGCGCCGGAATGATGTGCGTGCTCGACGCAGTGTACGGATACTGGCTTGCCGATACATTCATGCCGTTGCCCTGCGCCTGCCGTATCAGGCTGATGATCTCGGCGCTCTTGCCCCACGAATCCACACCGAGCGCCTTGATGTGCGAGATGTGGATCGGGATGCCCGACTGCTGGCCGATGTCGAGCGCCTCCTTCACGGCGTTGACGAGGCCGGTGCGAAAGTTGCCCTCGTCGCGCAGGTGCGTGTCGTAGATGCCGCCACGCGCGGCCACGGTCTTGGCCAGCGCGACCACCTCGTCGGTCTTGGCGAACACGCCTGGCGTATAGACGAGGCCCGTCGACATGCCGAAGGCGCCGTCGCGCATGCCGTCTTCCATCACGCCCTGCATGGCTTTGAGTTCTGCAGCGGTGGGTACACGGGCCACGTCGCCCATCACGCGGTGGCGCACGGCGTTGTGGCCCACCAGCATGGCCACGTTGGTGCCGATGCGATTGGCTTCCAGCGCCTTGAGCGTCGGCCCGATGCGGTCGAGATCCGGCCCGTCGCCTTCGAGCACGATGCCGTCGTTGCCGATCACCACCGTCGTCACCCCCTGCAGCAGGTAGGGCAGGTTCTGATGCCGATCTTTGGCGATGAGGTTGTGATAGGCGTGCGTATGCGGATCGATAAAGCCCGGCGCGACCACCAGCCCGCGCGCGTCGAGCACCGTCTTCGCCTGCACGCCCCCGGCGGAGGGCTGCACCAGCACGATGCGGTCATGGCGGATACCCACGTCGGCCACGAATGGCGCGCCGCCGCGGCCGTCGACCACGGTGCCGTTGCGGATCAGGATGTCGACCGGTTCAGGCGCCGGCGCGGCTCGGGCTGGACCCGCAAGCACCAGGCTCAGGGTGAGGGCGGACAGCAGGCACTGCGGCAGACGGTGTGGGCGCATATCGGCTTCCTGTGAGTTTGCAGCGAGTGTAAGGAGCCTTGTGGCACACATCACATGCAAATGGTTCGGACTCGTATGCGCGGCGGACATGCTGACCCTTGCCAGCGGACGCGCCCACATTAAGGCGCCGATACAACACTCAGAGATTTCAACATCTGAATTAAGAACGATTAATTGCTCGCAAACCCTTGTCGGCATTGGGTCTGCACAGACATTAGCAACAATGTGCGGCGGTCCCCACTCCAGAGGGGGCCACCTGCGTTGCCCCGATGACACAATCGCCGAAATTCAGTAATCCATGCCGCGCTACAGCGCGCCGCATGGCGGACCCGGACAAGGAGTTTCATGCAAGGAAGGTGGATTGCGATATCGGCGGCGCGTGCGCGGGCGCACCGGCTTTATGGCGTTCGCGGCTGGCTGGTGACACTGCTATGGCTGAACACGCTGCCGGTGCTGATGGTGGTGCTGGCGATGGCCATGGTGCTGATGTCGGGCGAGACGGGCGGCGGCGCGGCACGATCGCTGCCGGCGCTTGCAGGTCTGGTGTTTCCGTTGGGGCTGGTGGTTGTGGCGTTTTTGCGCGTACGTTGGTTTCCGTGGGTCTGGCTGGGATATTGCCTGCTGCAACTCTTCGCCACGCTGGGCATGAGCGGCGGGATCAGGGCGTGGGCCGTGCAGGCGTCGGGTGCGGCGTCGGCGGGATTGCCGCTCGCGCTGTTGCTGGCAGCGGAGGTGCTGGTGCCGATCGGGACGCTCGCGTATCTCGCCCGCTCGCGCCGCGTGCGGGTGACATATCGGCACGAGGTGCGGGCGAGCGATCCGGCCGCTGCACCGGCCGTGTTCGACCGGCTGAAACCGAACGAAACGCCCTCCGACGCCACTGACCACGCGCGCGAACGCGCCGCGCTGCGCCGCGTGACGCAGGAGCTGAGTTCCGGCGTGCTCGACACGCAAACCTGGATGCACGTGATGCGTCATCACGCCGACGCCACCGACGGCACACGCACCACCGCCTATGTGCGGGCGCGCATGGCGGTGCTGTGTCCGCCGGCGCATGTGCATCCGCCGCTCGTGCGCACACTCGCATCGGGTGTGGGTGCGCTGGTGGTCAGTCTGGTTGCAGCGGGCGCGCTGATGGCCGCGGTGATTGCGCTTGCGCTGAGCCTGCCCGGCGATGCGACCGCGCTGCTTGAAGCGTGCGTTGCTGTGGCGCTCACCTTGAGCTGGCTGGCGGGGCTGTTTGTGGGCGCGCGGTTCCTGCGCGCCATTGCCTGAGGCTTACCGCTGGGCTGTCGGTATTGGCGCGGCGATAGCGTGGTTCCAGTCGCCGCCCACTGCCTTGACGAGGAACACGCTCGTCGTCATCTGCTGGCCAAGAATCTGCACCGCCGCACGCTGGCTGTTCAACAGCGACTGCTGCGCGGTGATCACGTCCAAGGACGTTGCTAAGCCGCCCTCATAGCGCGCGCCGGCAATGTCATAGACTTTGCGGGCGCTTTCCACGGCATGGCGCGCCTGGCTTGCGGCACGCTCGAGCGATTGCAGCCCCGCAAGACCGTCCTCCACTTCCTGCAGCGCGCCCAGCACCGTCTGGCGGTAGTTCGCGATCGCGCCCTGGTAAGCCGCGTTGGCAAAGTCCACGCGCGCCCGTGTGCGGCCGGCGTCAAACACCGTCTGAGCGATCTGCGTGCCGAACGACCACAGCAGCGTCGGCGCAGAAAACAGCAGCGCCAGATCGCGGCTTTCCCAACCGGCGCCGCCGTTGAGCATCACGCTCGGGAAGAACGCGGCGCGCGCCACACCCACTTGCGCGTTGGCGGCAGCAGCGCCCCGTTCAGCGGCCGCTACATCGGGCCGGCGCTCGATCACGTCGGAAGGCAGCGCCACCGGAATCTGCGGCGCGGTGCCCTGAAGCGGAATCGGGTCGATATGGAACGCAGGCGCCGGTGTGCCGACCAGCGTGGCGAGCGCGTGTTCGTACTGCGCGCGTTGCTTGGTCAGCAGTTCGGCCTGCGTGGCGGTGCTGTCCACCAGCGCCTGTTGCTGCGCCAGATCGAGCCCCGATGCCACGCCGTCCTGATGCCGCGAGGTGACGAAATCGAGCGCCTTGCGCTGCAGCGCCAGACCTTCCTGCACCACGGCGATTTCCGCGTCAGTCTCGCGCAGGTTGTACCAGGTGGTGGCCACCTGCGCGGCGAGCAGCAGGCGGAAATTCTCGACATTGGCGCCGGCCTGCGCTTCGCTCGCTGCGGCGTTGGCGACGGTGTTGCGCACGCGGCCGAACAGGTCGGCTTCGTAACTGACGTCGGCGCGCAGGACGAAATCGCTCTGCACGGTGGACATGGTCGGGCTGGTGTACGACGAGAGCGGCCGTTCCGAAGAGGTGCGCGTCCGCGTGTCGTTGTTGGTGGCGGTGATGGTCGGCAGCAGGCTGGCACGCGCCACGCGCGTCTGTGCCTGTGCCTGTTCCAGGTTCGACAGCGCGACCTTGAGCGATTGGTTTTCCTGAAGCGCCTGCGTGATCAGCCTGTCGAGCTGCGGATCGTTGAAGCGCTGCCACCACGGGCCCTTGGGTGCGGCATCGGCCGGTTGCGCAGCGCGCCACGGAGCCTCGGTCTGCCACTGTGCCGGCACGTCCATGGCGGGGCGCTCGTAGGTCGGCGCGAGCGAGCAGCCGGCCAGCGAGACGATCAGCGAGGCCGCCAGCGCGGTGATACGCAGTCGCGGTCGGTCCATCATGATGCGCGCGGTGCCGATGCCGCCGGTGCCGAAGCCGGCGCGGGCGCGACGATGGTCACCGCTTCGCCTTGCTCGATGGAATCGGCCGGGTTGAGGATCAACGCGTCTGTCGCCTTCAGACCGGAGACGACTTCCACCGTGCGCCCGTAGTCGCGTCCGATGGTGACGGGGCGCAGGTCCACGCGGCCGTTTTCTGCGATGGCGATGCGCGGGCCTTCCTTGCGGAAGAGCAGCGTGTTCGTCGGCACGAGGAAAGTACCGCGCGCGTTGGCGCCGGCATCGTCGCCGGACGATTTGCCCTTGATGGCGACTTGCACGTACGCCCCGGGCAGCAGGCGCCCGTCCTTGTTGGGCAACTGCACCTCCACCTGCATGGTGCGCGTGGTGGCGTCGATCGCGCCCGAGGCGCGCGCGATGGTGCCGTGGAAGGTCTGGCCGGGCAGCTCGGACAGCGTGACAGCCACGTCCTGCCCGACCTTCACCTGCTGCGAATACGCCTGCGGCACATACAGATAGATGCGCAGCGGATCGGTCTGCGCCAGCGTGAACAGTTCGCGGTTGGCGCCCGCGTTGCCGGCATTGACCAGCGTGCCCACATCGACATTGCGCTTGGTCACCACGCCGGCAAACGGGGCCACCACGCGGCGGAAGCCTTGCAGCTCCTGCAGGCGGCGTACGTTGGCGTCGGCGGCGGCCAGGTCGGCCTGGGCCTGATTGGCGGCGCTGGTGCGCTCGTCCAGTTCCTGCTGCGAGACGGCGTCTTTCTGGCGCAGATTCTGCCAGCGCGCGAGCGACGTTTGCGCCAGCGCCTTGCGCGCGGCGGCCTGGTTGCGCGTGGCTTGCGCCTGGTTCAGTTCCTGGTCGACTTCTGGGGTGTCGAGCAGCGCCAGCACTTCGCCTTTATCCACGTGGGCACCGATGTCCTTGAACCAGCGCAGCACGTAGCCGCTGGTGCGGGCATAGATGGGTGATTCAACGTAGCCCTGCAGCGTGCCCGGCAGCGTCAGTTCGCGGTTGGCGTTGGCCGGTTTGGGTGCGATGGTGCTGACGTAGCGGCTGGTCTGCGCACTCACCTGGCGCTCCAGCGCGTGCGCGTTGTAGTAGCGGCCCACCAGCGTGCGCGCGGCGCCCAGCGCCAACAGCACCACCACCACAATCACGACCCAGCGTGCGCGCCGCATGGCGGGGCCGCGGTCCACCTGTTCGATCGGGTCGACCGTGACGACGTGGTGCGGCGGGCCGTCCGCGAGGTGCCCCGAATGCGGTCCAGAATGCGCCCCGGAATGGGCACTGGATGTTTGCTCAGACATGTCCTTCGCTTCCCCGCAAATCTTGACTACGCCGTGTGGCGCGCCGCTGCAATCTGTTGTGCACGCTGGCAAACACCACCGGAACAAAGAAAAGGGTCGAGACGGTCGCGAACAGCAGACCGCCGATCACCGCGCGCCCAAGCGGCGCGTTCTGTTCTGCACCCTCGCCGAGGCCCAGCGCCATCGGCACCATGCCGATGATCATTGCCAGCGCCGTCATCAGCACCGGACGCAGGCGGGTAGCGCCGGCTTCCAGCGCCGCCTGCACCGGCGCAATGCCTTCGGCCAATCGCTCGCGCGCGAACGAGATCAACAGAATCGAGTTGGCGGTCGCCACGCCCATCGTCATGATCGCCCCCGTGAGCGACGGCACCGACAGCGTCGTTCCCGTCAGGAACAGCATCCACGCAATGCCGGCCAGAGCGGCGGGCAGGGCGGTCACGATGATGAGCGGGTCGATCCACGACTGGAAGTTCACCACGATCAGCAGGTACACCAGCACGATCGCCATGACCAGCCCGACGCCCAGGCCGAGGAACGACGATTCCATCGTGTTCACCTGACCGCGCACCGTGACCTGCGCGCCGCGTGGCAGCTTCGGGCGGATGTCGTCGACGGCCTTCTGCACTTCCTTGGCGACGGCGCCGAGGTCACGGCCCTGCACGGCGGCATAGACGTCCACCACCGGCGTGATGTCGTAGTGGGACACCACTTGCGGCTGCACCGCGGGGCTCACCTGCACGAGGTTGCCCAGCAACTGCGGCCCGCCTGCCTGTGCGGCGCCACCGCGCGAGCTTGCCACCGGCGTGCGCAGCAGTGCGTCGAGTGAATCGACGCGGTACTGCGGGCTTGTGACGGCCACCTGGTACACCACACCGTTGATCGGGTTGAGCCAGAACGTGGGCGAGGTCTGGAAGCTGGAGCTGAGCGACACGAGCAGGTTCTGCGCCACGTCGCGGCCTTCCAGGCCGACCTGCTGGATGCGCGTGCGGTCCATGTTCAGGGCGAGCGTGGGCTGGTCGAAACGCTGGTGCACATGCGTATCCACCGCCCCAGGAATCTGCTTGATGCGGTTGGCGAGAATGCCTGCAAGCTGCTGGTTGGTGGCTACATCTGCGCCGGAGAACTGCACGTCGATGGCCGACGGCAGGCCGAAGTTCAGGATCTGGCTGACGATGTCAGCAGGCTGGAAGGCGAATTCCACACCCGGAAAGCGTTTGGGCAATGCTTCGCGCAGGCGGCGGATGTATTCCGCGCTCGGTTTGCGCTCGCCCTCGTGCAGGGCGATCAGGATTTCCCCATCCAGCGTGCCGATCGTGCCCGCGTTGCTGTACGACAGGTTGATCCCCGAGTTCGGCACGCCCAGGTTGTCGAGGATGGTCGACAGCTCCTGCTTGGGAATGATCTCGCGGATGGCCGTTTCCACTTCGTCGGCCAGCCGTGCGGTTTCTTCAATCCGCAGGCCCGACGGCGCGCGCATGTGCAGGCGGATCTGGCCGGCATCGACATCGGGGAAGAAGTCGCGCCCGAGAACGAGGTACAGGGCACACGACGCCACGCAAAAGCCCAGGAACGACAGTGCGAACACGCGGCGGTATTCCAGCAGCCCGCCGAGGATGGCGGCGTAGTTGCCGCGCATGTGTTCGAACTGCGTGTTGAATGCCCGGTAGATGCGGCCGAACGTGCTCGGTTTTGCGTCGGCATGCCGGGCGTCTTGCGTGTGGCCGGTCATGAGCATCATCACCAGCGTCGGCACCAACGTGCGCGAAAGCACGTATGAAGCCAGCATCGCAAAGATCACCGCTTCGGCCATCGGCACGAACAGGTAGCGCGCCACGCCCGTGAGGAAGAACATCGGGACGAAGACGATGCAGATACAGAGGGTCGACACGAAGGCCGGCACGGCGATCTCGGCTGCGCCGTCGAGGATCGCGGTGATCGGTTCCTTGCCTTCGTGCAGATGGCGCTCGATGTTCTCGATGGTGACGGTGGCGTCGTCCACGAGAATCCCGACCGCCAGCGCCAGGCCGCCCAGCGTCATCAGGTTGATGGTCTCGCCAATCAGGTGCAGCACGATGATCGACGAGAGGATCGACAGCGGAATCGACACCGCAATGATGGCCGTGCTGCGCCAGTTGCCCAGGAACAGCAGGATCATCGCGGCCGTCAGGCATGCGGCGATCAGCGCCTCGCGGATCACGCCTTCAATGGCGGCCTTCACGAACAGCGACTGGTCGAACAGCGGCGTGATCTTGAGGTCTTGCGGCAACGCGGCAGCGGCGGTCGGCAGGAGCTTGTAGATGTTGCTGACGATTTCGAGCGTCGACGCGCCGCCGTTCTTCAGGATGGAGAGCAGCACGCCGCGCTGCCCGTCCTGGCGCACCACGTTCGTCTGCGGCGAGAAGCCGTCGCGCACATTGGCCACGTCGCCCAGATAGAGCGTGGCGCCGTTGCTGGTCTTGACCGGAATCGCGTTGAGCGCGGCAATGCTGCCCGGCGTGCCGTTGAGCGTGACGCCGTATTCGGTGGCGTCGATCTTTTGCGTGCCGGCCGGCAGGATCAGGTTCTGCGCGCCCACCGCGTTGACGATGTCCACCGGCGTCAGGCCCTGGGCCAGCAGCTTCTGCGTGTCGAGATCGACCGTGATCTGCCGGCTCTTGCCGCCATACGGGAACGGCACCGCGATGCCGGGCACCGTGATCAGGCGCGGGCGCAGGAAGTTCAGTGCCGCGTCATTGAGTTCCTGCTCCGACAGCGTGTTGCTCGACAGGCCCAGTTGCAGGATCGGAATGCTCGACGCCGAATACTTGATCACCAGCGGCGGCGTGGTGCCCGGCGGCAACTGCCGCACCTGCGCCTGCGTGCTCGCCACGATCTGCGCGAGGGCGGTCTGGATGTTGGCGTTGGGCTGGAAGAAGACCTTGATGATCGACACGCCGCCCAACGATTGCGACTCGATGTGCTCAATGTCGTTGACGGTGGTCGTCAGGCTGCGCTCCGTGACCGACACGATGCGGTCGGCCATCTCTTTGGCGGGCAGGCCGTTGTAGTTCCAGATGATGCTGGCGACCGGAATGTCGATTTCCGGAAAGATGTCCGTCGGCGTACGCATGAGCGTAAACGGCGTCGCCAGCAGGATCAGCAAGGCGAGGACGATGAACGTCAGTGGCCTTCGCAGCGCAAGTTGGACAATCCACATGGAGGCGTTTCAGAACCGCGAGGCGTTGACGGGGGCGAAGACCGCTCGAACGGCGGCGACCAGCCATTCTATCGCCGAGGGGTGTCGATCAGAATGTTTCTATGATCAGACTTTATTACATTGCATAACGGCGGCAGCCGTGGCAACTGAAGGGCCCCGCTCAGCGCAGATTGCGCCCACATTGCAGCAGCAGATCGTGCAGCAATGCGGCGTGCGCGACGTCGATTCCCTGCAACATTTCCTGCTCCAGACGGCTGACGGCCTCGTCGCACAGCGCCAGCAGTGCGAGCGCTTCGTCGGTCAGGCCCAGCATGACGATGCGGCCGTGCGTTGGATCGGGCGTGCGGGTCACCCAGCCGCGCGCTTCCATCGCCTTTACCACTTCATTGGCCGATTGCGGCGACATGAACGAGCGCTCCGCCAGTTGTGCGTTCGACAGGCTGCCCCGCGCGTGCAGCACCGACAGCGCCGTGAATTGCGGCACCGTCAGCCCGTGCGGGGCGAGCGCCTCGCCCAGGCGGCGCTTGACGATGCGATCGGTGCGGCCGATCAGGTAGGGCAATCGGGCAGACGTTGCCGGGGCGCCGTCTTGCGCGGGCTGAGGTGTGTTGCGTTTGGTTCGTGTGGCCGCCATGGATGTGAGTGGGTGTGCACCTATGCGATGCGCACATTCTGCTACGTGTCGTTCGGATCAGGGTTTACGGCAATGATAATCTCCTTGTTATATCAGGCTACATGATATTAAATGGGTCTCAAGCTGAGACACGCCACACACGAGATGGCGGACGTTTCAAGCAAGCCGACAGATCAAGGAGATGGAAATGGCTGACTACCAAGGGCGCTGGAAAACCGTGGACGTGAGGGTGGACCAGGGCATTGCATGGGTGACGTTCAACCGCCCCGAGAAGCGCAACGCCATGAGCCCGACGCTCAACTCGGAAATGATCCAGGTGCTCGAAGCGTTGGAGCTGGATGCCGATGCCAAGGTGCTGGTGCTGACCGGCGCAGGCGATGCGTGGACGGCCGGCATGGATTTGAAGGAGTACTTCCGCGAAGTCGACGCTGGCCCGGAAATCCTGCAGGAGAAAATCCGCCGCGACGCCTGCCAGTGGCAATGGAAGCTCTTGCGCATGTATGCCAAGCCAACCATCGCGATGGTCAACGGCTGGTGCTTCGGCGGCGGGTTCTCGCCGCTGGTGGCATGCGATCTGGCGATTGCCGCAGACGAGGCCACCTTCGGCCTGTCGGAAATCAACTGGGGCATCCCGCCGGGCAACCTCGTCAGCAAGGCGATGGCCGATACCGTGGGCCACCGCCAGGCCCTCTACTACATCATGACCGGCGAGACCTTCACCGGTCAGCAGGCTGCCGCAATGGGCCTCGTCAACGAGAGCGTGCCGCGTGCCCACCTGCGTGCGCGCACCGTGGCACTGGCCGAGAAGCTGCTGGAGAAGAACCCCGTGGTGCTGCGCGCCGCCAAGCATGGCTTCAAACGCAGCCGCGAGCTGACGTGGGAGCAGAACGAGGACTACCTGTACGCCAAGCTCGACCAGGCCACGCTGCGTGATCCGGAGGGCGGCCGTGAGCAGGGCCTCAAACAGTTCCTGGACGACAAGTCGATCAAGCCGGGCCTGCAAGCCTACAAGCGCGCCTGATCTGGCCCGCTCACGCCAACGCCCCCGGAGACGAACCCATGCCTGAGGTGACTCAGCTTGTGACCCTGCTGATCGGCGGTCAAAGCCGGCCAGCTGCCAACGGTGCCACCTTCGAGCGCCGCAACCCCGTCAACGACGCGGTCGCATCGCGCGCGGCGGCGGCCACGTTGGAAGATGCAGACGCCGCCGTGCAGGCCGCCGCCGATGCGTTCCCCGCGTGGGCGGCGCTGCCGCCGGGCGAGCGCCGCAAGCGCCTGCTCAAGGCAGCCGACCTGATGGACCAGCACACCGACGCCTTCATCCGCGCCGGCGCGGCCGAAACCGGCGCCAGTCCCAACTGGATCGGCTTCAACGTCATGCTGGCGGCCAACATGTTGCGCGAAGCCGCCTCCATGACCACGCAGATCGACGGCAGCGTCATTCCCTCCGACGTGCCGGGCAACTTTGCGATGGCCGTGCGCCAGCCCTGCGGTGTGGTGCTCGGCATTGCACCGTGGAATGCGCCGGTGATCCTGGGCACGCGCGCGCTGGCAATGCCGCTGGCATGCGGCAACACGGTCGTGCTCAAGGCGTCGGAACTGTGTCCGGGCGTGCATCGGCTGATCGGCACCGTGCTGCAGGAGGCTGGCCTGGGCGATGGCGTGGTCAACGTGGTGACCAATGCGCCGGCCGACGCCGCCCAGGTGGTGGAGCGCCTGATCGCGCATCCGGCCGTGCGCCGCGTGAACTTCACGGGCTCCACGCACGTGGGGCGCATCATTGCGCAGCACGCGGCGCGGCACCTGAAGCCTGCGCTGCTGGAGCTGGGCGGCAAGGCGCCGGTGCTCGTGCTGGACGATGCGGATCTGGATGCCGCGGTCGATGCGATTGCGTTTGGCGCGTTCTTCAACCAGGGGCAGATCTGCATGTCGACCGAACGCGTCATCGTCGATCGCAAGATTGCCGATGCCCTCGTCGACAAGCTGGCCGCCAAGGCACGCACGCTTCGCGCAGGTGACCCGACTGACGCTACAGCGCAGTTGGGCGCGATGGTCAGCGTAGATGCGGCCCGGCGCGTGCAGGCGCTGGTGGAAGACGCCCGTGCGCACGGCGCCGCGCTGCCCGTCGGATTGCACATGGATGGCGCCATCGTGCAGCCCGCCATCGTGGACGGCGTAACGCCCGCCATGCGGTTGTACAACGAGGAATCGTTCGGCCCCGTGGTGACGGTGGCGCGTGTGGATGGCGATGAAGAGGCGATCCGCCTGGCCAACGACAGCGAATACGGCTTGTCGGCCGCCGTGTTCAGCCGCGATGTGTCGCGCGCCATGCGGGTTGCGCAGCGTATCGAATCGGGCATCTGCCACATCAACGGCCCCACCGTGCACGACGAGGGGCAGATGCCGTTTGGCGGCGTGAAGAGCAGCGGCTACGGCCGGTTTGGCGGCAAGGCGTCGATTGCGGAATTTACCGAGCTGCGCTGGATCACCTTGCAGAATACGCCGCGCCACTATCCGATTTAACCGATCTGAAGTTCGGCAGCCGCCCACCACAACCATAAAACGGGCGGCGCATTCAGGAGACAAGACGTGAATCACGTCGAAATGCAGGCTCAGGGCCCGCAGGTTCAAACCCGGCATCACACGCCGCCCCCGGCAGGTGTGCCCGATCACCCCTACAGGCAGGTTGCCGTGAGCGATGCGCCTGCGCGTTGCGAGATGGACGCGCGCGACCGCGGTGTCTGGCACGTGCGCAATACCGAAGCGCTGGCCGAGCATCCGGCGCGCATGACGGACTGCCTGGTCGCGGGCGCGCAGCGCCACCCGGATCGCGTGCTGGCTGCACGTCGCGGGCCGGACGGCGCATGGGTCAAGCTGACCTATCGCGAGATGCTGGAGCGCGCACGCGCCATCGGCCAAGCGCTGCTGGATCGGGGCGTCTCCACCGAGCGCCCGCTGGCGATTCTTTCCGGCAACGATCTTGAACACTTGCAGCTGGCACTCGGCGCCATGTGGGCGGGTGTGCCATACGCGCCTGTGTCGCCGCCGTATGCGTTGGTGTCGACCGATTTCGGCAAGCTGCGCCACGTGTTTGACGTGCTGACGCCCGGGCTTGTCTATGCCGCAGATGGCGCGGCCTTCGCCAACGCCATCGACGCGGTGGTGCCCGACGGCGTGGAGGTCATCACGCGCGACGGCGTATTGCCGGGGCGCAGCGCTACAGCCTTCGACACGTTGCTGCAGACGCCCGTGGCGACGGCAGACGCCGCACAGGCCGCCACCGGCCCCGATACGTTGGTCAAGGTGCTGTTCACCTCCGGCTCGACACGCGCTCCCAAGGCCGTGCCGACCACGCACCGCATGCTGTGCAGCAACCAGCAGATGCTGCGCCAGACCATTCCCGAATTCGCCAAGGAGCCGCCGGTGCTGGTGGACTGGCTGCCCTGGAACCACACATTCGGCGGCAGCCACAACGTGGGCATCGTGCTCTACAACGGCGGCACGCTGTACATCGATGACGGCCGGCCTGTGCCCGGCAAATTCAACGAGACCCTGCGCAACCTGCACGAGATCGCGCCCACCGCGTATTTCAACGTGCCGAAGGGGTGGGAAGAACTCGCGCTGGCGCTGGAACGGGACCCGGCCCTGCGCGAGACCTTCTTCTCCCGCGTGAAGCTCTACTTCTTTGGCGGTGCAGGACTGTCGCAAGAGGCCTGGGACCGGCTGGAGCGCGTGACCGGCCAGCACTGCGGCGAGCGCATCCGCATCATGGCCGGCCTGGGCATGACAGAAACGTCGCCGTGCTGCTTGTTTACCACCGCGCCGATCATGCGCTCGGGCTATGTCGGTACACCGGCGCCGGGGTGCGAACTCAAGCTCGTGCCCGTGGGCGACAAGCTGGAGGCGCGCTTTCGCGGGCCGCATGTCATGCGTGGCTACTGGCGCCTGGGCGAAGAGCCTGCCGCGCCGGTCTTCGACGAAGACGGCTATTACTGCAGCGGTGACGCGCTGCGTTTCTACGATCCGGAGCACCCGGAAAAAGGCCTCGTCTTCGATGGCCGCATTGCAGAGGACTTCAAGCTCAGCTCCGGCACCTTCGTAAGCGTCGGGCCACTGCGTGCCCGCGTGATCGCGGCCGGCGCACCGTACGTGCAGGACGTGGTCATTGCCGGCATGAACCGTGACGACATCGGCTTGCTGGTGTTTCCGCAAATGGAGCGATGCCGCAGCCTGTCGGGCCTGCCGACCAGCGCGAGCGTGGCCCAAGTGTTGGCGGCCCCCGCCGTGCGCGCTGCATTTGCTGCCCTGCTGCACGAACTGAACGCCACGGCCACCGGCAGCGCCACGCGCGTGGCACGGCTGCTGTTGCTCGACGCACCGCCGTCGCTGGACCGCGGCGAGATCACCGACAAGGGCACGCTCAACCAGCGCGCCGTGCTGGCCCACCGTGCCGAGCACGTCGACACGCTGTATCGCGATGGCGATCCCGCGGTGATTCGCGCGGGCTGATTCCAACGCAGCACGACACCCAACCGGCAAAGACCGGTTCATCCACCCAGGAGGAGACTCATGAAGACCGTCATGTCACGGGGCATGGCGCTGGCCGCGCTCGCCCTCGCGCTGAGCTGCGCCGGCTGCAACGACGACAGCACAGGCGACGCATCAACGTCGCAAGCATCGCAGCTGCCACAGCTTTCGCCCGCCACCGGTTTGAACCTTGCCGCTGCGTGCGAGAGCTTTGCCGGCAAACTGAGTTTTGCCAACACCAGCATTACCGCCATCTCGACCGTGGCGGCAGGCACGTTGAGCGTGGGCGGCAACGCCGTGCCCGAGCACTGCCTGGTCACCGGCACCATGAACACGCGCGTGAGCCCCGTGGATGGCAAGACCTACGCCATCGGTTTTGAGATGCGCCTGCCCAAGGCCTGGAATGGGCGCTTCTATTACCAGGCCAACGGCGGGCTGGATGGCTCCGTGGCCACCGCGTTGGGCGCATTGGGCGGTGGTCCCATCAGCAGCGCGCTGGGCTCGGGGTTTGCCGTCATCAGTTCGGATGCGGGGCATAACGGCAGCCAGGTGCCGCTGTTCGGGCGCGACCCGCAGGCGCGCCTCGACTACGGCTACAACGCCGTTGCCACGCTCACGCCGATGGCCAAGTCGATGATCGCGCAGGTGTACGGCAAGGCGCCGGACCGCAGCTACTTTGGCGGGTGCTCCAACGGCGGGCGCCATGCGATGGTGGCCGCCGCGCGTTCGGCCAATGCGTATGACGGCATCGTGGCCGGCGACCCGGGCTTCCATCTGCCCAAGGCGGCCATCAACGAGGTGTACAGCGCGCAGCAACTGGCGACGGTGGCCACGGCCAACACCAGCGCCGGCTTTCCGGACATCACCACGTCTCTGAGCGCCACGGAGCGCGCCATGGTCGCCAGCCGCGTGCTCGCCAAGTGCGATGCGTTGGATGGCACGACCGACGGCATGATCAACAACCTCAAGGCGTGCCAGACCGCCTTCAGCCTCGCCAACGATGTGCCGACCTGCACCGGCGCCCGTGATGGCACCTGCCTGACCGCCGCGCAGAAAACCGTGATGGCGAACCTGTTTGCCGGCGCGCGCAACAGTGCGGGGCAGGCGTTGTACTCGGGCTTTTCGTTTGACGCCGGCATCAGCGGCAGCAACTGGGCGGCGTGGAAGCAAGGCAACTCGATCCAGCTGGATCCTGCAGCGCTGGCGTTCGTGTTTACGACCACGCCGCAGCCGGCGTCGGCCATCACGTCACTCACCGCGTATGGCCTGGCGTTCAACATGGACACCGACGCCCCGAAAATCTTCGCCACCGACGCCACGTACACCGAATCGGCGTGGTCGTTCATGACGCCGCCGGATGAGACCAACCTCGGCACGCTCAAGGGGCGCGGCGCCAAGCTGATGGTCTATCACGGCACGAGCGACCCGGTGTTCTCGTCCGACGACACGACCGACTGGTACCAGCGCCTGTCCGCAGCCAACGGCGGCGATGCCAGCAACTTCGCGCGCTTCTATCCGGTGCCCGGCATGAATCACTGCGCGGGCGGGCCGACCGCCGACCAGTTCGACATGCTCACGCCGCTGGTGGCCTGGGTGGAGCGCGGCGTGGCGCCCGACAGCGTGGTCGCCACCGCACGCGGCCCCGCCAACGCCGTGCCGAATGCCGAAGTGCCCAGCGACTGGAATGCCGCCGGCCACGACCGCACGCGTCCGCTGTGCGCCTACCCGAAGAACGCGCGCTACACGGGCACCGGCAACATCAACGACGCCTCGAGCTTCAGTTGCCAATGACGGCCGCCCAACATCCGGAAGGAGATGCCATGCAAACCACCACCACGACGTTGAGCCGGGAGACCGTTGGCCCCGGCGTCGCCATGACGCTCGGGCTGTGCTTCATCGTTGCGCTGCTTGAAGGGCTCGACCTGCAATCCATCGGCGTGGCTGCACCGCGCATGGCGCGCGAGTTCGGTCTGTCGGTCGGGCAGATGGGCCTGGCGTTCAGCGCCGGCACCTTCGGCCTGTTGCCGGGCGCCATGCTGGGCGGCCGCCTGGCTGATCGCATCGGCCGCAAGCGCGTGCTGATCCTGGCCACAGCGCTGTTCGGCATCTTTTCTATCGCCACCGCGCACGTGTGGGATTTCAACAGCCTGCTGATGATCCGCGTGGCCACCGGCATCGGCCTGGGGGCCGCCATGCCCAACCTGATCGCGCTGTGTGCCGAAGCGGTACCCGCACGCTTGCGCAACACCGCCGTGAGCGTCATGTATTGCGGCATCCCGTTTGGAGGTGCCATCGCCGCGGTGGTCGGCATGTTGAGCGCCGGCGATTCCGGCTGGCGCCACATCTTCTACGTGGGCGGCTTTGGCCCGCTCGTCGTGGTGCCGCTGCTGCTGACATTGCAGGAATCGCGCCGTTTCGACAGCGCACAGCGTGGTGCCATTCAGCCGCCGCCCGTGTCATGGGCACTGTTTGGCGAGCGCCGGACGGCCGCCACGCTGTTCCTGTGGGTGAGCTACTTCTTCACGCTGATCGTGCTGTATTTCCTGCTCAACTGGCTGCCTTCCCTCATGGCCGCGCAGGGGCTGAGCCGGCCGCAGGTGGGCATGGTGCAGATCCTGTTCAACATCGGCGGCGGTGCGGGCGCGCTGGGCATTGGCATGCTGATGGACGCGGCGCGCCCGCGCTGGGTGGTGTCGGGCATGTATGTCGGCATCATCGCGGCGCTGTCGTTGCTGGCTGCGGCGGGCGGCATGGCATCGATGTCGGCCGGCGCCTTCATGGCTGGGCTGTTCGTGATCGGCGCGCAGTCGGTGCTGTATGCGCTGGCGGCGGCGTACTACCCGACCGTCGTGCGAGGCACCGGCGTGGGCGCTGCGGTGGCGGTGGGCCGGTTGGGCTCGATCGCCGGGCCGCTGCTGGCCGGTCAACTGCTGGCGATGGGCCAGCACGCCACCACCATCATCGGCGCCAGCATCCCGGTCACCATCATCGCGGCGCTGGCGGCGTTGCTGCTGCTCAAGCGGCCGCGCGTGCAGGACTGACATAGCGGTTGTTCTTTCTCGCGCCGTCGGCAGGATGGCGCCTTCCACATCCACATATTCCAAACTGCCGGCCCGCCAGACATGGGGGCGGGACCGGCTCGACCCTAGGAGGGGCCCCACATGCAAACCACCACCTTGCGCACGCGCTGTCTCGTGCTGGCCGCTGCCACGTGCGCGCTCGCCAGCGGCGCGGCCCACGCGCAGAGCGTCACGCTCTACGGCCTGATCGATACCGGTATCGAATACGTGAGCCACGCCAATACCAACGGCAACGGCCTCACGCGCATCCCGTCGGTCACGGGCACGCTGCCCTCGCGCTGGGGGCTGCGTGGCGCTGAAGACCTGGGCAACGGCATGAAGGCCGTGTTCACGCTGGAAAGCGGCTTCAACACCGACACCGGCACTTCGGGCCAGGGCGGCCGCCTGTTTGGCCGGCAGGCGTGGGTCGGCCTGGCCAGCGACTACGGCACCGTCACGCTGGGTCGGCAGTACAGCATGGTGTTTCTGTCCCTGGCCGATGCAGACATCCTGGGCCCCAGCCAATACGCCATCGGTTCACTGGACGCCTACATTCCCAACGCACGCGCGGACAACACCATCGCCTACAAAGGCACCTTCAGCGGCCTGACGGTGGGAGCGACGTATTCGTTCGGGCGTGACGCGGCGGGCGGTGTGCCGGCCTCCGGAACCTGTGCGGGCGAAGTGGCCGGCAATGCTTCGTCGTGCCGCGCGGTGTCGGCCATGCTGAAGTACGACGCGGCCACCTTTGGCGTAGCAGGCGCCTACGAAGAGCAACGTGGCGGCGCTGGCGCCACCGCGTCGTTCTTCAACGGCAGTGCGCCCATCGCGTTCACCGATGCGGGCGATAAAGACCGCCGCATCGTCGCCAACGGCTATGTAAAGCTCGGCAACGCCAAGCTGGGCGTCGGCTGGATCGGTCGCCACGTGCAAGCTGTCGCGGGCGACGTCCGTTCCAACCTGTACTTCGTCAACGGCAGCTATCCGCTCGAGGGTGCGCTTACGTTGGATGCCGGCCTGATCCGTCTGGTCAACGCCGACCAGAGCCGCAGCGCGACGATGGCCGTGCTGCGCGGCGTTTACGCCCTGTCGAAGCGCACGGCGCTGTACGCGCAGACGGGCTATCTGTGGAACAGCGCCAACGCGCAGTATTCCGTCAGCGGTGGCGGCGGCGGGACCACGCCGGCCAGGGGCGTGAATCAGCTCGGCGCGATGGTGGGGATGCGGACGGCGTTTTGATGATGTAGAGGGCAAGCGCTCAGTCACCCATTGACGATCTCCCCCCCATTCGGATGCAGCGTCTGGCCCGTCATGTAACTTGCATCGGCAGATGCAAGAAAGATGTAGCAAGGCGCCACTTCATCGGGCTGGCCCGCGCGGCCCAGTGGCTCCTTGCTGCCGAATTTTGCGACGTGCTCCGCATCGAACGTGGACGGGATCAACGGTGTCCAGATCGGCCCCGGTGCCACCGCGTTCACCAGGATGCTCTTGTCCGCGAGCTGCTGCGCCAGTGAACGCGTGAACGCCACGATCGCGCCCTTGGTGGCGGCGTAGTCCACCAGATGGCCGCTGCCGCGAAACGCGGTGACCGACGTGGTCGTGATGATGCGGGCGCCTTCATGCAGGTGCGGCAGCGCGGCGCGGATCAAATAGAACATCGCAAAAACGTTCGTGCGGAATGTACGTTCCAACTGTGCCGCATCGATGTCGGCCAGGCTTTGCTGCGGGTGCTGTTCCGCCGCGTTGCTTACCACGATGTCGATCTTGCCGAAGGTGGCCACCGCCTGCGTGATGACCGCACGGGCATGCGCCTCGTCGCCCAGGTCGCCGGCAATGGCCTCGCAGCGGCGGCCCGTCGCGCGGACGAGGCGGCAGGTCTGGTTGGCGTCGTCGTGTTCGTCCAGGTACGCGATCAGCACATCGGCGCCTTCCTTGGCAAAGCCGATGGCGACCGCGCGGCCGATGCCGCTGTCGCCCCCGGTGACGATGGCCACTTTGTCGGTGAGCTTGCCGCTGCCCACGTAATTGGCCATCTCGGATTGCGGGCGTGGCGTCATGTTGGCTTCGGTGCCGGGCTGGCGGTCCTGGTGTTGGGGCGGTTGCTGTTGGGGCTGGTCGGGCATGGCGGGCTCGCTATGACGGTGTGGATACACCGGCTTGCAGCATGCGGCATGCCATTGGGCGCGCGTGTGACTTGAGTGGCGACTCTCGAGCGCATACCGGGCGGCACGCGGCTTGCTCTGGTGGTCGAAAAGACTTCATATCCACCACGGGAGGCGCAATGGATACGCTGCTGTTCCTCTTTGGCGAAGGCAAGGATCTCAACCTGCTGCAAACCGCGATGCGTGCGGTGGTGGTGTTCGCCATCGGGCTGGCGCTGGTGCGCCTGTCGGGCCGACGCTCGTTCGGGCAGCGTGCACCGTTCGACTTTGTGGTCGCCGTGTTGCTCGGGGCGACGCTGAGCCGCGCGATTGTCGGCGCGTCGCCGTTTGTAGCAACGATATCGGCGTCGCTCGCGCTGGTGGCCGTGCACCGTCTGCTGGGGTGGGCGTGCGTGCGGCTGCCCCAGCTCGAGCGGTTCATCGCGGGCCGCCAACGCGAGGTCTATCGCGAAGGCCGGTTCAACCAGGGCGAGATGGATGCGGCACTCATCACCGTGGGCGATGTGCAGGAGAGCGTGCGCCAGACCTTGGGTGCGCGCACGCTGGACGATGTAGAGGCCGCCATTCTGGAGCGCAACGGACAGGTCAGCTTGATCCGCAAGCGCCGCTGAGTTCTCAAACCTGCACACCACACCGGAGCGAACCATGCGAGACAAGCAACAGAAGGAAAACCGGGACGCCGAACAGCGTCAGGCCGATTGGGAACAGGCCGAGTCGCACCGCAAGCCAGGCGACCGGCCGGCCAATGCGGAAGCGGGCCGCACCGGCAGCACGGCACCCAAGCCGCAAAGCCGGCACGACACGCTGCGCCGCATACGCCAGGGCGAGGTGCCGCCAGGCATCACACGCGACAAGCTGCACGACCCCGGCGAGCAGACGCCCGAGGCGCCGCCCACCGAAAACCGCAGCTAAGCCCAGCGTGCCCGCGGCAAACGACACCCCGTGGTACCGCCGGCTGGGGCCCGGCTTCATCACCGGTGCGGCGGATGACGACCCGAGCGGCATCGCCACGTATGCACAGGCTGGCGCGCAGGTGGGCACTAGCATGCTGTGGACACTGCTGCTCACGCTGCCCCTGATGATTTCGATCCAGCTCGTCAGCGCGCGTCTGGGACGGGTGTCCGGCCAGGGCGTGGTGGCCAACATCCGGCGGCACCACTCGCCGTGGCTGGCGTATGCGTTCGTGGCGCTGGTGACGGTGGCCAACGTCATCAACGTCGGAGCGGACATTGCGGCCATGGGCGACAGCGTGCGGCTGCTCGTGGGCGGAGCCACGGCGTGGTATGCATGCTTCTTTGCGGTGCTGACGCTCGTGCTGCAAATCTGGATGCCGTATCGGCGGTATGCGCGCTATCTGCAATGGATTGCGTTGTCGCTGCTCGCGTACGTTGCCACGGCGTTTGTCGTGCAGGTCGACTGGGCGCGTGCACTGCACGACACCGTGGTGCCGCGGATGCGGTGGTCCAAGGACTACGCAATGACGCTTATCGCGGTGTTCGGCACCACCATCAGCCCGTATCTGTTTGTCTGGCAAGCCGCGGGCGAGGTCGAAGAAACACGGCTGGCCGAAGACGAAGCGCCCCTCAAGAAAGCGCCGTGGCAGGCGAAGGACCAGCTCGCACGCATTCGCATCGACACCACGGTCGGGATGGCGGTGTCGGCGCTCATCGCCTTCTGCATCATGCTGACGGCCGCCTATGCGCTGCACACGCACGGCATCACGCAAATCGAAACCTGTGCGCAGGCCGCCGAAGCGCTCAAGCCGGTGGCCGGCCGCTTTGCGCAGATGTTGTTTGCGGTGGGGGTGATCGGCACGGGGCTGCTGGCGGTGCCGGTGCTCGCAGGCTCCGCCGCCTATGCCGCAGCGGAGGCCTTCAAGTGGCATAGCAGCCTGGAAGCCAAGGTGCATCACGCGCCCAAGTTCTACCTCTTCCTGGCGCTCGTGATGGTGGCGGCCATGGTGATGGTGTTCCTGCCCATTGAGCCCTTCAAGTTGCTGTATTGGGCCGCCGTGCTCAATGGTGTAGCGGCCACACCCGTCATGGTGATGCTGCAGTTGATGTCGCGCCGCAAGGCGGTGATGGGGCCGTTTTGCAGTTCGCGGCTGCTGCATGGCACGGCCTGGGTGGCGACGCTGTGCATGTGCGCCAGCACGCTGCTGTTCTTCGTGCTGGCGGTGCGGGGGGCGTAACGCGCTGGCAGGCCGGAAATCGCGCGATAATGCGAGACTTTCCTGCTGTTTCCCGCGCTTTCCCGCCTTTCTGTTGCCCCTGCCATGACCGGACTGACCACCGCCCTCCTGCACGCCGACCGCGAAGCCGGCGTCGAGCACTACGCCATCCACAAGCCGCTGCACACGTCCACCACGTACGGCTATACCGATACGCGCGAGCTGATCGACGTGTTCCAGGGCAAGCCCGGCTACACCTACGCGCGCCAGGGCAACCCGACCACGGCCGCACTCGAAGCCAAGATCACGATGATGGAAGCCGGTGTGGCCACCGCGTGCTTCGCCACCGGCATGGCAGCCATCATGGCGGTGTTCTCGACCATGCTGCGCGCGGGGGACCACGTGGTCTCCAGCGCCTTCCTGTTCGGCAATACCAACAGCGTGTTCGAAACGCTGCGCAACCTGGGGGTGGAGGTGACGTTCGTCGATGCCACGTCGGCCCAGGCGGTGGCCGACGCGGTGCAGCCGAATACGCGCCTCGTCTTTGTGGAAACCATTGCCAACCCCCGCACGCAAGTGGCGGATCTGAAGGGCATTGGCGACGTATGCAAGGCACGCGGCCTGATCTACGTGGTCGACAGCACGATGACCTCGCCGTGGCTGTTCCGCGCGCGCGATGCGCAGGCCAGCCTGGTTGTGCATTCGCTGTCCAAGTACATCGGCGGGCACGGTAACGCGCTGGGCGGCGCGGTGGTGGATACGGGCCTGTTCGACTGGGCGGCCTACCCGAACATCTATCCGGCCTACCGCAAGGCCAAGCCGGAAATGCAGGGCATCCAGCAGATCCGCAAGAAGGGCCTGCGCGACCAGGGTGCGACGTTGATTGCCGATGCCGCGCATCGCATTGCCGTGGGTGCCGAGACGATGGCCTTGCGCGTTGACCGCACCTGCAGCAATGCGCTGGCGCTGGCCCGCACGCTGGCCGCGCAACCGAAGGTGGCACGTGTTTACTACCCCGGCCTGCCGCAGCACCCCCAGCACGCCCGCGCCACGGAGCTGTTCCGCCACTACGGCGGCCTGCTGAGCTTCGAACTGGTTGACGGCGCCGACTACGTCGACATGCTCGACCACCTGCGCTACGCCGTGCGCGCCACGCACCTGGGCGACACGCGCACGCTGGTGATTCCGGTCGCCCCCACCATCTACTGGGAAATGGGTGCCGAGCGCCGCGCGTCGATGGGCATTGCCGATTCGCTTGTGCGCGTGTCGGTCGGCATTGAGGATGAGGCCGATCTGGTGGCGGATTTCACGCAGGCGCTGGATGCGACGGCCGTTGCTTGACGGCGCGCTGAACGGCGCTCAATGGAAGAAGAGGGCGCGCATCCCAAAGGTGTGATGCGCTTCCGCGGCCATCAATACCATCAGCACCAGCAACGCGAGCGGCGGCATGAGAATGGCGTACACCAGTGCCAACCGCTCCCACATCATGTGCATGAACACAGAGACGATCAGCCCCGCCTTGGCGATCATCAGCACGACGATCAGCACCCAGCGTGTGAGGCCTTCCACGCGAAAGTAATCGACCAGGTACGACAGCGTGCTGAGCACGAACAGCAGGCCCCAGATTTTCAGGTAGACGCTGATGCTGTGCTGCTGGCCGTGGCTGTCTGGTGCTACGGGTGTGGGCGATGGGTCGGTGTGGTTCATGGCTGCCTCACCACAGGTAGAACAACGCGAAGATGAACACCCAGACGAGATCGACGAAGTGCCAGTAGAGGCCCGCGATCTCCACGATCTGGAAGTTGCCGTGCTCGGCAAAGCCCGGTTGCCGGATCTTGCGTGCGACCAGCAGCAGGTAGATCACGCCGCAAGTCACGTGAAAGCCGTGGAACCCGGTGATCATGAAGAAGCACGCGCCAAACTGAGCTGCACCCAGGGGGTTGCCCCAGGGGCGCACGCCTTCGAGCACGATCAGCTTGGTCCATTCGAACGCCTGCAAGCTGACGAAGCAGACCCCCAGCAATGCCGTGGCCAGCATGAGCGCGGCGGCACGCTTTGCATTGCGCCGGTATCCGAAGTTGACGGCCATGGCCATGGTGCCGCTGCTGCTGATGAGCACGAAGGTCATGATGGCGATCAGCAGCAACGGCACCTCCACGCCCCCGATCTTCATGCCGAACACTTCGGCCGTATCGGGCCACGGCACCGTGGTCGACATGCGCACCGTCATGTAGCCGATCAGGAAACTGCTGAAGACGAAGGTGTCCGACAGCAGGAAGATCCACATCATGGCCTTGCCCCACGGCACCTTGAAGGTTTCGCGGTCGCCCGACCAATCGTTGACGATGCCGGGCCAGCCCTCGGGCAAGGCGTGGGTTGAGTCGGTGGGAAGCGTGGGGTTGCTCATGGCGTGGCTCCGTACAACGGCCCGCAGATGGCGCTGACGAAGGCGGGCGTGATCCACCACATCGCGGCCAGCAGCACGAGCCACACGGCCAGCAGGAAGTGCCAGTACGTCGCGCAGAGGTCAATGGCACGCCGGGTGCGATCGGCATGCTTGCGCACGCGTGCCACCGTCACCGCCCAGACGACGAGGCCACCGATGACATGCGCCGCATGCAGGCCGGTGAACACATACAAAAAGCTGTTGGACGGGTTGACCGCCACGCCTTGCCCGGTGGCCGACAGTTGCTGCCACGCTGCCCATTGGCCGAAGACGAACAGTGCGGCAAGCGCGCCACCCGCTAGCAGCCAGATTGTGAGGTGCGCGCGCGCGCGCCGTGCCAGTTCCATGGCGGCGCTGGCCAACGCCAGCACGCCGGTGTTCCACCACAGCAGAACCGGGTGCGGAACCGGCATCCAGTCCGGCTCGCGCATCCGCATGGCATAGGCGAGGATCAGCAACGAGAACAGCGCCGTCACCACGGCCATGAAGACGCGCAGGCCAATGCGCCCCGCGTGGGGCAATGCGGGCGACGCATTGGGTGCGAAGTGGCGGGGCAGGGTCGTCATGTGCGCACCCCGCTGGCGGGGAGGATGGAGGTTGCCGGCGCCGCTTCCGTTTCCGCTCCCATGTCGGGGGCGCCGGTGGGCGGTTCGTTCTGCGGCACGAAGTCATCCGCACGGCCGGGCGGGCTGTATTCGTATGCCCACCGGTAGACCACCGGCAGCGTCGGCCCCCAGTTGCCGTGCACGGGCGGTGTCTGCGGCGTCTGCCATTCGAGCGTGGTCGCCCGCCACGGGTTGGCCTCGGCCTTCCTGCCGCGCACGAGGCTCCACGCCAGGTTGAAGAGGAACAGCAGCTGCGCCAGCCCTACGATGATGGCGATGACGGTGATGAACGTGTTCAGCGTCTGCGCGGACGGCGGGATGAAGCTGTAACCCTCATACGCGTAGTACCGGCGGGGCATGCCGAGCACACCCAGGTAATGCATCGGGAAGTAGATCAGGTACGTGCCGATGAAGGTGATCCAGAAATGCGCGCGCCCCAGCGTGTCGTTCAGCATGCGGCCCGTCACCTTGGGATACCAGTGGTAGAGCCCGCCGAACACCACGAGGATCGGTGAGACGCCCATCACCATATGGAAGTGCGCGACCACGAAGTACGTGTTGGAAAGCGGAATGTCGACGCTGACGTTGCCGAGGAACAGCCCCGTCAACCCGCCGATCACGAACGTGCTGATGAAGCCGATGGCAAACAGCATCGGTACGGTCAGGTGGATGTCGCCCCGCCACAGCGTCAGCACCCAGTTGTAGACCTTGAGCGCGGTCGGGATGGCGATGATGAGCGTGGTGGTGGCAAAGAAGAACCCGAAGTACGGGTTCATGCCCGCCACGAACATGTGGTGCGCCCAGACGACGAACGACAGCACACCGATGATGAGGATGGCCCACACCATCATCCGGTAGCCGAAGATATTCTTGCGCGCGTGCGTGCTGATGAGGTCCGACACGATGCCGAAGGCGGGCAGCGCGACGATGTACACCTCGGGGTGTCCGAAGAACCAGAACAGGTGCTGGAACAGCAGCGGGCTGCCGCCGCTGTGGTTCAGCTGCTGCCCCATCGACACCACCGCCGGCATGAAGAAGCTGGTGCCCAGCGTCTTGTCGAGCAGCATCATGATGGCCGACACAAACAGCGCGGGAAACGCCAGCAGCGCCAGCACGGTCGCCGTAAAGATGCCCCATACCGTGAGCGGCATGCGCATGAGCGTCATGCCGCGCGTTCGCGCCTGCAGCGTGGTGGTCACGTAGTTGAGCCCGCCCATGGTGGCCGCCACGATGAAGATCGCGAGCGACACCAGCATCAGCACGATGCCCCATTCGGTGCCCGGCGTGCCCGGCAGGATCGCCTGCGGCGGATACAACGTCCAACCCGCACCGGTAGGCCCGCCCGGCACGAAAAAGCTCGCTACCAGCACCAGCACGGCCAGCAGATACACCCAATAGCTGAGCATGTTCAGAAACGGAAACACCATGTCGCGCGCGCCCAGCATCAGCGGGATCAGGTAGTTGCCGAAGCCGCCAAGGAACAGCGCCGTGAGCAGGTAGATCACCATGATCATTCCGTGCATGGTGACGAACTGGTAGTAGTGGTTGGCGTCGATAAAGTCGAACTTGCCCGGAAAGCCCAGCTGCAGCCGCATCAGGTTCGACAGCACGAGCCCCACCAGCCCGATGGCGATGGCCGTGAGCGAATACTGCACCGCGATGACCTTGTGGTCCTGGCTCCAGACGTAGCGCGTCCAGAAGCTTTGCGGTGCGAGATCGTGGCCGGGGGACGCGGGGTCGGGGTGTGCGTAAGACATGGCGTCTCCTCGCTACGGTTTCGCCGTGGTCGATGCGGCATCGCCACCTTGCGCTTCGATGTATGCAACCAGCGCCGACAGCTCCTGCTCGCTCAGATCGAACGGCGGCATGATCGGCGCGAAGCCCTTCACCACCCGCGCCTTCGGGTCACGGATGAACGCGCGCAGGTACGCCTCGTCGACGTGCGCGGTGCTGCCGTCGGCCATGGTTTCGGTCTTGCCGTAGAGCCCTTTCCACGTGGGGCCGACGCGCTGGCTGCCGTCGATGCTGTGGCAGGCAACGCAGCCCTTGGCCTGGGCGAGCGTCTGGCCTTGCTCTGCCAACGCCTGCGCGCGTCCGCCCGCAGCAGGGGCGGCGGCCTGCCCCTTGGCTTTCTGACGCTGCTCGAAAGTGGTCTGTTGTGCGAGCCAACGTGCGAACGATGCCTCGTCTTCCACGACCACCACACCGCGCATGTTGGAGTGCCCGATGCCGCAGAGTTGCGCGCACAGGATGTCGTAACGCCCTGCCTTGGTGGGGGTGAACCAGAACGTAGTGATCATGCCCGGCACCATATTCATGCGCGCACGGAACGGCGGCACGTAAAAGTCATGCAGCACATCGCGCGAGCGCGCCAGTACCTGGATCGGGCGATTGATCGGCAGGTGCAACTCGGGCGTTTCGATCAGGACGTTGTCGCGTCCGTTCGGGTCGGCCGGGTTCATGCCGAACGGGTTGTCGTTGCTCATGTAGCGCACGTCGGTCGTGCCGAGCTTGCCGCCGGGGCCGGCAAAGCGGAAGCGCCATTGCCACTGCTGGCCGAGCACTTCCATCTGCAAGGCGTTCGGTGGCGGCCGTACGTAATCGGCATAGACGAACAGGCCCGGCGCAAGCAGCGCCGCCACACCCACGCTGGTAATGCCGATCAGCCACCATTCCAGGCGCTTGTTGTGCGGCTCGTAGGCGGCCCGCTGGTTGCGCTGGCCGTCGCGATGGCGATAGCGCAGCAGCGCCGCGACGACGAAGAGGTTGATGGCGACAAACAGCACACCGGTGATGACGATGGTGATCGTCAGCGTGTCGTCCATGCGCACCCAGTTGGAGGCGATTGGGGTGATCCACCAGGGGCTGGCAAAGTGAAACCCCACCGCCAGCACGACGATCAGCACGAGCGCAATCGCAAGGGCCATGGGCACCTCCCGGCGAGGGACTTCCTCAACACGCTAAAGACAGGCTAGGTCGCGCACCCGGATCGTGCAAGGCAACGTAAGGACGAGGCGCACCCCGCGTATGGATCGGGCCGACGCGGCATCTGTGTGCTGCGCCGCAATGTAAAACGGCCGCCTCCGGCATGCGTTGCCCGAGGCGGCCGCCTCCTGAAGGCGCCGCTCAGCTTGCGGCGCCGCAGGAAAAAGGTGGGGGTGTCAGTGCATCGGTTCGGGCATGCGCCGCTCCAGCATGCCGTACGTGATCGCCGTCACGACGCCAAACAGCAGGTTGGCAAGCAATGGCCCCGAGCCGCGCTCCGACACAAACCACGGGAACACGGCCGTCATGCCGTAGAAGTTGACCACGTACGCCACGATCCCGAAGACCACGCCGACGGCCGCGAGCATGCCGGGGCTCGAATCGAAGTGGAACGGCGCGATGATGGCCCCCAGGATCATGCCCATGAGGGCGCCCAGCACGAAGTGCAGCACGAGCGCCGTCCCCACAATGCTGAAGCTGAACAGGGACATCTCTTCCAGTGCGCCGCGGCCCATGATCATGGCGGCGATCTTGTGGGTCGGGCGCCAGGGGCTTTCATTGAGCACCATGGTCGACCAGAAGAACTCGAGCACGATGACCAGTGCCCCGCCCACGAGGCCTGCCACGCTGGCGGCGAGCCAGTCTGGCATGCGGCGCTCCCAATGATGCGATTGCATATGCAGTTCCATACAAACCTCCTGCTGATGTATCTACGCAAGCACTTAGGAATCGGAAGCGCCACTTGCGGTGCCGCAAAGCGCTGTGCGCCAAGTGCCCTGTGCAGAATCAGTCTGGCAGATACGGGTGCCAACGCAAGGTACAAAATCCATGCGCATCACACAGCACGACGGCGTTCTGCTCGAACGTGAGCATCAGCGTGTCGGCGATGGCCTCGTCTTCGATGAACAGCAGCAGGCTCGGCTCGGGCGGCCACGTGTTCGAAGGCGCATCCCCCGGCGGGCCGCCTTCGCCAGGCAGCCATGCCATGCCGCGCGCGATGGCCCAGGCAAGCAGCTCGGCCTGCCGCGCAGCGTTTTCATCGGCAGATACCGCGCGGGAGAAAGGCTGATGCGCCGTCACGAAGACGGCCCACGGTGAGTCGGCTTGCGTGAGCAAGGCCGCCACGCATGGGTTGATGGCGTCGACGCGCAGCAGGACATCGCCTTCCGGCGTGCTGACGCGGTACCGCGCGCTGCGGTAAGCGGCAATCAACTCAGGCGTAGGGGCGGGCGGATGGCGGTGCATTGTTGCGTCGCATGGTTGCGGCCATCTGATCTGGCGCAACGCAAAAGGGCCGTGGATGTCACAGAATAATGCGTGGGAGGCCATGTTGCTGCCCCGGCACAGTATTCCGACAACCACTCCCCTGAGAGGCTTGAACCATGTACAAGAAGATTCTGGTCGCCGTTGATGGCAGCGAAACCAGCAAGCTGGCCCTGGCCGAGGCCGTGCGCCTGGCCAAGGCATTCCAGAGCACCGTTCGCGCCGTCTATATCGTCGACAGCCCGGCCATGCTGTTCGACGTCGGCTATTACGACCCGACGGAGCTGCGCAAGTCGTTCATCGAAGCCGGCACGGCGTTGCTCGCCGACACCGCCGCGACGCTCACCTCCGCAGGCTTGCAGCAGGAAACGGTGCTGGTGGAAACCCAAAGTGTTGGCGAGGATGTGGCGGGTGCCCTGCAGGCCGAAGCGGTGCGCAGCGGCGCCGATGTGGTGGTGATCGGCACGCACGGCCGCCGTGGGCTGGCCCATGTAATGTTGGGTAGCGTGGCTGAGAAGTTCATCCGTCAGGCAACCACGCCGGTGTTGCTGGTGCGCGGTCCCGCCAAGGGCTGAGTTTCGGTTGTTGTTGCGCAGGCAGGGCCGCTTGCCTGCGCGCGGCGGATATGATGTTGGCGTTCGAAGTTGCCCCAACCCAAGCGTATCCGTCGCCGTCCCGCCATGAATATCAATTCCGATGCCGTGCAGCGTCGCGCCATCCGTACCCTGACCGCGCTTGAAGGACGTGTTCTCGGCGTCCTGGTCGAAAAACAGCACACCGTGCCCGACACTTATCCGCTCACGCTCAACGCGCTGGCGGCCGGCTGCAATCAGAAAACTGCACGCGCGCCGGTCATGTCCGTCACCGAAGCTGAAATCCTTACGGCCATCGACGGGCTGAAAACGCTGAGCTTGGTCATGGAAGGCAGCAGCAGCCGTGTGCCGCGGTTCGAACACAACATGAACCGCGTGCTGGGTGTGCCAAGCCAATCCGTCGCGTTGCTCACCGTGCTGCTGCTGCGCGGCCCGCAGACCGCCGCCGAGTTGCGACTGAACGCGGCGCGGTTTCACGCCTTTGCCGACATTTCATCCGTTGAGGCGTTTCTGGATGAACTGGCAGAGCACGATCCGCCCTATGTCGTGAAGCTGCCGCGCATGCCGGGCGAGCGTGAAAGCCGCTGGATGCACTTGCTGTGCGGTGAAGTTGCGCAAGCTGACATCCGCCAGAGCGGCGGCGTTGACGAGTCCATTGCGCCGTCCGAGTTCGAGGCGCTGAAAGCGGAGCAGAAGCAGTTGGCCGACAAGGTGGCCAGGCTGCAGGCGCTTGTCGAGCAGATGGCCGGTGAGCTGGGCATCTCGATCGACAAGTCGATGCTGTAGACGCAACCCGCCCAGGTACGGGGCCTGGGAGGTCGGTCTGGCTTCAGCTTATGCGCCCGCCGAGACGAACAACGTGCAGGCGCCTTCTTCCGCTGCCGACACATTGCGGCGGAAGCCCGAGAACAGGTCCCGCCCAACGCCTGCGTGGTAGTGCGACAGATCCGGCGCGGTGACCTGGCGGACATTCCACTCCGCCTCCGGCACGCGCACTTGCAGCGTGCCCGCTTCCGCATCCAGCACGACGATGTCGCCATCGCGCACACGCGCGAGCGGCCCGCCGTTGAGCGCTTCCGGGGTGATGTGGATGGCGGCCGGCACCTTGCCCGACGCGCCCGACATGCGGCCGTCCGTCACCAGCGCGACCTTGAAACCGCGCTCCTGCAGCACCGAGAGCGTCGGCGTGAGCTTGTGCAGCTCGGGCATGCCGTTGGCGGCCGGGCCCTGATACGGCAGCACGGCCACGAAATCGCGCTCGAGTTCACCGGCTTTGAAGGCGTTGATCAGATCGTCCTGGGCGAGGAACACGCGCGCCGGCGCTTCCACAAAGCGATGCTCCGGCTTGACCGCCGACACCTTGATCACCGAGCGTCCGATGTTGCCTTCGAGCACGCGCAGGCCGCCGTCCGGCGAGAACGGCTCGGCCACGCCGCGCACGATGTTGGTATCGAGCGAGGCAGCTGCGCCATCGCGCCAGACGAGTTTCTCACCGTCCAGGAACGGCTCCTGCGCATGACGGCGCAGGCCCTTGCCCATGATCGTTGTCACGTCGTCGTGCAGCAGGCCGGCGTCGATCAGTTCGCGAATCACGATGGACAGACCGCCTGCGGCCTGGAATTCGTTCACGTCGGCCTTGCCGTTCGGGTAGACACGCGCCAGCAGCGGAATCACGCCCGACAGATCGTTGAAGTCGTCCCACGTGAGCAGGATGCCGGCCGCACGGGCCATCGCAACCAGGTGCAGCGTGTGGTTGGTCGAGCCCCCGGTGGCCAGCAGGCCGACGATGCCGTTGACGAAGGCGCGCTCATCCAGCACGTCGGCAATGGGGGTGTATTGGTCGCCGCTGAAGACGAGCTTGAGCGCCTGGCGAGCCGATTCCCGCGTGAGCGCCTCGCGCAGCGGTGTGTTCGGGTTGATGAAGGCGGTGCCCGGCAGGTGCAGGCCCATCACCTCCATCAGCATCTGGTTGGAATTGGCCGTGCCGTAGAACGTGCACGTGCCCGGGCCGTGGTACGACTTGGATTCGGCTTCGAGCAGATCGGCGCGCGAGAGCTTGCCCTCGGCATAAAGCTGCCGCGTGCGGGCTTTTTCATCATTGCTGATGCCGGTGGTCATGGGGCCGGCCGGCACGAACACGGCGGGCAGGTGGCCGAACGACAGCGCGCCAATCACCAGCCCCGGCACGATCTTGTCGCACACGCCCAGGTACAGCGCCGCGTCGAACATCTGGTGCGACAGCGCCACGGCCGTCGACAGGGCAATCGTGTCGCGCGAGAACAGCGACAGCTCCATCCCGTCCTGCCCCTGCGTGACGCCATCACACATGGCGGGCACGCCGCCGGCAAACTGCGCGGTGCCGCCGGCGTCCAGCGCCGCCTGCTTGAGCCACGCCGGAAACGCCTCCAGCGGCTGATGTGCCGACAGCATGTCGTTGTACGCCGAGACAATGCCGAGGTTCGGCCGCTCCAGCGCTTTCAGGCGGATCTTCGCTTCGCCCGGCATGGCCGCAAAACCGTGGGCGAGGTTCGTGCACGAGAGCAGCGTACGCTCGACCCTGCGGCCGGCGTTCTTGCGGGTGACGTCCAGATAGGCCTGGCGGGGGCCACGGCTGCGGTCGATGATGCGCTGGGTGACGGCGGCCAGAGTGCGGTGCAGGGCCATGCGGGTTCTCCTGGAAGTGGGGACTGTCCGGGTGGGACGAATCCTGTAATTTTCCTACAAACGGGCCGGTCGTGGGACAGGGTTTTCCACAGGTACCGAACTTGTCACTACCGTCGCGCACGCGAATTGCGTGCCACAAAGCGCGCCAAGAGCCAAGCGAATTCGGAAATGACGGGCCGCAAGCGCTTGCTCGGGCAGTTGCATACACGCCTTGCTTGCGATGTAGTAATACTACAAAATGCGCTAAAAACACGTGGTGTCTTGCTAGTCAGCTAGGCTAGCCTAATCGATGGCTCACACACAGGAGATGACGATGTCGGTGCCCGCATTCGACATGGTGTTGTTCGGCGGTACGGGCGATCTTGCCCGCCGCAAGCTGATTCCGGCCTTGTTCGATGCGCATCAGGGCGGCGAACTGCACCCGCGCGGGCGGATCTTCGCCATCGGCACGCAGCCGCTGGAGACAGCCGGCTACCTCGCCCTGCTGGAGCGCGAAACGCGCCCGACCATGCGCCTGTATTCCGGCGCACCCGTCTCCGACGACGCCTGGGCCTCGTTTGCCGAGCGCATCGTTTATCAGCAGGTGGACGCCCGCAAACCCGAGCAGTTCGACGCGCTGGCCGCCGCGCTGGGCGAGGACCGCGCCCCGGTCACGGTCTGCTATCTGGCCACGGCGCCGGGCTTCTTCATCGATATCTGCAAGCAGCTTGCCCGTGTCGGGCTGAATACGCCGAATGTGCGGCTGGTGCTGGAAAAGCCGCTGGGCACTGATCTCGCGTCGAACGAGCGCATCAACTCGGCCGTGGCCGAGTTCTTTGCCGAAGACCAGATCTACCGGATCGATCACTACCTCGGGAAAGAGTCCGTCCAGAACCTGATGGCAATCCGCTTCGGCAACGCGCTGTTCGAGCCGCTGTGGCGCCGCGAGTGGATCAAGGACGTGCAGATCACCATTGCCGAGCAGCTCGGCGTGGAAAAGCGCGGCGATTTCTACGACGGCGTCGGCGCGCTGCGCGACATGGTGCAGAACCACCTGCTGCAACTGCTGTGCATCGTCGCCATGGAGCCGCCGTCGAGCCTGTCGCAAGATGCCATCCGCGACGAAAAGCTGAAGATCCTCAAGGCGCTCAAGCCGATCCCGCTGCAAGAGGTGCCCGAGAAGACCGTGCGCGGCCAGTACCAGGAAGGCGCCATCGCGGGGCAGCCGGTGCAGGGCTATCTGCATGAGCAGGGTATTCCGCCCGACAGCCGTACCGAAACGTTTGTCGCCATCAAGGCCGAGATTGCCAACTGGCGCTGGGCTGGCGTGCCGTTCTACCTGCGCACCGGCAAGCGCATGCCGCAGCGGCTGGCGGAGATCGTGGTGCGCTTTCATGACGTGCCGCATGCGTTGTTTCCCAAGCCGTTGATCCAGTTTCCGGAGAATCGCCTCGTCATCCGTCTGCAGCCGGAAGAAAGCATCCGCCTGCAGTTCCTGACCAAGACGCCGGGCGCGGCGCTGGGCTTGCAGCCCTCCACGCTGGACCTGGACTTTACCAACCATGGCGGAGTGCGCCATGCTGGCGCGTATGAGCGTCTGCTGATGGACGCCGTCAACGGCAAGCTGGGTCTGTTCGTGCGCCGCGATGAACAGGCCGAAGCCTGGCGCTGGGTCGAACCGATCATTGAAGCGTGGAACGAAGCACGCATGCCGCCCAAGGGCTACACCGCGGGCAGCTGGGGGCCGGCGGCGTCGAGCGCGCTGCTCTCGCGCGACAACGCCGCCTGGCACGAGGAGATGTAATGGCAATGCGCTGGCACGCAGTTCCGGACGCCGCCGGGCAGGTGCAGGCGTTGGCAGCGTCCATTGCCAACACGCTCACGCATGTGATCGAGGAACAGGGCAGCGTGTGCCTGGCCGTCTCGGGCGGGCGTTCGCCCATCGCGCTGTTTGCCGCGCTGCGCGTGTTGCCGCTGCGCTGGGCCGATGTGTCGATCACGCTGGTCGACGAGCGTGCCGTGCCGCCCGGGCATGCCGACAGCAACGCGCGCCTCGTTCGCGAGCACCTGTTGCAGGATGCGGCGGCGGCGGCGCGTTTCTTTCCTCTCGTGTTGTCACCGCATGTGCATGGCGAATCGGTTGACGTGGATGCATGTGTGGCGACTGCCAATGATCCGTTTCAGCAACCCGACGTCGTGATTCTCGGCATGGGCGACGATGGGCATACCGCCTCGTTGTTTCCCGACGCGCCTGAATTGAACAATGGCATCGACCGCACGCAGGCGCCGGCGTATCTGCCGGTGCGCCCGGGCGCTGCGCCGCATCGGCGTATCAGCCTGAATCTGTCTGCGCTGTGTGCGGCGCGGCGGTTGTTCCTGTCGATCTCGGGGCCGGTCAAGCGCGGCGTGTTCGACGAGGCCGCGCGAGGCGGGGCACAGCGTGCGCTGCCGGTGAGCTACGTCATTCATCAGCGTGAGGTGCCGCTCGATGTCTATTGGACTGCATGAGGTGAACGCGGGCAGCGTGGCTGACACGCTGGCCTACCCGCGGCTGGTCGCCGATGTGGGCGGCACCAACGTGCGCTTTGCGCTCGAGATGGCGCCCATGCACCTGGCCCACATTGGCGTGCTGGCTGGCGACGACTATCCGTCGCTCGAAGCGGCCATGCGCGCGTACCTCGCATCGTTGCCGCCGGAAATCGCAGCCGCTGGGGTGCGCCATGCCGCGATCGGCATCGCCAACCCGGTGCTGGGCGACCAGATCCGCATGACCAATCGCGATTGGGCGTTCTCGATCGAGGCGATGCGCCAGTCGCTGGGCTTCGACACCTTCGTCGTGCTCAACGACTTCGCGGCGCTGGCGCACGCGTTGCCGTATCTGCCTGCGGACGAACTGGAGCAGGTGGGCGGGGGTGCCAGCCTGGCCGATGCACCGCGTGCGCTGCTCGGCGCCGGCACGGGGTTGGGCGTCGCATCGCTGCTGCCGACGCCGGAAGGCCGCTACATCGCCGTGGCCGGCGAGGGCGGTCATGTCGCCTTTCCGCCGATGAACGACGAGGAAGCCGCGATCTGGCGCTTCGCACGTGAGCGCTTCGGTCATGTGTCAGCCGAGCGGCTGATTTCCGGCATGGGTCTGGAACTGATCTACGAGGCCCTGGGTGCGTGCTTCGACCTCTGGCAGCAAGGCCCCACCTTGCGCCGCGCCGCCGACATCACCGCCATCGCGCTCGGCGAGATGGAAGACGACGCCGGCGACCACGCACGCTGCCGCTATGCCGTCGATACGTTCTGCGCGTTCCTCGGCACCATCGCGGCCAACCTGGCGGTCACGCTGGGTGCGCGCGGCGGCGTGTACATCGGCGGCGGCATCGTGCCGCGTCTGGGGCCGGCGTTTGCCAACTCACCGTTCCGGCGGCGCTTTGAAGACAAGGGCCGCTTCTCGGCCTATGTGGCGTCGATGCCGGTGTACGTGATTCATTCACCGTACCCGGGGTTGATCGGCCTCTGTGCTGCCATGGACCACGCCGTGGCCCAGGGACACTGACGCCGCTTCAGCGCTACTCGGGTTGATCCGCGTGCTGGAGTGCACTGCCCTTGCGCAGCGCCACTTCCAGCACCAGCGCATCGAGCAGCGCCAGGTGCAGCAGGCGCGCGACCATCGAACGGTCGGCAACGGCATCATCCACGCCTGCGGGCAGCACGACATCGGCGAGTGCCGCGAGCGGACTGCCCGGCGTCGTGACGGCAATCACGCGCACCCCCAATTCGCGCACGCGTTCCACCGCCGTCTGCAGTTCGGGCAATGCGCCTGATTTGGAAATGGCGATCACCACGTCCCCTGCCTGCAGCACGTTCAACGACATCGACACCAGATACGGATCGCTATACGCATTCGCGGGAATGCCGTAGCGGAAGAATTTCGTTTGCGCGTCGAGCGCCACCACGCCCGAGCTGCCGAAGCCGTATAGGTCGATGCGATGTGCGCTGTCGACCAGCGCCACCGCCGCATCGAGCGTGTGCGGGTCGAAGCGGCCCTGCAGCGTGGTGAGCGAATCGATGGCGTTCTGCAGGACGCGCATGCCCGAGGGGGCAACGATGCGGGCCGGTGCGGTATCTCGGGCGACGTTGCCTTGCGCCAGCCGCAGCTTGAAATCCGACAGGCCGTGGCAGCCCATCGAGCGGCAGAAGCGGATCACGGTCGGCTGGCTGACACCGGCTTCGCGCGCGATGGCGGCCACCGGTAGGCTGAGCACAGTACCGGGCTGGCGCAGCACCCAGTCGGCCACCTGGCGTTCGGCCGGAGAGAGCGACGGGCGCGCCGCGCGAATGCGCTCGCGCAGGTCGGTCGATGAATCTGGGGTGGCGGAGGAAGTGGCTTGCTGGGCGCTCATCTGCGCGCGGGTTCGAATGGCGGACCGCATCACGATAAAGGCAAGCGCAGCCGTGCGCAACCGCCCTGCGAGGGGTTGTTAGATGCAGCGCGCCCCAAGTGCAACTGACTGTTTTTGCACTGTTGGGAGGCGGGCGCCTTGGCTACGGTGAACGACGCCCACGTCGTCACAAGCGGCGTGGTTCTGCAACGTCGTACTCCTCAAAAGGACATCCGATGCTCCGTACTGATCTCCCCGTGCAGCGCTTCTCGACCCTGTGCCGTCATCTGGCGTATGCATGGCCGCTGGTGCTTGCGGCCGGGCCGCTCCATGCCGCCACCGATTGGGTCGACACCCACACCAAGGCTTTCGTGACGGGCCCGCAACTCCTGGCACGCGGTGCCACCAACGAGGTCGCTCCCGGCCAGACTGCCGATGTACTGATCAGCCTCAAGCTACGCAACGAGGCCACGCTGAAGGCGCTCGCGCACGACGTGAATGACCCGCGCAGTCCGCACTATCGCAAGTACCTGACCAGCGAGCAGTTCCTGGCCGACCACGCGCCCACGCAGGCGCAGGTAGACGCTGTCGTGCGCTATCTGCGCCAGAACGGTTTTATCGATATTGACGTTGCGCCCAACCGGCTGCTGGTATCTGCGCGCGGTACGGCCGGCACGGTCAAGGCGGCCTTCAACACGCCCCTGGTGCACTACCAGCTGGCCGGCCGCAGCGGGTTTGCGAACAGCGGCAAGGCGCAGGTGCCGCGCGCGCTGGGCGGCATCGTCGGATCGGTGCTGGGGCTGCAGGACGTGGCGCGTGCGCGTCCGCTGCTGCGTGTGGGCGATGTGGCGGAAGCGCGCACGCTGGCGGCCGGCACCGCCACGGGCCACTACCCGAAGGAATTCCCGGCGCTGTACGGCGCGACCGGCGTGCCGACGGCGGCAGGCACCACGGTGGGCGTCATCACCATCGGCGGTGTATCGCAAACGCTGCGTGACCTGCGCACGTTCACGAGCAACAACGGCTACGCCGCGGTGTCCACCACCACGATCAAGACCAACGGCACCAGCGGCAACTACACCGATGACCAGGAAGGCCAAGGCGAGTGGAACCTCGACAGCCAGTCCATCGTGGGTGCGGCCGGCGGCGCGGTCGGCAAGCTGGCTTTCTACATGGCCGACCTCAACGCGCCGGGCAACACGGGCCTGACCAAGGCCTTCAACAAGGCGGTGACCGACAACACCGCCAAGATCATCAACGTGTCGCTCGGCTGGTGCGAGAACGACGCCAGCGCCGACGGCACGCTCGATGCGGAGGAGGCCATCTTCACCACCGCCGCCGCGCAGGGGCAGACGTTCTCCGTGTCTTCCGGCGACGAGGGCGTCTACGAGTGCAACAACCGCGGCTATCCGGACGGCGCCAACTACAGCGTGTCGTGGCCGGCATCGTCGCCGCACGTGCTGGCCATTGGTGGCACCACGCTGTACACCAGCGGATCGAGCTTCGCCAGCGAGACCGTGTGGAACGAAGGCCTCGACGGCAACGGCAAGCTGTGGGCCACGGGCGGCGGCATCAGCCAGATTCTGCCGGCACCGAGCTGGCAGGGCGGGAATGCGCGGCTGTTGCCCGATGTGTCGTTTGACGCGGCGCAAAGCACGGGTGCCTACATCTACAACTACGGGCAACTGCAGCAGATTGGCGGCACGAGCCTGGCATCGCCCATCTTTGTCGGCTTCTGGGCACGGTTGCTGGCGGCGAACGGCAACCTGGGCTTTCCTGCGGCGCGCCTGTACAGCGCTATTCCAGCCAACGCGTCGCTGCTGCGCTATGACGTGGTCTCGGGCAACAACGGCTACCAGGGCTACGGTTACAACGCCGCCAAGGGTTGGGACTATCCAACGGGTTGGGGCAGCCTGAACATTGGCGCGCTGAATCAGTTGATCAAATCGGGCGGGTTCTGATGCGGAGGTGAGTTTGCGGGCGGCTCTGCACAAAGTGTGAGCCGCCCGCGCGGCAGTTCTACAATGAGCCTTCCCCGGCTTATTTCTGATGCGTCCATGCGCGTACTGCTCGTAGAAGACGACGACATGATCGGCGACAGCGTGCGCAAGGGTTTGCGCCACGACGGTTTCGCCATCGATTGGGTGCGTGACGGCGAGGCAGCCGTGCACGCGGTCACGGCGCCTGGCGCTGCCAGTGCAGAATCAGGCAGCACCCTGTTCGACCTCATGCTGCTCGACCTCGGCTTGCCCAAGCGCGACGGGCTCGACGTGGTGCGCGAAGTGCGTCAGCGCGGCATCGCCATTCCCATCTTGATCCTGACCGCGCGCGATGCGGTGGCCGACCGCGTGGCCGGTCTCAACGCTGGCGCAGACGACTACCTCGTCAAGCCATTTGACCTGCAAGAGCTGGCGGCGCGCATGCACGCGTTGCTGCGCAGACAGGGCGGCCGTGCCGATCCGCTCATGCGCCACGGCGAAGTGCTGCTCAACCCCGTCACCCGCGAGGTGCTGCGCGCAGGGGTGCCGGTCAAGCTGTCGGGCCGTGAGTTTGCGGTGCTGCATGCGTTGCTCGCGCGGCCGGGCAAGGTGTGGTCGATCGCCCAGTTGCAGGACAACCTCTACGGCTGGGATGAGGAGGTCGGCAGCAACACGGTCGAGGTGTACATCCACGCGCTGCGCAAAAAGCTCGGCAGCCATTTCATTCAGAACATCCGCGGTGTGGGGTATGTGATTCCGCGTGAGGCGTCGACGTCGCCTGCGGAACCTGCCGACGGCGACGCGCACCAATAACCCATGCAATCGATCCGTAAAACCCTGCTGTGGTGGCTGGCCGGCGGCCTGCTGGCGGGCATCGTCATCGCCACCGGCCTGATCTACGCACAGGCGCGCCAGGAAGCCAACGCGCTGTTCGACTACCAGATGCAGCAGGTGGCCGCCGCGCTGCCGAGCCAGTGGATCGACCCGCCGCCGCCGGCGCTTGCCGGCATTGCGCGTGACGATGATGTCGTGATCCGCATCTGGGACGGCACCGGCCGCAGCCTGTATCTCTCGCACGCGCGCCCAAATCTGCCGGACCAGGCCGAGCTGGGCTTTTCCGACGCAAATACGCCGGAGGGGCCCTGGCGCATCTACAGCGTCGCCTTCGGGCCTGCCGTGGTGCAGATCGCCCAGCCGTACAGCGCGCGGCACGAAGTGGCGGCGCGCATGGCGTTGCGCACAGTGGCGCCGCTGCTGATCCTCTTGCCCCTGCTAGGCTGGATCGTCTGGCTGGCGGTCGGGCGCGGGCTGGCGCCGCTGGGCTCCGTGGCGAGGCAGGTGCAGGCGCGCGATGCGGCTGCGCTGTCGCCGCTGCCCACGCACGATTTGCCGGACGAGATCCGCCCGCTGACGAATGCATTGAACGATCTGCTGGCGCGACTCGGCACCGCACTGGCACACCAGCGCGCGTTCGTCGCCGATGCGGCACACGCGCTGCGCACGCCGCTGGCAGCGCTCAAGCTGCAGTTGCAGGTGGCCGACCGTGCCGAGAACGAAGATGAACGCCGCGCCGCGCATGCCGATCTGCATCGCGGTGTGGAGCGCATGATTCGCCTCGTTGGTCAGTTGCTGACGCTGGCGCGGCAGGAACCGGGCGCTGCCGATACGCAGCGCGCAACGGTTGCGCTCGACGCCGTGGCGGCTGACGTGGTTGCCGAACTGTCACCGGCGGCGGTGCAAAAGCGCATTGACCTGGGGATCGCGGTGGAGTCGCAGCCGGCATCCGTGATGGGTAATGCCGATGCGCTGCGCGTGCTGCTAGTGAACCTTGTCGACAACGCATTGAAATACTGTCCGGCCGGCGCGCGCGTCGATGTGTCGACGGCACATACGCCAGACGGTGGCGCGCAGCTCGTGGTCGAAGACAACGGCCCTGGCATCCCGGCGGAGGAGCGTGAACGCGTGCTCGATCGCTTCTATCGCCCGGCGCAGGCGCCCACCGGCGGCAGCGGCCTGGGGCTCGCCATCGTTCGCGAAATCGCGCAGGCGCATGACGCCACCCTGGCTCTGGAACCTCGCGAAGGCGGCGGTTTGCGCGTGGTGCTGCGCTTTCCATTCAAGGCTAGCACGTAGAAACATTTCGTTTCATGTGATGCGCGTGTGCGCCGCCCACCTTTAAGTCTCGTTTAAGTCTGCCCGCCTACGATGCCTTCAACCGATGGGCACGGCAGGCGACTCCGCAAGCCGTGACCCTCGCGCTCAGCAAGAGAGGACACGACAATGACGCGTCAAACCCTGGCACGCACTGCGGCCGGCCTGGCGGCTGTGGTCGCCGTTGCAGGCGGCTATGCCTATCTGCAGAAAGACATGATTTCGCGCGCGGTGGCGGCACCCGTGGCCACCGCAACGTCAACGACCGCGCCCGCAGCCGGGGCGGCTCCGGTGGCTGTAGCCGCGCCCATGGACTTCTCCGGCATCGTCGACCGTTACGGCCCGGCCGTGGTTAACATCAGCACCACCGCGCATGCCCAGCGCACCAGCATGCAGGGCCTGCCGCCCGGCATGAGCCCGGATGATCCGTTCTCCGAATTCTTCAAGCGGTTCATGCCGCAGATGCCGCAGCAGCGCGGCGACCAGATCGTGCGCGGTCTGGGCTCGGGTTTCATCGTCTCGTCAGATGGGCTGATCCTCACCAACGCCCACGTGGTCGATGGCGCGCAGGAGGTCAACGTCAAGCTGACCGACCGCCGCGAGTTCAAGGCCAAGGTGCTGGGCGTCGATAAGCAATCCGACGTGGCAGTGCTGCGCATCTCGGCCAAGAACCTGCCGGTGGTGCAGATCGGCAGCCCCGCCAACACCAAGGTGGGCGAGCCCGTGCTGGCGATCGGCTCGCCATACGGTTTCGAGAACACCGTCACGGCGGGCATCGTGAGCGCCAAGTCGCGCTCGCTGCCGGACGACACCTATGTGCCCTTCATCCAGACCGATGTGGCCGTGAACCCCGGCAACTCGGGCGGCCCGCTGTTCAACCAGCGCGGCGAGGTGATCGGCATCAATTCGCAGATCTACAGCCAGACCGGCGGCTACCAGGGCCTGTCGTTTGCGGTGCCGATCGACGTGGCGATGAAGGTGGAGCAGCAGCTTGTGTCCACCGGCAAGGTCACGCGTGGCCGCCTCGGCATTGCGGTGCAGGAGGTCGACCAGTCGCTTGCCGATTCCTTCAAGCTGCCCAAGCCGGAAGGCGCATTGGTGAACTCGGTGGAAGACGGCGGCCCCGCAGCCAAGGCCGGCCTGCAACCTGGCGACGTGATCCTGCAGATTGGCGATGCGCGTATCGACCGGTCGGGCGATCTGCCCGAGCAGGTGGCCGACATCAAGCCGGGCTCGACCGTGCCGCTGCAGATCATCCGCCAGGGCAAGCCGACCACACTGACTGTGACCGTTGGCGCAGCGAAGGAAGCGAAGGTAGCGTCCAATGAAAAGGCGGCGCCGGACCAAGGCCGCCTGGGCCTGGCGGTGCGGCCGCTGCAACCGGAAGAGAAACGCCAGAACGGCCTGCCCGGCGGCCTGGTGGTGATGGACGTGACCGGCCCGTCGGCCAAGGTCGGCATCCAACCGGGTGACGTGATCCTGTCGCTCAATGGCACGCCGGTGTCATCGGTGCAGGAGCTGCGCACGCTGGTGGATCGCGCCGGCAAGCATGTCGCCCTGCTGGTGCAGCGTGACGATACGAAGATTTTTGTGCCTGTGGATTTGGGCTGACGCAAACCCCGGCGCTGCGGCGCTGGGGCCATCACCGCTGCTCGCATAGCCGGTCTCGGAGGCCGGCTTTTTTGTTCCGCTTTGCGGCGCGTCCGACCGATGTGGCCGCCGGGTTCTTCAGAGGATCAGCGGGTGGAGCAGAGCCGTGCCGTTGCACGGTCCAGTGCAATGCGATGCAGGGAATCGAGCGATTTCTCCTGCGCCACACGGCCGGTTTCGTTCGCCACCTGCACGGGGCAGTCCGCCTGGCCGCGTGCCGTGGCAGCCTCGCGCAATGCTTGCAGGATGGATTTCTGCAGTTCGTCCAGCTTGGGGCGAATCACCTCCGGCAGGCTCTGCCGCTGCGCGGTGGGCGCGGCTCCAGTCCGGCGCCAGTCGTTCAGCAGGGCGTACTGCACTTCCTTGTTCGCCTCGATCTGGTCTGTGAAGACGTCGCTCACGTCCGCCGCCGTCAGGCCGTAGGCGGTCGCCTGCGACGAGGCGTTGGCGATGACCTTGGCTTCGCGCGCGGGGTCGTAGACCGGCTGGCCGCTGTCCCATTTGCTCAGTGCGACCTGATCCGCGGTAACGAGGCGATCGGCCAGATGGCAGAGCAATGGCGCGAAGGCGCTTTCCTGCGCGTGAGCCGGGGCGACGCAGCTTGCCGCCAACAACAGGGCGCAAGCAATTCGGGGTGTCATCAACGTGTTAAAGGTGTTCTTCATGCTCGGTACCGGCAGATTGCCGCGTGTCATGAGGTTGGGAGCGGCCATCATACCGAAGCGAGAAGTGTCCGGCGTGCGCAGCGTTGTTCCGATGCGCGCCGCTAGGCCATTTGCACGTGCTGTCCGCCATAAACCCAGGTATCATGCGGGCTGCGCGCCGTTTTTGTCTGCAAAGCCTGCGGCGGCGCGGCTAGCTGAGCATACGACGATGGATTTCTACCCCGATCTGGAAGGTTTGCCGCTGTTTGCCAAACCCGCTTTCGGCTGGGAGGAACCGGCGTCGGCATCGTCCGCCGAAAACTTCCCGACCAAACCCCGCCGCCTGCGCCGATGGCGCGGCCCAATCACGCATTGGGAACGCGGCTACCGCTCCCATTACTACCGTGACAAGCGCGGCAAAAAGCTCGGTGAAATCCACCTGAGCCCACGCGGTCAGGCACCGCTGCTTTACCGCTGGCTGGCCGGCACGCTCTCGGGCATCGAGGGGTCGCTCACGCACGCGCGCATGCGGGTGGAGGAGGCAATCGGGTTTGGGATGCGGCAGATGGCGCTGTTCTGAGCGGGCGGCCCGGCGTGTTGCTGGGCACGGCCGATGCGTCAACCTTGGGTTCACCACGACGAGGAGAACCCCCATTCCGACCATCGTCCGCATCTTCACAGACCATGCTGCTGCGGAAGCAGCTCGCCAAGCCGTGTTGAACACCGGCCTTACCCGAGAGCACGTCGCGCTGTCGCACCAGGGTGACGAGGCAGGTGCCTTGTGCGGCAACTTCCTGTGCGGCGACTACGAGCCCGGCGGCGAAAGCGCCGGGACCTACGAGCGCAAATTCCAGAACGTCGTGATCGGGGGGCGCTTTGTGCTGACCTTTGACGCCGAGCCTGCCCAGGTGGACGCCGCCGAAGCCGCGTTGCAACCCGCCGGCGGATATGCCGTAGACGACCTCGGACCTCAGCGTTGAGTTTGGCCGCGGTAGCGGCTGCGGTGTGCCCCACCACCCGGTGATGTTCGCAACGCGCGGCTTTTCGTAGAATCCCCGCCACAAAAGACCTTGCGGGAGTGCTCATGCTGGATCCAGGCGTCGCCATTGCCACGTCGGCGCTGATGAGCTTCGTGCTGCTGGGGTTGCTCGGTTCGTTGCTGCGCGCCGGCAAGGCAGGCATCGCCGAATGGTTTGGCGCCAATTTGGCCGTGGTGGTGGCACTGCCGTTGATCCTGCTGCGCGGGAAGATTCCCGATGCCCTGTCGGTTGTCGTGGCCAATGTCCTGTTGGCCTTGGGTGGGGCTGCGTACTACGCGGGCTGTGCGCGTTTTCTTGGCCGTCGGCCGCAGTGGCCCATCCTGCTGGCAGGTGTGACGGCGGTGGGGGTCGCGGTCATCTACTGGCGCTACGCTGTCGACAGCATCCCCATGCGGGTGTTTTCGACCACGCTGTTTTCAGGCGCCTTCTGTACGGCACTGGTGTGGATGCTGTTGCGCCATTCGCCCGCCGGTCGATCGACGTATCCGTATCGTGTCACGGCCATCATTGCCTTCGTGTTCGGCGTTTGTCAGCTCATACGCGGCGTCTACTTCCTGACGCTGCACGCGGCGTCCAATCCGAGCATGTTTGCCACCGCCGGCAGCGTGCTGTTGCTCGTGGTGGCAGCGGCCATCATGCCCATCCTGTCGATGTCGGCCATGCTGATGGTGCATGACGCCCTGCTGGCAGACGCGCGTGATGCGGCCAACCGCGATTTCCTGACCGGTGCGCTGTCGCGCCAGGGCTTCGAGGCGCTGGCGCGCCGCCATGTTGGCCGTGTGCTGCGGCACGCGAGGCCGCTGGCATTGCTGATTCTCGATCTGGATCATTTCAAGCGCATCAACGACACCCTCGGCCATGCTGCCGGCGATGCTGTGTTACGGGCGTTCGTGCAGATGGCGCAAGCACAGTTGCGGCCCACCGACGTACTCGGGCGCATTGGCGGCGAAGAGTTTGCGCTGCTGCTGCCCGACACGGACAGCGGCAATGCCATGCACCTTGCAGATCGATTGCGCAAGGCCGCTGCCGCGCACGTTGTCATGGCCGGTGCGCAGTCGTGCCGCTACAGCCTCAGCGGTGGCGTGGCCGTGTGGCAGCCCGGCGAATCGTTCGATCGGTTGAGCGCACGCGCAGACCGCGCGCTGTACGACGCCAAGCATCAGGGACGCGATCGCATCTGCGCGGCCGATGTGGTCAACGTGGCTGCGGTGGCGTAGCGTCGCGCGCAAGGCAACGGCAATCCGCGCGGCTGCTGTCGCGGTGCCGTACAAGATCGTGCCGATGCCTTACGAAGTCCGGCGGATGTGTGCCTTGGTCGCACTGCCCGAGAGGCGCAAGGTATGCGAGCTACGATCCCAGGTCATACGGTCGCGTCATGATCTCCAGAAAATGCCCATCCGGATCGTCGAAGTACAGGCCGCGCCCGCCGTTGTGTTCGTAGGTTTCACCCAGACGCTTCTTCGCGGGGTCTGCCCAGTACGCCAGTCCCTTCGCCTGGATGCGCGCGAACGCCTGCTCGAATTCGGCATCGCTGACGAGAAAGGCGTAGTGCTGCATCGCGATGGGCGCCTCGCTGTCAAAAAAGTCGAGCGATACGCCGTTCGATAGCGGCACGACCAGCATCTGCCCGAACGGGATCGGCTCGGGCAGGTCGAGGATGTCGCGCAGAAAGCGCGTGGACTTCTGCTTGTCGCGGCACCAGACGATGGTGTGGTTCAGTTCGATACGCATGCGGGTTCCCCGGCGTGGCGTGCGATGCAATCGTGCTGATGACACGATAGGCGACGGATGCCCGCATGCGCAACCGCGCCGCGCATCAGCAAGTTCCTTGCCCGCAGAGCCCGATATGGCGCCATTTCAGCCGCTCCGGCACGCTGGCGTTTGCGCAAAGCCTGTCGATTTGACAACGCTGTCGGCGTCTCTTTTTCTGCACTGGCTTTCCGCGACGTCCGCGAAGAAGCCGTCCAATCCATCCACCGCTACTTCACCGAGCAGTTGGACGAGCGCATCGGCAACATCCAGGCCGGTGCGCTGCTCAGTTTCTTTCTGGAAGAGATTGGCCCGGTGGTCTACAACCCTGCCGTGCGGGAGGCCCAGGAACGCCTGCAGACGCGCGTGGCCGAGCTGGACTACGAGTGCCACCAGGAGCCGTTCCAGTACTGGAAGAAATTCGACAAGCGCCGATAGTTCCCGGCTAAGATGCCCGGATTCCATCGGGCTGCTTCGCTTCCATGTCTTCCGTGCGCGCATTCTTCGGCACCGCCTTTCGCTGGCAGCGCGGCCGCCAGGGCACGGGCTACGACAAGATGCTGCTGGCCACCGCGTTATGGCCCATCCCGTTCGACAGCTACCTGATCCGCTATCCGGACGGCTCGGAAATTCCACCGCATACCGACCCCGTCACCAATGGCCGGCACTACCGGCTGAACATCGTGCTGAAGTCGCCACGCGCGGGCGGCGAGTTTGTCTGCGCGAAGCCGATCTTCCAGACTCGACGCATCAAGCTGTTCCGCCCCGACGCGTGCGAGCACAGCGTGACGCGCGTGGTGGGCGGCAGTCGATATGTGTTGTCGGTGGGTTGGGTGTTAGGCCGTCGAGGCTAAGTGCGGAAACTGAATCGTGATGAACGCATTTGCCGCCAACCCCTGGTTCCGGAGCCTCCCTCCGCACGTTGCCGAGGCGCTGCTCGAAGCCACGGTGCCCGTGCAAATCGCCGCCGGCGCATTTCTCTTTCGTCAGGGCGATCCCCTGGACGCCAGTTCGCACGCGTTCTTTGGCGTGGCCAGCGGCGCGCTCAAGCTCTCCATCTTCAATGCAGACGGAGATGAAGCCATCCTCACGTTGGTGGAGCCAGGCAACTGGTTTGGCGGGGTCTCGACCCTCGATCAACAACCGCGCGGCCATTGCGCCATTGCACTGGAAGATTCGGAAGTGCTGGCGGTGAGCGTGGCGCGCTTTGAAGCATTGATGCGTGATGCCGCGTTTGCCGGGGCGATTGCCGGCTGGTGGCAGCGCGCTTGCGGCTGGCGTATGGCTCGCTGGCGAGTGCGGCACTGCACGGTACGCGGGCGCGTGTGGCGCGGCGCATTGCTTCACTCGCGCACGGCGATGTGTCGCAATCGGCAGAGGGGCGCGCGAGCATTTCGACCTCGCAAGACGCCTTGGCGATGATGCTGGGCATCAGCCGGCAGACGCTGAGCAAGGAGCTGCAGGCACTGGTCAAGCTCGGTGCGATCCGCCTGCGCTATGGCCACATCGAGATTCAGGACATGGCGTTGTTGCTGGATGCCAGCGAAGCAGGCGCCGACTAACCCGCTGCACGCAAGGCCGCCAACAGATCGTTGCCGGACCAGCTCGGGCGCGTGCCAGCAGATTCGGCGGCATGCACCATCGCACACAGGTGCGCATTCACGGGGGCGCGTTGCCCCAGGCGCTCGGCCAGGCGCACCACTTCGCCGTTGATCCAGTCCACTTCGGTCGTGCGCCCGGCGGCCAGATCGTCGGACATGGACGAACGTGCGAGCGGGTCCATGGCGAGCATCTTGCCGCCCAGTCGCGCAAACACCGCATCGGGTGTGGCAAGCAGGCGTGGAATCCAGGCGGGCGGTATGGGCGTCAGCTTGGCAGGCTGGATGCCCGCACTCGACAGCAGCCGGAGTGCCTCCGTTTGCGCCAGCGCGAGGCAGCGACGGTATGCACGCTGCGACAGCTCTTCCTTCAGCGGCCGGTTGGCCAGTGCATTGATGGCGTTGTTCAGGTTGAGCAGCAGCTTGGCCCATTGCACGGCTGCCATGTCGGTGCGTTCCGTGAGCGGCAGACCGGCGCGGAGGAAGTCATCGAGAAACGGTTGCAGCGCGGGGGATGCCGCCACTTCCAATTCACCGGCCGTGCCCTGATGAAAGGCGCCTGGGCCAGGCTGCATCACGTTGAAGGGCACCATACCGGCGAGCACGATCTGCTGCGGCAGCGCGGCGCGCAGGAGGTCTGCATTGCGCAGACCGTTCTGGAAGCTGATGACGATGGCACCCGCGCGCAGCACGGGCTTCAGTTCATCGGCAACGGCTTGCGTGGCAGCGGACTTCACGGTCACCAGCACGAGATCGGCATCGGCGGCGTCGCCGGGCTCGGCCATGTAGCGCACCTCAGCCGGCGCCACGTGCCAGCGGCCGTTGCGGTAGTCCGTCAAGGTGAGGCCGTGTGCGCTCAGTTCGTTGCCGATGCGTGCGCGGCCCACGAGCGAGACATCGGCGCCGGCCGCCAGCAGACGGCCACCCAGGTAACAGCCGATCGAGCCGGCCCCCACGATGCAGATCTTCGCCATGCGTCTCCTTGTTGTTGCGCTGACTTGTCACGCCAGCCGCGGCACCTCGTACACCAGCGCCGGCTGTAGCGTATCGATGGCTTCCACCGGCTCGGGCGGGCGCCACATGAACAGCGAGAAGGTCATTTTCTCGGGCGTCACGTCGATGATGGTAAAGCCGTTTTTCTCCGTCGGGCGTAGCGCCTCCTGCATGGCGACGGACAGTGCCGGCGTGGTCTCGATGCTGCGGAATGCTGAAGGGAAAGCGAGGTCGCCAGTGCCCAGAGTGCCCGTCATGACCGCATGCACCGGTTGCGCGAGCGCCAGATCACCCGAACGCGACATCGACCCGGCCGCCGATGCATGGAAGTCGCCTTGCACGATGACGGCCGCGCGCTGTTTCTGCTGGGCAAGAGCCGCCACCAGGCGCTGGTGCTGGGCGTGCCAACCGCTTTGCCAGCCAGCCTTGGGTTCGTTGGCGACGAGGCGGCCGGTCTTTCTGTCGAGCAAATCCGGATACCAGTCGCCCAGCTTGCCGGACGAATACGCAAACGGCAGCGAGGGCACATGGAAGAAGTGCGCGGTGTCTTCAGTGCGTGTGCGCGCCACGAGCCAGTCTTCCACCCATTGCGGCACGACGCGTGCGTGGATGCCCTTGTTGTCGAGAAAGCGCCGGCAGTCGTACAGCACGGCCTCAAGCAATGCGCCGTAACGCAGCGTGCCGAAAGCGCTGTTGGTGTCGGTGGGCATGCCGGCCTTGTCACCGCCGGGCAACCAGACGGGGCGGTTGGCGTCGGGCAGGAACTCGGGGTAGTAGCGGCGCTGCGTCAGCTCTGCGCCGACCAGCCCGTAAGGCTCCGGCGGCAGGGTGGCGACCTTGTCGTCGAACTCGTCGTTTTCGAACGTGTCGTGATCGTCGGTCAGGAAATACGCGGGCGCGGAGCGCAGCGTGGTGCCGTACAGCCCGCTGATCTGGTAATCGCACACGCGCGTGAAGATGGCTTCGTTCTTCGGGTGCGACATCGGCACCGATGTATCGATCGCACCGCCAAACTTGGCCCACATCAGTTCGCGCACCTGGCGTGCGAAGGGCTTGTTCTGCGAGGTCTGCAGATCCCAGTAGATGTGGTCGCCGTTGGCGATGACGGTATCTGGTGCAAACGACATGCCGCGTGCCAGCAGGCGCCGGCGCGCGGTCATGTCGAGCCACGCGGTCTTGCCGGCCAAGGGTGGGCCGTCATAACCGCCGGCACAGGTGTAGGCCAGGATGCGCAGTCGCGCGGGCGTGGCATCCGGTGACGGAAAGGTGCGCAGCGGCCACGCGTCGGCCAGCGGCTTGCCGGCCGCATCGACAATGCGCAGCGTGTATTGCGTGGCGGGCTGCAGACCACGCACGTCGAAGCGCCAGAAGCGGCCGGCGGCATCCGTCTGCTCCCCAGCGACGCGCCTGCCGTTGACCATCAACCAAGGTGCCCGCGCAAGCGGCGCCTGAAACGATGCCTTGATGAGAAAGCGGTCGTGGCTGGCTGCCGGGATCAAGTGCGCGAGCTGGCCGGCGTGCCAACTGGCGTCATTCGCGTGCGCAGCGGCATGCGCACCTTCCGGCAGGCTCAAGCCCAGCGCGCCAAGGCTGGCCGCGGTGCCAAACGTCAGGAAATCGCGCCGGCTCATGCCGTGCGGGGTGCTGTTCGGTGGTGTGCGGGAGGGCATCGTCATCCTCTGGCGTGGTGCGGAGACGCCATCGTGCCGAGCCGGGCCCAGGCTGAATGTTCAGCTTTTGACAATTTAGGGGTAGGCCCCAATGCTGGCTGCTGATCGACCCCCTGACCCATGACAAACGCCCCGATGGCCGAAGCCACCGGGGCGTTGTCACGTCAGGCGATGCGGATGCTGATGCGGATACCGCGGCTTAGTAGCCCCACACCTGCATTTCGTCCAGCGAGTAACCCCATTGCGTGGCGCGCTGCGTACCGTACATGCGCACATAGCGACCGCTGCCCTTGAGGTTGGTGAGTGACGTATGGCCCCACGAGGCGCCGCTCGACGTCGAGTAGATGCTCGTCCAGCTCACGCCGTCGTTCGAGGTCTGGATCGAATACACCTTGGCGCCTGCGTCCCAGTACAGATCGACGCCGGTGATGGTGCGGGTCGCGCCCAGATCGACCATCAGCCATTGCGCGCCGGCCACGCCTTCCACGGAATCCCAGCGCGTGCTGGTGGTGTTGCCGTCGAACGCGTAGGCCGGGCCGAGGCTGGCGCTGTAGCTGGACGATGCGCTGGCCGGCTTGCCCTGGGAGAGCAGCGTGATGGCTTTTGCGGCGGCCGTCGGCGTGCCTGCGTAGTAGTTCGAGCCGAGCTTGGCCTTGGTCGTGTCCGAGTTCACGCCAAACTGCGACAGGCTCCAGCGCTGGCCGGTGCTCGCGTCGCCCAGGTAGAGCTGGTAGCCGCCGGCGCTCGTCGACGAAAAGAACACGTAGTTCGTGTTGTTCACGGGCGATGGGTCGGAGTTGTTGCTGTTGCAGTCGTTGAGCGCGAGCTGGTTGGGCGTGTCGCTCGGGTTGACCTTGGTGTAGATCTGGTCGGCCTGGCTGGTGGCGTCGTGCCAGCGGGCGTAGAACACCGTGCCGTCGGCGCGTACGATCGGGTAGTACGTCGCCAGGCCGGCGGGCGTGTCGAACGCCACCTTGGCGGTGCTGCCCACGGTCTGCTTGTAGAGGCCCATGCCCGAACCGGTGCCCGTGGTGTAGAAGACGGCGGTGCCGTCCGGCGTTGCAAACGGCATCGAGTTTTCCAGCGTCGGTGCCGTGCGCGTCAGGTTCACGGTGGAAGTGAAGACCGGACCCGAGCTGGTGTACGACAGCGCGGCCTGCATAACGTCGCCGTTTTGCTTGAAGAACAGCGATTTACCGTCGGTGCTGAACTTCGGGTCTTCATTGCGCGTCTGGCCGGTGCTGTTGGTCAGGTTGATTGGCATGCTGGTCGAGCCGACTTGCCAGAAGAACACGTTCCACGCGTTGTTGGTGATGCCCATGAAGGCGATCCACTTGCCGTCAGGGCTGAACACGGCATTCATCGGGTCCTGGATGCCCCAGGCCGCCTTCGACACCTGTTGCAGCGTGCGGGCCGAAAAGTCGTAGATGAAGATCTGGCTGGTGCCGTCGCCGTAGCTGACGTAGCTGTGATACGCGAGCTTGCCGGTCAGGCTGGCGGGGAAGGTCGAGTTGGATTGCGTGGGCGGATTGGCAACGCAGTTGGCCTGGGCGCCGGCAGAGAACAGGCCGAGAGCGGCGCTGGCGACAAGACCAAGTGAAATCAGAGTGGAGCGCATGAAACGGAACTTCCTAAACAAGTGGGTTAGTGGAGCGGGGCAACCGCCGCATTAAGTCCGCGTCACTTTTCCGATTTTGGCAAAGCTCCGCCAATTCCGGAAAATCCGGATTTGAAAAAGCGCCACAAACCGGGGAAGTGACGAGGATGAAGACGCGCCAAAAACCCTGTTGCTTCGTACCGTCGTGTTTTTGTCGGGGTCTCGACTACATCGAGAGGGTGAGTCGCGGGGCAGACTGTAAGGGTTTCGCTGACAGAGCGAAACCCCAATAAGAAAGCCGTTCTTGCCTTAATTCTCTGCTGTGGGAGCAAATCGCCACACGGGCGTGTAAATCTGACACGTCAATTTTCCCGAACGTTGATTAACCTGCACGTACGACGTCGAGATTGTTATTTTTACTGCGGCGTTTTGTCGCTGGAGAGGGGTGCGCTCCTTGCTGGGTGTCGCGTTATCGCACCACCCAATGTGGCGCTGGCGCGCGCTTTGCGGTGTTCTCGACAGCGCAACCCGGCAACCCCTACAGAGGCGCACCTGGGGTGCCAGAGGCGGGCAATATTGGAAGCCAACGATACGAATTTCGCTTACCCCGAGTGTGTAAGAAGAACACCCGCCCAGACGGTGGGAGCGGCAATGTGGGCATGCCGAGCCTAAAAAAATCAGATTCAAATAATGGGTGCTTTTTTGCGAAAAACCGTTTGGCTATCAATGAATTTATCTCTGTATTGCGCTATTCCAATATTCGAGAAATTCTACTAATTGCATCGGTTATGCACGGCGCGCAATTCGTTTCGGATTATGTATAGTTTCAAAACGCCAGCGATTGCACTCAGCAAAACACAAGGCCGATCACGCTTTCCGTCAGTTTGAAATGAGGAAGGCCGGATAGCGGGATGCGCATGGCGATTCAGTGTGTGTTCTGGAGGCCGATGGGATGGGCGCTCACAACCAATTGCCGCATGACCGCGCAACAGCCTGGCGTGCGGCATTGCTGCATCAGTTGAACGGACTGCGCGATGCCGATGCTGTCATCCGCAGTCTGCAACCGGCGGTAGCGCTACTCGGTTTCGACTATTGCGCCTATGCCCTGCGTGCAGCGATCCCGATCACGCGCTTCAACACCCTCTGCTGGAGCACTTACCCGGAGCCCTGGTGTGAGCACTACCGCGTGCACGGTTATTTAGCCATCGACCCGGTGTTGCAGTTTGGGCAGCGCTGCGTCAAGCCTGTGCTGTGGTCCGGCATCGCCACGGCAGACGCGCGGTTCTGGGCGGACGCGCGCCAGCACGGGCTCAACCACGGGTGGTCGCACACCATTCGCGACCACACCGGCATCTTCGGCACCTTCAGCCTGGTGCGCCGCGCCACGCCCATCACCGAAGACGAACTGGCCGTCAGCGAGCCCGAAATGATCTGGCTGAGCCAGCGTGCACACGGCAGCATCAGCACGCTCATGGCCGAGAAGGTCTTGCCCGATGCCGCCACGCGCCTGAAAGAGGTTGAACGCCAGACGCTGCACTGGACGGCCGAAGGCAAGACGGCGGCGGAAGTTGCGGCCATCCTGGAGATGACCGAGCGCAACGTGAACTTCCACATCCGCAATGCCGTCACCAAGCTCAATGCCGCCAACAAGACGCATGCCGTGGTGAAGGCCGCGCTACTGGGGCTGATTCCAGCGACGCTGTAGCGTTGTCCGAGATGTGTCAGCCCATGGCCCGCACGGGCTGCGTGGGGCGCATGGCTTCCAGATGGAAACCGCTGTCGCTTTGCTTGGCGCGCCGCTTGGCGAGGGCGGCGGCGGTGCCGATGTCGTCGCTGTTATGTGCGGCGCCGGGGAGCACGTGCAGCGCGCCCACCGCCATGGTCACGAAGCGGAAGAACGCCGGCAGCCCCTTGCGGTCTTCTGCATGCATGCCGCCCGCGGCGCGGTCAGCCGGCGTGTACATGGCGAGCGCGTTGGTGTTGAATGCCGCCATGGCCTGCGTGATGCGCGCCTGCCAGTCGGCGCTCTGGAACAGGATCAGGAAATCGTCCCCGCCCACGTGGCCGAGAAAATCCCGCGTGGGTTCGCATGCGTTGGCCAGCACGGCGGCGGCCATCTTCAGCATCTCGTCGCCCTGCCAATAGCCGTACTGATCGTTGAAGGGTTTGAAGTGGTTCAGATCCACATAGCAGGCATAGAACTCCGCGCGCGCTTCCAGCAAACGTTCAATGTGCAGGTTCAACGGAATGTTGCCCGGCAGGAACGTAAGCGGGTTGGCGTAGCGCGCGGCCTCGATGCGGATTTCGTTCACGGTGCGCACCAGTTCTTCGCCGGTGCCCAGGCCCAGGTAGCGGCCATGCTCGGTGATGATGAAACCGTCGGTCAGGTAGCGTTGGTCTTCGCTCATCAGCAGCGCCGACATGTCTTCCAGCGATGCGGATTTTTCCACCAGAACCGGCTGCCGGTTGGCAAATGCCAGCGCCGGCTTCTTGCCGTACAGCTCGCGGTGATACGGCATCGCATAGCGGTCGATGAATGCACGGCGTGCGATGAGCGCGAGCGGGCGTTTGTCTTCATCGAGCAGCGCCACGGTGTGCAGATCGGGGTGGCGGTTGAACAGGTGCAGCACGTCGTCGTTGCTGCTGCGCAGGGGCAGGGTGGGTGCCATGCGCAAGAGCTTGCTGGCCGTGATGGCGCGCCAGCCAACGCGCACGGCCTGCGGAAACACCGCAATCTGCGACGACTGCAGCACGCGCGCCGCCTGGCTCGACATGTCGCTCGCGGGCTTGTCCTGGGGGCGTGCAAGGAAGAAGCCCTGTCCGAAGCGGATGCCCAGGTCGCGCACCACGCCCAGTTCGTCCTCGGTTTCCAGCCCTTCGGCAATGATGCTGGTGGCGCCGCCCTTGAGCGTCTGCTGCAGCGTGCGCGCGATGTCCAGCTTGGCTGGATGCTTGGCAATGTCACGCAAGAAATACTTGTCGAGCTTAATGAAGTCGGGCGTCAGTTCGATCAGCAGGTTCAGGTTGGCATTGCCGGTGCCGAAATCGTCCAGCGCGCACTGCAGGCCAAAATCGCGTGCCACCGACAGCGCCTCGGCAAAGCTGGCCAGATCATCAATGGGCGTCTGCTCGGTCAGTTCGATGACGATCCGCGAGGGGTGGAGGTCGTGGTCGGCAATGGCATGCAGCAGGCGCGCATGGTCTTGCAGCAACTGCCGCACGCCTTGCGCACTGAAGTTCAGGAACAGCTTGCCCGGCAGACGCATGGCCGAGAAATTGGCGATGGCCAGACGCGCGGCGGTCGTCTCCAGCGCAATCGTGCCCGCGGTGTCCGATGCGGCGGCAAACAGCGCAGCGGGCGACTCCATGGCCGAGCCTGCCGGCCCGCGCAGCAGTGCTTCGTAGCCGAGCACCTCGGTGGTCGACAGGCGGAAGATCGGTTGGAACACCGTGCGCAGCATCTCGGGCGCAATGCCCGCGGGCAAGGGAGTCGGTGAGAAAGTCATGACGTTGGCAGCAGACGCTAGATCGGACATTCTGCTAAACGACCCGCTGAACACAGAGTTGAATGAACTTTTTGTGACGCACGCAGCGGCGCGGGTTCGCGGGACATGGTCCCCACCACAGAGGGGCCCGGTTCAGAATGCCGGAAGCGCCTGCGTCTTCACGGGGCGCTGTCCATTGCGATCCATCCATGCCGGGCTTGACCCTCACATTGTGTGAGGTCCTAGCCTGTGTCCAAGCCAGAAGACAGGAGCCACCATGTTGTTGAAAGTGGGCGATCTCGCCAAACGCTGCGGTGGCAGCATCTGGCCGAGCGGAACCGTTTCGTGAACGCTGCAGCCTGCGCTTCCGCAAAATGGGCGGCGAAGACCGTCGCGTCCGTTTCAGCCGCCCGGTGCATCGACCGCCGGGCCGCCAAGCAAGGTATTACGACGCAGCGTCCGTGGAAAGTGCGACAGCGTCGAGTTCGCGCATCGCATCTTCCGGCAACGCAATCGCCGCTGCGCCAAGATTCTCGCGCAGGTGGCCGACTGACGAGGTGCCCGGGATCAGCAGAATGTTCGGCGACCGTTGCAGCAGCCAGGCGAGTGCGGTCTGCATCGGTGTGGCGCCGAGCCGCGCTGCGACATCGTTGAGCGTGGACGACTGCAGCGGGCTGAAACCTCCCAGCGGGAAGTACGGAACATACGCGATGCCGTCGCGGGCAAGCGCGTCGATCAGGCCGTCGTCGTTTCGGTGAGCGAGGTTGTAGTGGTTCTGCACGCAGACGATCTCGCAGATGCGCCGTCCTTCTGCGATCTGGTTGGCCGTGACGTTGCTCAGCCCGATGTGCCGCACCAGCCCCTGCCGTTGCAGTTCCGCCAGGGCGGTGAGGGGTGCCTCGATCGACCCTTCGGCCGGGCCATGCGGGTCGAACATGATCCGCAAATTCACCACGTCCAGCACATCCAGGCCGAGGTTGCGCAGATTGTCGTGCACGGCTTCGGTCAGCGCCTGCGCGGAAAACGCCGGCAGCCACGCGCCCTCGGCACCGCGCCTTGCACCGATCTTGGTGACGATGAGCAGGTCGTCGCGATACGGGTGCAAGGCTTCGCGGATCAGTTGATTCGTGATGTGCGGGCCGTAGAAGTCGCTCGTGTCGATATGGTTGACGCCCAAGGACACGGCCTCGCGCAATACGGCAAGCGCCGCGTCGCGATCCTTGGGTGGGCCGAAGACGCCGGGGCCGGCGAGCTGCATGGCGCCATAGCCGAGGCGGTGCACCTGGTGGCCGCCGATGGAAAACGTGCCGGACTGAACGATGAGAGACATGGTCACACTCCTGTGTCGAAGATCGAAGAAAGGGTGACAGCAGATTAGGCGCAAGCGCGGTGCGCGATAAGGGGACATAATCCGCACGGGTTGTGCGAAAAGGTGAACAATGAAAGTCGATCTGGGTGACCTGAATGCCTTCGCGGCGGTGGCGCAGGCCAAGGGCTTTCGCGAAGGTGCAAGACTGATGGGCGCGAGCGCATCCGGGCTCAGCGAGGCGGTGCGGCGGCTGGAGACGCAGCTCGGTGTGCGCCTGCTGAACCGCACGACGCGCAGCGTCTCGCCCACCGAAGCGGGGCAACGCCTGCTAAGCCGCCTGCGGCCGGCCTTGAGCGAGGTGGAAGCCGCGCTCGATGTCGTCAACAGCTTTCGCGAAAGGCCGGCCGGCACGCTAAAGCTCAATGTGCCGATGAGCGCCGCGCGGCTCGTGTTGCCCGCCATCATCCCGGGCTTTCTCGACGCCTATCCCGAGATCCAGCTGGAGGTCGTGGCGGAAGAGAGCTTTGTTGACATCCTGGCTGCGGGTTTCGACGCAGGCATTCGTTATGACGAGCGGCTCGAACAGGACATGATCGCCGTTCCGATCGGCCCGCGATCGCAGCGCTTCGCAACGGCAGCGGCACCCGGCTATCTCGATCGACGCGGCCGCCCAAACCATCCCCGCGACCTGCTGGACCACGCTTGCCTGCGTGGGCGATTTGCGAGCGGCGCCATGCCGCCGTGGGAGTTCGAGCGCGACGGTGAAGTGGTCAATGTTGACCCATCCGGCCCGCTGCTCGTCCGTATTGGGGGCGCGATCGATCTTGTCGTGGACGCCGCTGTTGCCGGCGTCGGCGTCGTGCACCTCTACGAAGACTGGCTGCGTCCACATTTGGCCAGCGGGGCGCTCGAGCCAGTGCTCGAGGCATGGTGGCGTCCGTTCCCAGGGCCGTATCTCTACTATCCGGGGCGGCGGCTTGTACCGGCTCCGCTCAGGGCGTTCATTGATTTCGTCAAGGCCGGTTCGGACTAGGCGCGATCCCAGCTTTAGCGGCCGTGGCTATCGCTGCGGCATCACCGCAGCAGAACAAGAAAAAACGCCCGCCGGCAGAACCGGTCGGGCGTTTTTTTTCAGCGTGCAACCGTGGCGTCAGACGCCTTGCGGAACTTCGCGCGCGCCGCGCTTGCGGTCACGCACTTCGGTTTCTTCGTGCACGCTGTCCACCTCGTCAAGATAGCGCGTGTGCCAGCCACTGACCACGCCCCAGTGGTAGAAGAACAGCGAAAGCACTGCCACGATGCCCATGTCCCAGCCGTAGGGGATGTAGCCGTGGCCGCCGAACTCCGTGCTGCCGCAGTACGACAGCGCTGCGATGGTCGGCAGGTAGGCGATCATCCACCACGCGCCCTTCAACTCCGTCTTGAAGTCGGGCCAGCCGGCCTTGGCCTGGTAGTAGAAGTACACGGGCAGGGCCACCAGCATCAGCACGATGATCTCGCCGGTCAGCGGCCACTTGGCCCAGTACAGGATGAGCGATGCGCACACAAACGCGAACGGCGCGATGAGCGACAGCCCCGGCAGACGCAGCGGACGATGCAGCTGCGGCGACGTGCGGCGCAGCGACATCACGCTGATCGGCCCCGTCAGGTACGAAATGACCGTTGCCACCGAAATCACGGCAGCCAGTGCACCCCAGCCGCGGAAGAAGAACAGGAAGATGAACGACACCGCCAGGTTGAACCACATGGCCGGACGCGACACGCCGAACAACGGGTGCACGCGGCCGAAGATGGCCGGCATGGTGTTGTTGCGCTCCATCGCATAGATCATGCGGGTGGTGGTGGCCATGTACGTGCTGCCGGTACCCGACGGGCTGACGAAGGCATCGATATACAGCACGATGGCCAGCCAGTTCAGGTTCAGCGCAATCGCCAGCTGGGCGAACGGCGAGTGGTAGTCAATGCCGTGCCAGCCATTGACGAGCGACTCAGGCGGCACCGCGCCCAGGAAGGCCACCTGCAGCGCCACGTAAATCACCGCCGCCAGCAGGATCGAACCGATCACCGCGATGGGCACGTTGCGGCCCGGGTTGCGCGCCTCGCCCGCCAGGTTGATCGGGCTCTGGAAACCGTTGAACGCAAACACGATGCCGCTGGTGGCGATGGCGGTCAGCACCGCAGACCAGCCGTACGGGGCAAACCCTTGACCTGCCACATTCGCGCCCGTGCCCGTGCCGAAGTTGCCCGGATGGAAGCCTGCCGCAACCAGCGCCACCGCAGTCGCGGCCGGAATGATGAACTTGAAGATCGTGATGGCGTTGTTCGCCTTGGCAAACACCTTCACGCCCCAGTAATTCAGCAGGAAGTACACCACGACGAGCACTGCCGACAGGACGAGCCCCGGCGGCGTCAGCTCACCGTGCTGGAAGAGCGACTGCGCCCAGGGCCACGGCCAACTGCTCATGTACTGGATCGAAGCCTCAGCCTCGATGGGGATGACGGTGACGATGGCGATCCAGTTGGCCCAGGCCGCCACGAAGCCCACCAGCGAGCCATGCGAGTAGCGCGCATAGCGCACCATGCCGCCCGATTCCGGAAACATTGCGCCCAGTTCGGAATACGTCAGGGCAATGGCCAGGATGACGATGGCGCCGATGATCCAGGTAAAGATGGCTGCGGGGCCCGCGACCTTTGCAGCGTGGCCGGCGCCGAACAGCCAGCCGGAGCCGATGATCGAGCCCAACCCGGTCAACATCAATGCCCAGGCGCCGAGATTGCGTTGTACGTTTTTTTCCAAGAGGAGTCTCCGCCCCGGCGAGTCGGAAGTTCGACAGGGCACCGCGGTTTGCTTACCAGTCCGCTTAGTTCTACCGAGGCGACGCTGTTTGGGCGCCGCCCGCCGTCCTATGTGGTGGGTCTCACCAGCCCAGGACATGCGTGTGCTGGGTGACGCGTAGCATCAACCGCACCTGTCCGGCCGCGATGAAAGGCAAAACACGGTGTCTGCCTTCCGGGGGGATTCGCGTATAGTCATCGGCGACGTTGTGCGGGGTGCCGCACTTGCCGCCCGATTCCGGAGCCCGCAATGGGGCGCAATGATAGCGAAATCGTGAGCGGTTGCACCCACTTTTTCATCGTTCCACGCAGTTTTTGTCCCCATGGACTCCTCTTTCGCCACTTCGGTTGCACCTGCGTCCCGGGCCCAGTGGCACCGGCGCGTGCTGACGCTGGCGTTTCCCATCGTGCTGGCCAACCTGACGCAGCCGATCCTCTCGGCGGTGGATACCGCCGTGGCGGGCCACTTGCCGGGGCCGGAATACATCGGCGGCGTGGCGCTGGGCGGGGTCTTCTTCAACTTCGTGTTCTGGGGGTTTGGCTTCCTGCGCATGGGCACCACGGGGCTGGTGTCGCAAGCACACGGCGCGGGCGACGCGCAGGCGTTGCGGGCAAGCGTGGTGCGCGCGCTGCTACTGGCCTTTGCCATTGGAGCGGTATTGCTGGTGCTGCAGGTGCCGGCGATCCGGATCACGCTGGCGCTGCTCGGTGCGAGCGAATCCGTCACCCGCATGGCCGAGGTGTATTGCCACACCCGCATCTGGTCGGCGCCGTTTGCACTGGCCAACTACGTGGTGCTCGGTACGCTGCTCGGGCGACAGCAGGTGCGGCGGGCGTTGCTGCTGCAGGTGTTCATCAACACCGTCAACATGTTGGCCGTGCTGACCCTCGTGCTGGGTGCCCGCATGGGCGTCGGCGGTATTGGCGCCGCAACGGCGCTGGCTGATATCGCAGGGTTTGGGCTCGGCATGCTGCTGCTCTGGCTGCAACGGCCCACTGGTCTGCCGCCGCTCACGCGCGCCGAACTGCTTGCCCGCAACGCTTGGCGCCGCCTGATGGGGCTGAACACCGACATCTTCCTGCGCACGCTTTGCCTTTTGGCTGCCTTCGGCTGGTTTGCCCACGCAGGGGCCAAGCAGGGCGATGTGGTGCTGGCCGCCAACGCGCTGCTGCTCAACTTCCTGACCTTCATGGCTTACGGGCTGGACGGCTTCGCACACGCAGCCGAGGCGCTGGTGGGCGCCGCCATGGGCGCGCGGGACCGTGCTGCGCTGCGCATGGCGGTTCGCGTGTCAACGTTCTGGTCGGTGCTCGGCGCTGGGCTCTTCGCGGCCGTGTACGCGCTGGCGGGTGCCGGCATCATCGGGGTACTGACCGACCAGCCCGCCGTGCGCGAAGCTGCGCGCCACCATCTGGTGTGGGCGGCGCTGCTGCCGATCGTGTCGGTATGGGGCTTCCAGTTTGACGGCGTGTTCATCGGCGCGACGCGCACGCGTGAACTGCTGGTGACGATGGCCGTGGCGGCTGCCGCGTTCTGGGGCTTGTCAGTCACACTGCAGCCGCTGTGGGGCAACCACGGGCTGTGGTTGTCGATGCTGGGGTTCATGGCGCTGCGCGGGCTGATGCTCGGGATGCTGCTGCCGCGCGTGTGGCACGCGCCTGCACTGCAGGCAGCCTAGGCAGCGTCGATCTGCAACGTCTACTGGGCGTATTCGACCACCAGCAACGCCGTCGCCACCGTCTTGCCGGCGTTCGAGATGGCGTGCTGCACATCCACCGGATAGCGCGCCGATTCCCCGTGCCGCACCTTCTTCTCGCTCGGGCCGGATTGCACCGTCACCGTGCCGCTCAACACAGAGATGTGCTCCTTCGAGCCCAGCTCGTGCGGCTCTGACGCCAGCACGCCGCCAGGCTGGATCGCCAGTTCATACCATTCGAAGCGCGCTGCCAGGTCGACGGGGCCAAGAATCTTCAATTCGCACTTGCCATCCGGGCTTTTGATGACTGGGATGGAGTGAGCGGGAATCACCGTCACCGCAGGCGCTGCATCGGCCGCGCCTTCGGGCGAGAGGAAATCCGCCAGCCCGACGCCGAGCGCGGTGGCCAGGCGCCACAGCACCGCGACGGTCGGGTTGGCCAGATTGCGCTCGACTTGAGACAGCATGGATTTGGACACGCCCGCGCGGCGCGACAGTTCATCGAGCGACAGCTTGCGCGCCTGGCGCAGTGTCTGCAGTTTTGCGCCAACGGCCGGTGGGCCATCGGTGAGGGCATCGGTGGCGGGGGCTTGTGCCATCGGTTGGTATCTTGTAAATTGAACAAATTATTCGATATATCGAACTTGTTCGGTTTATCGATCAACAAAGTCTACAGGAGCAGCACCATGGGGACAACGCAGGCCAGCGCTACGACCGACGCCTTCTACGCGCACATCCGGCGTGAACTGGACGCCATCGAGGAAGCCGGTCTCTACAAGACCGAGCGCATCATCACCTCGCCGCAGGGCGCTGTGATCCGCACGGCTGACGGCAAGGAGGTCATCAACCTCTGCGCCAACAATTACCTCGGCTTGTCGTCGCACCCGGAGGTGCTGAAGGCGGCGCACGAGGCGCTCGACTCGCATGGCTTTGGCCTCAGCTCGGTGCGCTTCATCTGCGGCACGCAAGATCTGCACAAGACGCTGGAAGCGCGGCTGGCGAAGTTTCTCGGCACGGAAGACACGATCCTCTATGGCTCGGCGTTCGATGCCAACGGCGGCTTGTTCGAAACGCTGCTGGGCGCGGAAGACGCCGTCATCAGTGACGAGCTGAACCACGCGTCCATCATCGATGGCATCCGCCTGTGCAAGGCGCAGCGCTATCGCTACAAGCACAACGATCTGGACGACCTGCGCGCGCAATTGCAGGCCGCTGACGCGGCGGGCGCGCGCTTCAAGCTGATGTTTACCGACGGCGTGTTCTCGATGGACGGCACCATCGCCCGGCTGGATGAGATCCGCGCCATCTGCGATGAATTCGGTGCGCTGCTGGGCATTGATGAATGCCATGCCACGGGCTTTCTCGGCAAACGCGGCCGCGGGTCGCACGAGCACCGCGGCGTGTTCGGCAAGATCGACATCATTACCGGCACGCTGGGCAAGGGTCTGGGCGGTGCGTCGGGCGGCTTCACGAGCGCGCGCAAGGAAGTGGTGGCACTGCTGCGCCAGCGCTCGCGGCCGTATCTGTTCTCGAACACGGTGGCGCCGTGCATTGTCGGGGCCACCATCAAGGTGCTCGATCTGCTGGAAGCCGACACCGCGCTGCGTGACAAGCTGGAAGACAGCGCGCTGTATTTCCGCCGCAAGATCGTCGAGCTCGGCTTCGATATCAAGCCGGGCGACCATCCCATCGTGCCGATCATGGTGTACGACGCACAGAAGGCGCAGGCATTGTCCAAACGCCTGCTCGAGTTGGGCGTCTACGTGGTCGGCTTCTTCTACCCGGTGGTGCCGAAGGGGCAGGCGCGCATCCGCGTGCAGATCAGCGCAGTGCACGAGCGCGCGCAACTCGATGCGGCGCTCAAGGCGTTCGAGACCGCCGGCAAGGAACTGGGGATCATCTGATGAGCACTGGCACCAGCGCGAATCTGGGAACGGCACCGCGCATCCTCATCATTGGCGCCAACGGGCAATTGGGCACGGAGCTGGCGGCTGCGCTGGCAGAGCGCTACGGCACTGGCAACGTCGTGACAAGCGACATGGTGCCCCGCGGCCGCCACCCGCAGATCCGCCACGAAACGCTGGATGTGACGGATCGCGGCCAGTTGCGCGAGATCATCGAGCGCCACGGGATCACGCAGATCTATCACCTGGCGGCGGCGCTGTCGGCCGCGGCAGAGCAATCACCCACGTGGGGCTGGGCGCTCAATATGAATGGTTTGCTGAACGTGCTGGAAGCGGCGCGTAATCATCGGCTCGAGCGCATCTTCTGGCCCAGCTCGATCGCCGCGTTCGGACCCACCACGCCTGCGGACAACACGCCGCAGAGCACGATCATGGAGCCGAGGACCGTCTACGGCATTTCGAAGCTGGCGGGAGAGGGCTGGTGCCGCTGGTATTTCGAGCACCACGGTGTGGACGTGCGCAGCCTGCGTTATCCGGGCCTGATCTCGTACAAGACCGCGCCGGGCGGCGGCACGACGGACTACGCCATCGACATCTTCCATTCGGCCGTCAAGGGCGAGCGTTATACGTGCTTTCTTGAGCACGACGAGGCGCTCCCCATGATGTATATGCCCGACGCCGTGCGCGCCACGATCGAGTTGATGGAGGCACCGGCCGAACGCATCACCGAGCGCGGCAGCTACAACCTGGCCGGCGTGAGCTTTACGCCGGAGCAGCTGGCGGCCGAGATCCGCCGCCATCGTCCGTCGTTCGAGGTGGCGTATGCGCCGGATTTCCGCCAGGCGATTGCGGCCAGCTGGCCCAATTCCATCGACGACTCGGTTGCCCGGCGCGATTGGGGCTGGAAGCCCGAATACGGTGTGGCAGAGATGACGGCCGACATGCTGCAGAACCTGGGGCACTTGGCTGCGCACCCCGCCTAGCCAGTTTCAGTCAGCGGAATTGCGGGCATTGCACGGCGCTGTTTTCTGTTTCGCTTCGATTGGTTGTGTTCAACAATGCAGCATGGCCATCACTTCTCCTTCCTGCCGCATGCCCCGTTCGACGCCCGACCCCGCGCCGCGTCATCGCGACGATCCGCCCGCCAAGCGCACATGGTGGGTGCCGGTGCTGCGCATGTCGGTGGCCGCGGGCGTGGTGGCAGCCATTCCGCACACTTCGATCCAACTGCCGTTCGCCGACGGGGCCTGGATGCTGCATACGGCCGCCGGCCTCATCTTCGTGGTGGGCGCCATCGACAGCCTCTTCCTCTTTGCCATGCGCCATAAGCCCTGATGGGGCGCATCGGCCATCTATGCACCCGCGGTCCAGGCGATGATGTGGCGCCTGTCGCGCTCACTCGGTAAGTTTTAAAACAGGTTGTAAAAACGTTCAGTGGACAACCGGCGGGATGATCCAGCCTGTCGTCACATGCCTCCGACTCGTAACTCAATCGTTACAGAAATGGAGTGGATTTGCGGCGTCGCACCAATCGCTGCTGCTGGCCGCCAATCCTTTGCCACAGTGGGTTTCCACCGCCTTCTGCACGCCGTCATTTGTGCCGCAAGTGTAAGCAGATGTTGCGCTGCACGGAGGTGGCCCGATGCTTGCTCTATGTGGTGCGGTCACTCTGTATGTGCAAGGCAGTTCCGCCACATACAGACAGGTTTTTCCCATAAGCGAATCCGGAACCGGATTGGTCCCCACGGTCCCCACGGCATTCGCACTTCGCTTCTCCAGAGCCGGCACATCGCCGGCGGCAGGGCGCTTCTCTCGGACGGTCCCGGGGTTTCGACGGTCATATGCGTGTTCGCCCGCAGTTGCAGGCGTGTGCGCGCCTGACCGGAATCGCTTCACAAGAAAACGAGGAAACCATGAAAGCAGTCCTGCTGGAGAATCATCCGTTGCTACGAGCCGGACTTGCGCAGTTGCTCGCGCATCCCACCCTCGGCCTGGAGGTCATCGCCCCCGCATTGCCTGCTGGCGTCCCTGGCGAACTGCATGCTTGCAATGAGCGCGCCGACCTGCTCGTCATCGGTTTGGACGAGCCCGATGGCCCGACTGACGCCGGCCAACTCGCTGCCCAATTGCGCGAGGCCATCGACAGCAGCGAGGCCAGCCGGGTGGTGCTGCTCGCGGCCAGCCTGTCTGCCGACGAGGCGCACGTTGCCATGACGTGCGGTGTGGACGCTTACTGCGCCAAATCGCAACCGCCGGAAGTCTTGCTGGCAATGCTGCGGCTCGTGCTGGCCGGTGGCCAGTCGTATCCGGCGCTGATGCCGCGTGCGGCCAGTGCGGCCATGCCGATGCTCTCGCTGGATGCGTCCGAAGCGGCGCAGCGGCTGAATGTTTCGCTGCGACAGTACGAAGTGCTCGTGCTGCTGTCGCGCGGCCACTCCGTCAAGGGTGTCGGTCGCCTGCTGGGCATTTCGGAGGCCACCGTCAAGACGCACGCGTGCACGCTGTATCGGCGCTTGAACGTGCGCAACAAGAGCGAGGCCGTGTACGCCGCCATGCGCCTGGGGATTCCGCTGGAACTGCAGGGCGGGGCTGCCGCCACCATCGGCGCTGGATCTGCACAGACATCCGTCCAGGTGTCTGGCGATGCGCAAGACGCCGACGTGTTCGTGCAAACCGCTGCACGCGCACCCAATCCGTTCCAGGCCGGCACGCCGGCCCGAGACGCGGTGATGGCGTCGTCTTCCCCCCAGATGGGAGCGCCCGAGCGGACGAATGCGTCGGTGAACGCATCGGTCACTGAACAGGGCGCCGAATCCCGCTGGGCCGCCATGACGCGGGCCTTTGGCGGCGCGACCGGCGGTGTAGCTCCTGCCAAGCCGATGCGCGCCCCGGTGCGCACCGCCAACGGTACGGCCCGCCTCGGCTGACGCAGCCCAGGCACCTCTTCATGCAATGCGGATGACGTGCGCCTGCACGGGCCGCCCACTGGACATGACAACAATGACACTCCACGAGCCACTCTCCTGGAGCCTGCCAGCCGAGCGCACCCGCGCGGCTGTGGCATGGCATCCCCGCCGCTGCGCAATTGCTGCCGCCACCGTTGTGGTGGTCGGTACGGTGCCCATGATCGCGCACGCCGCGACCGACGTTGCTTCCAGCGCGGCCACGCGTCGCCTGATCGACACGCAGTTGGCCGACGCGGCGGGCAAGGGTCCGGCCACCTCAGCATCTACATCTACCACCGTCATCGTCGGCGGTGACGATCTGCCGGTGTCTCCGGCCAGCACGCTGCTGGTTGCACAACAGGCGGTGCCGCCCGCAGAGTCGTCCGTGACGACATCGCCCGCGGCAATCGCGCAGACCCCCGCATCGTCGATGCCTGCTGGCCAGGCAGCCCCCCCGGCGCCTCCGTCTGCACCGCCGTCACCTACGGTGATCCTGCCGCCGGGCGCTCCGACACCGGAACCGGCTGCACAGGCGCCAGCCATGCCGTCGGGCCCGAGCGCTCAGGGTCCGGGCGCCCTGGAACCGCTACAGGTGTCGCCGGAAGCCGCCAATGCCGCCGCCACACATGCCGCCGGCAATGCCCCCGACAACGTGCCTGTCGGCCCGATGCCGACCGACCGCCAGGCCTTTCACGATGAGGTCATGCGGGAGTCGCGCGAAGGTGCCGCCACGCTGGCGCAAGAGCATCTGCGCGAGCATCCGGACTGGTTCAAGGAGAGCGAATCGTGGCACGTCGACCATGCCGCCGCCGCACAGCGCATCCGCTGGGGGCGCCAGCAGTTGAAGGTCATCAACGGACCGGAACGCTTCGTCATCATCGATCAGGCAGTGGCCGAGATCGAAGCGCTGCTCAAGAAGGTGCCCGATACGCCGGAGAACGCGGAGTTCCGCCAGGAAATCGTGGCGGATGAAGTGGTGGCATTGTCCTCGCGCGGGCGCATGAAGGATGCCGTCAAGCGCTACGAAGCCATGTCGCAGACCGGCAAGGTGCCGGCCTATACGCGTGTCGCCGCGGGGGATGCCTATGCGTATCTCGATACGCCGGACAAGGCTGCCGATGCCTACGCCCGCGCGCTCAAGGATGCGAGCCCCGGCGAGATCGAAACCGGTGACGTTCAGGAAGGCCTTTTCTACGCCATGCTCGACACGGGCCGCTTTGAAGAGGCGCGCGCGCTGCTCGACAAGATGAAGGCCGACAATCCGGAATATGTACGCCTGGCGCCGGAAGCCGGTACGCCCAATCCCGATTACTCACGCATCAAGCGGCTGGAAGCGCAGTACCTGATCCTGACGGGCCGCACGCACCAGGGCATTGCCGAGTTGGACAAATGGCGCCACGAAGCGCCGTTCGCCGCCTCGCTCGTCAGCGCTCGTGCCGACGGCGCGATGGTGCAGACCGAGCCGTACCGCTCGCGCGACATGTACAAGACGGCGCTTGCCGAGCACCCGGACGACCTGAGCGTGGTGGCCGGCTATGGCCGTGCATCGCTGGCGGTGGACGATCTGAAGACCGCCAAGGATGTCGCCAATGGGTTGGACGAACGCTTTCCCGAGAACGGTTCGGTGCGTGCGCTGCGCAAGGATCTGGACGTCTACCAGAGCCCGCAGCTGATCATTGAATCCACGGCGGACAAGGGTAATTCGGTGTTCGCCAACAACGAGTACGGCATCAGCACCAAGGCCTACAGCGGGCCGTTTGCCGATCACTACCGGCTGTTCTTCCACAACTTTGCGGGCCGTGCCCAGTTCGACGGTGCATCGCAAAGCCGCGTGCGCAACGGCGCGGGCCTGCAGTGGTTCGACACCGGCGTCGAAGTGAACGGCGAGGTGCACCAGTCGGTTGGTGCGGCGGGCAAGACCGGCGGCACGCTTGATGCCGCGTGGATCCCGAGCGATCACTGGAAGGTGTCGGGCATGGTCACCAACGATGACCTGGAGGTGCCCTACAAGGCGTACCAGGTGGGCGTGACCGGCAAGACCCTCAGCGGGAACGTGCGCTACACCTGGGATGAAACGCGCTACGCGTCGTTGACCTACGGCGTGTCGCGTTACACCGACAACAACCTTCGCAAGCGCTGGGCGGCGAACTTCTACCAGCAGGTGTTCACCTCGCCGCGCCACACCGTCGGCGTGCTGCTGGGGGCCGATACCAGCACCAACACCATGACCGGCCTGAACTACTTCACGCCGTCGCGCGACTACAGCGGAACGGCCACCGCCATCTGGTCGTGGACGCCCTGGCGCTATGCCGACAAGTCGTTCACGCAGCGCCTGTACCTGACCGGCGGCGTGTACAACCAGCAGTCGTTCGGCAACAGCCCGATGGTCGAAGCGCGGCTGGAACATGTGTGGCAGATCAATCGCAAGACGCAGGTTTCCTACGGCATCGGCTTTGGCCGCCATCGTTACGACGGCCAGCCCGAGAACCGCAAGTTCCTGTACCTGAACCTCAACATTCCGCTGTGATGCCCATGCAAGCTCTCCGACAACCGTCATTGCGACGATTCATCGCCTGGATGGCCTTGGCCCTGGTGCTGGCACTAGTGGCCGCCGTTCGCCCTGCTGCCGCCGTCCAGGTCGATTTTCTGCCAAAGCCCGATCCGGACGACGGCAAGACCTTCCGCGTGCTGTGCTTTCACGACATCCGCGACAACCTGCGCGCCAGCTTCGAAACGCTGCCCGACGCGTTTGCCGTCGATACCAAGATGCTGACGAACATGTTCAGCTGGATCCAGGCCAACGGGTACCACCCGGTCACGCTCGCGCAGATTGACGAGGCGCGCCGCGGCGGCAAGCCACTGCCCAAGCGCCCGATCCTGCTGACGTTCGACGATGGCTACGAGAGCCATTACACGAAGGTTTTCCCGCTGCTCAAGCAGTTCCGGTTCCCGGCCGTGTTCGGTCTGGTGACGGAATGGACCAACGCGCCGCCGGGGGCCAAGATCAAGCTGTCGAACACGCAGATCGTCGACCGCGATTTCTTCATGAACTGGAACCAGATCCGCGAGATGCAGGCTTCGGGCCTGGTCGAGTTCGCCACGCACACGCACGACATGCACCACGGTGCGCTCGGTAACCCGCAGGGCAACGAGATGCCGACTGCAACCACGCATGAGTATCTGCCCAAGCTCGGCCGCTACGAGACCGACGACGAGTATCGCCAGCGCGTGCGGGCCGACCTGCAGCGCAGCGTCGACATCATCCAGAAAAACCTCGGCACCAAGGTGCAGACGGTGGTGTGGCCGTATGGCGCCCACAACCTGATGGCTGACCAGGAGGCCACCAACGTGGGCCTGAAGTACATGCTCACGCTCGAACCAGGGCCGAACACGCCGGATGTACCGCTCACCGCTATCCGCCGCAGCCTAATGGGCTACGACACCAACACGGGCGACCTCGAGCGCTCGCTGCGCGAGCCCGTGACGCACCACGGCATGATCAACCCCGTGCAGCGCGTGGTGCATGTCGACATGGATTACATCTACGACCCGGACCCGAAGCAGCAGGAGGCCAACCTCGGCAAGTTGATCGACCGCATCAAGGACCTCGCGCCGCGCGTGGTCTACCTGCAGGCCTTTGCAGACCCGAAGGGCAACGGCGCGGTGGACGCGGTGTACTTCCCGAACCGCCACATGCCGATGCGCGCGGACCTGTTCTCGCGCGTGTCGTGGCAGTTGAAGACGCGTGCGAAGGTGGAGGTGTACGCCTGGCTGCCGATGCTGTCGTACAAGCTTCCGGCCAACAATCCGGCGGCCACGCACCTGGTGCAGTCGGTGGCCGGTGCGCCGCAGAAGCCGGGCACGGTCAAGCCGCCACGGCTGTCACCGTTCGATCCGCAGGCGCGCCAGATGATCCGCGACATCTATGAAGACCTGGCCAAGAACGCGATCATCGACGGCATCCTGTTCCACGACGACGGCGTGCTCGACGACTACGAAGATGCCAGCCCCGCTGCGCTCAAGGCCTACGAGGCCATGGGCCTGCCCGGTGACATCAACAAGATCCGCCAGTCGCCCGAGCTGATGCAGAAGTGGTCGCGGGCCAAGACCGCTGCGCTGATCTCGTTCTCGAAAGAGTTGATCGCGGTGGCGCAGGGCTATCAGAACGGCCGCGACATGCTGACCGCACGCAACATCTTTGCGGGCCCGGTGCTCGATCCGAAGGCCGAGACGTGGACGGCGCAGAACTATGACGACTTCCTGGAGGCGTACGACTACGTGGCGCTCGAAGCCATGCCGTACATGGAAGAAGCCAAGGATCCGAAGGACTGGATGAAGAAGCTGACGGCCGCCGTGGCCAAGCACAAGGACGGCCTGAAGAAGACGATCTTCGAGCTGCAGGCGGTGGACTGGCGCAACCAGGACAAGCCGATCCCGTCGACCGAACTGCGTGACCAGATGCGCGCGCTGCGTGCGGCCGGCGCGCTCAACTACGGCTACTACCCGGATGACTTCATTGCCGGTCGGCCCGATACCGAGGTGCTGCGCGATGTGATGTCGCTCAAGACGTATATCGAGACACGCAAGCCGCCAGGCGGCAATGCGGCAAGCGTCGAGAAGCTCAACAGCGGCGCTGCGCCGCAGAGCCAGCCGCCAAAGGCCGGCGAGGCACCTGCAGACAAGAAGCCCGCGACAACGGAAGCGGCAGCGCCGGCCCACACCAACAAGGCGGGAGGCTGAGATGGTGGACGCACTCATTGCCAAGCGCTGGATCTCCGGCTTTGTCTTCTACTACCCGTTCTTCATGTCGTATTTCTGGATGATCGGGGGGCTGCTGCATTACTTCCTGCTTGAGCGCGGCACACACAAGGTGAAGCATCCGCTGGCGCTGCTGGGGGTCAAGAGCTACCCCAAGGTCTCGATCATCGTGCCTTGCTACAACGAAGAGGCGAATGTGCGCGAGGTGATCAGCCACCTCGTGCGCATGCGATATCCGAACTACGACATCATCGCCGTGAACGACGGCAGCTCCGACCGCACCGGAGAACGCCTCAACGAACTGGCTGCGGAATACCCGCAGCTGGTGGTGATCCACCAGTCGTCGAACCAGGGCAAGGCCATCGGCCTCACCACCGCCGCAAAGGTGACCGATGCCGAGTATCTGATGTGCATCGATGGCGATTCGATCCTGGATGTGGACGCGATTGCCTGGATGATCCGCCACCTGATGGAAAACCCGACCATCGGTGCCGTGACCGGCAACCCGCGCATCCGCACGCGTTCGACCTTGCTCGGTCGCATGCAGGTGGGCGAGTTCTCGTCGATCGTGGGGCTGATCAAGCGGACGCAGCAGATCTATGGGCGACTGCTGACGGTGTCGGGCGTGGTCGTGATGTTCCGCAAACACGCTATCGAGGATGTCGGCTACTGGAGCAACGACATGCTCACCGAAGACATCGACATCAGCTGGAAGCTGCAGGTGGGTGGCTGGATGATCCGTTACGAGCCGCGCGCGCTGTCGTGGATTTTGATGCCCGAGACCTTCCGCGGCCTGTACAAGCAGCGCCTGCGCTGGGCAAAGGGCGGCATCCAGGCGCTGATCAAGTACGCACCGGCGATGGCGAGCCTGCGTCAGTCGATGATGTGGCCGATCTTCTTCGAGTACGCACTGTCGGTGGTGTGGGCGTACAACATGCTGATCGTCATCGCGTGGTCGGTGGTCGGCTTCTTCATCACGCTGCCGCCTGAATGGCGCATGGAAGCGCTCCCGCGCTGGCACGGCACGTTGCTCTTCATCACGTGCGTGCTCCAGTTGCTGGTTGGATGCTTTATCGACCGCCGCTACGACGACAACATCCTGCGCTATTTCATCGACACCGTCTGGTATCCGGTGGCGTTCTGGATCCTGAATCTTGTCACCACGGTGATCGGCTTTCCAGCCGTCGCCTTCCAGCGTACGCGTGCCCGTGCCCGCTGGACCAGCCCTGACCGGGGCATCCAACAACAACAGGGGAATTCGCCATGACCATGCTTGTCATTGATGTTTCGCGAAACTCGATCCGACAGTCGTTCTCGGATAAGGGTGTCGTCGGTACCTTGCACCACGTGCTGTGGTTCCGCATTTTCCGGCCGGTACTCGTGATCTCGATCTGGGGACTGCTGGGGCTGTACGTGGGCTACTCCATCAGCAGCGTCGGCCCCAGCGGTCTGCCATTCGAGCAACTTCGCATGTACGGCAACATCATCGCCGGCATGGGTGGCGTGCTGGTGGTGTGGATGATCCTGTCTCGGCTGGACCGCGCCGTTCGACGCAAGATCGCCCGTACGCCGGCTGTGCCGACGGCATCGGCGGGCGCCACCGTCCGTGCGTCGCGCGGGGCGCTGCACGGACAGCAGCAACCCGCCTGGCAGCGCCCACGCAACACGCGTCTGCTGGTGGTCGACCACGACGACGACGGCGATATCACCCACGTGCGTTCGTGGCAGGAATGGGCAGGCCGCCCGGCACCTGCTGGCACCGCGACGCCGCCCACGCCGTTCACCCGCAGCCCGGAATACGACCCCGACGAGCCGGTGCTCGGCTCCCGCCCTGTCGGCGAGGCGATCGTGCTGGAGACACTCGACCGCGCAGAGCCTTCGCTGGCAGGTTCGGATGCGCCTGCCCAGCCGCCGCGTGACGTCGCGAAGGCCGTGGATGCGATCACGGCGGACGCCGCAGGCTTCCATCGCTTCGGCTATCGCGGCCGTCTGGGCCGTAGCGATTGGGTTGAGCCGACCTCGCACGAATCGGCCGCGCAGACGTACGCAATGCGCCCCGGCATGGCCCGCTATTACGGCAGCGTGACAGCCGTGGTGCATGGCCGTGCTGCAGTGCAGGCGGCCGACCGCGCGACGGAACACCACCGTACGTGGCATGCATTTGGTGCGCATGCACAAGTGGAGGATCCGTATGCACGGCTCCAACGTGCCGAGCACATCGACCCGCTGCACGGCTTCGGCCGTCGCGGCAACATCGTGGCCAACGACGCGTAAAGACCAGTCCGAGCGCAACGCTCAGCGCCCCGGTGACGCGAGCCACCGGGGCGCTTTCTTTTGCGCAATTGACTTAGCGCAAACGGACGAGGGACGTTTTTTCTGCAATGCGCAATCGTTGCCGCCCGTGCGCTGCACCGCACGGCAAACGGTTGGCCCAGAGCCATCGGCGACGCGGCCGGTAACACTGGTGGGAGAAACGTCCCATTGCCCTCTTGAATGCCGCTGCGCGGATGCCTATGCTGGCTTCTCCTGCAAGCTCAGTTGCTCTCTCCCGATTTCTCGGCGGCTCTTGCAGTGCTCATGGTGTCAGTGAAAACCAAGCCCGCCCACCCGCACGGATTGCGTGCGACGGCCAACAGACAAGCTGGAGCCGACTGTGCTGAGTCCCCATGAATTTGCTGTCTTGCTTCTCGTCAACGACGGTGCAGAATCCGATGACCTCGACCGCGCCGACGTCGAAGCGCTCATCGAACGTCAGCTCGTGACACTGGAGCGCCGAGGCCCGGATCATTGCTATGCCCGGGTGACCCTTCAGGGCTACGCGCTACTCAAGGCATCCGGACACGTTCGCACCAGCGGCCGCCGAACGGTCGCCGTGTCTCACTAGGCCATCCTCCTCATGGCAGTGCAGCCAGGCGCTGCCTGGGCGCAAAGTCCAGGCGTCAAGTGACGTGCCTGCGGCCGATACAAACAGAAACACACCGTCTGTCGCCCGGGCGCTGCTTATGCGCGAGCCTGCACGCCATGGGGCCGACTGCAGCCCATGCCGCCAGCACATCCGGAAGACCACGGTCATGAACGTGCCGAACGCGTGGAGCGCCGCGAGGCGCACCGTGAACTGCGTGCCGAGCATCGCGACATCCGGCGCGACCGCGAAGTCCTGAAGCTCCGTGACCCCGAGGCACGCGAACGTGCGCACGACATCCACGAAGACATGGAACATCGGTGATCGAGCGTCATCCGATACGGGTCTTTTCGAACCTGCCCATCAGAAAATCCACGAACAGCCGGATGCGAGATGAAAGCTGATGGCGTTGGTGGTACACCGCATAGACGTCCGCCTCGGGCGTTGCGTATTGCGGCAACACCTGCACGAGCCGGCCGCTCTTGAGATAGCGCTCGATATCCCATTGGGCGCGCATGACAATGCCGTGCCCCTCCAGCGCCCAGTTCACCGCGATCTCGCCGTCGTTGGTGGTGAGATTGCCGCGCACGTGCACGGTTTCGGTCCGGCGCTTGGCACCTTTGCCGGATGCCAGCCTCCACACACCATAGGCATCGCTGCCCTGGCGGATACCGATGCAGTTATGGCGTGCCAGCTCGGCCGGCGTCGCGGGCGTTCCGCGCTCGCGCAGGTAGGCGGGCGACGCGCAGAGCAGGCGCCGGTTGGATGCCACCTTGCGCGCGACGATGCGTGCATCGGGTGGCTCGCCAAAGCGCACACACACATCAAACAGGTCCTCATTCAGTGGCGGCGGGTCGGCAGAGAGTTGCAGTTGCACGTCCACGTCTGGATACGCCTTTACATACTCCGAGATGGCCGGCGCGATGTGCATGCGCCCGAAGCCGAGCGTGGCGTTGACGCGGAGCAGGCCGCTTGGGCGGCCCTTGGCCTGTGTGAGCAGTTGGTCCAGGTCGTCGATCTCGCCCAGGATGCGACGCGCACGTTCCAGGAAGACCTCGCCTTCGGGGGTGAGGCTCATGCGCCGGGTCGTGCGCGTCACGAGGGGCATGCCGATGCGCGCTTCCATCTGTGCCAGGCGCTTGCTGACTGCGGGCGTGGTGATGCCCAGATTACGCGCCGCCGCGCTCAGGCTGCCGGCGGTCGCCAGCGCTACGAAAAAGCCGAGTTCTGCAGGTTGGACGCCAGGAGCCGACACCGTTTTACCTTTAACTCATAGTTAAGAATGGATTAACTTTAGAGCCGATCAGCAACCGTGTCCACGCCTGAGAATCGCTGCACACCCCACGGCGACGCACCGCCGGTTCCATTCAGGAGACACCCCATGAAGACATACCGTATTGCAACCATCCCTGGCGACGGCATTGGGAAGGAGGTCGTGCCGGCCGGTCGGGAAGTCATGGAAGCGCTGGCTGCCGCGGGCGCCGGCTTCGGCTTCGAGTTCGAGAACTTCGAGTGGGGCGGTGACTATTACCGCCAGCATGGCGCGATGATGCCGGAGGACGGCCTGGACGCCCTGCGCGACAAGGACGCCATCCTGTTCGGCTCGGCCGGTGACGCGCAGATTCCCGATCACATCACGCTGTGGGGGCTGCGCCTGAAGATCTGCCAGGGTTTCGATCAGTACGCCAACGTGCGCCCGACACGAATCCTGCCCGGCATCGACGCGCCGCTAAAGCGCTGCGGCCCGAAGGACCTCGACTGGGTGATCGTTCGTGAAAACTCCGAAGGCGAATACGCCGGCGTGGGCGGTCGTGTGCACCAGGGCCACCCGATCGAGGCTGCCACCGACGTGTCGATGATGACCCGAGCCGGTGTCGAACGGATCATGCGCTTCGCCTTCAAGCTGGCGCAGTCGCGTCCGCGCAAGCTCCTGACTGTCATCACCAAGTCCAACGCCCAGCGCCATGCCATGGTGATGTGGGACGAGATCGCCGTGCAGATTGCCAAGGAATTCCCAGACGTGAAGTGGGACAAGGAACTCGTGGACGCCGCCACCGCGCGCATGGTCAACCGCCCGGCTACGCTCGACACCATCGTTGCAACCAACCTGCACGCCGACATACTGAGTGATCTGGCCGCCGCGCTGGCCGGCAGCCTGGGTATCGCGCCCACCGGAAACATCGATCCGGAGCGCCGGTACCCGTCCATGTTCGAGCCGATCCACGGTTCGGCCTTCGACATCATGGGCAAGGGGCTGGCCAATCCAGTCGGCACCTTCTGGTCGGTCGTGATGCTGCTTGAACACCTCGGCGAGACCGAGGCCGCGCGTCAGGTCATGGCTGCCATTGAAGCGGTGACCGGCAACCCGGCACTGCACACCGGCGATTTGGGGGGCAAGGCGACCACTGCGCAGGTGACCCAGGCCGTCTGCCAATACCTCGCTACGAACCGAACAGCCAAAGCCGCATGACAGCGGGGCGGGCCAGGAGGCTTGCCCGTGAGACCGTCCCCGCACGAAAAGCACGTAATCACTGAAGCAGACGAAAAAGAGCTGCAGGCGTGCGTCAACTACAAGGCAGATAGGAGACAGCAATGACCCGACGCGTGTTCGGCGAGCCTTGTGCCTGCTCGGTGGTAAAGCGCACCCGGCAAGCTCGGCATCCCGCAGTGCCATCTCTGCGCCAGCGCGCTGCCGGCTAACCCGATGAGACATGACATGCGCGACGACACCGCCCGCAAGCTGCTGCGCGATATGTTTGACGCTGCTATCGCCGCCGCGCAGCCGGCACTGACGTTGCCCAGGTATCTGCCAGAACGCCCGAAAGGCCGCACGATCGTGATCGGAGCGGGGAAGGCGTCGGCCGCGATGGCGCACGTTTTCGAACAGGCGTGGGGCACATCGGTGAACGGGCTTGTCGTGACGCGTTACGGATACGCCGTCCCGTGCAAGCAGATTCGCATTGTCGAAGCGGCGCATCCCGTGCCGGACGCCGCCGGCCTTCTGGCCGCCCGCGAGATGCTCGACCTGGTGTCGGGGCTCACGGAGGATGACCTGGTGGTCTGCCTGATCTCGGGCGGGGGCTCATCACTCCTGCCGCTACCCCTGCCGGGTATCTCGCTTGCCGACAAGCAGGCCGTGAACCGTGCGCTGCTGGCCTCCGGCGCGACCATCACGGAGATGAACTGCGTGCGGCGCCATCTTTCAGCCATCAAGGGCGGACGCCTGGCCGCGGCCTGTTATCCGGCGCGCGTCTGCAATCTGCTGCTTTCCGACGTGCCAGGCGATGATCCGGTCGATATCGCGTCCGGGCCTACCGTTCCCGATACGACCACGCTGACCGATGCGCTCGACATCATCCGCCGTTACGACATTGCGATCCCTCCACCGGTGCGCAATGTCCTCACCTCTAAAGACTCGGAGACCATCAAGCCGGGCGATACACGCCTGCCGCGCATCGAAACCCGGTTGATCGCGACACCACGCATGGCATTACAGGCTGCCGCGCGTGTGGCTCGCGAAGCCGGATTCGCCGCATACGTTCTGGGTGACGCCATCGAAGGTGAAGCGCGCGACGTCGGCAAGGTGTTAGGCGGCATGGCACTGGAGGTGGCGCGCCACGCTGAACCGTTCCCGGTCCCGTGCGTGTTGCTCTCGGGCGGCGAGACAACGGTCACCGTTCGCGGCAAGGGCAGGGGCGGGCGCAATGTTGAATTCCTCTTGTCACTCGCGCTCGCATTGCGCGGGCAGCCCGGGGTTCACGCGATTGCGGGCGATACCGATGGCGTCGATGGGTTGGAGGAGATCGCCGGCGCCATCGTCACACCGGACACATTGCAGCGCGCCTGGCAGCTCGGCCTCCGCGCGCAGGACGCGCTGGCTTGCAACGATGGACACGGCTTCTTCGAGGCGCTGGGCGACGCGGTTGTGACCGGCCCCACGATGACCAACGTGAACGACTTCCGCGCGATCCTGATCGCGCCTGATCTGGAGCAACTCCCATGAGACGCCTGCGCAACGCGAAGATCGTCGCCACCCTGGGCCCGGCGAGTACCACCCCGGAGGTTATTGACGCCCTGTTCGAGGCGGGGGCCGATGTCTTCCGGCTGAACTTCAGCCATGGCACGCACGACGACCACCGGCAGCGCCTGGATACGATCCGCGTGATCGAGCGCGAGCGCGGCCGGCCCATCGGTGTCCTGCTGGACCTGCAGGGTCCGAAGCTGCGCATCGGTACCTTCGAGAATGGTCCCGTCCAACTGGCTTCCGGCGATGCATTCCGACTCGATCTCGACCGCGATGCACCCGGCTCGCGCCAGCGTGTCGGCATGCCGCATCCGGAGATCTTCGCCGCTCTGCACAAGGGCACGGAGCTGCTACTCGACGACGGCAAGATCCGGTTGCGCGTAGACACCTGCGGCGCTGATTTTGCAGACACTACGGTTGTCAACGGCGGCACGTTGTCGGATCGCAAAGGTGTGAACGTGCCGGGCGTCGTGCTGCCTCTGTCGGCGTTGACTGAGAAGGACCGCCGCGACCTCGATTTCGGTCTGACACTCGGCATCGACTGGATTGCGCTGTCGTTCGTGCAGCGGCCCGAAGACATCCGGGAGCTCAAGGCGATCGTCCAGGGGCGCGCCAGCATCGTCGCCAAGCTCGAGAAGCCTGCCGCCATTCAAAGCCTGGAAGCGATCATTGACGAAGCGGATGCCGTCATGGTGGCCCGCGGTGACCTTGGCGTGGAGATGCCTGCCGAGCAGGTGCCTTCCATCCAGAAGCAGATCGTGCGTGTTTGCCGCAAGGCGGGCAAACCGGTGATCGTTGCCACGCAGATGCTCGAGTCGATGATCACGGCGCCGGTGCCCACGCGCGCCGAGGCATCCGACGTTGCGACCGCTGTCTACGATGGCGCCGATGCGGTCATGTTGTCGGCGGAATCGGCATCCGGCCGCTATCCGATTGAAGCCGTGACGATGATGGACAGCATCATCCGACGGACCGAATCCGATCCGCTCTATCACGACGCCATCCAGGCCTCCCATACGCCTCCGCGCGCAGATGCCGCTGATGCAATCGGCTATGCGGTGCGCCATGTGGCGGGGCTGCTCAAGGTGCCCGCCACCGTCGCCTACACCAGCTCCGGATACTCCGCGCTGCGCATGGCGCGAGAGCGCCCCGAAGTGCCGATCCTCGGCATGACGCCACGCATGGCCACCGCGCGCCGACTGGCGCTTGCCTGGGGCGTGCATGCGGTGTTGTGCCACGAAGTGGTCGACGTGCTTGAGATGACAGAGCTGGCCAGCCGGACCGTCCTCGACGAGCACTTCGGCGAGCGTGGCCAGTCCATCGTGATCTCTGCGGGGCTGCCCTTCACGGTCGCCGGCACGACCAACCTACTGCGCATCGCGCAGGTTCAGTGATGGAGCACGCAGGAACGTGACCAGCGAAGTGCGATGAGAACTCGATAAAGAACGAGCCCGCACCGAGCTTGGGATTGTATGGAGCACCAAGGAGACAAAAAATGGAACTCGATATCGAAAAGCGTACGCTGCACAAGATCAGTTGGCGCATCGTGCCGTTCATCATGCTGCTGTACTTCATCGCCTACATCGACCGGGTGAACATCGGCTTTGCCGCCCTGACGATGAAGGCGGACCTCGGCTATACGGCATCGATTCTTGGCTTTGGAGCGGGCATTTTCTTCTGGGGCTATTTCCTGTTTGAAGTGCCCTCCAACATCGTGCTGCACAAGATCGGGGCGCGCATTTGGATTGCCCGCGTCATGGTCACGTGGGGGATCATCTCGGCAGCGATGGCCTTCGTCCAGGGGGCAACCAGCTTCTACATCATCCGGTTCCTGCTTGGCGCCGCAGAGGCTGGATTCTTCCCCGGCATCATCCTGTATCTCAGCTATTGGTTTCCGGCGCGTCACCGGGCAGGGGTCACCGCATTCTTCATGGCTGCCGCGCCACTGTCCACCGCACTGGGCTCGCCGATATCTGCCGCATTGCTGGAAATGCAAGGTGTGATGGGACTGGCCGGCTGGCAGTGGATGTTCATTCTCGAGGCCATTCCGGCATTCATTCTCGGCGTGGTGGTGTTCTTCTACATGACGGATCGCCCGGAACAGGCGTCCTGGCTGAAAGAAGACGAACGCGCGTGGCTGGTCAAAGTCATGCACGAGGAATCCAGCAGCAACACAGCGAGCGCTAATCACAGCATTCTGCGTGGCCTGGCTGATCTGCGGGTGATCGCGTTGGCGCTGATCTATTTCGGCACCTCCGCCGGCCTCTACACGCTCGGCATCTGGGCGCCCCAGATCATCAAGCAGCTGGGCATGTCATCCATGAGGGTTGGTCTGCTGAACGCCATTCCGCCAATCGTCTCGGTGGTCGCGATGGTCTTCTGGTCTCGCCATTCCGATCGGAGTGGGGAACGTACGTGGCACGTCGTGATTGCGTGCGTGGCTGCCGCCGTGGGTCTGGTGGTGGCCGGCAGTGCCAGCGGTGTGATTGGCCTCATTGCGGCACTCACGCTCGTGAACGTCGGGATCAGCTGCGCCAAGCCGCCGCTCTGGAGCATGCCTACGATGTTCCTGTCCGGGGCGGCCGCCGCCACTGGCATCGCCACCATCAACTCAATCGGCAACCTTGGCGGTTTCTTTGGCCCCGCGATGATCGGCTGGATCAAAGACCGAACCGGTAGCTTCGCAGGCGGACTCTATTTCGTCGCCGGCCTGCTCATGCTCTCGGCTGTACTCACGCTGGTGCTGTCAAGCACGCAGAAGTCGAAGGCGGCTGCAGCGCAGGCTGTGGCTCACTGAAACGGCTTTCACGTTGGGCCGTCGATACGGCTTGTGGTGCCGGTGGCGGTGGAGCTGTTCGCATTGGTGGCGGGCGCGTTGTCGCTGGTGCCGGATGGTGCGCCCGTTACCTGTGCGAACACAGCGCTGCTGCCCAGAGCAACGAACATTGCCGCCGCCACGCAGAACGCACGTGCGGAGGATGGGGTGCGATGCATCATGTTCCTCTCGTGAAGTGGCAGTGTCGTTGCCACGGACGCAACTCGCGGGCCCGTGCGCTTACCTGCCGGCGGCCAGAACGATTCGCAAGGCTACGGCGCGGCCATGGCCGCCCGCGCCATCATCACCATCGCCTGCGACGACCCGGACCTGGCACCGTGGGTTGCGTGTTCATCGGCATGGCCGAGGTGTCGTCGTGCATGGTCGACGTGACGCCGGGCCAGCATGTACGCAAGGGCGAGGAGCTTGGCTTCTTCCAGTGCGGCGGCTCGACGTACTGCCTGTTCTTCGAGCCCGGCGTGGTGGATGCCTTCGTTGTGCGGCCGCCGTTTTCGCACGACACGCCGCCGGTGCGCGTCAATGGGGCACTGGCGCGTGCCCGATAGCGGACTGCATCAGGCATCGACCTCGGCCAGTGCCCGGAGCCCCACCGACAGCATCGCCAGGTCAGGCGAGCCGGTAGCCACCTGGTCGGCGATGACGCGGTTGTAGCGCGCCAGCGCTTCCTGCCGTGTTGCCCGCCAGGTCTCGATGAGGGCGTCGGCGCTTGCGCCGGGCGCCGCATCTTGCAACACCGACTGCGTAAGCCGCCGTCGCAGTTGCCCCAGTTCTTCGAGCAGCGTTGCACGCGCCAGCATCTGCCAATGCGTTTGCGTCGGCAGGCCGAGGATGCCGCCTTGCAGCCATCCGTAACCCAGCGGCTGGTCGAGGGCAAAGTACACGCGGGCGGCGAGCCGTGCATCGCAGCCGCGGGTGGTTGCAACTTCGGCAATGTCGAGCAACGACACGCGCGCCGGCACACCGGTCGCCACACGCGCCAGCGTTTCCGGCACACCGGCTTCGCTGAACACCTGCTGCTGTTGCGCGGCGGCCTGCGCGGATTCCTCCGTTTGCAGCGCGCTGATTTCGGGAGCGAGCGCATCCACCGCAGCCCGGAACCGTTCCACCGCAGTAGGTACGTCCGACACGCGCCGCCGCAGGAACCACAGGGTGGCGCGCTCGTGCAGTTGCGCGAGTGAGGTGAACAGGGCGGTTTGCGTCTCGTGCGGCACCTGCGCATCGAGGGCATCGACTTCTTCCCAGAGCGCATCGAGCCGGTAGACTGCGCGCGCAACAAGGCTTGCCCACACCACTGCAAGCGGTTCCGCGCCGGTTTCTTCGGCCATCCGGTGCACGAACGTCACGCCGGCTCGGTTGACGAGCGCGTTCGCATGCATCGTCGCCAGGATCTCGCGCCGCAGCGTGTGCCGAGGGATCGACGTGGCGCAGCGCGTGTGCAGCGGCTTCGGAAAGTACGCCGGCAGGCAATCGGCCACGAAAGGCTGGTCGGGCAGGTCGCTGCCCAGCAGCACGTCGTACAACCACATCTTGCTGTAGGCCATCAGCACGGCGCGTTCGGGCGTGGTCAGGCCACCGCCGCTTGCACGGCGAGCGTCGATCTCTTCATCGGCGGGCAGGAATTCGATCGCACGGTTCAGGCGACCGCTGCGCTCCAGATGCCGCATCAGCCGTGCTTCCGGGTCGAGCCACAGCGCCGTGCGCGTACGCGCCAGTGACAGCGCTTGCGTCTGGAAGTAGTTGTCGCGCAGCACCAGTTCGCCCACCTCGTCGGTCATCTCGGCCAGCAGCGTGTTGCGTTGCTTGAGCGTCATCTCGCCGTCGGCCACGACCAGGCCCAGCAGGATCTTGATGTTGACTTCGTGATCGGAGCAGTCCACCCCGGCGGAGTTGTCGATGGCATCGGTGTTGATGCGCCCGCCATGCTGCGCGTACTCGATGCGGCCGAGTTGCGTGCAGCCCAGGTTGCCGCCCTCGGCCACGACCTTGCAGCGCAGCTCGGCGCCGTTCACACGCAGGCCATCGTTGGCGCGGTCGCCCACCTGGGCATGCGTTTCGGTGCTGGCCTTGATGTACGTGCCGATGCCGCCGTTGTAAAGCAAATCGGCGGGCGCCTTGAGGATGGCGTGCAGCAGGTCGTTCGGCGCCATCTCGGTCGCCGTCACGTCCAGCATGGCGCGCACTTCTGGTGTAAGCGCAATCGACTTGACCGTGCGCGGGAAGATGCCGCCGCCGGGGCTGATCAGGGCCCGGTCGTAATCGGCCCAGCTTGAACGCGGCAAGTTGAACAGGCGCTCGCGCTCTGCAAAGCTCGTGGCGGCATCGGGCGACGGGTCGAGAAAGATGTGGCGATGGTCGAACGCCGCGAGCAAGCGGATATGGCGCGAGAGCAGCATGCCGTTGCCGAACACATCGCCCGACATGTCGCCCACGCCCACGACGGTGAAATCTTGCGTCTGCGTATCGACGCCCATCTCGCTGAAGTGGCGCTTGACCGATTCCCATGCGCCGCGGGCGGTGATGGCCATCTTCTTGTGGTCGTAGCCTACCGAGCCGCCGGAGGCGAACGCATCGCCCAGCCAGAAGCCGTATTCGGCCGAGATGGCGTTGGCGTAGTCGGAGAACGTGGCCGTGCCCTTGTCGGCGGCAACGACCAGGTACGGGTCGTCTTCGTCATAGCGCACGACATCGCGCGGCGGCACGACGCGGCCGTCGACGTAGTTGTCGGTCAGGTCGAGCAGCCCGCGCAAGAAGGTCTGGTAGCACGCCACGCCCTCGGCCAGATACGCATCGCGGTCGGTGGCCGGAGGCGGTTGTTTGACGACAAAGCCCCCCTTGGAACCCACCGGCACAATCACCGTGTTCTTGACCATCTGCGCCTTGACCAGGCCCAGCACCTCGGTGCGGAAATCCTCGCGCCGGTCAGACCAGCGCAAGCCGCCGCGCGCGACTTTGCCGCCGCGCAGGTGCACGCCTTCCACGCGCGGTGAATACACCCAGATTTCGAACATCGGCTTTGGCTCGGGCAGGCCGGGCACGCGCGCCGGGTCGAATTTGAACGAGAGATACGGCTTGGGCTGCCCCTTTCCGTGGCCGTGTGCCGTGTCCGGCGGGCTCTGGAAGTAGTTCGTGCGCAGCGTGGCTTCCAGCACGCCCAGGAACTGCCGCAGGATGCGGTCTTCATCGAGGTTGGGCACGTCTTCGAGCGCCTCGTCGATCTGCTTGCGCAGCGTTTCGCTCGCACGCGAGCGCTCGGCCTCGGCAAGCGTGGGGTCGAAGCGCACCAGGAACAGCCGCACCAGCGCCCGCGCAATCGAAGGATTGCCGTTCAGCGCGCTTTCCATATACGCGTTGCTGAAGGTCGAACCGATCTGGCGGATGTAGCGCGCATACGCGCGCAGGATGCGCACCTCGCGCCAGGTCAGGCCGGCCTGCAGCACAAGGCGGTTGAGATCGTCGTTCTCCAGCTCGCCGCTCCAGATGCGCGCGAACGCGTCTTCAAAGCGTGCACGGGCTTCGTCCAGATCGACTTCGCTGCCGTCGATGGTCTCCATGCCGAAGTCGTGCATCCAGATGGGGGCGGCGTCGGCGGGTTCGATGCAGTAGGGCCGCTCTTCGTTGACGCGCACGCCCAGGTGTTCAAGCATCGGCAGGCTGTGCGACAGCGAAGTCGGCTGGCCAGCGCGGTAGATCTTGAAACGCAGCGCGCCGGGCGGCGCTTCGAGCGGCCGATAGAGCTGCATGGTCAGCAGGTTGTCCGCCGCATTGGCGGCGAGCAGCGGCTCCATCAGTTCGATGTCGCGCACGGCCAGGCGTGCGGCGTAGTCCTCGCGGAAACCCGCCGGAAACGCGCTGGCATAGCGGCGCAGCAGGCGGTTGCCGCGCTCTTCGCCGCCGCGTTCGAGTAGCGCGTCGGCCAGGTCGTCCTGCCAGCGCCGGGCGGCCTGCACGATGCGGTCTTCCAACTCGGCCACGTCCACCTCGGGCACATTGCCCGGCTGGGTGCGCACGGTGATATGGATGCGCGCCAGCATCGACTCCGACAGTTGCGGCGTGAACTCCACGGCGGTGCCGCGATACGCCGCCTGCAGCAGGCCCTGGATGCGCACGCGCAAGTCGGTGTTGAACTTCTCGCGCGGCACGAACACGAGGCACGACACGAAGCGGTCAAAAGGATCGCGCCGCACGAACAGGCGCGTGCGCTGGCGCTCCTGCAACCGCAGGATGCCCAGTGCGATGTCGTGCAGCGCTTCGGCGTCTATCTGAAACAGTTCGTCGCGGGGGTATTGCTCCAGGATCGTGACCAGTGTCTTGGCAAGATGCCCGTCGGGAAGGAAGCCCGTGCGTCGGATGACGTCGGCCACCTTGCGGCGCACCAGCGGAATATCTTCGGCGGGCACCATGTAGACGTTCGACGTGTACATTCCCAGGAAGCGCCGTTGCCCGCAGACTCGGCCTTCGGCGTCGAACAGCTTGATGCCGATGTAGTCGAGATACCCGGGCCGGTGCACGGTGGCGCGCGAATTGGCCTTGGTGAGGAAGATGGGCTCGGGCGCGTCGATAAATTTTGCGGCCCCCGGTGCCAGGCGCGTCGTGTCCGGCGTGGAAGTGTCGCGCAGCGCTTCACGCAGCACGCCCAGGCCTGTGCCGGGTATGCCGCGCAGGTAATGGCCATCGTCTTGCGTAATCAGTTCGTAGTCACGATAGCCAAGGAAGGTGAAGTGCCGCTCGAGCATCCAACTGAGGAAGGCCTGCGTTTCGGCAATCTCGGCGCGTTCCACGTCGCCAGTCGAGGGCTGTGCGGCGCGTGCGGCCAGCGCGTCGATGGCGGCCTGGGCGGCGGCCTGCATGGGATTCCAGTCTTCCACCGCAGCGCGCACGTCGCCCAGCACACGCATCAGGCCGTCGTGCAAAGCCTGCAGGCGGTCCGCCTCGGAGAACCGGTCGACCTCGATGTGGATAGTCGACTCGAAGCGGGCAACGCCGTGAGCTTCTCTGTCCGCAACGGCGGGCGTGTCGGGCATGTCGCCCGCGAGTGCCGCCGGGCGCTGTACGCCGCCGCCGGCCTCGACCGCCACGCGCATGCCTGCGCCATCGCGCTGTACGCGGTAGACCGGGTGGAAGGCGGAATGCAGCGCCAGCCCCTGCCGGTTGATTTCCATGGTCACGGAGTCGAACAGGAACGGCATGTCGTCGTTGACGATTTCAACGACCGTGTGGCTGCAGTACCAGCCGTGCTGTTCGAGGCTCGGGTTGTAGACGCGTACGCGCGGTTGCCCCGACACGAATTTCTGACCCAGCTGCCAGTGCGCCATCGCTGCGCCGTAGAGGTCGGCCACGCTGCGCGAGATCACGTCTTGGGGGTCTGCCAGACCGTAGTAATGCCGCAGGAACGGCTCGAACAGGTCGGCAATATCGGGCGCACGTTCGCGCGCCAGGGCCACGGCGTCCGCCATGTGCTGACGGACCTTGTCTTCGTGCTGGGCAGACATGAGGCGGCTCCCGAAGAAGGGCTGCTTCATGCTACGCCGCGTGCCCATGGCTGGCAATCAGCGTGCGCGGTGGCCGGCTTTCTGGATGCTGCTGTGTGCGGTGCAGCGAGAAAACGGGTGGTTCACTCGCTACTAGCAGCGGACTTCAGCGATATGTCATCAGGCCTTCACGACGTTGATGCGCAGTGCCGGCTCACCGGCCGCGATGGCCAGCAGGCGGTCCACATTCGGGTGGGCGCCGGGGCGGTTGCGTGCGTCGATGGTGTGCTCGGCAAACACGGCCAGGCCGTGTTCCGCGGCCGTGGCATCGAGCTGGTCGAACGTCTGCTGCAGGTAGTGGTACACCGCCACCGAACCTTGCTTGCCCGGCTTGTTTTCGATATCGGCGACCACGGCACCCTGGCCGTCGACCAGATCGATACGTTCGATGCCGTCAATGGCGGGCAGTTGGGCGAGGTTGTCCTTGAATACGCTGGTCGGTTGAATCACTGCGGTTGCTCCGTTGGTTGATCAGGCGGGCCGTATGTTAACGGCTCCGGCCCGACCCGCGCGAGCTTGCCTGTGCTTCAACGCTTGGCGCAGGCCTCGTTCACGGCGATGGCCGCCTGGATGAGCGCCTTCAGCGCTTTCTCGTTCACCTTGTCGCCCTCGCGGAAGTCGATGGCGCGGCGCGTGTTGCCGTCCAGGCTGGAATTGAAGAGGCCAGACGGGTCAGGCACGGAGGCGCCCTTGGCGAACGTCATCTTGACCGTCTGCTTATAGGCCTCGCCGGTGCAGATCAGGCCATGGTGCGACCACACGGGCACGTTCCATTTCCATTCTTCCGCCACGTCGGGGTCGGCTGCGCGGATGACGGCGCGCAGGCGGGCGAGCATCTCGCCGCGCCAGTCGTTCAGCTCTGCAATGCGTGCGTCGATCAGCTCGGACGCGGATGCGGCGGTGTCCTGCGTGCTTTTCTTCATGTGTCTGCCTCGGTTGGGGGGCCAAGCAGAACATTCTGGCAGGAACATGGGCCGGTAGCCAATTCGCAACAGTGGGTGAGACGCCCCATCAGGCTGCATGCCGGGAAACTGAGAAATACCCTTTTTCTATTTTTGGAATCAAAGCGAAAGAATCATTCGCGAAATAAAAGAAAAATAAAAAGGCAATTAATTAACGGCGACTGGGAAAATAACTTTAGCGCTTTCGCACAATTCCCCACTTGAGTAGGGGTGCCAAACGATTTCGCCTGTAACCAAGTGACGAGCGCGTACGCGCCGCAATGCCATCGCCACCGGAGATGCAATGCCGAAATGCCCGGAAGGTTGATGTGGCAGTCATCGATTGGTCATCTTCTGACTCCAATAATTGCGCCTTCGATGTTTAGGAAAGCATATTGGACTACCCCCTTCTTTCGGGGGGGGTGGTTGAATCGAGAGAATTTCAAATGACCATTCGTCATCGCATTACATTGCTGGTGGTGTTGATGTTTGTCGCGCTGGCGGCCATCGGCGGATACGCGGTCTACCAGACCCGCAGCAGCGCTGCAGAGGTCCGCCAGGTGACCGAGGGTGTGGTGCCGAGCGCGCTGGCGTCGGCCGACCTGGTATCGCTCGTCAAGGACGTGCAGTTGGCGACGATGGTGTTGGTGTATGCACCGGACGCCAACATCGTCGCGCAGGCCAAGGACGACCTGAAGGCGAAAGAAGCCGCCCTGCGCGCGGCATTGGATGTACAGGCCAAGCGCGCCAACAGCCACGCGCAGGAAGGTCTGGTTGCCCAGGCCAAGGAGGCCGTCGACAGCTACGTCGACGCTATCCAGCAGACCACCGACATGAAGCTCGCGGGCAAGGACGAGTTGGCACAGGCCTTCCTGTTTGCCAACGTGGCCAGCTACCGCGACGTGCTGGAAAAGATTGTCGAGACGCTGCGCATCGAGAAGAACCGCGAAAAGGATGAAGCCATTGCCGGCCTGAACGGCAAGCTCGCCAGCACGGCCACCACCATCGGCGTGGTGAGCGGCGTGGCGGTCGTCCTGCTCACCGCCATCGGCATGCTGCTGTATCGCCAGATCACCCGGCCGCTCACGCGCATGCAGGCCGAGATGAGCGAGATCGCCACCAGCCAGGATTTCACGCGCCGCGTGCCGGTGGGCCGCATGGACGAGATCGGCCATTCCGTCGTTGCGTTCAACCAGATGATCGAGAAGATCCAGGAGAACGCCGCGCTGCTCAAGCAGAAGACCGCCGACATCCAGGCCATGCTTCAGAACATGCAGCAGGGCATCCTGACCGTGGTCGAGGGCGGCGTGGTGCACGAGGAATATTCGGTCTACCTCGAATCGATCTTCGAGACGCAGGAGATCGCCGGCCGCAGGCTAATGGAGCTGATCTTTGCCGATACCAGCCTTGGCGCCGATACGCTGTCGCAGGTGGAAGCAGCCGTCGATGCATGCCTCGGGCAGGACATCATCAACTTCGCGTTCAATCAGCACCTGCTGGCGAGCGAGGTGGAAAAGCGCATGCCGGACGGGCGCACGAAGACGCTGGACCTGTCCTGGTCGGCCATCACCGATGAAAGCGACACAATCCTGCGCCTGATGCTGTGCGTGCGCGATGTGACCGAGCTGCGCAAGTTGGCGGCCGAAGCCAGCGAGCAGCGCCGCAACCTGGAGATGATTGGCGAGATCCTGGCGGTGAGCCAGGAGAAGTTCCAGCACTTCATCGACAGCTCCACGACCTTCGTGCACGAGAACGAACGGATCATCCGTCAGTACTCGCAGGCCGACAGCCAGGCCATTGCGGCGCTGTTCCGCAACATGCACACCATCAAGGGCAACGCGCGCACGTACAACCTGCAGCACCTGACCAACGTGGTGCACGAGACCGAGCAGACCTACCATGCGCTGCGCGAAGCCGACAGCGAACACACCTGGGACCAGGACTGGCTGATGCAAGAACTGGCGCGCGTGCGCGAGGCCATCGAGAACTACGCCCGCATCAACGAGGTGAAGCTGGGCCGCAAGGGCGACGCGGCGCCGGGCAATGCCTCGCAGGCAGCGCCGGACGTGATGGCGCGCATTCAGGAAAGCCTGCGTCTGCTGGAGTCAGCCAACCCGGGCAGTCTGTATGAACTCGTGGTGATGCGCGATTCGGTCTATCAACTGCTGCGCCTGCTCGGCAGCGAGACGGTGGACGCGCTGTTGTCGGGCACGCTGCAATCGCTGCCGTCGCTGGCGCAGGAGCTGGGCAAGGAGCCCGTGGCCGTGCGCATCGACGATAACGGCTACCGCGTGCGCACCGAGGCCCGCGGCATCCTGCAGAACGTGTTCATGCACCTGCTGCGCAACTCTATCGACCATGGCATTGAACCCGCCGAAGAGCGTATCGCTCAGGGCAAGCCAGCTTCCGGCACGATCGACATCGAATTGGGCGTTGACCAGGGCATGCTGCAGATCACCCTGTGCGATGACGGCCGCGGCCTGGCGCTCGAGCGCATCCGCAGCATCGCCGTGGAGCGCGGCTGGCTCGGCGCAGACCAGCACGCCACCGACGAAGACATCGCGCAGTGCATCTTCCGCCCGGGTTTCTCGACTGCCGACAAGGTGACGGAAGTGTCCGGGCGCGGCGTCGGCATGGATGCCGTGCAGGAATTTCTCAAGCGCGAGCAGGGCCGCATCGAACTGCGCTTCACCGACGACCACAAGGGCGCAGCGTTCCGCCAGTTCCAGACGGTGGTGTGCCTGCCCGAACGCTTTGCCGTTGACAGCGTGAACGCGACGCTCGGCGCGGCGCCGGCAGTACGCGTGGATCTTGATAAGGAAGCATCGTGATGGGGACGATTGTTATGGCCGTCATCGCTGGCGGCTTGGTTGCCGGTGTGCTGATGTGGGTGATCCGGCAGCGGAAGGTGAATGCGCTCGTGCGCACCTTGGGCGATGCCGATCGCCGCATTGCTGATCTGTCAGCGGATCTTACGAAGCACGCCGCGCAGGTCGAAACGGGCATGCGGGAAGTTGCTGCACTGGAAACCACGGTCGGCCAGATGCGCGATGCCGCTGCCGATCAGCTGGAGGTCATCGAGCAACTGCGTACCGAACTGCAGTCGGCCACGGCTGCCAAGGAGCACTGGGCGAGCCGCGCGGGGCAGATTGCCGAAGAAGCGGTGCGCCTGCGTGGCCTGGCGCTGACGTTCGAGCGCTGGCATGAGCAGATGATCTCGCTCATGGAGCAGAACCACGACATGCACGCGAAGAACGAGGAACTGCAGTCCATCGTCCGGCATGTGGTGATCGTCTCGCTCAACGCGTCCATCGAGGCGGCGCGTGCGGGGACGGCGGGCCGCGGTTTTGCCGTGGTGGCCAGTGAGGTGCGTGCGCTGGCGGCGCGTTCGGAAGAATTGTCAAAGAGCTATCGCAACAGCCTGCACTTGAACGATCTGACCACCACCGCCACGTTCCAGGACATCCAGGCGGGCGGCAAGATGATCACTGCATCGCTGTCGAGCGTCGAGGCGCTGGCTAGCCAGTTTCAACACCAGCTTCACTAGGCAGGTCTGACGTGATCCGCAGCAACGCACAAGAGAGTTTCGATCGCATCTTCCGCAAGGCCGCGCGTACGCGGCTCGTGCGGCAGGCCGAAGACATGTGCCAGATCGGCACCGCAGCCGAAGGCGACTCCGTCAACGGCGAAGAGGCACTGATCCTCACCATCTCGTCCATCGCCTTTCGTCTTCTGTTGGTGCTGCGATTTGATGAATCCGACGCCACGCGCACGTACTTCACGGGCGAAGGCGCCGGGCGTTCTTTTGAAGAAGCGCGTCTGGAAATCGGCAACCTGTGCTGCGGCGCGCTGAACCAGGAACTGCTGCAGGTGTTTCCAGACCTTGGCATGTCCACGCCCTATGTGGTGAGCGCGCGCTGCCTGCCGTATCTGGATGTGCTCAAGCCCGGCTACGTGGCCACCTACGCGGTCACCATCAACGACATGGTGCGCGTGGATGCCACCGTGTGCGTGTGTGCCCATGCTCCCCTGGATTTCGTGGCCGATGTGAGCGACGAAGTGGAATCCGGTGGCGAGCTGGAATTGTTTTGATTTGGAAGTTTGAGAACGAGGAAAGCGTCATGAGCAAGATTCTGGTTGTCGACGATTCGAGCACCGTCCGCGATGAGGTGGCCGGCTTTCTGAAGAAGCACGGCCTGGCGGTTGATACTGCCGTTGACGGCAAGGACGGCCTGGCCAAGATCAAGGCCAACCCCGGCGTCAAGCTCGTCATCAGTGACGTGAACATGCCCAACATGGACGGTTTGACCATGGTTGAGAAGGTGCGCGGCGAGCTGGGCAACAAGACGGTCAACGTCATCATGCTCACCACCGAAAGCAGCCCTGCCATGAAAGACCGTGGCAAGGCCGCTGGCGTGAAGGGCTGGATCGTCAAGCCGTTCAAGGGCGACGCGGTGCTTGAGACGTTCAAGAAGCTGGCAAGCTGAGAGGCGAGGCGGTGCAGCCGGGTGCGCCATGCTCAACCCGGCGCTGCAGGGCATGGCGCCCGCGCGATTTTGGAGCCAAACTTGCTTGCGTGAAGCTGGTTTGGCCGAGGGAGCCATCATGCAAGAGCTCGCCTTTCGCACGCTGCTGTACCGCTACTTCTTCTTCGGCTGGCTGTTCAAGGACGCCAGCCGCGGCAACCTGTTCGAACGGTCGGCCGCCTGGCGTTTCAACCAGGCGCACGCCCACTGGCTGCTGGCCTATATGCGACGCTGGCTGTGGTGCGGATTGCTCTGCTACACGCTGGGCGGCGTACTGGAACTGGGGCTCAACACGCCGGGGCTGTCGGTGCTGTTCTATGTGCCCAGCGCGTTGAGCGTGCCAGTCAACGTGGTCATCGGGGTGCTTTGGATCGGCCTGAAAGCGCTGCCAGGGCCGCTGCGCGAGCGGTAGGCACTTGCGAGCCTAGACCGTCGCCAGCAGCAGTTCTTCTGCGTTGCGCGGCGGGCGCAGGCCATCGGTCCGGCCGGAGAAATAGCGTTCCGTCAATGTGTCAGCCGAAATATGCTGGGCATCGCGAAAGCCGTTTTCGCGGGCCAGCGCGAGCATCTCTGGCGGCGTGAAGAAGCTGATGAATGGTGTGCCGCTCGCACGTGCGCCTTTCTCCGCCATCTCAAGGCCGGGCCGGACGTCCGGGTCCGCCATCTCCAGCGGCAGCAGGAATGTCATCGCCAGCATCGACCCCGGCGCCAGCGACGCCACCTGCCGCAGCGTCGCCGCATTGGCTTCCTTCGACAGATACATGCTCACACCCGTGGAGACCACGATGGCCGGCCTGCGCGTATCAAACCCGGCCGCGACCAGCGCATCCTGCCAGGATTCGCGCGCCTCGAAATCCACCGGCACGAAGCGCAGCCAACGCGGAATGCCGAAGCCCAGCGCTTGCAGACGCTGGCGCTTCCAGGCCTGCGGGCCGGGCTGATCGACTTCAAACACCGTCATGCGCGATGCCACATCGGGCCGGCGTTGCGCAAAGCTGTCCAGCCCCGCCCCCAGAATCACGTACTGGCTCAACAAGCCACGGCCCGCTTGTTCGATGACGAGGTCTTCGATAAAGCGCGCACGCGCCACAATGGACGCGCGAAACGGACGCGTGAACTGCGGGTCCATGTCGCCCCGTTGTTGCCAGCCGGGCTCCGGGGCGAGCAGCTTCAAGCCTACTGCGTCTTCCAGCACGTGCGGCGGTGCATCGCTGTGCATGTGCAAGGCGCGCCACAACGCGACGCGTGCTGCGGTGCTGTCGGGGGATGCTGTCTGTGGTTCGTCCATTGCTTACACGCCTCCATCGGTGGATCAGTCGGTCAGTCGGTCAGTGGATCCATCCAGATGCTGATACTCGGGAAACACGGCAACGGCCTGCACGGGTTGCTTCGTCATGCAGACCTCGAACAGGCGGCTGGTGAGCCACCCGGCCAGCCAGGCCTGTATTGCGGGCAGCGGCTGGCGGGCAAACCAGTCCGGCTCCACCGCCGCAAACTGCCGCACGAACGGAAAGATCGCCAGATCCGTCGCGCACGGCGTTGGGCCGCCAAGATAGCGTTGGTCTAGCAAGCGCGATTCCAGCGGCATCAGCAGCGTTTCTGTTGCCCGGGCACGCGCCGTCTCGCGCGGCGTTGCCTCTTGCGGATAGCGATCGGGGTATTTGTAGCGATCGAGCTGGCGCTTGAACTCGCCGTCGTTGGTGCGCAGCAGGGCGAGGTTGTCGTCGGATTGTGCGCGGCTCCACCAGCCTTCCGGGTCGCGTGCGTCGAAGGCCCACTGCATGATGTCCAGGCTCTCTTCCAGCACGCCGCCGTCGGTCAGATGCAAGACGGGAACAGTCCCTTTCGGGGACAGCGCCAGCAGTTCGGCGGGCTTGTCGCGCATGACGATCTCGAAGGTCTGGAAGCGTCGATTGGCTTGCAGCATTGCCAGCCGCGCACGCATGGCGTATGGGCAGCGGCGATAGCTGTAGAGCAAGGGCAGGGCTGAATTGTCGGCCATCGGTACGAATGCGGGATTACGGATTTCAGGGGCGTCAGGGTAACGGATTCATGGGTGCGGCGTGCTAGGCCGCCAGACGTGTATGTCCGGACCGCCCCGAGCGCCGCACCGATTGCGGCGGCTGGCCGAACACGCGGATGAACGCCCGCCGCATGCGTTCCGGATCGGCAAAGCCGACGGCGCGCGCAATGTGTTCCAGCGATTCGTCACCCGCTTCCACGCGGGGCCGGGCGATTTCGGCACGGAGCTTTTCGATGGCCTTGGCGGGCGTCTGGCCGGTCTCCGCCACAAAGGCGCGGTCGAACTGGCGGCGGCTCAGGTGAGCAACTTCGGCCAGGCGGTCGACGTCCAGCGCCTCGTGCAGGTGCTCGCGCGCATAGCCCAGCGCCCGCGCAATGCGGCTCGATGCCGGGTCCAGCTCCAGCAAGGTCGAGAACTGCGATTGCCCGCCGGGCCGCCGGTGATAGACCACCAGCTCGCGGGCCACGGCGCGCGACACGTCGACACCCAGGTCTTCCTCGATGAGCGCGAGCGCCAGGTCGATGCCGGACGAGATGCCGGCCGACGTCCACACAGGGCCGTCGTGGATGAAGATGTGATCGCTCTGCACCTGCACGCGCGGATAGCGCCGCTGCAGCAGCGCCGCCATGCGCCAGTGCGTGGTGGCGCGGCGGCCATCGAGCAGGCCCGCCGCCGCCAGCGCAAAGGCGCCGGAGCACACGCTCGTCATGCGCCGTGAATGCGCTGCCGCTTCCCGCACGAAGGCGATCAGCCGCGGCGAGAACGCGTCTTCGCGCGGGCCGTTGCCGCCCGAGATGACCAACGTATCGAAGGCCGGATCGTCCAGGCCCTGCGTCTGCATGACGAGGCCGGGCGCGCTCTGCACCTGCGCGCCGCCTTCGGACAGCACGTCGATCCGATACGCCGGCTGGGCCGCGAGCCGGTTTGCCACGTCAAAGGCTGTCAGCGGGCCGGTGAAATCGAGCAGGCTGCAGCCCGGAAACACCAAAAAGCCGATTCTGCGCATGATGTCTTGAAATGAGGGATTAACGTCATTTAGGCCTGATGTTGCTCCGCCAGACTGCTGCTGTCAAACGCATTTCTGGAGAGACGATCATGACAACCGCGATGGGCTTGCCGGCCACGTCGACGCCCCTGCCGCGCCATCACCGCTGGAAGGTGCTGGGCGTGGGCGTGGCGGCCAATGCGAGCTTTTCGGCAGCGTTTTCGGGCATCCCGACGACTGCCGTGTTCATCCGCTCGGCGTATCACCTGGGCAATGCGGAGCTGGGCGTGGCGCTGGGCGCGCTGGGGCTTGGCATTGCCATCAGCGAGCTGCCGTGGGGCTTGCTGACCGACCGCTGGGGCGATCGCACGGTGCTGCTGGCGGGGCTGGGGCTGACCGCGCTGGCGCTGTTCGTGATGGCATGTTGCGTGGTGCCGCTGCATGGCAACGTGCCGCCGCTCGCGTGGCTGGTGGGCGGCATGCTCAGCGTCGGCCTGCTGGGCGGCAGCGTGAACGGATCGAGCGGCCGCGCCGTCATGGGCTGGTTTCGCGAAGGCGAGCGGGGGCTCGCCATGAGCATCCGCCAGACCGCCGTACCGCTGGGCGGCGGCATTGGCGCGCTCGTGCTGCCGACTATCGCCGCGCACGCGGGGTTTGCCGCCGTCTATGGCGTGCTGGCGGCGGCATGTGCGTTGACTGCGGTACTGACGTGGCTGTGGGTGCATGACGCGCCGGACACGGTGAATGCGGTTGCGCAAGCAGCCCCGCCCGGGGGCACTGGCCCGCTGCGCGATCCAACGCTGTTGCGCATGGCCCTGGCCATTGGGCTGCTGTGCGTGCCGCAAGGCGCGGTGGTCGCTTTTGCCACGGTGTTCCTGCGCGACTTCGCACACGCCAATGTGCTCACACTCAGCCTCACCATGGCAGCGGTGCAGGGCGGGGCGGCCGTCATGCGCGTATGGAGCGGGCGTTGGACCGACCGCCACGGCAATCGCCGCGCCTATCTGCTCGCGTGTGCGCGGTTGAGCGTTGCGCTGTTCGTTGGGCTGGCCGGCGTGGCGTGGATGACGTCGGCGCTGTCGATCGATCTGTCGGTCATGCGCGTTGCGCTGGTGGCGGCCGTGGTGGCGGGCGGCATTTGCGTATCAGCGTGGCATGGCGTGGGCTATACCGAGCTGGCGACGCTGGCCGGTGCGCAGCGCGCCGGCACGGCGCTGGGGCTCGGCAACACGGGCGCGTTTGCGGCACTCGGGCTGACGTCGCTGTGCCTGCCGCAGGTGTTGGCGTGGTCGTCGTGGCCGGTGGTGTGGCTGGTGGCGGCCGCCAGCGCGCTGATTGCATGGCGTGTGCTGCCGGCGGTACGTCAGTAGACGCGCGCAACGCCAATCCCCTCGTTTCTTCCTATAGTGGCCCGCAGAACAACGCAACGAAACGAGGGGGCCACCATGGCAGGCTTGAATGCAATCGAGCACGTGGTCGTGCTGATGTTGGAGAACCGGTCGTTCGACAACCTGTTCGGCACGCTCTATTCAAAGAGCGCAGAGTTCGACGGCCTGTCTGGCGAAGAGACCAACCCCGACGGCGGCGGCCAGCCCATCCGGGTGTGGACAACCCCCGCGCCGCCCAACGTGATGACGCTGCCCAACCCCGACCCGGGCGAGCTGTTCACCGACATCAACCAGCAGCTCTTCGGCCAGCAGATGCCGCTGGGTCAGACGCCCACCATGCAGGGCTTCACCACCAACTACGCCAAGAACGGTGGCGACCCGCGCGACATCATGCATTTCTTCACGGCGGACCAAGTGCCAGCACTGAGCACGCTGGCGCGCAACTACGCCGTATGCGATGCGTGGTTTGCCTCCGCGCCGTGCCAGACGTGGCCGAACCGGTTCTTTGTGCACACCGGTACCGCGCACGGTTATCCGAACAACTCGCCGGTGCACTTTCCGTACTTGATGCCGACGCTGTTCAATGCGCTTGACGGCGTGGTGCCCGACGATTGGGCTGTCTATTACCACGACTTCGCGCAGTCGCTCACGCTGACGCGGCTGTGGCTGCACCTGGATCACTTTCACCTGTTCGACGATTTTCTCGACGATGCGTCCAGCGGAAAGCTGCCCTCGTACAGCTTTATCGAGCCACGTTACTTTGCCGATCTCGACTGGCCCAACGACATGCATCCGCCGCACGACATCGGCTACGGCGATGCTTTGGTCGCGCAGGTGTACAACGCGCTGCGCAATTCGCCGCAGTGGCATCAGACCCTGCTCGTGATCACCTTCGATGAGCACGGTGGCTGTTTCGACCACGTGCCGCCGCCCGCCGTGGTGCCGCCAAGCCCGCCGCAGCCGGGGCAGCTCTTCGCGTTCGACCGGCTGGGCGTGCGCGTGCCGGCGGTGGTGGTGTCGCCGTGGATTCCCAAGGGCACGATCTTCCGCTCGACCGCGGCGCAGCCGTACGACCACACCGCCATCATCAAGACGCTGCGCGTGCGGTACAACATCCGGACGCCGCTGACCGCCCGGGATGCCAGTGCGCCCGACCTCGGTCAGGTGCTGGAACTGAGCGCGCCCGACGACAACCGTGATCCCGTTGTCGCCCGTGCCATGGCAGCGAACCCGGCCGGCTTGCAGGCCGCCCGCAACGCGCCGCTCAACGACTTCCAATGGGCCATGCACGAATCGGCGGCGATGCTCGCGCCGCTGGGCACCGGCATCAGCATTGACGACCACGTGCGCAATCTGTCGACTGATCAGCAGGCGCCCGTGCCCGCCGTACAGAATGCCCAGCAGGCGGCGCAGCACATCAAGGATGTGCTGGCATCGATGGACTTGCCGCATGCGGGGCAATGATCATGAACGCACCGCTTCAACACCCGCCCCGTCGTCATACGCGCTTTCAGAATTGGGGACGAGCCGTTCCTGCACGCTGTCTTTCGTTCTGCCGTGCACGGCATCGCCGCCCGCCGATACACGCCCGAACAATGCGAAGCCTGGGCCCCGACCGACTACGACGTCGCCCAGTGGCATGAGCGCATCCGCCGCATCCAGCCGTTCGTGGCGGAACCCGACGCGCAGCCCGTCGCTTATGCCGAGTTGCAGGCGAATGGATAGATCGATCACTTCTTCGTATCCGGCAACCATGCGCGACAAGGCATCGGGCAACAACTCATGAGCCACATCCTCGGGTTGGCAGCGCAGCGCGACATGCCGCGTGTGCAAGCGCACGCGCGCTTGAACGCCGAGCCCTTCATTGCCCGCAACGGGTTTGACGTGGTCGCACGCCAGGCGGTGACGGTGCGCGGGTCTTGCTCGATAACGCGGTGATGGCGCGCATGCAGGCGTGAGCCAAGAGCGGCACGAGGCTTTGTTCTTCGGGGAAACCCTAGGAATGGAGTTAAAGTCTTTTGAAGATCTGTCGTTAGTTTTGTTGAATTCGGATCCCTGAGAGGAACCACTTCACGCTCCCCCAACTTCGCGACAGATATGAAGACGCTCTCCATCAAGGCACGGCTGGCGCTGGTGCTGTTTGTTCTGGCTGCATTCCTGACGGGTGTCGGCGCGCTGGGACTGGTCGGCAACCTGCGCTCCAACGCAGCGCTCAAGGAAACCTTCTCCAATAACCTTCCTTCCACGCGCGCGCTGGGGCTGGCCGAATCCAAGCTTGCGCAAGCACGCACCGCGTTGGATCGCGCCATCTTCGAGCCCGATCCGTCCAAGAGCGCGGACGCGCTGGGCCGCATCGCAACGCAGATTGAGAGCAGCGAGAAAGCGTGGAAGGACTATCTGGCCCTACCGTTTTCGACGCCCGAAGAGGAGCGCATTGCGGGCGAAGCCGGCAAGCAGCGCAGCCTCATCATCAAGGATGGGATCGGTGGAGCGATCGATGCGCTCCGCCGTGGCGACAAGGATGCGGCGCGCGTGCTGGCACTGGAAAAAATCCCGACGCAGTTCCGTGTCTACGCAGAGCAGTCCGATCGCCTGAATGCGATTCAGGAGGAAGTGTCCTCGGCTGCCTACGCTGCATCGCAGTCGTTCTTCAACGGGCTGCTGTGGACCTTCGGCCTCGTGATCGCCATCGGGCTGGCGCTGGCCGTCGGTTGCTATGTCGTGCTCTCGCGTGCCATCTCGCGCCCGCTCGCAGAGATGCTCGTGCACTTCCACGAAATTTCGGGCGGTAACCTGACCACCGACGTGCGCATCCACTCGCGTGACGAGATGGGCCTGCTGATGGAAGGCCTGCAGCAGATGCAAGCCAAGCTGAAGGAAACCGTGGTGACGGTGCGTCGCGGCAGCGAGTCGATTGCCTCTGCCACGCAGCAGATCGCCGCGGGCAACACCAATCTGTCGCAGCGCACGGAAGAGCAGGCCAGCTCGCTGGAAGAAACCGCGTCGAGCATGGAAGAGCTGACGAGCATCGTGAAGCAGAACGCCGACAACGCGCGTCAGGCGAGCACGCTGGCCGTCAACGCCTCCGAGATCGCCGTGCAGGGCGGTGCCGTGGTGCAGGACGTGGTGACCACCATGGGCGAGATCAGCGAATCGTCGCGCAAGATCACCGACATCATCGCCGTGATCGAAGGCATTGCGTTCCAGACCAATATCCTGGCGCTCAACGCTGCGGTGGAAGCCGCGCGTGCCGGTGAACAGGGCCGCGGCTTTGCCGTGGTGGCCGGTGAAGTGCGCACGCTGGCTCAGCGCAGTGCAGGCGCTGCCAAGGAAATCAAATCGTTGATCGAAGATTCCGCTACGCGTGTGGAATCGGGCTCGACGCTGGTGGCGCGCGCGGGCAAGACGATGGAAGAGATCGTCGTGGCCGTGAAGCGCGTGACCGACATCATGGGCGAGATCAGCGCGGGCTCGGCCGAGCAAAGCACCGGTATCGAGCAGATCAACGAAGCCGTCACGCAGATGGACGACGTGACGCAGCAAAACGCCGCGCTTGTGGAAGAAGCCGCTGCTGCTGCACAGGCCTTGGAAGAGCAAGCGGACGAGCTGCGCCGCGCTGTGGCGGTGTTCCGCGTGGCGATGTAAAGCACCATTCCTGATGGGTTGCCGCGGCAGCGAAACGGCTGCCGTGGCGCTACACTGCGGGGTCGGCCTTCGGGTCGGCCCCGCTTTGTTTTATGCGGTGCACTCAGAAGCCGCTCATGGCCTTGTTACGCCCCTCGAGCCACTCGCTACGTGCCATGAGCCGGTTCACATAACGATTATCCGGAGGTGTCATGCGTTTCCAGTGTCGTCGTGTTCCCGTTCGCGTCTTGGTGTCTGCAGCCGTGTTGGCATGCAGCGCCGGCGCGTTCGCTCAGAGCATTCCCGCCAGCAAGCCCGCGCCCACCACGCTCACGCCCGAGCAGCAGCGCTACCACGACATCTACAAAGAGCTGGTCGAGATCAACACGACGCATTCGGCAGGTGACACCACCAAGGCCGCTCGCGCGATGGAAAAACGCCTGCGCGATGCCGGCTTTGCCGCCGCCGACATGCAGGTGCTTGAGCCTTTCCCGAAGAAGGGCAACCTGGTGCTGCGTTTCAAGGGCAGCGGTGCCAAGCGGCCCATGCTGCTGCTGGCCCACATTGACGTGGTGGAAGCCAAGCGCGAAGACTGGAAGACCGACCCCTTCACGCTGCAAGAGACCGACGGCTATTTCACCGCACGTGGCGCGATCGACGATAAGGCGATGGCCTCGGCTTTTGTGTCAGTGCTCGGGCAGCTCAAGCAGGAAGGCTTCAAGCCCTCGCGCGACATCATCCTGGCGCTGACCACCGACGAGGAACGCGGCGATGTGCCGACCAACGGCGCGTACCGGATCGTCAACAACAAGCCGGAACTGGTGAAGGCCGAGTTCGGCATCAATGAAGGCGGCGGTGGCGAACTGCGCAACGGTAAGCCGGTGCTGCACCGCATTCAAGTGGCCGAGAAGATGTACACGACGTACGAGCTGGAAGTGCGTGACGTGGGCGGCCACAGCTCGGTGCCGACAAAGACGAACCCGATCTATGCACTGTCGGCCGCGCTGGATCGGCTAGGGGCGTATCAGTTTCCGGTCAAGCTGGCCGACGTGACGCAGACCTACTTCTCGCGCAGCGCGCCGCTGGCGACGGGGCAACTGGCGGAGGACATGCGTTCGGTCGGCACCGGCAAGCCGGACCAGGCTGCGATCGATCGGCTCTCGGCCGTGCCGTTCTACAACGCGCAGTTGCGCACGACCTGCGTGGCCACGATGGTCAACGCCGGCCATGCCGAGAACGCGCTGCCGCAATCGGCCAAGGCCACCGTCAATTGCCGCATCCTGCCGCACGATGATCCGGCGGATATCGATCGTCAGCTGAAGCAGGTGATCGGCAACGAGAAGATCAGCGTGCGCTACGTCAACAAGCCGCTGGCGAGCCCCGCGTCGCCGCTCAATGGCGACTTGGTAAAGACCGTGGAAGCGCTGACGCAGCAGATGTGGAATGTGCCGGTGATTCCTGCCATGAGCACGGGGGCAACCGACAGCCGGTTCATGCGCAATGCCGGCATTCCGATGTATGGCGTGTCGGGGTTGTTTACCGAGCCGGCTGACTTGCGCACGCATGGCCTGGATGAGCGCATCGAGATTGCGCGGTTGTATGACGGGCGGGAGTTTCTTTATCGGCTTGTGAAGCGGTTGGCTGAGTAAATTGTTGGGCGCTGCGCTCGTGTTTGTCTTCGGACGCGGCTTGTTAGTGCTGGCTTGTGTTGGGTTTCGTCCCCTGCCGGGGCCGACCTACTTTCTTTGTCTTGCCAAAGAAAGGTAGGCAAAGAAAGGCGCGCCCGAGATGGCGACTTCCCCTTGGATTTGTGTCACGGGGAGGGAGGGGAGGCAAACTCGCTGCGCTCAGACAGCCTCCCCTCTTTTTCCTCCCCGCGACAAAACTCCAAGGCGCCATCTAGGGCAGGGTACGGCCACACCGTCTGTGTATCTGTGTTGGCGTCTTGGCCAGCGTCCGTAGAGGGGCGGGTGTTAGATGAAGCCGCCGTCGGTCATCAAGGTGCGGCCGGTGATCCAGCGGGCGTCGTCCGAGGCCAGGAAGGCGATGGCGTCGGCAATATCGTCCGGTTCGGCCAGACGGCCCATCGGTGTCGATTCGCGCATGTGTGCTTTCACTTCATCGGGAATCGGGGCGGTCATGTCGGTGCGCGTGAGGGCGGGGGCCACGGCGTTGACGGTGATGTTTCGCGGGCCCAGTTCTACGGCAAACGCGTGGGTGAGGGCGCCGACGGCGGCCTTGCTTGCCGCATACACCGCCAGCCCTGCGCGGGGCCGGTATACCAGGCTCGACGACACGTTCACGATATGCCCGCCGCGCGCCGGCACATGCGGCAGCACGGCTTGCGTGACGAGAATCGTCGAGAACGCATTGGTGCGGAACTGCGCGTCGAACGATGCGAGGTCGATGCTGCCGACCGGCTGGTTTTCCAGAATGCCGGCATTGTTGACGAGGATGTCGATGGCGCCGAAGGCTTCGCGCACGGTGCTCACCATTGCGTCAACAGACACTGCGTCGCCCACGTCGGCCTGTACGGCAATGGCCTGCGCGCCGGTGCTGCGGATGCGGTTGACCACGGCATCGGCTTCTGCGGCGTTGCTGCGATAGACCACGGCCACCCGCGCGCCGTCGGTGGCCAGTCGATGCGCTACGGCGGCGCCGATGCCGCGCGAGCCACCGGTGACGATGGCGGTGCGGCCTGCCAGGCGTTGGGGTGTGGACGGGGTGGTTTGAGTTGCGGACATGCTGTTCTCCTGAATGGGTGCGACGTTTCGGGAGAACAGGTTACGAACGAGCGGGCTTGTGCGCAGCCCGTTCGGCCGCGACGCGGCGTTCCAGCATTGGAACGACCGAGGCCGCGATCAGCCCTGCTGGCGTTTGCGGTATTCGGCCACCTTATGCCGGTTGCCGCAGACGGCCATGCTGCACCAGCGGCGCTTGTGCGACTTGGTGCGGTCGTAAAACCACAGCGTGCATTCGGGGTGTTCGCACACGCGCACGAGCTGGAAATCGCCTTCGGCGAGCAGATGCGCAGCGGCCTCGGCCAGCGGCGCCAGACATTGCTCGACTGAATCGGTGGGGCGCAGGCGTTTGACATGCGGCGTGCCGTTTTCCCACACCAGCACGGGATGGCTTGGCGCCTGCCGCAGGAACACATTCAGCGCATCGGCGCTGGCTGCACGGCTTGCCTTGCGGGCCTCCACCAAGGCGCGAATCACCTCGCGCAGGTGCCGCGCCACGGCCAGCAGCACGCCAGGCGGGTAGCGGCCTGCCACAGGCTCCGCGAGCCAGCCGGCGCGCACCAGCCAATCGGAGACATCGACGTCGTTCTGCCAGAAATCGTGCGGCTGGCCGTTGACGTTGGCCACGGTGTTGAGCATGTCCAGTACCGGATCGTCGGCAATCAACAGGGGCGCATCGGCGGTGGCGGAAGCGGTGGAGGACATGGTGATCTGCAAGAAAAATCGATAGTGGAATTGTAACCAATTTAACGCGCTATTCCAGTTACTTGTTGCATGCGCGTTCTAACGGATCAATCCGATGAAAAGCTCGCCGCATTACCATGTGTCATCCAAGAAACTCGCCGGAGACGATCATGAGCGCATGGCCCGATGCACGCGTGCTGGAGTTGTTCAACATCGAAGTGCCCATCGTGTTGGGACCGATGGCGGGCGTGGCCGGCGTGGAGCTGGCGATTGCCGTGGCACGGGGCGGGGGCCTCGGTTCGCTGCCGTGCGCGATGCTCAACGTCGAACAGATCCGGCAGCAGGTCGAGCAGTTCCGGGCGGCCGTGCACGGCCCCATCAACCTGAACTTCTTCTGCCATACGCCGCCGCAGCCGGACCCGGAGCGCGATGCCAAATGGCGTGCCCATCTGGCGCCGTACTACGCCGAGTTCGGTATCGATTTGAATGCGCAAGCGCCGGCCGTGAACCGCGCGCCGTTCGACGAAGCGACCTGCGCGCTGGTGGAGGAATTGAAGCCGGAAGTGGTGAGCTTCCACTTCGGCCTGCCTTCGCCGGAATTGCAGGCCCGCGTGAAGGCCACAGGGGCGAAGATCATCTCCGCCGCCACCACGGTGGAAGAGGCGCGCTGGCTGGAAGCGCGCGGCGTAGACGCCATCATCGCCATGGGCAACGAGGCAGGCGGCCATCGCGGCATGTTCCTCGCCAAGACGATCGAATCGCAGGTCGGCACGTTCGCGCTGGTGCCCCAGGTGGCCGATGCGGTGAAGGTGCCGGTCATTGCGGCCGGCGGTATCGGCGATGCGCGCGGTGTGGTGGCGGCGTTGGCGCTGGGGGCATCGGCGGTGCAGATCGGCACGGCCTACATGCTGTCGCCGGAGGCCAAGACATCGGCCATTCATCGCGCGGCGCTCAAGCAGGCTACAGACGCCGACACCGCGCTCACCAACCTGTTTACCGGCCGGCCGGCGCGCGGCATCGTCAACCGGCTGATGCGTGAGATTGGCCCGATGAGCACGTTTGCGCCGGCCTTTCCGACAGCCGGCGGCGCGTTGGCGCCGCTGCGCGCCAAGACGGAGCCGACCGGCTCAGGCGATTTCATCAACCTGTGGTCCGGCCAAGCGGGCCGGCTGGCCACGGAAGACTCGGCCGAAGCCATCACGCGGCGCATTGCCGCCCAGGCGCTCGAGCGGCTCACCTGAGTTTTCCTGCTGCATTGTTTCCCGCGCGGGCACGCCAGACGGCGTGCCCGTTTTGTTTCGCATCTCAAATCGGCATGCGAGCGATGGGAAAATTTCATGTAACTTTAAAAACTGTATTTATGCGGTTACGATGGTTTCGTTGCTCTTTCTCGAAACCCATCCGGAGCCTTGCCATGAACGCCCCTGTCCGAACCGCTGATCTGGCTGTCGATGCGTATGCCCCCACTGCTGTGCGTCATCGCACGGTGGATGTCGAAGGTGTGCGCGTGTTCTACCGAGAGGCGGGCCCAGCCGATGCGCCGACCGTGCTGTTGTTGCACGGCTTTCCGAGCGCATCGCATATGTTCCGCAACCTGATTCCCCAGTTGGCCGGGCGCTATCACGTGGTGGCGCCGGACTTTCCCGGCTTTGGCCTGACGCAGGCGCCGAACGGTTTCCGCTACACGTTCGACAACCTCGCGCATGTGGTGGACGGCTTTACGCAGGCGATGGGCCTGTCGCGGTACGCCATCTATGTGTTCGACTACGGCGCGCCGGTCGGCTGGCGTCTGGCGATGGCGCATCCGGAGCGCATCAGCGCCATCGTTACGCAGAACGGCAACGGCTATGAAGAAGGGTTGGGCGAGGGGCCATGGGCGCCGATCAGGGCGTATTGGAACCACCCGGACGAAGCGCATCGCCGCGCGCTGCATGCGCTCGTGTCAGATGAGATGACGCAGTGGCAATACCTGGATGGCGTGCCGGACCCGACGCGCGTGGCGCCGGATGGCTATCTGCTCGATCAATATTTCCTGATCCGTCCAGGCCAGCTCGATATCCAGATGGATCTGTTCCTGGATTACGCGAGCAACGTGGCGCTGTATCCGGCGCTGCACGCATACTTCCGCGCGCATCGGCCGCCGCTGCTCGCGGTATGGGGGCGCAATGACACCATCTTCATTCCGGCCGGCGCGGAAGCCTTCAAGCGCGACCTGCCGGATGCGGAGATCCACTTTGTCGACAGCGGCCACTTTGCGCTGGAGACGCACCATGCCGAAATTGGTGCACGCATGCTCGATTTTCTTGGCCGTGTGGTGAAGTAACTTACAGCTTCACTTCAACGGTTGCATGGTGGCTTCCGCCGCAAAGCGCTCACGCAGGAACGCCACCAGCGCCTTCACCGAAGGCGGCACGCCTGCACGCGATGGATAGAGTGCGTGCAGGTCGGCCGGCTCGGGTGTCCAGCCGGACAGCACCGTGCGCAGTTGGCCACGGCCAAGCGCCGCATGGCAGCAATGCTGCGGCAGGATGGTGAGGCCCAGGCCAGCGATGGCGGCTTCGCGCAGGGCGATGATGTTGTCGCTGGCAAATCGGGGCCGAATCGGCAGCGACAGCCGATGGCCGCGCGCATCGTGCAGCACCCAATCGCGGCTGCGGGTGAGCGAGCCTTGCCCCAGGCAGGGGAAATCTTCCAGCGCGGCGGGCGTGTCGGGCTCCCCCACACGCGCAATCAACGCGGGGCTGGCCACCAGCACGCGCGGCGAGACCACCAGATGCCGCGCCACCACATCGCGCGAGGGCAGCGGCCCCGTGGCCGCGCGGATCGCCACGTCAATGCGTTGCTCGATCAGGTCGACATAGGTGTTGGACAAGTCCAGCTCAATGCGCAGCTTCGGATGCGCATGGGCAAACTCGGCCAGCCAGCCTGCCACCAGCGTTTCTGCCAGCAACGGCGACGTGCCGACGCGCAGCACACCGGCCGGTTCGCTGCGCGCGGCCCCGGCCAGCGCTTCAATGGCTGCCGACGCATCGGCCATATCGCGCGCATGCCGATACACCGCTTCGCCCACCGGCGTGACGGCTACGCGATGGCTTGAGCGCTGCAGCAGCCGCGTGCCGAGCTGTACCTCCAATTCCGCAATGCGACGGCTCAGGCGTGACTTGGGGATGCCCGTGGCGCGTTCCGCTGCGGAAAAGCCGCCGGCTTCCACCACGCGCGTGAAGAGGTACAGGTCGTCGAAGCGCTTCATATCGGGACGGGGTTGCGGTCGAACTGCATTGAAGCACAGGCGCCGGCAGGGCACGCTCGCGGGCAACAGATCAGCGCTGTACAGTGTCGCTGGGTGGGTCTGCGCGCGTCGGAATGCCGCGCAGGCCGGATCGGGGTCTGGCACGCCTGCGCCTCGCGCGGGCATCAATGCAAGGAGAAAGCATGGACAGGCAAGGCATGCAAACGCAGGGGATGTCCCACGAGCGGCTCGAACGGGTCGAGCGCTTTATCGATGACGCCTACATTGCCACCGGCAAGCTGCCCGGCGCGCTGGTCCAGGTGTGGCGGCGGGGCGAGCTGGCCTTGAACTCCGTGCTGGGCCTGGCCGACCGAGAACGTCAGGTGCCGCTGGCCGAAGATTCGATCTTCCGCATCTACTCCATGACGAAGCCGATCACGTCGGTGGCGTTCATGATGCTGGTAGAGGAATGCAAGGTCGCGCTGGACGATCCGGTCAGCAAATTCATCCCCGCGTGGGCAAACCTGGGCGTGCACGCTGGCGGTTTCATGGAGGGCTTCCAGTCCCATCCGGTCAAGCGCCCCATGCGCATGGTCGACCTGCTGCGCCACACCTCCGGCCTGACCTACGGTTTTCACCAGAACACGAATGTCGACGCCGCGTACCGCCGGCTGAAGCTGGGCGACATCGCGACCGATGGCACGCTCGACGAGATGATCGAAAAGCTGGCCGGCGTGCCGCTGGAGTTCTCGCCCGGTGAGGCTTGGAACTACTCCGTTTCCACCGACGTGCTCGGCTACCTCGTCGGCAAGATCAGCGGCATGCCGTTCGAGACCTTCCTGAAGGAACGGATTTTCGATCCGCTGGGCATGGTCGATACCGCCTTCCATGTGCCGGAGGAGAAAGCATCGCGCTTCTGCGCGTGCTATGCCGTGGGCGCGCTGGGCTCGAAGGCGGTGTCTGAACGTGGACCGGTCTTGCAGGACGATCCGCGCACCAGCCCCTACCTGAAGCCGCCCAGCTTCATCTCAGGCGGCGGCGGTCTGGTTTCCACGGCGGCGGACTACCTGCGTTTTTCGCGCATGCTGCTGCAGGGCGGCGAGCTGGATGGCGCGCGCCTGCTGGCGCCGAAAACGCTGGCGCTGATGACCGCCAACCACCTGCCGGGCGGGCGCGACATGTCCAGCCTGTCGTCACCTTCGATGTTTAGCGAGGCCGCGTATGACGGCGTCGGATTCGGACTGGGGTTCGCGACCACGATCTCGCAAGCCGCCACGTTGATTCCCGGCAGCACGGGCGACTTCTTCTGGGGCGGCGCGGCCGGCACCTTCTTCTGGGTGGATCCGCAGGAGGATCTGATCGGCCTGTTCCTGACACAGGTGCTGCCTTCGTCCGCCTACCCCGTGCGCCGGCAATTGCGCACGCTGGTCTACAGCGCGATCACGGATGTGGGCGGCGTGGCGCGTTGAGCATCAGGGCGGCGGAGCATCTGGCGCCGCCGCCCGAACATCACGTCGATCGGGCGCTGATCAAACGTCGAACCGGACGCCCTGCGCCAGCGGCAGCGCGCCGCTGTAGTTGACCGTGTTCGTGGCGCGGCGCATGTAGCCCTTCCACGCGTCCGAGCCGGATTCCCGGCCGCCGCCTGTTTCCTTCTCGCCGCCGAATGCGCCGCCGATTTCGGCGCCCGACGTGCCGATGTTGACGTTGGCGATGCCGCAGTCGCTGCCCGCCGACGACATAAAGCGCTCGGCATCGCTCAGGTTTGCCGTGAAGATCGCCGAGGACAGGCCCTGCGGTACGCCGTTCTGGATGGCGATCGCCTGCTCGGTGTCGCCGTCGTACGTCACGACATAGAGGATCGGCGCGAAGGTCTCGGTTTCCATCACCTTCGTCGGCTTCGGCATCTTGACCAGCGCAGGACGGACATACCAGGCGTCGGCGCCGAGGTCTTCTCGCACGCGCTCGCCGCCCAGCACTTCGCCACCTTCGGCGCGGGCCTGCGCGAGTGCCTGCTGCATGCCGTCGAAGGCGGCCTGGTCGATCAGCGGGCCGACCAGCGTGCCGTCAGCCAGCGGGTCGCCAATGGCGATGCTCTGGTAGATCTTTTCCAGGCGAGCCAGCAGCGTATCGGCCACCGAGCGGTGCACGATCAAACGCCGCAGCGAGGTGCAGCGTTGGCCTGCAGTGCCGACGGCGGCAAACGTGATGGCGCGCGCGGCCAGTTCCAGATCCGCCGACGGCGTGACGATCATCGCGTTGTTGCCGCCCAGCTCCAGGATCGAGCGGCCGAAGCGCTCTGCCACCTTCACGCCCACTTGGCGGCCCATGCGCGTCGAGCCCGTGGCGCTGACCACCGGCACCAGGTGGCTGGCCACCAGCGCTTCGCCCACGTCGCGCCCGCCAATCAGCAGTTGGCTCAGTCCGGCAGGAATGGCGCCCGGCTTCTCTGCATTGAACGCGTCGACTACCTGCTGCATCAGGTGCTGACAAGCGATGGCGGTGAGCGGCGTTTTCTCCGACGGCTTCCACACGATGGCGTTGCCGCACACCAGGGCGAGCGCGGCGTTCCACGACCACACCGCCACCGGGAAGTTGAACGCCGAAATGATGCCCACCACGCCCATCGGATGCCACGTCTCCATCATCCGGTGCCCGGGGCGCTCGCTGGCGATGGTCAGGCCATGCAGTTGCCGCGACAGGCCGACGGCAAAGTCGCAGATGTCGATCATCTCCTGCACTTCGCCCAGGCCTTCGGAGGTGATCTTGCCGGCTTCCAGCGAGACCAGTTCGCCCAGCGCCGCCTTGTGCGTGCGCAGGACTTCGCCCAAGCGGCGCACGAGTTCGCCGCGCACGGGTGCCGGCACGATGCGCCATGCCAGATACGCCAGATGCGCGCTCTGGATGGCCGCCTCGGCCTCGGTGGCGGTGTGTGATTTCACGGTTGCCAATACCGTGCCATCGCGCGGGGCGCGGCTCGTCCAGTCCGTGCCTTCATAGGCCTTCAGGTCCAGGCCGAGGGACTTCAGTACGGTCTGCAATCGTGTTCGGGAATCTGACATGGCGTGAATCCTTGCTCTTCTCTCGTGTTCAATCGAAAAACTGTTGCGATGCGGTGGTGCGTAAGGCTCAACGCTCGACGATGCGGTTCCAGCGCTTGCTCCACTCGGGGCGCTCGGCGTTGATCACGTCCCAGTCCAGCGCAACGGCCGTCTTCAGGATGGAGTTCATCTTGTTCTGCTCTTCTGCCGCCTTGCCCTTGAGCGGGGCCTTGGGGTTGACTGGATTGTAGGAGCCGTTTTCCATGGCGAGCGCCTGATCGCGATCTTCCCGGACCGCCCGAATACGACAGAAACGGTGTGCGGCTGTGTGAGCCGCGAAAATATTCCGGTGTCAGGGGCCGCTCTACCGTTCCGTCGTCGCTGGAGGGTCGAGCTTTTTGTACGGACATTCGACACGCGTTTTCATGCAGCCTCGCCCGCTCTGAGCCGGCGCACGTGAGCAAGAATGAATGCAACGCGCCGTTCTACCGATACCTTGGGAAGTACGCATGTTGTGTAGCCCTCGTCCACGTAGGCCAGCACGGTCGGCTCGAACGAGCGAGCAGCGCGCGCAAATGGCGCACGTCGCCATTGATCGCAAACGTAAATCTCTGGCCAAGGCTCCGCCACGAACACGGTGTTTGCATAGCGTCGCGCTTGCGATGCCTCAACGTATGCGGGATTTCTGTCGAGGCTTAGTCGCTTCATGTGCGCTATGCGTTCCGGCATGCCGCGATCAAAGAACACCGGTGGTGGCAGGGACTTCGCCGCCTCACACGCCCTGATGTTTCGCTCCATCACTGCGTTCATGAACGCCTGCAGGTCGGTGCCCGGAAGGCGCGTTCCATCGGAGCTTTCCTGTTCCTGAACGATTGAGAGCGCGGCCTCGGGCATGACTGAAATGCCCCGTTCGCCCAGCGCGTTCAAAAGAGTCGACTTGCCAGCACCAGAAGCGCCGGTGATGACATAGAACTTCTCGCAACTCATCAAAGGCTCATGCTCCGGGTTTCGCTAATCGGCATTAGCTCGGCAACTCGCATAGCTCAATCTTCGTTGCGGGAGCCCTGAACGAGCCCGATGCCGTTGAACAAGTTCGTGGCAATCATCGATGGTATTGCCAAGAAACACCTTGATTCCGTGGGAAAAAATCTTCCACGCAGCGGGTATTCTGCATTTAGAATCAACGGCTTATATAAAAAATCCCATCATGTCCATCCAACACGCGCTGCTGACATCCCTGCTGGAAAAGCCCTCGTCGGGCTACGAGCTTGCCCGACGCTTTGACAAGTCGATGGGTTATTTCTGGAGCGCCACGCATCAGCAGATCTACCGCGAACTCGGGCGCATGGCCGAAGCCGGCTGGGTGAGCGTGGAGGAAGAGGAAGACAGCCGCAAGAAGACCTACACCGTGCTGCCGCCGGGCCGCGACGAACTCGCGCGCTGGGTGCTGGAGCCGACCGTGTCGTCGGACAACCGCGAAGAAGTGCTGGTGAAGCTGCGCGCCGACGCAGTGATCGGCCCGCTCGGTTTTGCGGAAGAGATGCAGCGCCTGATCGAGCAGCACCGCACGCGGCTGAATACGTTCCGCGAGATCGAACAGCGCGATTTTGCCCGGGCTGATCTCACGCGTGCGCAGCAGCTGCAGCACGCGGTGCTTCAGCGCGGCATCGTTTACGAAGAAGGCTGGCTCGCGTGGGCAGACGATGTGCTGCCGTTGCTGGAGCCAGCCTCAGTGACCGCTTAAGCCTTAAGCCGTCGCCCTACTATCGGCCGCGGTGCGCAGCGCTTCGATGTTGTTCAGGCGCCGGCGTGCCACCTCGAACTCCTCGGCAAAGCGCTTGACGAGTTCCGCCGCCGGCACCACGCGCTTGACCGCGCCAACGCCCTGGCCGGCGCCCCAGATGTCTTTCCACGCCTTGGCCTTTGCGCCGCCGCCCGAGCCGAAGTTCATCTTGCTCGGGTCCGATTCCGGCAGCGCGTCCGGGTCCAGGCCGGCGCCTTCGATGCTCTTGCGCAGGTAGTTGCCGTGCACGCCGGTGAACAGGTTCGTGTAGACGATATCGCTGGCGGTGCTTTCCACGATCGCTTGCTTGTAGCCCTCGATCGCATTCGCTTCTTCGGTGGCGATGAACGCGGAGCCGACATAGGCCAGATCAGCGCCGGCTGCCAGCGCCGCCAGGATGGCGTTGCCGTTGGCGATGGCGCCCGACAGCAGCAACGGGCCATCGAACCATTCGCGAATTTCGTGGATCAGCGCAAACGGCGACGTTGTGCCCGCATGACCGCCTGCGCCCGCCGCCACGGCGATCAGGCCATCCGCGCCTTTCTCGATCGCCTTCTTGGCGAACTTATTGTTGATGACGTCGTGCAGCACGATGCCGCCATAGCTGTGCACCGCTTGGTTCACGTCTTCACGCGCGCCCAGCGACGTGATGACGATGGGCACCTTGTACTTCACGCACAGCTCCAGGTCGTGCTCCAGGCGGTCGTTCGACTTGTGCACGATCTGGTTGACGGCAAATGGCGCCGACGGCTTGTCGGGGTGCTGGGCGTCGTATTCGGCCAGCTCCGTGGTGATGCGCTGCAGCCAGGTCTCCAGCAGCTCGGCCGGCCGCGCATTGAGCGCCGGGAACGAGCCGACCACGCCCGCCTTGCACTGCGCGATCACGAGGTCGGGGTTGGAAATGATGAACAGTGGCGAGCCCACCACGGGCACGGACAGGCGGTTTTGCAGGATCGGGGGCAGCGACATGGCAGTCTCCGTTGGAATCGTTATGGAATAAGGGAACGTAGGGAGGGGGGAGCGGGTCAGGCTTCGGCCTTGAGCAGCGCGATCTTGTCGCCCAATTTGGCACCCATGGCCGCGCCGAGTGCCTGCAGGCCGGTGGCCGGGCGCACCATGACTTCAAACTCGACGATCTTGCCTTCAGCGTTAAAGCGCACCATGTCGATGCCCTTGAGGGCCTTGCCGCTCACGTTGGCACTGAATTCGAGCACCACGCTGGCGCCGTCGCCGGTGACGAAGCTGCGGTGGTATTTGAAGTCTTCAAAGACGGTGTTGACGGTGCGAAGCACCAGCGTGGTCGCCGTGCGGCCCGGGTAAGGCGTGTGCGCCACGGGTGAGCGGAAGACCACTTCATCGGCGAACAGCCGGTCGAGATCGTCCATGTTGCCGCTCTCGAGCATGGCATGCCAGGCCTCGAGCGTGGCCTGCGCGGGCGCGTTCAGTGTCTGGGGAATCGGCTGCGGCATGCGGGCTCCTGAGCAGAAAGTGCAACGGATTGCATCAACGTGGGACGCAACATAGCACAGTCAACTTTTTCTATGCAACAGGTTGCATAGTGGGGCTATTCGACTTCAGCCGGCTGCATGCTGAGGGTGCTGTGCGCGTACCACGATAACGGTGCGGTGCGACAGGCGCGTCGTTCGCTCGGCCACACTGCCCAGTAGCAGGCGCGCGAGCCCGTGCTTGCCTTGCGACCCTACAACGATGGTGTCGGCCTGCCAGCGTTCGGCTTCGTGCTCGAGCGCGTTGCCGATATCGTCATCGGTGGCGTCGAGCATCAGCACGCCGGTTTCGGCGGGGGTGCCGTCGGCGTCGAACTGGCGCTGCAATTCGACCAGCGATGCGCTGGCTGTGCGGTGTGCTTCTTCGCGCAGTTTGTCGACGCTATAGATTTCGCGCGACTCAGGCATGGCAGGCGAACCGATCGCCCAGACGACCCGGACGCGGCCGTTGAAAGCGCGGGCAAGGGCGGCTGCTTCCTCGACCGCCAAGTGGGCTTCATGGGTGCCGTCGAAAGCGGCAAGAATGCGCTGATGCATGGGGCGCTCCGCAGAATCGGAATGGGATGCCTCACTGTAGCAGCGCAGGTGGGCGATGCCGCACCCCCGGATGTGCCCGGGTTGCGCGCCGTCAAACTGGCGCCGCCGCGCGCGCCGGGTGCGCCAGCAGCAAGTCCAGCAACCCTTGCGCCGCCACGGAAAGGCTGCGCCCGTCGCGCCGGATGACATACAGCGTGCGCACCAGCCCCGGCAGGGGCAGCGGTCGCACCACCAGCTCCGGCAGACGGAACTGGAACAGCGCCAGCGCAGGAATGACGGTGATGCCCAGGTTGGCCGCCACCAGCGCCGCCGCCGTGGCCAGATGTTCGACTTCCATGCCGCTGCGCAGCTTCGTTGGATGCAGCGCCGCATCGAGGTACTGCCGGATGCTCGTGTTGCGCGCAAGGTGGATGAACGGCGTATCGACAAGATCGCCCACGGCCAGCGCCGGCTTGCGCGAAAGCGGGTGCTCCTGATGGCAGACGAGGTGGAAGTCGTCGGTGCAGAACGGCTGGGCGGCCAGGCCTGCCATGTCGGCGCCCATGGCCGCGATGGCGAAGTCCGCCGCCCCGCGCCGGACCATGTCGATGCATGAGTCCGACAGTTGATCGTGCAGCGCCAGTTGAATGCCCGGATGCTCTGCAGAGAATGTGGCCAGCACGCCAGGCAGAATCCCCGCCGCGATCGACGGCAGCGCGGCCACCGTCACGCGTCCGGTGCGTGCCGCGGCGCGATCGCGCAGCTCGGAGAACGTCGCCTCGAAATCGGCCAGCAGGCGCAGCGCCGATTCCGCAAAGGCTTCGCCCTCGGGGGTCAGTTCAACATGGCGCGTATTGCGGTCGAACAGGCGCACGCCGGCATCGGCCTCCAGGTTCTGGATCAGCGCGCTGAAGGCCGATTGCGACAGGTGACACGTCTCTGCCGCCTGCGTGAAGTTCTTGTGCTCGCGCAGCGCGGCAAAGGCGCGGAGCTGCTTGACGGAGAGGTTCATGGCGATGCCGGGCGGGTGCGCCAGCTTAGCCTGGAATCTCGAGCGTGAGCAGTGCGCTGGACAGCGACTTGCCATGCGCATCCAGCGCCAGCGAGCGCGTCACGCCGCCGGCCAGGGCGCCGTGGAGTACGAAGTTGAGCGCGCCAAGCTGCGGCAGCACGTAGCGTTCGACCTCGCCGCAAACGAGTTCAGCGAAATGCGCGCGCACGCGTTCTGCCGTGACGTGCTGCTCAAGCAAGGCAAATTCTTCCGCACATTCCGGACGGAGCGCGATGACGGAGATGCATGAGATGTCGCCCTTGTCGCCGGCGCGGGTGTGGGCGAGGTCGCGGAGGGTGCGGGGCATGTCAGCTCTCCAGGATGTGCACGGCGTGCGGCGCGAGTTCAGCAGGAATCAACGTCGATGCCACGGCGATGATCTCGCGCGCGCTCTTGGTCGCCCCGCCGCCGCCCGACGGGCCGCACGTTAGCAAGGTTTCCACTTCGTTGCCGACGCGCACGGCTTCGGCCATCGATTCGGTGCGCGCGGCCACGCGCACGCGCACTTCATACGGTTCGGCATCGGCGCGGGAAAGGGCTGCGCCGTGCAGCGCATTCACGCCGATCAGCTCAAAGCGCGTTTCCGTCATCTGCACGCCGGTGAGCGCCAACCGCTCGCGCACGATGTCGAGCGCCAGCTTGCCGCGCGCCACCGCGTTGGGGCCGGCATAGCTGATCTGGCCTTCGCCGATATAGCTGTCGAGATAGCCGATCGAGACCTTCAACTGGCCCGTGCGCGGTGTGCCGGTGGCCCCTTCAATGACAACGCGGTCTTTGCCGTCGGCGTGCATGCGCACGTTGGAGAAGTCCGCCACCACATCCGGCGTGAGGTAGCGCGCCGGGTCGTGGATCTCGTACAGCAACTGCTCCTTGCACGTGGCTTCGGTGACAAGGCCACCGGCCGTGGCGACCTTGGTGATGCGCACCGAGCCGTCTTCGCCCACCTCGCCAATCGGGAAGCCCAGACGAGCGAGTGCCGGTACGTCCTTGATGCCGGGGTCGGCAAAGTAGCCGCCGGTGATTTGTCCGGCGCATTCGAGCAGGTGCCCGGCGAGCGTGCCGCAGCCCAGGCGGTGCCAGTCGTCCATGCGCCATCCAAACGCATGGACGAGCGGCCCAAGCGCCAGCGCCGGATCGGCCACGCGCCCGGTGATGACGACGTCCGCGCCTTGCGCCAGCGCATCGACAATGCCCTGCGCGCCGAGGTACGCATTGGCCGACACCATACGTGCCTGCAGCGATGCCACTGGCGCGCCGCCATCCATCAGCGTGAAGTCGTGGCCGCGGGCCTGCAGCAGATCGAACACATCGTCGCCCGTCACGGCCGCCACGCGCAGCTTGAGCCCCAGCTCGCGGGCGATGTCGAGTGTGCGTTCGGCCGCCGCCTGCGGGTTGGCCGCGCCCATGTTCGTGACGATGCGGATGCCGCGCGCCGCGCAGGCCGGCAGTACTGCCCGCATGCGCGCTTCGAGCAGCGGGTCGTAGCCATGCGACGGGTCTTTGCGGCGCACCTGCTGTGCGAGCGCGATGGTGCGCTCGGCCAGGCATTCGAACATCAGCACGTCGATGTCGCCGTGCTCTGCCAGTTCCAGCGCCGGTTCGATGCGGTCGCCTGAATAACCGGCGCCGCCGCCGATGCGCAGTGTTTTCAACGCAGTCTTCATGCCATCACCAGGGAAGCACGCCCAGCACCACGGCCACTGCGGTCATCAGTAGCGAGGCACCGAACAGGAAGGGGATCGAGAATTTCTGGTGGTCGGCCAGCTCGATGCCGCACAGGCCCACCACGAGGAACGTCGCCGGTGTGAGCGGGCTGACCGGGAAGCCGGTGGTCATCTGGCCGAGCACGGCCGCCTGTGCCACATGCACCGGCGCAACGCCCAGCATCTTCGACGCTTCGGCCACGACGGGCAGTACACCGAAGTAGAACGAATCCGGATCGAACAGCAGCGACAGCGGCATCGACAGCACGCCCAGCACCACCGGGATGTGGTGCGCCATGCCGGGCGGAATGAAATCGACCGCCGTCTTCGCCATTGCGGTGAGCATGCCGGACTTGCTCATGATGCCGGTGAACACGCCTGCCGCCAGCAGGATGCTCGCCATCATCAGCGCGGCCTTGGCGTGGGCGTCCACGCGCTGGCGTTGCTGATCGACGTTCGGGTAGTTGATCAGCAGCGCGGCCACCACGCCCAGCATGAACATCACCACCGGGTCGACCTTGCCGCTCACCATCACGCCCATCACCACGACGGTGAGGATGAGGTTGATCCAGAAATTGCGCGGGCGGCGCAGCGCCTGCTCTGCATCCGTCACGGGGCGCGCGACGACCTGCGTGCCGCCGGCGTGGTTGGCCAGGCCCAGGCGCTTCTCTTCACGCTTGCCCAGCAGCCATGCGCACGCGAACACGAAAACGAGCCCGGCAATCTGCACCGGGATCAGCGGGTTGAAGATGTCCGTGACCGGCATATGCAGCGAGGCCGAGGCGCGGATCATCGGCCCCGTCCACGGCAGGAAGTTCACGCCGCACGCCATCGACGTCACGCACGCCAGGATGCGGCGGTCCATGCCGAGGCGGTCATACAGCGGCAGCATGGCCGGAATGGTGATGAGGAACGCCACCGCGCCCGAGCCGTCCAGGTGGATCAGCAGCGCCAGCAGGGCAGAACCCACCACGATGCGCGGCGGACGGCTGCCCACGGTGCGCAGGATGCGGTCGATGATCGGGTCCAGCATGCCGGCGTCGGTCACGATGCCGAAGTACAGGATGGCGAAGATGAACATCCCCGCCACGGGCGCGACGTCTTTGATGCCGCCGATGATGAATTTGCTGGTGTTCAGCCCGAAGCCGCCTACGAGCGCGGCGATGACGGGTATGGCGATGAGCGCGACCAGCGGCGACATGCGTTTGGTCAGGATGACGACAAACAGCGCGACGATGGTCAACAGCCCGAGCAGTGCGAGCATGGTCTCCTCCGAGTGTTGGATTCGGAATCCCTGTTGGCGGGATTTATGAGCGACTGTAGAAGCGCGTCATCTGCCTGTGAAACAGAACATTTGGATGGATTGAGCGGATTTGTCGATGAGTGGCGCCGACGCCGCCCACGAAATCCCGGCAAAATGTCGCGCATCTCAACTCACCATCCGCTGCGGGAGACATCGTGAGCGCCACCCCCACCGTCTTGATCCTCCCCGGCTGGCAGAACTCTGGCCCAGAGCATTGGCAATCGCGCTGGGAACGCCTGCATGGTGACCGCCGTGTCGAACAGCGCGATTGGTTGACCCCGAAGCGTGCCAATTGGGTGGCCGCGCTCGAAGCCGAAGTCGGCGCAGCGCCCGGCGATGTCGTTTTGGTGGCGCACAGCCTGGGCTGCGTGCTGACGGCGCATTGGGCGGCCACTTCGGCGCGTGCCGTGCGGGTTCGTGGGGCCTTGCTGGTTGCTCCGCCGCAACTGGATCGCGCCGGCATGCCGCCGGAACTGGCAGACTTCCGGCCGATTCCGCAGCAGCGTTTGCCGTTTCCTGCCGTGCTCGTCTTCAGCACCGACGATCCGTTCAGCGACGCCGCCTGGAGCCACGGTCAAGCCGAAGCGTGGGGTGCGGAGCCCGTGAACCTGGGCGCGCGCGGCCATATCAACGCGGAATCGGGCCTGGGCGACTGGCCGGAAGCCCGTGCCATCGTCGCCAAGTGGATGAAAGACCTTATCTGAAGCAGCGGTATGCGGGGCTTGACCCTGAAGTTTCTTCAGGGTTTTGAATGGAGGCATGAAACCCGATCTCGCCTCCACTCTGCCTGTCCACGACCACGCCAAGCCGGAAGTCTCCGGCTGCGGCGGTTGCTGCGGTCATGCGCAACCGGTCGCAAGGAACGCTGCCCAACCTGCGCATGACCATGGCCACGATCATCACGATCACCACGGTCATGATCATGATCATGGCCACGCGCCGGTAGCCGCGGCCCCCTTCGATGCCCAAGCTCGCGCAGCCGCCACCGGCCGCACCGTCGTGCGCATCGAGCAAATGGATTGCCCGACCGAAGAGCGCATGATCCGCACCAAGCTGGGCAGCGCGGATGGCGTCGTCGCGCTCGATTTCAATTTGCTTGAGCGGCATCTCACCATCCACCACACCGTTGACGATGTGACGCCCTTCCTGGAGGCGCTGCGGGCCATCGGCATGGATGGCGAGGTGCTTGAACAGCGCGAGCGCCTGTCCGCAGCATCTGCGGAGCCCACCCGGATCTCGCGCCGCACGTGGCTGCTCGGTATCGGCGGCGTGACTGCCTTCGGTGCGGAAGCCATCGCCTGGTCGCTGGGCGATCACGCCTGGCCGGTGTTGGCGTTGGCACTGGCTTCCATCGCATTGGCCGGCGGTCCCACGCTGCGCAAGGGCTGGATTGCCGTGCGCGCGCTCACGTTCAATATCAACTTCCTGATGGCGGTGGCCGTCATCGGCGCGCTGCTGATCGGCAAGTGGGCCGAAGCCGCCATGGTGATCTTTCTGTTTGCCGTGGCCGAAGCCATCGAAGCGCGCGCGCTGGTGCGTGCCCGCGATGCCGTACGCGCCCTGACCGCCATCGCGCCGGACACCGCAGAGTTGGCCGATGGCGCAGGCGGCTGGCGCGATGTGGCGGTCGACAGCGTTGTCGTTGGGGCGCGCCTGCGTGTGCGCACCGGCAGCCGCGTGCCGGTCGATGCGCGCATCGTGAGCGGTCGCGCGGCGCTCGACGAATCGCCCGTGACAGGCGAAAGCCTGCCGGTGGAGAAGGCCGTTGGCGACGCCATCCTGGCCGGCACGATCGTCACCGACGGCGTGGTCGAGGCGCAAGCCACGGCGGTGGCTGCGGACAGCACACTGGCGCGTATTGCCGGGGCCATCCAGCAAGCGCAATCGCAGCGGGCGCCCACGCAGCGCTTTGTCGACAAGTTCTCTTCCATCTATACGCCCGCGGTGATGTTGCTGGCGTTGGCGGTTGCCGTCATCGGCTCGCTCGTCACGGCCGACGGTTGGCTGGCGTGGACGTATCGCGCGCTGGTGCTGCTGGTGATCGCGTGCCCGTGCGCGCTCGTGATCTCCACGCCGGTCACGGTCGTCAGTGGACTGGCCGCCGCCGCGCGCCGTGGCATCGTCGTCAAGGGCGGGGTGTATCTGGAAAGCGGCCGGCGCCTACGCGCGCTGGCGCTGGACAAAACCGGCACGCTCACTGCCGGCCGCCCGGTGCTCGATGCGGTGATGTTGCCGGGTGGCGCCCGCCGCGCCATCGCAGCGTTGAACGCCGCAACCGACACGGCGCAATTGCATGCATTGGCAGTGGCTGCAGCGCTGGATGCCAACACCACGCACCCGATTGCCGTGGCCATTGTGCAGGCGGCCGCAGCGCACGGCGCGGTCGATGCGAACTCGGTGCAAGACCTGTCGGTGCTGCCGGGCCGTGGCGTGGCCGGCACGTTCAACGGTGTGCGCTGGCATCTGGGCAACGCGGCGCTCGTCGCAGAGCGTGGCTTCGATACCTCCGACTGGCGTGCCGCTGCGGAGTCACTGCAAGCCGAGGGCATGTCCGCCGTCACGCTCTGCGATGCGAACGGCGCCGTGGCGCTCTTTGGCGTGCGCGACCGCGAGCGGGCCGAAAGCGCCGAGGCCATCGCCGCATTGCGCGCGCTGGACGTGACGCCCGTCATGCTCACCGGCGACGACCGCCGCGCAGCACAGGCCATCGCCAAGACGGTCGGCATCGGCAACGTGCACGCGCAGCAGCTGCCGGCCGACAAGCAACGCGTGGTCGGTGAACTGGCCGCCCAACACGGCTTCGTCGGCATGGTCGGCGACGGCATCAACGACGCCCCGGCGCTGGCGCGCGCCGACATCGGTTTCGCCATGGGCGCCGCCGGTACAGCCACCGCGCTGGAAGCCGCCGATGTTGCCATCATGGACGACGACCCGCGCAAGCTCGCCAGCTTCATCCGCATCAGCCGACGCACGGTGGCCGTGCTGCGCCAGAACATCGTGCTGGCGCTTGGCATCAAGGCGGTGTTTCTGGCGCTGGCCGTGATGGGCGACGCCACGTTGTGGATGGCGATCTTTGCCGATGTGGGTGCGAGCCTGCTGGTGGTGTTCAACGGCCTGCGGGTGATGCGCGTGCGCGCTTGATCTGCCGACGCGCAAGGTCACTCGATCAGCCCGGTTAGACGATGGGGCCGTCAGCCGAGTGGCGGGCGCTTTCGCCGGTAGGAAGCGCCTGCTCCCACGCGATCACGCCGGGGTGGCGTTTCCTATTGCGCTAGGCTGGTACCAGCGTGGAGGCCGAGTCCACCTTGATGTCGTCGGACTGGACCACCGGCGTAGCGTCCACAATCTGCACGTCGCTCAGCGATGCACGCCGCGAATATGCCGGTGCGCGTGTTCGCCCTCGCCATGTTCGTGACTGTGGCCTTGCGGATGGGCGGCGACGGGCTCTTCGTGCAACGACTGCAGCACGCCGCACTCAGCCACGGACGCTGCCGTCGTGCAGCGTTGCCCAATCGCCTCGATCTGGCCCTTGAGATCGGTCAGCTCTGCGATACGCGCTTCAACGTGGCGCAGGTGCTCGTCCAGCAGGTTGTTGATCTCTTCGCACGAGGCCTGCGGGTTGGCCTGCAGTTCGAGCAGACGGCGGATTTCGGTGTGCGCCATGTCGAGCGACCGGCACTTCGCAATGAAGGCCAACTGCTCGACATGCTCCGGGGTGTAGACGCGATAGTTGTTGGCGGCGCGTGCAGCCGGGGGCAGCAGGCCCTGCGCTTCATAGAAGCGGATGGTCTCGATGCTGATGCCCGTGCGCTGGGCGAGTTCGCCAATTTTCATACGCGTTGAAAAAAAAGAATCAGAAGACAGTCGGCTCGGCGGTGATGGCTTCGACGCCGGCGACTTTCAGGCAGGCGTCCAAGCAGGCGCGGCAGGCCGTGGCACAGGCGCTGCAGTGGCCTTGGCCGTGATGATCGCATTCTTCCGCGCATTGGGAACAGATCTCGGCGCAGTCTTCCAGAAGCAGTTCTGCAAATTCGCTGTTGCGCTCCAGGAATTTGCGCGTGAGGGCGCAATATTCGGCGCAGTCCGTGCACACACCGATGCAGCGCGCCATGGCTTCGGCGTGGCCGTTCTTGCCGAATTCCGTCGCGCAGTGAGTGCAAGCGGCCTCGCATGCCTGCAGCGCCTGGATCACACTGGCAAAACGCTTGGCATTCTCTTTCGCGGTCGGACGAGTGGTCATGTCGGTTCTCCTGTGGCAGTGGATGTGCACGCTGGCGCGCTTGTGAAGGGATGAGCCCGGGCGCGGCCCGAGCCTCATCTCTTCAATTTAGCAACTCGCGCTCCACTGTGTGAGCCCGACTTGTGAGTTACACGGCTTCTGCCTCGCTCTTGCCGCTGCGCAGCATGCCGCTACCGGCGCGTGCGATCAAACGATTGACGCCGCCCACCACGGCGCGAATCGACGCCGTTGTCAGGTTGGCATCCACGCCCACGCCGAAGACGCTGCCCGCCACGCCCGGCGCGGCCATTTCTGCAAACGCGATGGCATCGGCATTGGCACCCTGGCCGAGTGCACGCTCCTCGTAGTGATGGATCGACACGGGCGCTGCCAGCACGTGCGACAGCGCATGCACCAGCGCATCGAGCGGCCCGTTGCCGGTGCCTTCGCAGATGTGCTCGCGGTCGGCGATATTGACCACCAGGCGAATATGCTGGCTGCCGTCATCGCGCTCGGTCAGGCGGTGCGATACGTAGCCGATCGCGCCATCGCCGCGCAGATAGGTCTGCTGGAACAACGCCCAGATGTCGGCACCGGTGGCTTCGCGGCCGCTCTGGTCGGTCAGCTCTTGCACGGTGCTGCTGAATTCCACCTGCAGGCGGCGCGGCATGGCCACGCCATAGCCGGATTCCAGCAGATAGGCGATGCCGCCCTTGCCCGACTGGCTGTTCACGCGAATGATCGAGTCATACGTGCGGCCCACGTCGGCGGGGTCGATCGGCAGGTAAGGCATTTCCCACAGCGCATCGGGCTTCTGCACCGCAAAGCCTTTCTTGATCGCATCCTGGTGCGAGCCCGAGAATGCCGTGAACACCAGATCGCCGACGTACGGATGGCGAGGATGCACCGGCAGTTGCGTGCAGTCTTCGCAGGTCCGTGCCACGTCATTGATGTGCGAGAAATCCAGTTCCGGATCCACGCCCTGTGAGTACAGGTTCAACGCAAGCGTGACGAGGTCCACGTTGCCGGTGCGCTCGCCATTGCCGAACAGGCAACCTTCCACGCGATCGGCGCCGGCCATCACGGCCAGCTCAGCGGCTGCCACGGCCGTGCCGCGGTCGTTGTGCGGGTGCACCGAGAGGATGATCGAATCGCGGCGCGCCAGGTTGCGGTGCATCCATTCGATCTGGTCGGCATAGATGTTTGGCGTGGCCATCTCCACCGTGGCAGGCAAATTGAAGATGATCTTGTGTTCGGGCGTCGGCTCCCAGACTTCGGTCACCGCGTTGCACACCTCCAGCGCGAAATCCAGTTCGGTGCCGCTGAAGACTTCCGGGCTGTACTGATACGTCCACTGCGTCTCGGGCATCGTTTCCGCAATCTCGCGGATCAGCTTGGCGCTTTGCACGGCAATGCGCTTGACGCCTTCGCCGTCGGTGTTGAACACCGTGCGGCGGAACACCGGCGCGGTGGCGTTGTAGACGTGGATGATGGCGCGTTTGGCGCCCCGCAGGGATTCCATCGTGCGGCGGATGAGGTCTTCGCGGGCCTGCGTGAGCACTTCGATGGCCACGCCGTCGGGGATGTGTCCGCCCTCGATCAGCTCGCGCACAAAATCAAAATCGGTTTGGGAGGCGGCGGGGAAAGCGGCTTCGATTTCCTTGAAGCCGATCTGCACGAGCATCTTGAACATGCGCATCTTGCGCTCGGCGTTCATCGGCTCGAACAGGGCCTGGTTGCCATCACGCAGGTCCGTGCTCATCCAGATCGGGGCACGGGTGATGGTCTTGTTGGGCCAGGTGCGATCGGCGAGGGCGATGGCGGGGAAGGGGCGGTACTTGGTGGCGGGGTTCTTCAACATGGTGAGTGTGTCCTGTGAGATCGAGATCGGTTTCGTACAACGGGGACGGCCGCGCGGGCGGCGTCCGGGGTGGCCGGAATCGGGTTCGGGATGTGGCGGCCAGACAGCCACGGGCGCGTGGTCTGGCAACCGGTCGGTAGTCGTAGCGAAAGCGGGATCGAGGCGTGCATGAGAGGCTCCAACGATTCGGCGCACAAACTGCGCCACACTCAAGGCCCGTCGCCGCTTACGGCACGGACCGGTCAAACACCGGAACGAGGGGAAAGAGAGGTCTACGCGCTTACACGCGTAGTAGGGAAGCGGATAGCAGACCGCGCACGCACGAGAGGGTGCGGGCAGGAGCGGTACGGAGGGTGGTCTGCTGAGAATGCATCTGGCGATATTGATGGCGCCGCCGGGGTGTTGTCAAGCTGCGTGGGCGGATTCCGGACGGTTTTTTGGGGCAGATGAAACACCAGATTCAGAGCCGACGAAAACGTGTGCAGCCCGCCAGAAGCCATGTGATGTGGGCGCCAGCAGAACCTATCCGAACCTGCTTTAATACACCCCGTCCATGCCGCCAGCCCGCTATATCAAGGGGTTTATAACGGCAAGACTCCCTCACGCCCCACAAGGAGAATCCCACAATGGTCACGTTGAACATCAACGGCAAACCGGTGGAAGTTGATGCCGATCCGTCGACGCCGCTGCTCTGGGCGTTGCGCGACAACCTCGGCCTGACCGGCACGAAATTCGGTTGCGGCGTCGCATCGTGCGGCGCCTGCACGGTGCACCTGAACGGCCAGCCGACGCGCAGCTGCGTGCTGCCGATTTCTGCGGTGGCCGGCCAGCAGATCACCACGTCCGAACACATCGCCGATGACAAAGTCGGCAAGGCCGTGCTCGACGCCTGGGTCAAGCACGACGTGGCGCAATGCGGCTACTGCCAGAGCGGCCAGATGATGAGCGCGGTGGGTTTGCTGCGCACCAAGAAGAAGCCGACCGACGCCGATATCGACAGCGCGATGGCCGGCAATTTGTGCCGCTGCGCGACGTACCAACGCATTCGCGCGGCCATCCACGACGCAGCGAAATCGCTGGCCTGAGCCCCACCGGAGAATTCACGATGCGTATTCGAAATCTTGAAGCGCTGGCCGGTGGCGGCGCGCAACATCAGCCGGCGTCTGCGGATGCCGGGCCGGCAACGCTCGATCGCCGCAGCTTTCTGAAGCTCACGACGCTGGCCGGCGGCGGCCTGGCCCTGGGCGTGGCACCGGTGCTGGCCGGCGCGCAGGACGCCAAGGCCAAGCCGCCATCGCCGCCGCAGGCGTTCATCATCATTGCCCCGGACAACACGGTCACCGTGGCGGTCAACCGGCTCGAATTCGGTCAGGGCGTGCATACGGCATTGCCGATGGCGCTGGCCGAAGAACTCGACGTGGACTGGCGCAACGTGCGCGGCATGTTGGCGCCCGCGGGCGATCCGTACAAGGACCCGGGCTTCGGCATCCAGATGACGGGCGGCTCGACGGCGCTGAATCACTCGTTCCAGCAATACCGCGAACTGGGCGGTCGCGCGCGTGCCATGTTGATCTCGGCAGCGGCGGAGCGCTGGAAGGTCGATCCGTCGACATGCCGCACCGCAAATGGCGTGGTCACGTCGGGCAGCCACCGTGCCACCTACGGCGAGCTTGCTCAGGCGGCGATGGCGCTGCCGGTGCCGGCGCAGGTCACGCTGAAGAATCCGTCGCAGTTCCGCATTGTCGGCAAGCCGACGCCGCGCCTCGATGCGCGCGCGAAGCTCGACAGCTCGCTCAAGTTTGGCCTCGACACGCGCCTGCCCAACATGAAGGTGGCGGTGCTGGCCCGCCCGCCGCGCTTTGGCGGCAAGGTGGCCAAGTACGACGCGGCGGCGGCCAAGGCGGTGAAGGGCGTGGTCGATGTGCTGCAGATCCCGACCGACCGTGGCGGCACGGGTGTGGCCGTGATTGCCGACGGGTACTGGCCAGCCAAGCAGGGCCGCGATGCGTTGCAGGTCACGTGGGAAGACGCCGGCTCGACGGTGTCCACACCGGCGCTGATGGCGGAGTACAAGAAGCTCGCCGGCCAGCCCGGCACGGTGGCCAAGGCCGCCGATATGAGCGCAATCCAATCTGCCGCGACGCGCATCCAGGCCGATTACGAATTCCCGTACCTCGCGCACGCGCCAATGGAGCCGCTGAACTGCACGATCGATTTGCAGAAGGACGGCGGCAAGACCACGGGCGCGAAGGTGTGGGTCGGCTCGCAGTTCCAGACCATCGACCAGGGTGCCATCGCCAAGGTGCTCGGCGTATCGCCCGAGAAGATCGAGCTGAACACGATGATGGCGGGCGGCGGTTTTGGCCGGCGCGCGATCGTCACGTCGGACTACGTGGTTGAAGCGGCCAACGTGGCCAAGGCTTATGCGGCGGCCGGACACAACGGCCCAGTCAAGGTGATCTGGAGCCGCGAAGACGACATCCGCGGCGGCTACTACCGCCCGATGCATCTGCATCGCGTCAACGTGGGCGTGGACAGCAGCGGCAAGGTTGTCGGCTGGGATCACGTAATCGTCGGCCAGTCGATCCTCAAGGGCACCCCGTTTGAAGCCTTCATGGTCAAGAACGGTGTGGACGAGACCATGGTCGAGGGCGTGATCGAAAACGACTACGGCTTCCCGATGCAGTTGACGGTGCACCATCCGGACGTAAGCGTGCCGGTGCTGTGGTGGCGTTCCGTGGGCCACACGCATACGGCTTACGTGATGGAAACGATGGTCGACGAGGTTGCGCACGCCGCCAAGCAAGACCCCGTGGCCTTCCGCCTGGCGCGCTTTACCGGCAAGGAGCACGAGCGCCATCGTGCGGCGCTTCAACTGGCCGTCGACAAGTCCGGCTACGGCAAGCGCAAGCTGCCCAAGGGCCAGGCCTGGGGCGTGGCGGTGCATGCGTCGTTCGAATCGGTGGTGGCGTATGTGGTGGAGGTGTCGGTCGACCAGGGCAAGCCGCGCGTGCATCGTGTCACCGCAGGCGTGCATGCCAACCGCGTGGTCAACCCGATGGGCGCCGAAGCGCAGATTCAGGGTGCCTGCGTATTTGGCCTGGCGATGATTCAACCCGGCTTTGCCATCGACATCGAAAACGGTGCCACCAAGAACAGCAACTTCACCGACTTCCCGCCCGTGCGCATGCCCGACGCGCCGCCGGTGAATGTGTTCTTCGTGCCGTCGGAAGACAACCCGACCGGCCTGGGCGAACCCGGCACGCCGCCGATTGCACCGGCGGTAGCCAATGCGCTGTTCACCCTGACCGGCAAGCGTCAGCGCAAGCTGCCGTTTGAGACGGTTTAGTTTCTAGTTGTCATCATCGCGTGATGTGATGGAAGCCGGCATGCAGTCCTGTGTGCCGGCTTTCTTGTTCTTGCAGCCTCGTATCTCCCAGTTTTGCGGACCGATTCTTGCGTCCGCGATTGCGTCGTTCACCCACCGGAGGAGCATGTCATGGCATTGAATATCCTGTACACCGCCCACGCCAAGGCCACAGGTGGCCGCAACGGCCACACGCAAACCGAAGACGGCCAGGTCTCGCACGACCTGTCGGTGCCCAAGGCCATGGGCGGCCCCGGCAAGCCCAATACCACCACGCCCGAAGACCTGTTTGCCGCCGGCTATGCCGCGTGCTTCGGCTCGGCGTGCGACTTTGTCGCCAAGAGCATGCTCAAGCTCAACCCGAGCAACATCGAAATCCACTGCGATGTGGGTATCGGTACGCGCGAGGAAGGCGGTTTCGGCCTGAAGGTGGGCCTGACCGCACGGATCAGCGGTCTGTCGCAAGCCGATGCCGAGAAACTGGTGGCCCAGGCGCACCAGGTGTGCCCGTATTCGAACGCCACGCGTAACAACGTGGAAGTCACGCTCAAGACCGAGGTGGTCTGATGCCGCAGCGGCCTGTTGTTGGTGTGTTGCTGGCCGCGGGCCGCGGCAGCCGGTTCGACGCGGCGGGCGTGGCCAACAAGCTGCTTGCCCCGCTGCCCGATGGAACCCCCGTGGCGGTGCAGGCCGCGCGGCACCTGATGCAGGCGCTGAGCGACGTGGTGGCAGTGGTGCCCGCCGCCGCCACGCATGGCGCACAGGTCGATCAACTGGCAACGCTGTTGGCCGAGGCCGGCTGCGAAGTCTTGCGCTGTCCCAATGCTGCACGTGGCATGGGCGCCAGCCTGGCTGCCGGCGTAGCCGCACGCCCGCAAGCCGGCGGGTGGATCATCGCCCTGGCCGACATGCCATGGATTGCCCCTGAGACCATCACCCAAGTCGCCAACGCAGTGGATCCACACGGTTGCGTTGCGCTCTTTCATGCCGGCCAGCGGGGCCACCCGATCGGCTTCGGGGCCGACTTCTTCGCGGGCCTGACAGCGCTCGACGGCGACGAGGGCGCGCGGCGGCTGATCGATCCTGCCAAGCTCATCTCCATCGAGACCGATGATGCCGGCATCCTGCGCGACGTCGACACGCCGGCCGATCTGGCCCGCTGATCGAACGTTTGCCCGTGGGCATGGGGTGTTCGGGGCTCAGGCGGGCGGTCCTGCGAAGATTGGCTAACAAGAGCCGCGTTTCCGGCCAACCCCACTTGTCCACAGCAACGCGCACACCGCTTGCAAAACCCCCCGCAAGCAGTTGACGGAAAAGGGTTTGTTGCACGATGTAACAGGGCTGCCGAATGTGGATAACTTTGTGCGGGTGCGCAGGTTTTACGTGCGTTGCATGTTTGCCCAAACCCGTCAAGCCCTTTTGTGGGTTGGGTCTCGGGAGGTGGCGCCGGTTATGCACAGAACATGTGGATAAGTCTGTGGGAAACACCATCCGAGCGGCGTGGCGACGGCTTTTGGTCGGCGCTGCTTGCGAATGCGGCACGGCCTCTCAGACGCGCCCGCCCTGCACATTGCAACGATTGATTACAACTTGAAACAGCAAGTCCGGCACTCGTTGTCCAAACTCCCGATACGCGATGGCTTGATCGCGACCGACGCATTCAAGGAGAAAAACATGGTTCGGGTACTGACGATTCTGCTGGCCGGTGCGACGTTGCTGACCGCCACCGGCTGTGCCGACATGACGGCACGTCAACGCAATACCGCCATTGGTGCGGGTGTGGGCGGGTTGGCCGGCGCTGCTTTGATTGGCGGCCCGGGTGCCACGCTGGGCGGTGCCGCACTGGGCGGCCTGGTGGGCAACGTATCGACGCGTTGATTTCGGTTCGACCTGCGCGTCGACTCAAAAAGAAACGGACCCGGGGTTAAACCTTCGGGTCCGTTTTTTTATACCTGTGCGCGGCTTCGGGTGCGCAGCAATTCTTCCAGTGCCGACACTTCCAGCGGACGTCCAAACAGGAAGCCCTGCACTTCGTCGCACGCATGTGCAGTCAGGAAAGCCGTTTGCTCCGGGGTTTCCACACCTTCGGCCGTGACCGTCATATTCAGCGCGCGGGCCATCGCGATGATGGTCTTGGTGAGCGCCACGCAGTCGGGCACCCCAGGCACGCCGCTGATGAACGAACGATCGATCTTGATGTTGTGGATTGGCAAGCTGCGCAGATACGACAGCGACGAGAACCCGATGCCGAAATCATCGAGCGAGATGCGCACGCCCCGCGCGGCCAGGCTCATGAGCAGGCGCTGTGTCGATTGCCGGTCGGCCAGCAGCACGCTTTCCGTCAGTTCCAGTTCCAGCCGGCCGGGCGCCATGCCCGAAGCCTTGAGCGCTTCATCGACGTCGCGCTCGATCACGCCCGCATCGCATTGCCGCGCGGACACATTCACCGCCATGCGCCCCGTGAAGCCGAACTTTCGTGCCCATGCCTCGCCCTGCGCGCAGGCTTGCATGAGTGCCCAGCGGCCAAGTTCGAGGATGTAGCCCGACTCTTCTGCCACGTCGATGAACTCGGAGGGCGACACTGCGCCCAGTTCGGGGTCGGACCACCGCATCAGCGCTTCAACCGCCACCAGTTCGCCTGAGTCGAGTGCGTACTTCGGCTGATACACCAGCCGCACCTGACCGCGCGCCAGCGCACGCCGCATGCGCTCGTTGAGTGTGAAGCGGCGCAGCATCTGTGTTTCCAGCGCGCGCGAATACCGCGTGATGCGGTTGCGCCCGTTTTCCTTGGCGCGGTACATGGCGGCTTCGGCATGGCTGACCAGCGTGGCCGCATCGCCGCCGTCTTCCGGGTAGGCCGCCACACCGATGCTGGCCGACAGGTGCACTTCACGTTCGCCACCGGTGAAGGGGCGGGCCAGCGCGTCGAGCACCTGTTGTGCGAGCGTGTCGGCAGCGTTCGGGTCATCGATGGCCACGCAGAACTGGTCGCCACCGAGGCGTGCCAGCAGCGCGCGCTGGCCCGCCTGGCCGCGGATGCGCTGCGCCGCCATGTTCAGCACCTGGTTGCCCATGTGGTGCCCCATCGCCTCATTCACGGTCTTGAAGTGGTCCAGCCCGATATACAGCAGCGCGGATTCCCCGGTGGACGGCAGCGCCAGCCGCGCATCGAGCCGCTCGATGAACGCCGCGCGATTGGGCAGGCCGGTGAGCGAATCCTTGGTCTCCAGCAGGCGCAGCTGCTCGTAGGCGGAACGCTCGGCCGTGATGTCGGTAAAGATGACCAGCACCGCGTGCGGGGATGCGCTGTCCGGCGAGAACATCGGCAGCACCGATTCACGCAGCCACACGATCTGCCCATTGCCGGCCGGCACGCCCACGACGACGTTGCTGATCGCTCGCCCCGTGCGGGCCGCCAGGGTGGAGGGCCATGCGGCGCGCGGCAGGATGGCGCCGTCTTCACCCAACATCATGTCGTTCAATGCCACACGCGGGCGGCCTTTCCATGACGCGCCCGACATGCGCAGGATCTCGGCCGCGCTGCGGTTGTACGAAAGCACGCGGCCGTCGGTGGACAGCGTCAGCACGCCTTCGCTCAGATGGTTGACCACCAGCCGATACTGATCGCGCAGCTCGCGGGACTGGCGATATTCATTCTCCAGGCGCAGCAGCTTGACCAGGGCCGCGATGTAGCGGCCGCAGTCTGCGCGCAGCGTTGCGTCGTCGGGCGGGTTGGCAGTTGGGAAGAAGAGGCAGAGCAGATCATCGGCGACGGCCATGCCGCCATGTTGGGCCGGGATGCGGCACAGCCATGTCGGATGCGCGGTGTCCAACACGCGGACGAGTGCTTCGTGCAAAGCCGTGGGCGCATTGGCTTCGTGAACCAGTTCGATGGGCGCCAGCTCATTGAGCAGCGGCGCGATGCGAGCCAGTTCGATATCGAACTCACCCTGTGCCGCGGTGGGCAGGTGCGCCGCGTGGTCGTCGCGCAATGCCAGCTTCGCCCGTGCGCGCTGCGTGCCGTAGAGCCTTGCCCGCCCGGAGACGACACGCACCACCATGCACAGCGCCGACGACAAGGCAGCCTCCAGCGCCCGCAGCGCAGCATGCAGCCGCTCGCCGAGCGAGGCGGCGGAAGGCAGCGTGGAAAGCAGATGATCGAGATGCTCGTGCGGTAACGCGGCACCGATGGCTTCGGCGCTCAGCACGCGCTCGCCGGCCTTGCCCGGCAATTGCGCATCGAGCGGCAGCGGCAATCCGTGCACGACCACCTGCTGCGCTGGCAGCCCATCAAAGCGGGTTGGCGTCACCGTCAGCCTGACGCTGACCACCTCGTTGGAATCACCGGCAGAAAGTGCGGAGACGAGCTGTGCCGCCGGAATGGCCCGAGCATCGGGCTGCGTCGCATCGGCGTCTTCTCCGGTAAGGGCCTCCAGCCATGCGGGAATGTCCTGGAAGAAGCGCGAGAAGGGCTCGCCGAGCAGTTGGTCGGAGGACAGCGCCCGCACCATGCAAACGCCGGCTGCATTGGCAAAGACGATGCGGCCTTCGAGCACCACATAGAGCGGAACCGGAAGGCTTTGCGCCGACAACGGGTAGGAAATTTCGTCTGGCATCCCACGCTCCAACTGAGGCATTGCCCGGCATCTCTGTCAGCACGGACTTCGGGCGACACTGGCCGCGAGAACGCCGGCTACCGGAAGTCAGAGGCAATGGTCTTCATAATGCGCAAAAGTCGTGCGCGGCGCAAAATCTAGTTTGTGGTCGATACAACACATTTTGAATGCGTTTTGTCGGACGCGCTGTTGTTGATTTGTCGCGCAGGTTTCAAAACGATTGGCTGCGGGTCTGGTGCGAGCGACGGTTCCATTTGGGCATGCGGGCCATGTTCACTTTCCTGGGCGGCGAAATGCTGCTCGATCCAGCGATGCGTCAGTGTCAACCCGATTGCACACATCAACACGCATGTTCCCGTTGTCAGGATGAAATAAGCGCTGATCCGTTCGACCGAACGTTCTGGAAAGAAAACAGTCGCGGCGACAAACAGCGTGCCTGCCAGTACGCCAAAGACCAAAAGCAGATAGTAAAAACGACGCGGTAAGGGCGAATTCATCGTTGTCTCATCCAACTGCAACCAAGAGGGGGGTGCTTTGAATCGTTTTACCGCCCCCGCCAAATGGCATGCCATCGCGGTGCAATGGCATGCCTGGCCGGAGGCTTGCGCATGAATTGATATTGCGTTCGCTGTACTGCTGCGATGCTGCAGTTTGCCGCCTGCGGCGCAAGCGGGAATTGCGGGACCCGGCAGCGCTTGCTATGGTGGTGGCACTGAAATACAGCGCGATACCAGTTTGCGGCCTTACATCATCGCGTACGCTAATCCGATGCGTCAATCCGACTTTCCGGTTGAAACTGAGCATCCGGTGTGGCATGAGTTGATGTCTGGCTTAGTGGGGCGGTTTGACGGGTCACGATCAAAAACGTTGAAATTTGATTTCAGTTATGAATACAATTGATCTAATATCTGATCCAGACCAGATTTCACACCAGAATTTAACGGGAGCGCATATGGCGACATACAAGGAATTGATTGCACAAAAGGCCAAACTGGAAGAGCAGATCGAAACTGCGCGCGCCAAAGAACTGGAAGCGGTTATCCAGCAAGTGCGTCAGACGGTTGCCGAATATGGTCTGACCGCTGAAGACCTGGGCCTGGCCCAGCGCCGCGGCCGCCGTGCCGGTGCGAAGGCGCCGGTGCCGGCAAAGTATCGCGACCCGAAGACCGGCGCGACGTGGTCCGGCCGCGGCCGTGCGCCGGCCTGGATCGGCAAGAACCGCGATAAATTCCTGATCGCCTGATCTGTCGGACCCTACCTGGCGCGCGCAAGCGTGCAACGTAAATGGCCCACCTGTCCGGTGGGCCATTTGCATTGCTGCGCGCGATGATCGTTCATGTATAACGACGGCATGACGCCCCGCCTGCCTAAATACCTCGAACTGGCCGACCGCATTCGGCTCGACATCCTGCACGGAGCGCTGCCGGCCGGCAGCATCGCACCCAGCGAGAATGAAGTCGCTCAGCGCTACGGTGTATCCCGTCTGACGGCGCGCCGCACGCTGAATGAGCTGGCGGCGCGCGGGCTGCTCAAGCGTTCGCGTGGGCAGCGCAGCGTGGTGCTCGATCGCGTGGGGCCGCATCGGCCGGTGCTGTATGCGCCGGGCCAGTCTGACGCCGCGCTGGAATATGTGCCGGGCGCCGTCTATACGGTCAGTGCATTCCGGCTGGAGGCGGCCGACGACACCGTGGCCGCCGCACTCGACCTGTCGGTGGGCGCACAGGTGGCGTTTGTCGAGCGCCGTGCTCAGGTGGCGGGGCAGCCCATCATGCTGCTGCGTACCTGGCTGACGTCGCGGCTGGCGGCGATGCTGGAGGCGCGCGACTTTGAGGATCGCCTGTTCGTGCAGGTGTTTCAGCGCGCCAATCTGACTATCGCGCGCTCGCGCGAGGCACCGCTGGCTTGTGTGGCCGACGCCCACCAGGCTGCGCAGCTGGGCGTGGATGCAGGCGTGCCGCTGGTGCGCGTGCGCCGCATCGGCTACAGCGTGGCGGACACGCCGATTTCCCTCACGTACTGCGATTTTTCGCCCGAGCGCTACACGCGCGAAGTCGACATCCGGGTGCTTCAAAACGACTGAAAGCGCACTGCGCCAGACCGGTGCAGAAACGGCGCCACACACCCCGCGATGGGGACTTGTCCGCCTGGGGTATTCAAGCTAGTCTGCGCCCCTTCCCAGGAAAACGTATTCATTTGTGAAGCGACGCTTTGCCGACAACGTATTGGCACGGCAGTTGCATTCACGGCGCCATCTCAGCGGCGGCGGATTGAGCCACCTGCCGCCTCAACGCTGATTCAGTCGATTCAACACAACGGAACCACACGAGGGAGAACTCAACAATGCAACTCAAGCGACGTTTTTCGCTGGCCGTGCTGGCTGCCGCCGCCGGTTTGACCGCAGGCGCAGCGCAGGCCCAATCGTCTGTGACGCTGTACGGCCAGGTGGATGCCTGGGCCGGCGCCACCAAGAACCTGGGCCAGGACCGCGCATGGGGTGTCAACTCGGGCGGCATGTCGACGTCGTACTGGGGCCTGAAGGGCAGTGAAGATCTGGGCAACGGCCTGAAGGCGATCTTCACGCTGGAAGCGTTCTTCCGCCCTGATACGGGCAAGTCCGGCCGCTTTGATGGCGACCACTTCTTCGCACGTAATTCGTTTGTCGGCCTGCAGTCGAACACCTGGGGCTCGATCAAGCTCGGCCGCAACACGCCGCCGTACTTCGTTTCGACGATCCTGTTTAACCCGTTCATCGATTCGTACACCTTCTCGCCGATGGTGTTCCACACCTACCTCGGCAACGGCAGTTCGGGCGCCGCGGGCATCTCGGGCCTGGTGGGCGATTCGGGCTGGGACAACTCGATCATGTATTCCACGCCGGACATGGGCGGCCTGACGGGCACCCTGATCTACGGCGCAGGCGAGCAAGCCGGCCACAACGGCCAGAACAAGTGGGGCGGCAGCCTGCTGTACTTCCGCGGCAATTTTGCAGCCACGGCGGCGTTCCAGCAGGTGCGCTACGACAGCGCGCCGGGCGATCTGAACAGCCTGGTGGCTGGCTTCTCGCGCCAGACGGCGGGGCAGCTGGGCGCGACGTATGACTTTGGCGTGGTCAAGCTGTACGGCCAATACCAGTACATCAAGAACACGATCAGCACGGGCGACGCCAAGAGCAACGGCGGCCAGCTCGGCGTGTCGATCCCGGTCGGCCCGGGCAGCATCCTGGCCTCGTACGCGTACACGAAGACGTCGGGCGCCGCAGACGTGAAGCGCAACACCTGGGCAGTCGGTTACGACTATTCGCTGTCCAAGCGCACCGATGTGTATGCGGCGTATTTCCGCGACAAGGTGTCGGATCTGTCGACGGCCGACACCTTCGGCGTAGGCATCCGCGCAAAGTTTTAAGCTTTTCGCGATCTGCTTTCCTTGTCGCCGCCCGCGTCTCGACAGCGTGGGCGGCCATGTGCAACGGCGTCCGGATTCCGGGCGCCGTTTTTTGTCGTGTGGACAACCGGCCAGGGCTGGCGTCAGCCTGTGCGCGCCAGGCGCAGCGGCCGGGCGGGCGGCGAAGCGGTCTCCGCTCCAATGTTCGGCTGATTCAGCAGCATGGCGCCGCGCTGCGTAGCAACAAAGACGGCCTCGGTACGGCTGCGTACTTCGAGCCGACGATACAGCGCGTTGATATGCGCCTTTGTTGTCGCCTCGGAAATGCTCAGCATGCGGCTGATGGTTTTGACCGGATGCCCGCGTGAGAGCAAGACCAGAATTTCATATTGACGCTGCGTCAGGCCGAGCAAGGCGCAATCGTCATTACCATTTCCGCTGGAAGAACCTGCCGCATTGGCTTCAGGCCGTGTCAGCACAATCGATGCCGGCACATAACGGCCGCCCGCGAGCACCAATTCCAAAGCTGCCGCAATCAATTTGCCGGAATAGCTTTTCAGCAGATATGCAGAAACATTCAATTGCATCAGCGTGCGCACATGCGCGGCGGAATCGGTTTCGCCAAGCACGGCAACGTGTCGGGGATGGGGCTGCTGCAGCAGCCGCGAGAGGGCCGGCAGATCGTCGATGCCGGGCAAGGGCAGGCCGATCAGGGCCAATTCGGCGTCCGCATGCGCCGCAAGATTTTCAAAGAGGGCTTCGTCCGGCTCGACGCTGACCACCTCGGTAATGGCCGGCAGCGATTGCAACACATGGGTCGCGCCGGCACGCACCAAAGGGTGTGCCTCCACTACGATTGATTTCACTGCGCCGCCTGTCTGGTTATGGTTTGTTTGTCCATTTCCGGAATCAGCTTGTTGCCGCGTCTATATTTGAACCTGCGGTCCAAAATGAATGCGGCCGTGCCTATGGAAAATGCTTTTAGCGCGCGGTCTCGGTATATTTCCCCGTTCAACCGGCAGTCACCGCGGTGCGGTGCCGCCGGGCCGAAACCTTGGCACGCCATTAGGCGCAATTTCCTTCCGGTTTTTCTTGTTTATGTCGCCAGGCGCGGAGGATTAACTCCGCCGAAATCGCAGAATAAATCCCCAGCATGCTTGTTGCACCCATCAATGGGATGTAAACCTTTTTGTTTACCCCGATTGGTGGTGTGCTAGTCCCCTCTATACATAGCAGGATCAGACGGCAGCAGCTAGCCCCACTTCACGCCCATTGACGTGGGCGTAAAGCGCGGCTTTTGTGCTCAAAAGATGGGTTCTGGTGGCTTATTGCGCGACCACCGAGAAGCGCGGCATCGACAGCGGCTGTTTGCCATCACGGCCGTAGGGCGTGCCGCCGCCGTTGTTTGCGGCATGCAGGACAGACAGTGCGTTCTGCGTGGCGCGCAGGCGCAGGTCGATCAGGGTGCCGTTGTCGATGTTGCGCTGGCGCAGCAGGCGGGCCAAGGCCAGGTTCTCGTCGAACAGGCGGCTGGCGTTTTCGTCGGTGCGCAGGTATTTGACCAGCCCGTACGGATCGGCCCCGCCATGCTGGGCCCACCACAGGCGGCGGTCGCGGTCGGCCTCGCCCAGGGCGGCGAGCTGTTTTTGCTTGGTCTGGGTGATGCGTTCGAGCTCGACCATGTCGCCATCGCGCAACGCCTGCGCTTCAGCATCCAGGGTGAGCGTGGCGGCGCGCAGCAGTTCCTGCTCGTCGGCAAGGGTGCGGATCAGCAGTGTGTTGTCCATGTTGACTACCTTCGGCTTGGGAGCTTGGGCAGCCGCCGGCCGGCACAGCGCCCCGCCGCGATCGGTCCGAATGGACCGGCGGCGTCAGAAAATACAGGGGACGGTCGACGGGAAACGCCCGTCAGACCTTCTTGGAGCGCGTAGAGAGCAGCGATTGCGCGTCGGAAAGCGCCGCATCGGCGATCTTGCCGGCATCCATCTTGAGCGTGCCGTTCTGAATGGCACTGCGGATCTGCTCGACGCGCGCGGCGTCGAAGTCGCCGCTGCCCACTTGGCGCGAGACTTGTTGGACCGACAGCGACGGCGAATCGCCAGTGTGGCGCGTGGTGCCCGAAGCCGTCGTGGTGGCCGGGGACGAGCCGGTGGCGCGCGTCGACCCGGACGCAGCGTCCTTGGTCGGCGCAACGGCCGGCGTGTTGTTCACGATATGGTTGATTTTCACGGGTGTCTCCGAAGAGCGCGTTCATCCTAACACCCATATCGGCCAACCCCGGCCCAAACTTTAGCGGCAGGTATCGATTACGCATCACAGCAGAAAAGTGATCCGCCGTTATCAATTTGATCTTAAAACTGGATCGCCACGACGCCGGCGGACTGTGCGATGCCCGAGACGACATTGCCGTTGGCGGTGCGCACCTGGGCCACTTGGCCCACCGCGGCCTGGTTCAAGGCCCGACCGTCGCTGCTGACCTGGAAGCCACCGCCCTCGGCGATGAGCTTGACGGTCTGGCCGGCCTGCACCGCCATCGGCAGGCGCAGGCTTTCCGCGCGCAGCGGCTGGTTGGCGGCCACGCTGGTGAGCAGTACATGCCCCACCACATCGGCCGGCTGCTGCACGACCGACGCCGGCAGCGTGGAGAGATCGCCCGTACGGGCCTCCAGATCGCCCAGATCGAGCGTCTTGCCCGGCGACAGCTGGTGCGAGGCGACGTAATACGTCCCCGTAATCTGAATCGTGGCCGGCACCCAGGCCGCCCAGGCATGCGGCGAACGGCAGCGCACGCCTACTTGTATACGGCCGCGCAGGCGGTTGGCCGCGGGCAGCATCAGGTCGATCTGGTCGCAAGGCTGGTTGGCCACGCGTGCATCCACGGGGCCAACTTCCACCGAAGCACGTGGCGCCCCCGTCTCATTCGTGCCGCCCAAGATGTCGAGTTGCGACTGCAGCTGTTGCTGAATCTGCATCTGAATGGCGTTCGGGCCCTGGATGGTGGTGGGCTGCGGGGCCGGCTGCACAACTGCAGCCTGGGCCGGCGGATAGCCGACGCGCACCATGCCTTGAGCGTGCGCCAGGATCGGATGAACGACGCTGGCCAGCAGGCCCAGCGCCAGGATCAGCAACAGCTTGCGCTGGCGCGCGGCCAGCGGCATGGCCGTGGCGGCAGATCGGATCGGGTGGTGCGCGCTGCGTGCAAACCGCGTGGACATGGACAGCCCCTTCATCAAAAGTCCGGTGAAGTGTAGCCACGCGTGCGCGAGGGCCAAATGCGGAAATGTCGGCCAATCCCCCCCTTATTCGAACGAATGGTGTTGCACACCCGCCCCTAGACTTTGCAACGTGGTGAAGTCCCTGGCGTTGCGCGGTTCCTGGCCGTGCAGCCTGCCCCGGTGGAAGGTTTCCCGGCCAACCTCTGGATTCGCAGACAGGTCTTTTCCACTGAGGCTGCATGACGGCAACTCAGCAAGACAAGCGGTTCAGCGGTTTTGGAGACGGCATCGGCGGTTTTGAAGGGGCCGCTGATGCCGGGCCCTCCTGCCGAACGGAACGCGCAACAAGCAAACGCAAGACAGAACGCAACCCCGGCGGGTGGCAGCAATCACCAGGACGCCACGCGCAAGGAATGACAGACATGATCGACAAGCTGGATCAGTTGTTCGGTTTTCAGGAGCAGGCGTTGCACCTGCGCTCGCAGCGGCACCAGATTCTGGCCTCGAACATCGCCAACGCCGATACGCCCAACTACAAGGCACGCGACTTCGACTTTCAGTCGGCGCTGCAGAAGGCGGTCGGCCAGCAAGGCGGTAACAGCCTGCCGATGTCGGCAACGGCTGCGGGCCACCTGAGTGTGGATGGCGCGCCGGCCGGCGATGTGTCGCTGATGCAGGCATCGCTGTCGCAGCAGACCAAGGCGCTGCAGGGCGAGGTGCAGTACCGCACGTCGCAGCAGCCGTCCATCGACGGCAACACGGTGGACATGGACGGCGAGCGCATGCGCTTTGCCGACAACACCGTGCGCTACGAGGCCGATCTGAGCATCGTGACGCAGAAGATCAAGTCGATGCTGGCGGCGATTCAGAACAGCTAGCGCGACGTAGCAAGAGCAGCAAGAGCAGCAAGAGCAGCAAGAGCAGCAGACAGGCATTAAGACGACCGCGCAGCAATCACGCGCGGCGAAAGAGGGGCGGGAACTGTGTGGCGCTCCGGGCCGGGAAAGATCGGTCCGGAGCAAGCCGCCATGCAGAACACCGGATCGGTCCGGCAGCCGCGCCGGCAACAGTGTTTGAAGACATCGGAATCAACATGTCGCTATTCAAGGTGATGGATGTAGCTGGCAGCGCGCTCACCGCGCAGTCCAAGCGCATGAACGTGGTCGCCTCCAACCTGGCCAACGCCGAAAGCGTGACGGGCCCGGACGGCAAGGCGTACCGCGCCAAGCAGGTGGTGTTCTCGCCCGCGCAGGAGTCTGACGACTACGCCACCGGCGTGTCGGTCGACCGCGTGGTGGAAGACACCGTCACCCCCATGAAGCGCATGCACCAGCCGGGCAACCCGCTGGCCGATGCCGACGGCTACGTGACCATGCCGAACGTCGATGTGGTGGACGAAATGGTCAACATGATTTCTGCGTCGCGCTCGTACCAGGCCAACGTGGAAGTCGCCAACACCACCAAGACGATGGCTTCCAAGGCTCTGACCCTGGGCCAGTAAGCGGCACATTCCTAGCGAGACAAGAACATGACCGTCAGCTCAACGACCAACACGACCAGCACCGCGGGCACGACCTCCGGCAACCAGCTTGCCATCACCAAGGGCAGCGACCTGCAGAACACGTTCATGCAACTGCTCGTGGCGCAGTTGAAGAACCAGGATCCGCTCAACCCGATGGACAACTCGCAGATGACCTCGCAGCTTGCGCAGATCAACACTGTGAACGGCATCCAGCAGCTGAACACCACGATGTCGAGCATGCTCACGCAGAACGCGACCACGCAGGCGTCGTCGATGATCGGCCGCTCGGTGCAGGTGCCGACCAACAACCTGACGCTGGCCTCGGGGGCTGCCAACTTCGGCGTCTCGGTGCCCAACGGCGCCGACGACGTCGTCGTCACGGTCACGAACGCTGCGGGCGTGGCCGTGCGCACCGTCGATCTCGGCCAGATGGGGGGCGGCAGCGGCAACTACACCTGGAACGGCAAGGACGACAAGGGCAATCAGCTTGCCGACGGCGCCTACTCCATCAAGGTGTCGGCCACGCAGGGCGGGAAGGTCGTTACGGCAAACGCCCTGGGCACCGACAAGGTGGCCGGCGTCACCATCAACAACGGCACGATGCAGCTGGTGCTGGCCTCTGGCGGAACCGCCAAGCTGTCCGACGTTGCATCGATTCAATAAACACGGGTCAACTGCGGGCAGACCCCGCGCTTTTATCTTCTACGGGAGAACACTATGGGATTCCAGCAAGGCCTCAGCGGTCTCGACGCCGCCTCCAAGAACCTCGACGTCATCGGCAGCAATGTGGCCAACGCCAATACTGTCGGCTACAAGAAGTCGACCGCCGAGTTTGGCGACGTGTATGCGCGCTCGCTGGTCGGTGCCTCCGACAACCAGATCGGGCAGGGCGTGAGCGTGACCAAGGTGTCGCAAGCGTTCACGCAGGGCAACGTGACCATCACCGGCAACCCGCTGGATATCGCCATCAACGGCTCGGGCTTCTATCGCATGGTCGACCAGGGCAGCGGCCAGGTGTCGTACACGCGTAACGGCCAGTTCCAGACCGACAAGAACGGCTACGTCATCTCCGCCACCGGCCAGAACCTGACCGGCTACGGTGTGGACTCCACCGGCAAGGTCAACACGGCCGTGCTGACCAAGCTGCAGATTCCGGTCAATGACCTGGCGCCGCTGGCTACCACCAACACCGCGTTCGCCATCAACCTGGATGCCGCGGCCACGGTGCCGACCACCACGCCGTTTTCGGCCACCAACTCGGCCACGTTCAACCACTCCGTGTCGGAGCAGGTGTACGACGGCACGGGCACGGCGCACATGCTGACCAACTACTACGTGCGCACCGGCACCGGCTGGAACGTGTACTCGCAGGTGGACGGCAACAACCCCACTGGCGGCAACCCGGTCACATCGCTCACCTTCAACACGAGCGGCCAGTTGACCTCGTCGCCCAGCAAGGTTGCAGTCGCGTTTGGTACGCCGACTGGCATGTCGATCAGCAACATCGACTTCACGGGCACCACGCAGTACGGCGGCGGCTACAACGACACCACCGTCACGCAAGACGGCTACGCCACCGGGCGCCTGGCCAGCTACTCGGTGGGCACCGACGGCACCATCACGGGCCGCTATTCGAATGGCCGCACCTCGGTGCTGGGCCAGATCGCCATGGCCAACTTCAAGGCGCCGGAAGGCCTGCAGAACATCGGCGGCAACCAGTGGGTGGAAACCTCCAATTCGGGCGCGCCTGGCTTGGGCACCCCCGGCATGGGCTCATTCGGTCTGCTGCAGTCCTCCGCCGTCGAGCAGTCGAACGTGGATCTTTCTGCCGAGCTGGTCAACATGATCGTCGCGCAGCGTTCGTACCAGGCCAATGCGCAGACCATCAAGACGGAGGACACCATCCTCCAGACGCTGGTCAGCTTGCGCTGATAGGGGCCCGCGATGGACCGCTCGATCTACGTGTCGATGACCGGCGTGAAGCACCTGTTCGACCAGCAGGCTGCCAGCGCCAACAACCTCGCCAACGCCAGCACCACCGGGTTCAAGGCGCAGATCGACGCGTTCCATACGGTGGGTGTGCAAGGCGAGGGCTCGCCCACGCGCAGCTACGTCATGGCCTCGGCCATCGGTACGGACCTAGCGCCCGGCCCGATCGAGACCACTGGCCGCAGCCTGGACGTGGCCATCGACGGACAAGGCTTCTTTGCCGTGCAGACGCCGGATGGCGGTGAGGCTTACACCCGCGCCGGTACGTTCCAACTGGGCCCGGACGGCACGATCCAGACGCTCTCAGGCCAGCCCGTACTGGGCGACGGCGGTCCGATCACGCTGCCGCCCAACACCACGGTGCAGTTTGCCAAGGACGGTACGGTCAACGCGATCAGTGCCGACAGCCGTACGCCGCCGGTGTCGCTGGGCCGACTGAAACTGGTGAGCATCGACCCGGCGAACATCGACCGCGGCGCGGACGGCCTGTTCCGCCAGCGCGACGGCCAGGACGCAGGCGTGGATGAAAAAGTCCGCATCACCGGCGGGGCGCTGGAGGGCAGCAACGTCAACCTGACCGACTCGCTGGTCAACATGATCGAAATCTCGCGCCAGCTCGAAATGCAGATGAAATCGCTGCACACGAGCGACACGAATGCCCAGTCGGCCAATGAACTGCTGCGCCACGCCTGAACGGCCGGCGCATTGAATTGAATCAACCAAGGACTCGAACATGATTCGCTCCCTGTGGATTTCCAAAACCGGGATGGACGCCCAGCAATCGCAGCTGGATGTCATCTCGAACAACCTGGCGAACGTCAACACGACGGGCTTCAAGCGCTCGCGCGCCGTGTTCGAAGACTTGCTGTATCAGAACGTGCGCGAGCCGGGTGCGCAGTCGTCGCAACAGACCACGCTGCCCTCGGGCATGCAGATCGGTACGGGTACGCGCATCGTCGCCACCGAGCGCCTGCACACGCAGGGCAACCTGCAGCAGACCGGCAACTCGACCGACGTGGCCATCAACGGCAACGGCTTCTTCCAGGTGCAGATGCCCGACGGCACACTGGCCTACACGCGTGACGGCAGCTTCCAGATCAACGCGCAGGGTCAGCTGGTGACCTCCAGCGGCTACCCGGTCCAGCCGGCCGTGACGGTGCCGCAGAACGCCACCAGCCTGACGATCGGCAAGGACGGCGTTGTGACGGTCACCACGCCGGGCACGGTCAACAACACGCAGGTGGGCACGTTCCAGCTGGCCAACTTCATCAACCCGGCCGGCCTGCGCAGCATGGGCGAAAACCTGTACGCCGAAACCGAAGCGTCGGGTACCGCCAACCTGGCCAACCCGGGCTCGAACGGTGTGGGCGCGCTCAACCAGAACTACGTTGAAACGTCCAACGTGAACGTGGTGGAAGAAATGGTCAACATGATCCAGACGCAGCGCGCGTACGAGATCAACAGCAAATCGGTCCAGACGTCGGACCAGATGCTGGAGAAGCTGTCACAGCTTTGAGCTGGACAGCGCAGTTTTTGAGGATGTAGTGCGATGCATACCCCCCCGGTTCACTCGCTCCAGAATGGCAAGCACAGCGGCCGCGCTGTGCTAGCTGTTCGAGTCGTTCGATTGGTCGTGCTTGGCACGGCCGCCTTGCTCGCTACGGCGTGCGGCATGCTGCCGCCGCCGGCTCCGATCGTGCAAGGTCCGACAACCGCGCGCCCGCCGATGCCGGTGATGGCGCCGCGTCAGAGCGGGGCGATTTACCAGGAAGTGGCATCGGGCAGCGGTGGGTTTCGCGGTATGTTCGAAGACCGCCGCGCGCACATGGTGGGCGACACGATCACGATCGTGATCACCGAGAACACGGCGGCCAGCAAGCAGACTTCGGGCAGCGTCAACCGCACGGGCAGCTTGACCGCTTCGGTGCCGACATTTGCTGGCATGAACCCGGGCGTGCTGTCGCTGCTGGGTGTGTCGGCCAGCGACGCAAACAAGTTCGACAGCAAGGGCGCCAACGGTGCGCAGAACAACTTCACGGCCACCATCACGGTGACGGTGGTGGAGGTGCTCTCCAACGGCAACCTGGTGGTCAGCGGCGAGAAGCAGACCGCCGTGGGCCAGGGCACCGAGTCGGTCAAGTTCTCGGGCGTGGTCAACCCCACGACCGTCAACAATCAAAACACCGTGCTGTCCACCCAGGTGGCGGACGCACGCATGGAATATCGCGGCACGGGCTATGTGGCCGAGTCGCAGCAGATGGGCTGGCTGTCGCGGTTCTTCCTGACCGTGTCGCCGTTCTGAGGAATCTGCCATGACTTTGCATCGCATCATCGGCGCAGCCCTGGTGGCACTGAGCGCAATTTCGGCGGTGGTTCCGAGCACGGCACACGCCGACCGCATCAAGGATCTGACCACCGTTGCCGGCGTTCGCGACAACGCGCTGATCGGCTACGGCCTTGTCGTCGGCCTGGACGGCAGCGGTGACCAGACCACGCAGACGCCGTTCACGGTCCAGAGCTTCAACAACATGCTCACGCAATTCGGCATCAACGTGCCGGCCGGCGCGAGCATCCAGCTCAAAAACACCGCCGCCGTGGTGGTGACGGCCACGCTGCCCGCCTTCGTGCGGCCGGGCCAGACGATCGACGTGACGGTGTCGTCCATCGGTAACGCCAAGAGCCTGCGCGGCGGCACGCTGCTGCTCACGCCGCTCAAGGGCGTGGACGGCCAGCTCTACGCATTGGCACAGGGCAACGTGGTGATTGGCGGTGCGGGCGCATCGGCCAATGGCAGCAAGGTGCAGATCAACCAGCTCGGCGCGGGCCGTATCGCCAACGGCGCCACGGTGGAGCGTGCCGTGCAGGCCACGGTGGGCGAGGCCGGCAGCATCCAGCTCGATACCGGCACGACGGATTTCGGCACCGTGCAGAACATCGTCACCGCCATCAACAAGCAATTCGGCACCGATACGGCGCAAGCCGCGGACGGCCGCACGATCAACGTGCGCGCACCGGCCCTGGCGTCGGACCGCGTCGGCTTCGTGGCCAAGCTGCAGAACATTGACGTAACGCCGGCACTGGCCGCGGCACGCGTGGTGGTCAACGCCCGCACGGGCTCAGTGGTGATGAACCAGCTCGTCAAGCTCGAGCCCTGCGCGGTGGCGCACGGCAGCCTGTCGGTCACCATCAGCACGGACCCGGTGGTGAGCCAGCCCGCGCCCTTCTCGCAAGGGCAGACGGTGGCGGGCGCGCGCTCGAACATCGAGGTCAAGCAGCAAGGCGGCAGCCTCATCAACGTCAAGGGCGGCACCAACCTGGCGGATGTGGTCAAGGCCATCAACGCGATTGGCGCCAACCCGCAAGACCTGATCTCGATCCTGCAGGCGATGAAGGCGGCCAACGCGCTGCGCGCCGACCTGGAAATCATCTGACGCTGCGGAGGCCACGATGAACCAAACCGACCTCACCAGCCGCCTGGCGCTCGATTCCCGCGGGTTCGAGTCGCTCAAGCAAACGGCGCGTACCGATCCGACTGGCGCGGCCAAGACCGTCGCCAAGCAGTTCGACGCGATCTTCGTGAACATGATGCTCAAGCAGATGCGCGATGCATCGCCGCAAAACGGGCCGCTCGATTCGTCTTCGAGCAAGATGTACACGTCGATGCTCGATCAGCAGCTGTCGCAGACCATGGCGTCGCGCGGCGTGGGCGTGGCAGACCAGCTTCTGAAGCAGATGCTGCGTCAGGCCAACCATGTGAACCCGGATGCGGGTGGCAAGGTGAATACGGCGCTGTCCAATACGACGGCGACCAATACCGCGCTGCCGGGGGCCGCCGGTGCCACTAGCGATGCCGCCAAGGCGATCGCCCGTTCGTCGCTCAACAGCATGGCCGCAGCCGTCGCGCCCGGCACGGAAGACGACGGCTCGGGCATCAGCACCGTGCCCCGCCCGGGCCTGGAAGAACGCGTGCAGCGTGCGCTGGCCGCCTTGCGCAAGCAGGCGGACGCGCAGGCGCAGAGCCCAAGCGCGCCGCCCGAGGTCGATCTGTCGACGGTGGCGTCGGAGCCGCGGGGCGAGCGCATGAGCAGCTTCTACAACAAGCTGATCGACCACGCATCGCAGGCCGCGCAGGAAACCGGCATTCCGGCCAACTTCATGATCGGCCATGCCGCGCTGGAGTCGGGCTGGGGCCGCCGCGAGATCAAGGCAAAGGACGGCACGAACACGCACAACCTGTTCGGCATCAAGGCCGGTGGCTCGTGGGCTGGCAAGACCGCCACGGTGACCACCACCGAATACATTGGCGGCGTCGCCCACAAGGTTCAGGAGAAGTTCCGCGCCTACAGCTCGTACGCCGAGGCGTTCAAGGACTACGCCAATCTGTTGGCCAACAACCCCCGCTACAGCAACGTCGTGGCAGCCGGCAACGGCAACGATGCGGCGTCGTTCGCCAAGGGCTTGCAGCGCGCAGGCTACGCCACCGATCCGAACTACGCCCACAAGATCATGGCGGTGCTCAAGCAGATCGCCTAAGTGACTTAGTAAGCATATTTTGCAACATCGGCCGGCTCAAGTTTGTTCTTGTCCGGCCGATGTTGTTTCTAGAGCTTATTTCGGCGGCTTCGTGCTGCCCGCACCGAGACAACTATGAGCAGCTCCCTTCTGAATATTGGCGCGTCCGGCCTGCGGGTGGCCGATATCAACCTGCAGGTGACCGGCAACAACATTGCCAACGCCAGCACGCCCGGCTATTCGCGCCAGGAAGCCGTGCAGACGGAAAACATTCCGCTCTACGCGGGCGTGGGCTATCTCGGCCAGGGCGCCAACGTCACGACCGTCAAGCGCATCTACGACCAGTTCCTGACGGCACAGGTGCAAAGCGGTCAGGCCTCGACCAGCGCAGCCGATCAGCTCAACAGCCTGGTGTCGGGCCTGAGCAAGTACATGTCGGACAGCAACAGCGGCCTGACTTCGTCGCTCACCAGCTTCTTCAACGCTGCCGATGGCCTGGCCTCCAAGCCTTCGGACACCACCGCGCGCCAGGTTTTCCTGAACGCTGCAGCCGGCCTGCAAAGCCGCTTCAATTCGATTGCCGGCCAGTTGAGTTCGCTCAACAGCCAGGTCAACACGCAGGTGCAGACGCAGATCAGCGCGGTCAATGGCACCGCGCAGCAGATCGCCGCGTTGAACGACCAGATTTCCAAGGCGGAAGCGTCGACCGGTCAGCCGGCAAACGATCTGCGCGACCAGCGCGACCAGCTTGTCCAGACGCTCAATCAGTCGATCAAGGCCAGCGTGGTACAGACCGGCGACGGCCAGTTCAACATCTACGTGGGCAACGGCCAGGCGCTCGTGCAGGGCAACCAGAGCTACCAGCTGACGGCGGTGCCGTCGCAGTACGACCCGACGCAATTGTCGGTGGGCTACAAGAGCCCGGGCGGCACGGTCAACATCGACGACAGCCAGCTCGGCGGCGGGGCGCTGGGCGGCCTGATGGATTTCCGCAACAACACGCTCATTCCGGCGCAGAACAGCCTTGGCCGCCTGGCCACGGCCGTGTCGGCCGACGTGAACGCGCAGAACAAACTCGGCATGGACGCCAACGGCAAGATGGGCACGGACCTCTTCTCCGTGGCCAACCCGAGCGTCGCGCCCAGCACCAACAACACCGGCAGCGGCTCGCTCACCGCCAGCATCACCAACGCCAATGCGGGGCAGGGCTACGACTACCAGGTCAAGTACCAGGGCGGCGCCTACACCGTTTCGCACTATCCGGACGGCTCCGCCTCCGTAACGGTGTCGAGCTGGCCGACCACGATCGACGGTGTCACGCTCAACCTGTCGGGCACGATGAACAGCGGTGACTCTTTCCTGGTGCGCCCGACCGCCAACGCGGCCGCCACCATGCAGACGCTCACCACCGACTACCACAACGTGGCCGCAGCCTCGCCCGTGGTGCTCAACCAGGGCAGCAACAACACGGGCAGCGCCACGGTGTCTTCACTGGGCGTGGACAGCACGTATGCCGGCTCGCCGCTCACCTCGCCCATCAACCTGACTTACAGCTCGGCCGTTGGCGGCTCGCTGTCGGGATTCCCGGGCAGCGTCACCGTCACGGTGGGTGGCACGTCGACCACGTACGCGGGCGGCACTGCACCGTACACCCAGGGCGCGACGTACGCGTTCAACGGCGTACAGATGACGCTGTCGGGTTCGCCCGGCAACGGTGACACATTCGCCATTTCGGCCAATACCGCCAACAGCACCGACAACCGCAACGCCAGCGCGCTGGCCAAGCTGCGCAACAGCAACCTGCTGGACGGCGGCACGACTTCGATCGGCTCGGCCTGGAACAACCTCGTCACCCAGGTCGGTGTGCAGGCTAACCGCGCCAGCACCAACCTGACCTCGCAGAAGGCGCTGCTGGCCAGTTCCACGCAACAGCAGCAGTCGGTGTCGGGCGTAAGCCTTGATGAAGAGGCGATGAACCTGATGAAGTATCAGCAGGCCTACCAAGCTTCGGCCAAGGTGATGCAGACGGCCAATTCGCTGTTTGGCAGCCTGCTGTCGATTGCCGGCGGCTGATGGGTAGTGCTGAAGAAAACGCCCCGCCTGCCGATAACGTCCTAAAGCCCTTCGTCCGGACCGATCATGCGAGTCAGTAGCGCCCAATTCTTTGCCGCGTCTTCCGCTTCGATGCAGAACACGCAATCGAACCTGCTTACGCTGCAGCAGCAGATTGCGAGCGGTATCGCGCTCACCAGTGCGGGCGACAACCCCAGCGCGTTCGGTCAGATGGCGCAACTGCAGCAAACGCAGGACGCCAACGACCAATACCAGTCCAACCGCGACACCACCGACGCGCGCCTGACCAGCGTGTCTTCGGCGCTGACCAACCTGGTGACCACGCTGCAGCAGGGCAAGCAGACATTGGTGGGCGCCAACACCTCGCTGATGACGGAGTCACAGCGCGTTGGTGTGCTGGCGCAGGTCAAGCAGCAGTACCAGCAACTGCTGTCGACGGCCAATCAGCGCGATGCCGCGGGCGTAGCCCTGTTTGGCGGCGCCAACGGCACGACCGATCCGTTCACCAACACCGGCGGTTCCGTGCAATACGTCGGCAGCGGCCAGCCACCCGTGGTGCAGGTTTCGCAGAACATCTCGATGCCGAATTCGGTGTCGGGCGATTCGGTGTTCGTGCGCATCCCCAACTCGGATGCGTCCAACCCGAACGCCAATCAGAGCGTCTTCAAGACGTACGAGAAGCTGATCACGGCGCTGTCGACCCCGATCAACGCTGCCACGCAGGCCACCGACGTCGCCAACCTGCAAAAGGCCGTGCAGACGGCGCAGGGCAATCTCGACAATGCCTATCAGGTCGCCCTGCAAGCGCAGGTGACGGTGGGCACGCAGCAGGCGCAGCTCACCACGCTCAACAGCAGCGGCTCGAACTACGGCGAGCAGTTGAAGGAGCAGATCTCGAAGCTGCAATCGGTGGATTACACCTCCGCCATCTCGCAGTTCTCGCAGCAGCAGGTATCGCTGCAGGCCGCGCAGAAGACCTTCACGGCCATGCAGGGCATGTCGCTGTTCCAGTACATCAATCCTTGACGCGGCGCGGTCGGACGGTCGGGGAGCGCGGCGTATCATGTCGGCTCACCTACCGTCAGGACTGGTCATGCCCATCCAGTATCTTCGCCGCCTGACCAGCCCGGAACGCTCAGAAGACGCCAACCGGCGCCTCGGTCAGTCACTGGCCTTCGTGGCGGGCGCCGCCAACGCAGGCGGATTCCTCGCCGTCAAGCAATACACCTCGCACATGTCCGGCATCGTCTCGGCGATCGCCGACGACCTCGTGCTGGGCGACGTTGTCCTTGTGTTTGCAGGCCTTGCTTCGCTGCTGGCGTTTCTGTGCGGCGCGGCGTGTACGGCGGTGCTCGTCAACTGGGGGCGCCGCCGCAGCACGCAGAGTGAATTCGCGCTGCCGCTCATGCTGGAGGCCGCGCTGCTGCTGCTCTTCGGCCTGATGGGCACAACGCTCGGGCAATACCGGGTCGTGTTCGTGCCGGCTACCGTGGCATTGCTGTGCTTCCTGATGGGGCTGCAGAACGCCATCATCACCAAGATTTCGAAGGCGGAGATCCGCACCACGCACGTGACCGGTCTGGCCACCGACATCGGCATCGAAATCGGCAAGGCGCTGTATTGGAACCATGGGCACCACAATCTGCCCGCTGTGGTGGCCAACCAGCCCAAGCTGCGGCTGCTGGCGTCCCTGCTCGGGATGTTCTTTGTGGGCGGCGTGGTGGGCGCGTTGGGCTTCAAGCATCTGGGCTATGCCGCCACGATTCCGCTGGCGTCGATTCTGATGCTGCTGGCGGTGGTGCCGGTGGTGGACGATCTGCTGGCGCGCCGCCGGTAGAGAACGGGCGCAGCGCAGCAGCTTGTTGCACGCCACACCCCACGCAGCGACCACAGCACGATCAGGACGACATGCATGCGCAGCGCGGAGCGCCTCGCCAGTTGGCGCGTGAAGTGATGCTGGAGCGTGGGCGCGGCGCCCAGCGGGGCCGCCCTCCGCGTCACACCATCCCGCCATTCACGCCGATCACTTGCCGCGTGACGTACGACGCCGCATCCGACATCAGGAAACCGACCACTGCAGCCACTTCCGCAGGCTGTCCGACCCGCTGCATCGGGACGGCCTGCAGGGCTTGGTCCACGTGTTCCATGTGGGCGAGCATGTCCGTTTCGATCAGCCCGGGCGCCACACAGTTGACGGTGATCTTGCGTGACGCAAGCTCGACGGCCAGCGCCTTGGTGGCACCGATCAGCCCGGCCTTGGCGGCGCTGTAGTTGACCTGCCCGCGATTGCCCATCACCCCGGAGACGGACGCGATGGTGACGATGCGCCCGCCCTTGCGCGCACGCACCATCGGCATGGTGAGCGGGTGGACGACGTTGTAGAACCCATCCAGGCCGGTCTCGAGGACGATGTCCCAGTCTTCGTCGGTCAGGGCAGGGAAGGCGGCGTCGCGCGTGACGCCTGCACACAGGACGATGCCGTAGTAGGCGCCGTGGGCCTCAACGTCGGCGTCGAGCTGGGTGCGGCAGGCGGCGCGGTCGCGCACGTCGAACTGCAGCACGCGGGCGCTGCCCTTGTTTGCTTGGATATCTGCGACGATGGCGTCGGCCTCGGCACGGCCGCTGCGGCAATGCACGGATACGTCAAACCCGTCGGAGGCGAGTTGGTAGGCGATGGCGCGGCCAATGCCGCGGCTGGCACCCGTCACAAGAACGCGGCGGCTCATGTGGTGAGACTCCCTTGAAGATCGGTCGGCGGAATACCGCGATCATCGCACGCGCGGCGGGCAGTGCTGCGGCTGCGCGCGCTGCCTATCGAGGCAGGGTGCTGAACTGGCTGAACGCCCGCCCACCGAGGTCCAGCGCATCCATCACCGACCGTTCCACCACCGGCGCAAGCGACGTCATCATCACCATGACGAGCATCAGCCCCACCACCAGCGTGGCGGCGATGCCCACGGCAAACGGGTTGAGCGCCTGCGCCGTGCGCGAGAGCACGGCAAAGCCGAGGTTGACGATCATCATGATCGCGATGATGGGCAGGGCGATGCGCAGGGCGAGCGCAAAGACGATCGTGCCGCCGCCGGCCAGCGTCTGCCAGCCCGGGTTGCCCAGCGGCGCCGCCGAGACGGGCAGGGCGGTGAAACTGTCGAACAGGGCGTGCAGGAGCACGAGATGGCCGTCGCCGGCAATGAACGCGGTGACGGCCGTGAGGCTGAGGAAGCGGCCAAGCAGCATGCTGCTCTCGGTCTGCGTCGGGTCGAGCAGCGAGGCGAAACCCAGACCCATCTGCACCGACATCACCTCGCCAGCACCGCTGATGGCGGAAAACACGAGTTGCACACAAAAGCCAAGCACCAGCCCGATCAACACCTGAACCAGCGTGATCCACAGCCCCTCATAGGAGCCCACCGACACGCCTGCGGGCACCGGCAGCATGGGCGCCAGCGCCACCGTGATGACCACGCCGAACGCCACCTTGATGGACGTCGGGATCTCGGTATTGGCAAACGGCGGTGCAATGGCGATGAATGCCAGCACGCGCACCAGCGGCCACCAGTACATGGCGATCCAGCCGTTGAGCTGCGTGGCGGTGAATTGGATCATCGTGGATTGGGCGGCTGCGTCAGCTGGCTGACGTCAATTCACGTAGTTGGGAATGTTGGTCAGCACCCCGCGCGTGTAGTCGACGATGACCGCGACGATCCACGGGCCGGCCAGCACCATCGTGGCAGCCACGGCCAGCAGCTTGGGGATGAACGACAGCGTCTGCTCGTTGAGCTGCGTGGCCGCCTGGAACACCGCCACGAGCAGCCCGACCACGAGCGACACCAGCAACATCGGCGCGCCGACCATCATGGCGACCTGCATGGCCTGACGGGCCATATCGAGAACGTACTCGGGGGTCATGTCGGTTTCCTATCGACGCTCATTGCACAAAGCTCTGGGCCAGCGAGCCCAGCAGCAGGTGCCAGCCATCCACCAGCACGAACAGCATGATCTTGAATGGCAGCGAGAAGATCGACGGCGTGACCATCATCATCCCCATCGACATCAGCACGGCCGCCACCACGATGTCGATCACCAGGAACGGGATGAAGATGGCAAACCCGATCTGGAACGCGCTTTTCAGCTCGCTCGTGACAAAGGCCGGGATGAGCGCACGCATGGGCGTTTGCTCGGGCGAGGCGATGGCCGGCATGTTGCCCATCTTGACGAACAGGGCGAGGTCGGGCTCGCGCGTCTGCTTGAGCATGAACTGGCGCAGCGGCGTGGCGGCCGTGTCCATGGCCTGCTCGACGGTGATCTTGCTGTCACGCAACGGCACATAGGCGTCGGTGTACACCTTGTCGAGCACCGGCGACATGACGAAAAACGTGAGGAACAGCGCCAGCCCGATCAGCACCTGGTTGGGCGGCGAGGTTTGCGTGCCGAGCGCATGGCGCAGCAGCGACAGCACGATGATGATGCGCGTGAAGCTGCTCATCATCAGGATGATGGCCGGCAGAAACCCGAGCGACGTCAGGAAGACCAGCGTCTGCACGGGCAGCGAATAGCTCTGGCCGCCGGCGGTGCCTGTGAGCAGCGGCAGACCGGGTTGCGCTTGTGCGAACACGGCGGGCGCAGCGCCCAGCAGCGCCAACGCAATCAGGCAACGGAGGAAGGTACGCACGTTCATTCCGACTTTCCCGTCAGGTGACGCTTGAGCTGGATGGACAGTGCATCGGCAAAGCGGGGTGGCTTGCCGGAGCCTGACGTGCCGTCGCCGGATGGGTCGTCCGGCGTGGAAGCGGCTTCTGCGGGGCGCGGCAGCGTGTGGAGCGTTTGCACGTGCTGCTGCGTGACGCCCAGCACGAGCCATGTGCCTTCCACATCAACGACGACGACCTTCTCGCGCGCGCCCAGCATCTGCTGGGCGACCACGGTGATCACCTGGCTGCGGCGCCGGCCCAAACCCGCGGGGCCCATGCCCGCGCGCTGCTGCAGGCGGCGCAGCAGCCAGCCGGCCGCCACGATCATCGCCAATACTACAAACAGCCCGCCTAGGGTGCGGGCCCAATCCACTGCATGGTTCATTTCAACACCTTGCCCGGGGGGAGCACTGGTTGCTGTCAGGGTGCCGCTCGATGGCGCACTTACTGGTGTGGATTAACGGTTCAATTTACGGATGCGTTCCGACGGCGTGATGATGTCGGTCAGGCGGATGCCGAATTTTTCGTTGACCACCACCACTTCACCTTGGGCGATCAGGTAGCCGTTGACAAGGACATCCATCGGCTCACCGGCCAGTGCGTCGAGTTCCACCACCGAACCTTGTGCAAGCTGGAGCAGGTTCTTGATGGGCACCTTGGTGCGGCCCAGCTCCACCGTCAACTGCACGGGGATGTCCAGGATCATGTCGATGTCGTTGCGCTGGGCGCCGCCCAGGCCGTCGGCCGTCAGGGGCTTGAACACCGGGCTGGATTCGGCGGCAGCGGGCGCGGCAGCCGGCGGGTTGGCCGCGGCACGCTGCGCGGCTTCCAAGGCCATGGCCTCTTCCATCGTCATCTCGACATCGATGTCGTCGGCGTTGGCTTCGGGGTTCATGGTCGGTTCAGTTGTCATCGTCAGACTCCGTGGCAGACTCGCTGCCGCTCATATTCAGCATGCGGTTGACCCGCAGCGCGTATTGGCCGTTGAACGTGCCGTAGTTGCATTCCATGACGGGCACGCCGTCTACCTTGGCGGTCACGCAGTCATCCAGCTCCAGCGGAATGACGTCGCCCACCTTCATGTTCAGGATGTCGGACACCTGCACCTTGGCCGTGGCGAGGTCGGCAATCAGTTCGACCTCGGCGGTCTGCACCTGTTGCGACAGCAGCCGCAGCCAGCGTTTGTCCACTTCCAGCGCTTCGCCCTGGATGGCGGAAGTGAGCCGGTCGCGGATCGGCTCGATCATGGTGTAGGGCATGCAGATGTGCACGTCGCCGCCGTTGCTGCCCAGTTCGATGCTGAAGCTGGTGGTGATCACCACTTCATTGGGCGTAGCCACGTTGGCGAACTCGGTGTGCATTTCCATGCGCAGGAATTCAAAATCGATCGGGTAGACCGGCTGCCACGCCTTGGCGTAATGCTCGAACACGAGATGCAGCATGCGCTGGATGATGCGCTGCTCGACGTCGGTAAAGTCGCGGCCTTCCACGCGCATGTGGAAGCGGCCATCGCCACCGAACAGGTTGTCGACCACCAGGAAGATGAGGTTGGGGTCGAACACGAACAGCGCCGTGCCGCGCAGCGGCTTGACGTGCACGAGGTTGAGCGAAGTCGGCACCACCAGGTTGCGGATGAACTCGCTGTACTTCTGCACCTTCACCGGCCCGACGGAGATCTCCGCGTTGCGCCGCATGAAGTTGAACAGCCCGATGCGCCAGTTGCGCGCGAACCGCTCGTTGATGATTTCGAGCGTGGGCATGCGCCCGCGGACGATGCGCTCCTGCGAGCCCAGGTTGTACGAGCGTATGCCCGAGGGGTCGGCGGCTTCGACGGGGTCGTCGTCCGCGTCATCGGACACGCCCTTCAGGAGCGCGTCGATTTCCTCCTGGGAAAGAAACTCTTCCTTGAGCATGTCACTGGATCACAAAGTTGGTGAACAAGACGTCCGCCACCGGCGATTCCTTGCCGACAGCCTTGAAGACGTGTTCGCACAGTTCAACGATTTCCTTGGCCAGCTTGACCTTGCCATCTGCCGGATACAGCTCGGTGGGCGTCTTGCTGGCCAGCAGCATCAGGACCTTGCTGCGCAGTTCGGGCGTGTAGGTCTTGATCTGCTCCTCGGCATGTTTGTCGAAACTCTTGAACGTGATGCCGATCTGCAGGTAACGGTCGTTGCCCTCTTCGGGCTGCAGATTGACGGTCAAGGTTTCCATCGGCACGAACACCGGCTCTTTGGGCTTGGACGGAGCGGCGGGGCCGGACGCGGCGTGATTGCCGCCTCCGAGGAAGAACCAGGCGGCGCCGCCGCCCATGCCGAAGAGCAGGAGCACGATCAGGATGATCAGCAGCAGCTTGGTGGAGCCGCCCTTTGCGGGGGCGGGGGCGGTAGTGGCAGCAGCAGCTTCAGCCATGGGGATCACTCGGGGACGAAGGGGGGTGGGCTTTCCCGGCTCACGTCGCGCAAGTCACCGTGAAACAACGCAACGCACAGAGTCGGGTTCTCGGATGGCATTCTTCCCCACCTCTGTCCAGCTCATTCCAGCAAGAAACGCGGTCAATCCCGCTTATCTCGGGCGTTTGCGGTGGACGGGGTAGCCCGTCGGTCGTGTCATAAGTAAATTATGAGGCACTTTTTAGGGTGATGAGGCTTCCCCCAGTGCACTCCCATCCCTGCCGGCGCGCGGTCACGCCAAAAAGTGACGTTGGCCCGAAAGATTTACCCGCGCTTGCCGTTGTAATGAGGGAAGGCGCCGGCACGTTCCGGCCCTGCATATCTGCGTTGCCTTGTCGGAAGCCGCCTTGAATTCCTTGCCCTTTCCCTCCCGTGTTGACTTTGCGCTCGTCGATGCCGATGGCTTGTCGGCCGACTGTCCTGCACGCGGCGCACTGCCGAGCTTCTGCCCGAAGCTGGACCTGCTGTCGATGGTCAATGCGCTGACGGAGGGCATCCTCGTGTGCGGGGCGGATCGCCGCGTCACCTATGCCAACCCGAGCGCCGCACGGCTGCTGGGTTTGCCGGTGGATGCGCTAGTGGGGCGCCTGCTGCCCACGGTGGTCACCTCTGCCGTGGACGAATTCGACGCCTCCATCCACGAGGCGGACTGGCCCGATCAGGACGTGATCGCCGAGGGCCAGCCGCAGTTGAACCAGATTTTCGGAATGCACTGTGTGGATGGCCGCACGGTGTGGGTTTCCAGCAACTGGACGCCACTGTTTGCCGATGGCAGCCATTCGATGACGGCCTCGGCGCGCGCCTCGGAAGCCAGCGCCACGCCCTATTCGGTGCTGGTGTCGCTGGTCGACATCACGCAGATCCGCGAAGCGCAGCAGCGCATCCGGCATCTCGCTACGCACGATACGCTCACGGGCCTGCTGAACCGCTCCGCGCTGGAAGACCGGCTGGAGCACGCGCTGGCGCTTGCGCGCCGCAACCAGTCGCGCGTCTCGGTCATGTTTCTCGACCTGGATCGTTTCAAGAACGTCAACGACACGCTGGGCCACCAGTTTGGCGACATGCTGCTGCGTGAAGTGGCAGCCCGCCTGCAGGCCTGCGCGCGTGAAGCCGACACCGTTGCGCGCCTGGGCGGCGATGAATTTGTCGTCATGCTCGAAGCGCTCGATGGCCTGGGCACGCGGCGCGTGGCCGAGCGCATCCTCTCGGCCATCAGCGCGCCGTTCCATATCGAAGGGCAGGAGCTGTATCTGGGCGTGTCGATCGGCATTGCCGTGGCACCGCACGACGGCGACGATCCGAACACGCTGCTGCGCAAGGCCGACGCCGCCATGTACCTGGCCAAAGAGCGCGGGCGCAACAACTTCCAGACCTTCACCAGCGACCTTGACGACCGCGTCTCGCGCCGCTTCCGCATTGAATCGGGCCTGCGCCGCGCGAGCGACCGCAACGAGTTCTATGCCGACTACCAGCCGCGCGTGGATGTGCGCAGCGGCCGTATCGTCAGCGTGGAAGCGCTCATCCGCTGGAACTCGGCCGATTTCGGCCACATGATGCCCGGCCAGTTCATTCAGGACGCCGAAGAAACCGGCCTGATCGTCGAGATCGATCGCTGGATCCTGCGCGCCGCCTGCGACCAGCTTGCACGCTGGCGCCGCATCGGGCTGCCGGACTTGCGCATGTCGATCAACCTGTCGGGGCAGGCATTTAGTTCCGGGCAGCTGAGCGGGATGGTGCGCGGCGCGCTATTGACCAGCGGCTTGCCGGGCAACGCGGTGGAACTGGAGATGACCGAAGGCATTCTGATTCGCGACGATCCGTCATTGCATGCGCTGCTGACCGAGCTGCGCGCGATGGGCGTATCGCTGGCGCTGGACGATTTCGGTACCGGATATTCATCGCTGTCGTATCTGCACCGCTTCCCGATCGATACGCTGAAGATCGACCGGTCGTTCGTGCAAGACCTGCCGCACGTGGTCGAGCGCGCGGCCATCACGCGGGCCATCATCATGATGGCGCAAGCCATGGGAATGAAGACCGTGGCCGAAGGCGTGGAAACCCTCGGCCAGCTTGAATTTTTGCGCGAAGTCGGCTGCGACGAGTTTCAGGGCTATCTGCTGACGCGGCCGCTGGAGCCGGCAGCGGTGCAGGACCTCGTGCGCGAGAACGCCCGCCGTTACGGCGAGCGTGTCCCGCGGTTCTCATAGCGCGCTCAGATCTGCAAGCTGTTGCTGACCACGTACATGGTCAGCTCGGCGTTGTTGCGCAGCTTCATCTTCGAGAGCACGCGCCCCCGATACACGCTCACTGTCTTGACACTGATCTGCAGTGCCTCGGCAATCTCGCCCAGCGTGCGGCCGGAGCCGAGCATGCGCAGCGTCTGGAATTCGCGGTCAGAGAGGATGTCGTGCCGGGGCTTGTCCCAGTCGACATTCAGGTTGTCGGCCAGGACTTCCACAAGGTCCGAAGGCAGGTATTTCTTGCCCTTGGAGATGGCGTTCACGGCTGCCAGCAGCTGCGGCTGGCTCGCGTCCATCGGCAGATAGCCGGCGGCGCCCGCCTTGAGGGCCCGCACGGCCAGCAGCGCCTCAGGGTGCCGGCCCAGTGCCAGCACCGCCAGGCGGGCATGCTGCTGGCGCACGGTCTTGATGGTCTGGAATTCGTCTCCGGTAGCCGATTCCACCGAGAAGAGCATGACGTCCCACTCGCGCTGGGCGAGGAGGTCGTTGTTGGCATCGCGCAGGTCCGGCACGGCCTCGATCTGGCGGGCCAGGCGCGAATCCTTGAGGATCTGGCGCAGGCCGACACGGGCGATATCGTGCGGTTCGACGATCAGGACATTGAGCATGGTGGGTGTTGCGGGTCAAACGCGGGCTCGCTTCGAGCTCTTATTTCCGCCGGCAGGCCTTGGGCCGTCCGGCGGGCTTGCAACTCCCCATCTGTGCCGTGTGTGGCGCTCTATATAGAGAGATGCAGGCGCCTATGAACTGATCGATCGAGTATAGCCGAGGGCCTGCCGGCCAAGAAGCAGGCGCACCGCCTCTTTTGGAGGGGTGTCGCAAGTCAGGCGGCCGCAAGCCCAAACCGCCGCCGACGCACAAATTTGTCAAGGCGACCCTAAACTTTCCTCAGCGGCCACCGATAACCTGAGTACAACGCAGACCTGATCCCCTTCAAGTTGCAGGTCACGTTGCCCGGCCTAGCCGGAATTAGCAAACACGGGCAACAAACCATCGGGAAACTTAGGAGCCGTCATGTCCCTCAGCCTCAATACCAACATCTCGTCCCTGCAAACGCAGCAAGCACTGTCGCAATCGCAGTCCGCTCTGCACACGTCGCTGCAACGTCTGTCGACCGGCCTACGCGTGAACAGCGCCCAGGACGATGCCGCCGCTTATGCTGTGGCCTCCAGCCTGACCACCACGCTGAACTCGCAAACGCAAGGTATCCAGAACTCCAACCAGGCGATGTCGTATCTGCAAACGGCCGACTCGTACCTGGGCCAGGTTGAAAACAACCTGCAACGTATGCGCCAACTGGCTGTGGAAGCCAACAACGGCGGTCTGTCGACCACCGACCAGGCCAACCTGGACAAGGAATACCAGAAGCTGGCCACCGCCAACAAGAACATCGAGACCAACGCGAACTACAACGGCAACAAGCTGTTCGACGGTTCGGTCACGTCCACGACGTTCCAATACGGCCAGAATGCGGCGACCGATGTGACCTCGGTCTCCAACGCCAACCTGTCGACCTTCGGTACGCTGAGCGGCACGAGCGTGACCTCGACTGCCAACGCGACCGCCGCACAGGCGGCCATCGACACCGATCTGACCAACCTGAAGGCGGCTCGCGCCAACCTGGGTGCTCAGCAAAGTGGTCTGAACTCGACGATCAACACGCTGACGTCGAACAACACCGCGCTGTCGGCTGCCAAGTCGTCCTTGATCGATACGGACTATGCGTCGGAAACCTCGAACATGACCCGTCAGAACATCCTGCAGCAAGCGGGTACGGCGATGCTGGCGCAAGCCAACTCGGCACCGAACAGCATCCTGAGCCTGCTGAAGGGCTAATCAGTAAGCTGGATGCCACCCAGCCGTCTTGCGGCTGGGCCAAGGGCCGGCGCTCCTCGGGGGCGTCGGCCTTTTTCCTTTTGTCGGATACCCCTCTTCTGCATGGGTGGCGCCTGCATAACCTGCCCTAAAGAAGCTGCGGACCGTGCCGTTATGTAGAGAGACTTCCGCCGGCGCAGATGCTTATCGGACCCGATCATGGCGACTACCACTACCACCTCCTCAACCAGCAGCTACGTACCGCCGATCTCGATTCCCGGTATTGGGACGAGCATCGACGTCAACTCGCTGGTGTCCAGCCTCATGAAGGTGGAAAGCCTGCCGCTGACGCAGCTGCAGACACAGCAAAGCTCGTACCAGACGCAGTTGTCGGCTGTGGGGTCGCTCAAGAGTGCGCTGTCGACCTTCCAGACCGCGCTGTCGAGCCTGACCAGCGCGTCGAACTACAGCGCCATGAAGGCCAGCGGCTACGACACCTCGATGCTGAGCGCGTCGGTGACGGGCTCGGCGCCGGCAGGTTCCTACGCGGTCAATGTCACGCAGCTTGCGCAATCGCAGGTGCTGGCGGCGCAGGGGCAAGCTTCCACCACCACCGCCATCGGCAGCGGCGCATCGACCACGATTTCGTTCTCGTTCGGCACGGTGTCGGGCGGCTCGCTTTCCGGCGGCAAGTACACCGGTTCGACGTTCACGCAGAACGGCAACCTGGCGGGGGGCTCGATCACGATCAACTCGTCCAACAACACGCTGGCGGGCATTCGCGATGCCATCAACTCGGCCAACCTGGGTGTCTCGGCCAGCATCGTGAACGACGGCAGCGGCAACCCGTACCGTCTGGTGCTGACGTCCACTGCGGGCGGTTCCAGCTCGGAGATGAAGATTTCGGTGTCGGGCGACTCGACGCTGCAATCGCTGCTCTCGCAAGATCCGGCCGGCACGCAGAACATGACCGAGGTGACCACGGGCCGGAATGCCCTGGCCACCATCAACGGGATTGCCGTGCAAAGCCCGACCAACACGTTGTCAAACGTGGTGGATGGCACGTCGTTTACGCTGTCCAAGACGGGCAGCACCAACGTGACGGTAGCCAACGATCCGACCGCCACCACCACGGCCGTCACCAATTTCGTGAACGGCTACAACGCGCTGCGTACGCAACTGAACGGGCTCACCAACATCGACACCGCCAACAAGGCTAACAACGGCCCGCTGGCTGGCGATGTGAGTACCAAGACGCTCATCAATCAGATTACCGATGTGCTGGGCCGGGCGGTCGGCAACGGCAACTACCAGTCGCTGGGCAGCGTGGGCGTGACGATGAATTCCGACGGCACCCTGTCGGTCGACAACACCAAGCTGTCGGCGGCCATTGCAAAGTCGCCCAGCCAGGTTACCGGTTTGTTCGCCGGTACCGGCACGGCCACCGATTCGCTGGTCAGCGTGCCGACGTTCTCGGATTCCACACAGGCCGGCAGCTACGCCGTCAACGTGACGCAGTTGGCCACGCAGGGCACGCTTACGGGTTCGGCCGCCGCAAACACGACCATTACGGCGGGCGTGAACGACACGCTCGCGTTCAGCATCAGCGGCATGTCGGTCAACGTGACGTTGGCGGCCGGCAGCTACACCGCGACGACCCTGGCCGCGCAGATTCAAAGCCAGATCAACGCATCGACCACGCTACAAAACGCCAAAGTCAACGCATCGGTGTCGGCCAATGCCAGCGGCGTGCTGAGCATTACCGATAGCCAATTTGGCTCGGTGTCGGCGGTGTCGGTATCGGGCGCGGGGGCTTCGTCGCTCTTCGGCTCGAGCCCGACGTCGACCAATGGTGTGGACGTGCAGGGCACCATCAACGGTGCGGCCGCGACCGGCTCGGGCCAGAGCCTGTATGGGATCGCGGGTTCCGCCACGGATGGCCTGACCGTGCAGATTGCGGGAGGCCCGCTGGGCGCTCGCGGCACGGTTACGGTGCAGCGCGGTTACGCTGCCCAACTCAACACGGTGATGAACAACCTGCTGGCGTCCAGCGGCATGTTGCAGAACGAGACCGACTCGATCAACAGTTCGCTGACTTCGCTTGCCAGCCAGATCACCGCCATGCAGACGCGCCTGGATAACAAGCAGGCGCTGTACTACACGCAATTCAATGCGTTGTCCTCCGCGGTGGCCAGCATGACGAACACCAGCAATTACCTGACGACGCAGCTTGCGGCCATTACAAAGCAAACTTCGAGCAACAACTAAGCCGGGTTTAGGCTTAGAGCACAACCCAAAACAAACAGACCACAGCGAGGACCATTTCCATGTACGCTGCACGCCGTGCCATCGGTGCCTATGCGCAAGTCGGCATCGAGACGTCCGTGGTAGACGCCAATCCGCACCGCCTGATCGCCATGCTGTTTGAAGGCGCGCGCGCCGCCATCAACCTGGCCAGTGCCGCCATGCAGCGCGGCGAAGTGCTGGCCAAGGTGCGGGCGTTCGACAAGGCCATCTCGATCATCGGCCAGGGGCTGCAGGCCAGCCTGGATCACCAGCGCGGCGGCGAGATTGCCGTGCAACTGAACAATCTGTACGACTACATGCTGCGCCGCCTGCTGTTGGCGAACGCCAACAACGATCTGACGATCCTCGCCGAGGTGGATGCTTTGCTGGTCCCGCTGCAGGATGCGTGGCTCGCCATCGGCCAGGCCGGCCAACCGGGTGCTGCTGCGGCAAACAGCCACCTGAGCGTTGTGAGCTGATTGCACGTCGTTTGTAGTAAAGCGACCTTTGACTGAATTCGGCCCAACTGGAGCCAATATGCACCGCAACATCCCGATCAAGGACAGCGAAAGTCTGTTCGCCTGCTACGAAGCCATCGCAAGTCTGACCGCTGAAATGGTCAGCGCGGCCGAAGTGGGTAACTGGGAAGTCGTCAGTACGCTGGAACGCGAAAGCGCCGCCTATGTGGATGCGCTGCGCCGTTCCGAACCGCATCCGCAGCTCTCGCGTGCCGACGTGGAGCGCAAGCGCACGCTGCTCGTGCGCATTCTGGAAGATGATGCACGCGTGCGCGCCATGGTGTATCCGCGCCTGGACCGCCTGCAGAAGCGCATCGACACGGCACGCCGTGCCACCAACGCCAGCAACGCTTACGGCAGCATGGCGCGTTATTGAGACGACGCGTCCTGCAGCTGTTTTGACAGCGTCAGATAGTGCTCGGACTTGCGTGCGAGCGCTTGGCTCTGCATCTGGTACACGATCGCCAGTTGCTGGGCAGCGAGGAAGCTGCCCCGGCCGATGACGCTGCCGTCCATCTCCGGCTGATCGCCGATCTCGAGGCAGCGGTTGAAGACCTGTTCTGCCAGCGGTAGCCACCGCGCCCCCGCCTCATCAGGCTGCTTGGCAGCCGCATCCAGCAAGACCAGTCCCAGCGCAAAGCACAGATCCGGAAAGTCAGGCCACGTCTGGATGGCGACATCGCCTTGCGCCAGCGCCTCTTCAATGCGGTCGGCCTTGCCCAGGCTGTACACATAACGCAGCGCCAGGTTACGGCGGTACGGCGCATCTGCGGGCGCCAGGCTGAAGGCGCGCGCGTAGTAGTTCACGGCCTTTGCGTAGTCTTCGTGATGCAGCTCGGTTTCCTTGCCGAGCTGATACAGCACGTACGGGTCGTCTGGCCGATGCGCGAGTTCATCCAGCAGCAGTTGGGTATTGCGCTCGCCTTTCTTCTGCATCTTGGCCGCGGTATAGCCGTCGTGGCGCACCATGACCGGCACGCGCGTCGCCGGCAAGGACGACACCGGCTGCTCATGGATGCGCCCCGTGTAGTGCACGCCACGCGGCAGCAGCCGCGGAATCCACGCTATCAACTGGCTGGCGGATTCGGTTGCATCGGTATCGTTCTTGACGCACACCACGCCGACGGACGGGGCCGCACCGCTGAGCGTGCGTAAATGCTCACCGCCGCTTTCCAGCCATTCGTCAGCGTCGAGGATAAGGTTCCAGTCGGCATTGGCTGCCTGCAGCGCGGTGTTGCGCGCGGCCGAGAAGTCGTTCGTCCAGGCCATGTGGCTGACAAGGGCGCCGCACGACTGGGCAATGGCCACGGTGTCGTCGATGGAGCCTGTGTCGAGCACCACCATGCGATCGACAAACGGTTTGGCACTGAGCAGGCAACGCGCAATGCTGGCGGCTTCATTGCGGGCGATGACAACCAGCGCCAGATCGGCGGAAGCGGAGGGTGCGCTCATTCGCGGTCGTCCACTGTGGCCAGAGCGTCGAGCAGCTTGCGCAGCACGTCGCGCGTGGCGCCAATTTCGTCCAATTCCAGCGGAATCTTGCAGGCGAGAGCTTCGGGCACCTTGGCAGCGCGCTCGCGCAATGCGCGGCCGGCGTCGGTCAACTCGATGACGACGCGGCGCTGGTCATCGGGATCGCGCGTACGCGTGACGAGACCTTGTTCTTCGAGGCGCTTGAGCAGGGGCGTCAGCGTGCCCGTATCGAGGTACAGCCTGCGGCCGAGGTCGCCGACAGCACATGGCGCCTGCTGCCAGCACGCCAGCATCACCAGGTACTGGGGATAGGTCAGGCCCAGCTCATCGAGCAGCGGGCGGTAGAGGCGCGTCAGCAAGTGGCCGGCGGCATACAAAGGAAAGCAGAGCTGCTGATCGAGCGCCAGCACGTCGTTCACGGAAAACTCCCGGGGGGAACGGTCTGGCGCTCGAGCGGCGAGTGCCGCATCGGCCCAACAGGGCGGAGCAAGAGGCTCAGCGCGTGACCGTGTTCAATTGGACGTCAATATTGCCACGGACGGCATGCGAATAGGGACATACGCCATGTGCCGCAGCCACAAGCGCTTCAGCGGTCGCCTGATCGACGCCGCCCAGGGTGGCGGACAGCGACACCGTCAGCGCAAAGCCGCCGTCTTCCCGCGGGCCGATGCCGACCGTGGCCGTGACCGACGTCGACGCCAGCTTGATCTGCTTGCCACGTGCCACATGCAGCACTGCATTTTCGAAGCAGGCGGCATAACCGGCGGCAAACAGTTGCTCGGGGTTCGTAGCTGCACCGCCTGCGCCGCCGAGTTCGCGCGGTAGCGAAAGGGGCAGATCCAGCGTGCCATCGGCGCTACGAACGTGGCCGGCACGGCCGCCTTCCGCGGTGACTTGGGTCTGGTAGAGCGTTTTCATGGTCGGGTCCTCTTATTGGGAAGCCCGGTCGGCGACATGTCGGCCGGGAGATCAATCCAAAATCGATGACACAATTATATCGAACACAATATAAATGGCAAGGAGGTCTGGAAACCCTTCTCCGCCACGTGGAAAGTGGGGTGCAGCGTGATGTCAGATCGACATGCTCATGATGCTTTGGTAAGCCGAGACCAGCTTGTTGCGCACCTGCACCGCCGTCTGCATGTCGATGTTGGCCTTCTGCAGCGAGAGCATCACGTCGTGCAGGTCGACGTCGTTATTGCCCATTTCAAAGCTGCGGGAGATCGATTCGGCCTTCTGCTGTGAAGCGTCGACACGGTCCAGCGAAGACTTCAGCACGGAGCCGAAGTCGACACTGGGTTTGCCGGCCTCGCCGCTGGCGGTGCTGCCGCCGACGGCGCTTGTCGGTGCCAGCACGCTGTTCATCAGCGAGACGACGGAATGGGCGTTGGAAAGATCCATGTGGGCGTGACCAGTGACTCAGGGAAATTTAGCGAGTGTTTCGAGTTCCGAGACGAAGCGGACTTCACGGCCGGCAGGCACCGCAATGTCCATCGGAATCGGCGTGACGATGACGGTGTGATGGGGAATGGCGGCATCGTCGTCGAGCACCATAAACTCGGTGTCGGCAAAGCCGTGCGCGTGGTGCAAGACCTGAAGCGGCGCGCGGCGCAGGGTGGCGTACCTGGGCGGCTCGGGCTTGAACGGGTCGAGCTTGGCGACGTATTCGAACGCGGCGTTGACGCGGTACAGGTCATACGGCGCGGGCAGATCGCCTACCTCACCGAGCGCCTTGATGCGATTGGCGATGTAGTAGTTGTCGATCCAGTGGCCACCCTCCTGGGTGCGCAAGCGCAGCGCCACCTTCATACGCGCGAGCACGAACTGGTTGATGGCATTCAGCCATTCCTGCCGCTCGTTCGGGGCCAACGTGGGTGCGAACTTGCTCAACACGTATTCCAGGCCGCCGCGATACCGGTCCCATGCGTATTTCACTTCCTCGTTGCCTGCCTGGGCGCGCGTCTCGTCGTCAAAGTAGCGCGCAACCGAGCGATAAAACGGTGTCTTGCTGAAATAAAGCGCGTACGACCCGAGCATTTCTGCCGCATGCGCGAATGCCCAGAACGCATGCTCGGGCGCGGCGAAGTACAGCCGGTCGAGCACTTCGCGGCGCGCCAAGTAGATCTCCGGAAAGATGTGGTGCGACAGGATCAGCGCCAGCAGCTTGGCGTAATCGTGCTGCTCGATCAGGTAATTGTCGTCCTGGCGGTAGAAGGGCGTGATGTCCTGCCGGGTCGGCAAGTCGTGGATGAACCAGGGCGCGAAGATGACGCCCACGGCCGCATTGCGCTCAAAGATCTCGAGGTTCTTGTTGATCTCGACGAGGATGGGCAGGTCGTCGTCGGCGTGGTAGAGCACGTATTTGCCCTGCGCGCTGCGGTAGAGCTGGTTCAGGTTTTCGGCCGAACCCAGGTTGGACGGGCGCCGGAAATACCGGATGTTCAGCTTATCCTGATATTTGGCGACCACCTGTTCGGTGGTGTCGCTTGAGCAGTTGTCGCCGATCAGGAGTTCGTAGCTGTGTCGCAACCCGCCAATCTGCGCGGCCAGTTCCCCGAGCAGGTTGTCCAGGTAGCGCGCCCGGTTGTAGGTCGGGATGCAGATGCTCAGCGTGACTGCATCGGTTTGGGGCGTCGTCTTCGCGGGTTCCATTTCAGCGGCCAATTTTTTCAGATCAAGCGATCGGTTCAAGCGCTCAGGCAACGCGCTTCAGGTAGCCGTCCGGTGCGACGGTAATGAGGAGTTTGTGGTGAATATCGGCGTCGATCACGAATTCCGGGTGGTCACGCAGGTAGGCGTGCACAGCGGTCTTCGGGTTGTTCCCGACGCCCCACGGACGATCGTTGAACATCGCTTGCGGCATGTCTTCGACAGCGGTGTCGAACACAACGCAGTAGCTGCCCACGCTGGTCAGCGGCGCGTAGGCTTCCAGTTCGGCAAGCACGTGGTCGTGGGTGTGGTTGGAGTCCAGCGCCACCAGCACGCGCTGCTTGCCCGCGGCGATGCGCTTGACCTGCTCGATGATGCCCGAGTCGATGCTGGAGCCCTGCAGCATCTGGACGCGCCGCGCCATCGGGTGCGCCTCGATCGCTTCGCGGTTGTGCTGGCGGATGTCGATGTCGATGCCTAGGACCGTGCCTTCACCATGACCGCTCTGGGCCAGCAGCTCGAGCATCGAGGCATAGAAGATCAGCGAGCCGCCGCGCGCAATGCCGGTCTCGATAATCAGGTCCGGCTTGACCTCCCAGATCAGTTGCTGCATGGCCAGCACGTCTTGCGGGCACTGGATGATGGGCAAGCCCATCCAGGTGAAGTTGTAGTGGTACTTGTGCGCGGTCACTTCGCGCAGCCAGATGCGTGACAGCGATTGCAGGTCTTTGTCCTGCGCCAGGGATTGGATGTTCTGCTGGACTTCGCCTTGGAACTGTTCGATGTCATTCATGGGTGAATTGGCGCCAGTTGAGGGTTTGTGGGTTCAGGTACTGCTTGCTCGCCGGGCCGTGATTTGCAATGAGGTCCAGGCTGCTGACAAAGGGGGTGAACGCGCCGTGCAGTTGCCGGTAAGGCAGCATGGCGTAGTTCATGTATTCGACGGTGATGCCGTGCTGCTCGAATTCAGCATGCGCCAGATAGTTCTTGGCGCCATGCCCGGTGATGTATTTGCTGCCGTGCAGTTGCCGCACGATGGCCAGTACGCGATCGCTGTTGCGCCCCGGCACGGCCAGTTCCACGGAGTCGCGCAGCTTCGCACTGAGCGGGATGTTCAGATAGCTGCAGATGGCCTGCATCGACGCCAACGCCAGCGCACCCATGTGGGCGTAGTCGGCCTCGTACACCGTGCGCACGAGTGCCAGCATGTCCTGCGCATAGGGCGCTTCTTCGTAGGCTTGCTCCAGTTTGCGCAGGTGCTGGCCGCGCCAGTCGGTGCTGGCGCAGGGGCGTACCTGATCGATGCGCTCACCCAGGTGGAACTTCTCCAGCGGAACGGTCAGCCAGCGTGATCCGGTGCGGTCCTTGATCTGCACCCGGTTTGTGAAGCTGCCCTTGGAGAACTGCACGTCCGCATAGTTGACGAAGACGTCCGCCAGCACGATCTGCTCAAGCATGCCGACCCAGGGGAACAACATGGGTTGTGAAATGACGATGTTCATGGGCTCAGCATGCGTTCCATCAGCACGACGTCATGCCAGCGCTGATCCTGCAGATAGTGCTCGGCCAACTGGCCGATCTTGCGGAAGCCGAGCTTCTGATACAGCTGGATCGCGCGTTCATTGTCAGCCAGCACTTCCAGCGTGATCTTGCGCAAGTTCAGCGTCTGGCGAGCGTACGAGAACAGCGCCTCGCAGGCGGCTCGCCCGTGTCCTTGTCCCTGATCGGCCGGTGCCAAGCAGATGCCCAGCGCAGCGTGCCGGTTGACCAGGTCGATCTTCGTCAACTGGAGGTAGCCCAGAACGCGGTCGCCGGCCTGCTCGGCAATGATGAAGAGCACCGCGTCGCTTTGCGTTGACCTGCCCACCAGCCAGTCGCGCACACTCGCCGCGGAGTTGGGCCTGGGGCGCGTCATCAGCTGCAGTTGCGTCTGTACATCGTTACGCAGTGGCAGCAGATGCGGGATGTCCTCTTCGCGCCATGCGCGCAGGCATACATTGCCGGTAGCGATCATGGCTCGAACTGGAAGTAGCGGAAACGGTTGGGGAACGCGGCTTCCACGGTGTGTTTGACCTCATCGGCAATGACCGGGTTGACCGCCAGATACACCAATTCGACTTCCTCCGGAATCTCGGTCAGCGCAATCACCGGCTTGCCCGCTAGGGATGAGCCTTGCAGATACGGGTTCTGGTCCACAAAGGCCCGCAGCGCGTGCGGGTGCTGCAGATTGCTGGCGGTGTAGGTGCCGTAGAAGCCCGCGCCGTAGATCACCGCAGGCGCGCCCTGATGGCGCGTTTCAAAATCGCCCAGGTGGTTGGCCGCTTGCTGCCAGAAGCGCGCAAGGCGGTTGGCGGCGCCCACGGTGTCCGCCAGTTGCCGCGGATCAACGGCAGGCGCAGCATGGTCAGGGGCCGTGCGTACAGCGGTGACGACGAATGCGCCGCGATGGCTGCGTTCGTCAAGTTCGAGCAGCTCGAAACCGTGGCTGGCGAGCAGTACCTGCAGCGACGTGCGCGTGAAATGGTTCACGTGATCCGCCACCAGAAAATCGGCTGTATTGGTGAACGTGTTGGGCACGATGGCATACAGCCGGCCGTCCTCGCGCAGCAACCCGTGGATGGTACGCAGCGTGGTGCTCAGGTCTGGGATGTGCTCAAGCGAGAAGAACGAACTGACAACATCGAATGAACGTTGCCATGCCGGCGGGATGGTGTACGTGGCCCATTGCCCGGCGCTGAGGAATTTCTCCCAGAAGCCGACGTAGCGGTCGCTGATGTCGAACAGGTGGACCTTCACGTCCGGACGCTGCTGTTTGAGCAGTCGCATGGTCGCGCTTTTTGCGCAGCCGAAGTCGACCACGCGGGCGCCCTCGTGCAGCCCCCCCAGCAGTTGCAGCTTTTTCTGGAAGAGCGCGACCTGGTGATCGGCACGGAAGATTTTCTGGCCATTCTCGACCGCGTAGATCTGGTCTTCTTCCTCGCTGTTTACGAGGATGTCGTATTCGGTGTCGTAGAAGCTGCCGTTGTCACACAGTTCGACGGTCTGGATGTGGCCGCACGCGGCGCAGCAGGACTCCTCGAGTGTGCCCTCCATGGTGCGGCGCAGTGATGACAGCGCGCTTTGCGGGGCACGGTAGATCGGCTCTGGCAGCGGTTGCTGGCAGACATTGCACGGCAGTGCACCTGTCGTCATGGTCAGGCTTCCACAGAAAGTTCGGGATGGACGGTTCGGAAGTCGACGCCGTTGGCGTATGAACCTTTCCAGCCGTGCGCGCGCCCGGTCGGCTCGCAGAAATTGAAGTAGCGGAACTGCATCGACCAACGCGAGCGGCCGCTGGTGTTTTGGCCCGATGCGTGCAGCACCAGAAAATCAACCAGCACCAGATCACCGGGTTGGGTCAGCGGCTGCACGTGTGGATAGCGCGCGAGATAGGCGGCTTCATCCTTGAGCATGAGCGCGTAAGCGCCTTGCTTGCCCGCGTTGTCGGGGTCTGCGCTCACGACCGGCAGCGGCCCTTCCCGATGCGAACCGGGGCAGAACTCCACGGGCCCGATCTCGGGCGTGATCTCCACGAGCGGGCTCCAGAACACCACGCCGTCCAGGCTGCGCAACTGCGCCGGATATTCCTGATGCCAGTTGGCGCGAAATTTCTCTTCACGCGGGTTGTCGATGCGGATGCCATAACCGGCGCCGGCAATACCGGGCAGCGCGCCGGGGCGCAGCTCGGACACCACCTGCTCATGGCGCGGATCGCCCAGGAGCCGGACAAACGCCGGGATCTGCTTGACTGCGTCATACACCTCGGCGCCATATTTGCGATTGGCTTTGATCAGCGCCTGGTAGCCGTCGTCGAAGCGTTCCGGTGCAAACGGCGCACGCTTGATGTCGAGCCGGTACTTGTCGATGACCAGACCGATAATGTTGTAGATCGCACGTTGGATCGGCTCCACCTGGTCCGGCGCATAAAAGTCACGCAGGATCAGCAGGCCGTCGCGCTGGAAGGTCTCGATCTGGTCGGGGGTCAGGATGCCAGGCACGTCTGCTTCTCCTGATGTTCTTGCACGAGATCGAGCACCACTTGCGACACGGTGTCGATGTCTGCGCTCGACATGTCGTGATATGACGGCAGGTTGATGGCGCGCTCGGCAATTGCGTAGCTGTTGGGCGTGTTGCCTGGTGCGTCACCAAAGAGGCCCATCTGGCTCAGGGGATAGAAGAACACGCGTGCATCGATGCCGCGGCGCGAGAACGCGGCCAGCAATCCATCGCGCGTGATGCCCAGTGCCTCGTCAAACACGACGGTGGGCATCCAGTAGCTGTTGAGCGTGCCGGGCGCCTCGGGGTTCAGCGCAAGGCCAGCAACGCCGCCAAGGTGCGCCTGATACTCGGCGAAGATCTCGCGCTTGCGTGCAACCAGCGCGTCGATGCGCTCAAGCTGCGCGCAGCCGATGGCGGCCTGCACGTTGGAAATGCGGTATTTGAAGCCGATGAAGTCGGACCAGAACTGCTTGCCGCCGGGCACGCGGCCATGGTTGTTCAGCGTCATCACGCGGTCGTACAGCGCGCGGTCGTTGGTGACGAACATGCCGCCTTCGCCCGTCGTCATGGTCTTGGTGCCATGGAACGAGAACGTGCCGAAGATGCCCTGCGAGCCGGTTGCGTGCCCGTGCCAGCGCGAGCCGACGGCTTCGGCCGCGTCTTCGATGACGGGAATGCCGTGGCGCTTGCCGATGTCCAGCAGGCGGTCCATCTCGCACAGGTTGCCGTAGAGGTGCGTGGCGATGATCGCCTTCGTGCGCGGCGTGATGGCCGCTTCCACGAGCGCCGGGTCAAGGCACCACGTATCGGGCAGGATGTCGACAAACACCGGCGTGGCGCCCACGTAGGTGATGGGCGACGCCGTGGCGATCCAGTTCGTGTCGGCCAGGATCACCTCATCGCCGGCGCCGATGCCGAGCGCGGCCAGCCCCATGTGCATGGCACCGGTGCAGCTTGAGGTGGCAATGGCGTACTGCGTGCCGACAAACGCGGCAAACTGCTTTTCGAAGCGGTTGATGTAGGCGTAGCACTGGTCGCCCCAGCCGTTGCGTGCGGCGTCGGTGGCGTATTCGACTTCCAGCTCGGTGATCGACGGCTTCGAGTACAGAATCTTTTGGGTCATGGCTGTTCCTGCAGTTCAGGATTCAGAGCTCGCAACGCGATGCCTGCAAATGCGTCGGTCAGCGGCGGATGGTTGCGGTCCCGGTCGGAGCATTCGGTCATGTCGAGCGGCCAAGCGATGCCGAGGCGGCTGTCAGTCGGGTTGAGGCCGTCTTCAGCGGCTTGCGCGTACGGCGTCGAGGTCAGATACAGCAGCTCGCAATCGTCTTCCAGCGCCTGGAAGCCGTGGGCAAACCCGCGCGGCACCAGCAGGCTGTTGTGGCGTTCGGCGGACAACTCCACCGCATGCCATTGCAGGAACGTTGGCGAGCCTGCACGCAGGTCAACGGCCACGTCGAACACACGGCCACGTACGCAACTCACTAGCTTGATTTCCGCATGCGGCGGGTACTGAAAATGCAGCCCACGCACGGTGCCGCGCTTGGCGGAATACGAGTGATTGATTTGCGCGATCGGGCGGTCGAAGCCGGCGGCGGCGAGTTCGTCTGCGCAGAAAAAGCGCGTGAAGTAGCCGCGATGGTCACCGATCACCTTGCGGTTGATTTCGACCACGCCGGCCAGCGGCGTCGGTTGGATGGTGAAGCGGCTCATGCGGCGCTCCTGAATGCGGCAGCAGATGCGGCGGCGGTGAAGCGGTCGATCTGCTGGTCGCACAGCGCGCGCGCATCCGCGGTTTTTTCATGCAGATGCCGATACCACGCGGCGGTCTGTTCCAGCGCGGTCTCGAACTGCCACGCTGTTTGCCAGCCTAGATGCTGGCGCGCCCGGCTGGCGTCGAGATGCAGCATGCCCGCTTCATGGCGGCCGGTGGTGGCACTGGCGTCCAGTTGCCAGATCAGTGCGGGCCAATGTTGCTGCAAGCCTTGCAAGACCTGTTCGACCGTGCGCGTGGCAGCGCTGTCCGGGCCGAAGTTCCAGGCGGTTGCGCACGAGGCGTCACCCGCCAGCAGCCGTTGCGCGAGCACCAGGTACCCATGCAGGCAATCCAGAACGTGCTGCCACGGCCGCGTGGCGTGCGGCGAGCGGATGACCAGCGGCGTACCGGCACGCATGGCACGCTCGGCATCGGGGATGAGCCTGTCTTCCGACCAATCACCGCCGCCGATCACATTGCCTGCGCGGCCCGTGGCCAGCAGCGGGCCGTTGGCGAAGAAGGCGCGCCGGTAGCTTGCGGCCACCAGTTCGGCGCAAGCCTTGGAGGCGCTGTACGGATCATGGCCGCCGAGCGCATCCGTTTCGCGGTAGCCCCAGGCCCACTCGCGGTTGTCGTAGCACTTGTCGGTGGTGGCGACCACGATTGCCGACAGGCCGGCGCACACGCGCGCGGCTTCCAGCACGTTCACGGTGCCCATCACGTTGGTGGCGTAGGTGCCGGCCGGGTCCTGGTACGACGCACGTACCAGTGGTTGCGCCGCGAGGTGAAACACCACGTCGGGCCGCGCCGCCGTCATCGCGGCACGCAGGCCATCCGCGTCACGGATATCGCCCAGCGTGTGGCCGGCCATGGCCGATTCCACCTCGGCCAGCGTAAAGAGATTTGGGTTCGTTTCCGGCGCCAGGCTGAAGCCGGTCACATCGGCGCCAAGCTGGCGCAGCCACAGCGCCAGCCAGCTGCCCTTGAAGCCAGTGTGCCCGGTCAGGAAGACGCGCTTGCCCGCCCACGCACGCGGGTCGAGCGTCACCACTTTTTCCACGGTGCACTCCCCGATTGCCACATGGCTTCGAGACTGTTCTTGTCGCGCAGCGTGTCCATCGGCTGCCAGAAGCCATGGTGCTCGAACGTGCTCAACTCGCCCATCTCGGCCAGGCGATTCATCGGCTCACCTTCCCAGTGGGTGTCTTCACCCGCGATGTATTCGATGACGGCCGGGTTCAGCACAAAGAAGCCGCCGTTGATCCAGGTGCCGCCGTCGCCGGGTGGTTTCTCCGTGAAACCGGTCACACGGTTGCCATCGCGCTGGAGCATGCCGTAGCGGCCCGGCGGCTGCACGGCCGTCACCGTGGCCATCTTGCCGTGGGCGCGGTGGAAGGCGATCTTGCGGGTGATATCGACGTCGGACACACCGTCGCCGTAGGTAAAGCAGAAGGGCTCGTTCGGATCGAGATACGCGGCAACACGCTTCAGGCGCCCGCCGGTCATGGACTGCTCGCCGGTATCCACCAGCGTGATGCGCCAAGGCTCGGCATGGCGCTCATGCACGGTCACTTCGTTCTTCGACATATCGAACGTCACGTCCGACATGTGCAGGAAGTAGTTGGCGAAGTACTCCTTGATGACGTAGCCCTTGTAACCGAGGCAGATGATGAAATCGTTGATGCCGTGCGCGGCATAGATCTTCATGATGTGCCACAGGATCGGGCGGCCACCAATTTCGATCATCGGCTTGGGCCGCAGGTGCGATTCCTCACTGATGCGCGTGCCGAGGCCCCCGGCCAGGATGACTGTCTTCATGATTGCGTACTCATGCGGCGACGGCGGCGCTGCGTTCCTGCATCTGCCGCGCAATGTCGGAATATTGGTTCGACTTGATGGCCAGCGTGTCGGCCAGGGCCCGGTAGGTCAGCGCCAGGTACTTTGCGGCGGCAAAGCTGCCGCGCCCGAATACGGCGGCGTCCAGCTTGGGCTGCTCGCCAATCTCCAGGCACTTCAGGAAGGCGTTTTCTGCCATCGGCAGCCATTGCTTTTCGGCTTGTGCCGGGTCTTGCGCGGCGGCTTCGAACATCAGGTGTCCGAGCATGTAGAAGTAGTCTGGCGAGCCGGACCACTCCTCCATCCATTCACCCGCCAGCGTGATGGCCGAGTCGAGTTGCTTCGATTTGGAAAGACACGCCAGCAGGCAAATGCACAGGTCATGCCGATATGGCGCCACCTTGGGTGCCCTTGCGAGCGCCCGCTGATAGTGCGCAGCGGCCTCGGCGGGGTCTTTCTGGTTGATCTCGAAGTCTTTGCCGAGCTGGTACAGCACATACGGGTCATCCGGATGCGCGGCCAGCTCGAGTTGCAACAGCGTGTGGTTGCGCCCACGCTTGCGGTCCAGCTTGGCGTTCATGTAGCCGTCGTGACCAATCACGAGTGGCAGGCGCACGCGCTGCAGGTTGGCCGCAGTTGCGACCGGCTGCTCGTGGATGCGGCCCTTGTAGCGCACGCCGCGAGGCAACAGGCGGGCGATCCAGCTGTTGGAATGCTCTACGTGGCCGGAAATGTCGTATTCACTGCGGATGCACACCACACCCAGCAACGGGCCGAACGTGCAGGCGTTGCGCAGCTCTTCCGTGCCGGCTTCGATCCATTCGTCGGCGTCCAGCACGAGGTTCCAGTCCGCATTGGCGGCGGCCAGCGCGGCATTGCGGGCGGCGGAAAAATCATCCACCCACGTGAAATGGTGCACCTGCGCGCCGCACGCCTTGGCGATCGCCACGGTGTCGTCGGTCGAGCCGGTGTCCAGCACGATCATGCGATCGACGTGCGGCTTGGCGCTCATCAGGCAGCGCTCGATGCAGGCGGCTTCGTCGCGGGCAATGACGACCAGCGCCAGACTGCCCTTGGCCGGCTTGGCGCGATGTTTGGTGTGCTTGGACATGCGGCGAAGAAAAAGAGGCGTAGAAAAAAAAGTGATTTCAGATCGACATGCTCATGATGCTCTGGTACGCCGAGACGAACTTGTTACGCACCTGCACGGCGGTCTGCATGTCGATGTTGGCTTTCTGCAGCGAGAGCATCACGTCGTGCAGATCCACGTCGTTGTTGCCCATTTCGAAGCTGCGCGAGATGGATTCGGCCTTCTGCTGCGACGCATCGACCCTGTCCAGCGACGACTTGAGCACCGCGCCAAAGTCGACGCTGACCTTGGCGCCGTCGCCCGAGGTCGAGCCGCCCGAGCCAATACCACCCACCGTGCTGGACGGCGACAGCACGCTGTTCATCAGCGAGACCACTGAATGGGCGTTCGTAATATCCATGTGAAGGAAGCTCCTCTTTTGCTCTGTATTGCTTGCGGCGCCGCTGCTTGGCTGCCTGGGCCGGGTTTCCAGGGCGCTTTCCGCCCTGGCCGGTTGGTCGCTATGGCGCCACGGTGATGCAAAGGTAGCCGTCCGCCCGCCGTTCCCAAGCGCCCAAAAGAACGGGAAAAGGCCCTCTTCTTGGCAATTTGCTTGCGCACCCGCTGCCGATAATGGCAACCACGGAGCCATGCCCAGATGTTGGGCGAGGGCTCAAGCAACGTAGTCAGTCAGGAGATTTTGGATGCCAACGACAGCCGATTCGGTTGCTGTCGCCGACACGCTCGGTACGGTGGATATGCCGGCGGTGGGCCAGGGCGTGATGACGCGCCAAAAAGCGGGAGGAGCAGGTGCGCTGGGCGCCCTGGGCCCGCTCGGCCGTCTGTCGCCGCGTCTGCTGATGATGATCGGCGGTGCCGCGCTGGTGGCCGTCATTGCCGCCGCGATGCTGTGGAGCCGGGCGCCGGACTATCGCGTCCTGTACAGCAATGTGTCCGACAGCGACGGCGGGGCGATCATCGCTGCGCTGCAACAGATGAACGTGCCGTACCGCTTCGCCGAAGGCGGCACCGCCATCATGGTGCCCGAGGCGAGCGTGCATGAAGCCCGTCTGAAGCTGGCTTCGCAAGGGCTGCCCAAGGGCGGCCAGGCCGGCTTCGAGCTGATGGAGAACCAGAAATTCGGTACCAGCCAGTTCACCGAGCAAGTCAATTACCAGCGCGCCCTGGAAGGCGAGCTGGCCCGCACCATCCAGGCCATGCAAGAGGTGCAGTCCGCCCGCGTGCATCTGGCAATGACCAAGCCGTCGGTGTTCGTGCGCGAGCAGGCCAAGCCCAGCGCCTCGGTGCTGCTCAAGTTGTATCCGGGCCGCATGCTCGATCGCTCGCAGGTGCAGGCCATTGGCCACCTGGTGTCGAGCAGCGTGCCGAACCTGCCGCTGGCCAATGTGACGGTGGTCGACCAATCCGGCCGCCTGCTGTCGTCGTCGTTCCAGGACAACGCCTCGGGCCTCGACCCGACGCAACTGAGCTATGTGCGCGACGTCGAGCAGGGCTATATCAAGCGCATCGAAGCCATCCTCGGCCCCGTGGTGGGCGAAGACAACGTGCGTGCGCAGGTGACGGCCGACGTCGATCTGGACAACACCGAGCAGATGGCCGAGAGCTACCGTCCGAACCAGGACCCGGCCAACGCCGCCGTGCGCAGCACGCACACCGCTGAAGCCACGCAGAACAAGGCCGACGCCCAGGGTGGCGTGCCGGGCGCGCTGTCCAACCAGCCGCCGACCGCGCCGCGCATGCTGCCGACCGCACCGGCTCCGGCCTCGGCGTCGCAACCGGCTGCAACCGGCCCGAATGGCCAACCGCAACAAGTGGCGGCTGCCAACACGGGCGGCACCGCGGCCAGCGGCAATTCGTCGAGCACCCGCGACACCACCACCAACTACGAAGTCGACAAGACCGTGCGTCGTACCCGCGCCGCAGTGGGCACCGTGCGCCGCCTGTCGGTGGCCGTGGTGGTCAACTACCGTGGCGACGGCAAAACCTGGAAGCCGCTGTCGGAAGCCGAGATGGTCAAGCTCAACGCGCTGGTCAAGGACGCCGTGGGCTTTGACGCCAAGCGCGGCGACTCCGTGAACGTGGTCAACAGCCAGTTCTCGGGCACGCTGCCGATGTCCAAGGACGACCTGCCGCTGTGGAAGCAGCCGGACATGATCCAGTACGCCATTCAGGCCGCCAAGTACCTGGCGCTGGCAATCGGCTTCCTGATCCTGGTGTTTGCGGTGATCCGTCCGGCGATCCGCTCGATGGGCGAGAAGGACGCGCCGGCCACGCCCACCTTCGTCGGCCGCGAAGGCGAAGATCCGAACGCCCCGATCATCACCGGTGCCGCGGCTTCGGCCGGGCCGGAACTGGAAGGTCCGGCGGCGGGCGCCGATTCCGAAGAGCTGCCGGACGCGCTGCCGCAACTCAAGAACAACGACTTCGAGAAGAAGCTCGAGACCATGCGCCGTGTGGCGCAGAGCAACCCGCGCGCCGTCGCGGCCGTCATCAAACAATGGGTGAGTAACGAATGAGCGCCGAAGGACTCCAACGCAGCGCCATCCTCATGATGTCGCTGGGCGAAAGCGAAGCCGCCGAAGTGCTCAAGCACCTGGGCCCGCGCGAGGTGCAGAAGCTGGGCGCGACCATGGCCGCGCTGAAGAACGTCTCGCGCGAGCGTGTGCTCGACGCCTTTGACGCCTTCTTTGTCGAAGCCGAAGACCTGCCGCTGGACGTGGATTCGAACGAGTACATCCGCACCGTCTTCCGCAAGGCATTGGGCGACGACCGCGCCGCCAACATCATCGACCGCATCCTATCGGGCGGTGACACAAGCGGCATCGAAGGCCTGAAGTGGATGGATGCATCGTCGGTGGCGGAACTGATCCGCAACGAGCACCCGCAGATCATCGCCACGATCCTGGTGCACCTTGACCGCGACCAGGCTTCGGAAATCCTGACCTATTTCACCGAGCGCCTGCGCAACGACACCATCCTGCGTATCGCCACGCTCGACGGCATTCAGCCCAGCGCCCTGCGCGAGCTGAACGACGTGCTGACCAAGCTGCTGCAAGGCAACGACCACCGCAAGAAGAACGCGATGGGCGGCGTGCTCACGGCAGCGGAAATTCTCAACCTGGTGCCGAGCGCCGTGGAGAGCGCGGTCATCGAAGGCGTGCGTTCGCGCGATCCGGAACTGGCCGACGCCATCGTCGAGAAGATGTTCGTGTTCGACAACCTGATCGATCTGGACGGCCGTGCGCTGCAGACGCTGCTGCGAGAGATCAGCCAGGACGTTCTGGTGGTGGCGCTCAAGGGCGCCAAGCAGGAGTTCCGCGACAAGGTATTCGCCAACATGTCGCAGCGTGCCGGCACGATGCTCAAGGAAGAGCTGGAAGTGCTGGGGCCCGTCAAGGTGTCGGAAGTCGAAGCGCAGCAGAAGGAAATCCTGGTCGTTGCGCGCCGCCTGGCCGACGAAGGCGAGATCACCATCGGCCGCAAGGCGGAGGACGCCTATGTCTGACCGTGCCGGCCGCTTTGCTGTAACGGAGCGCTGAGATGCCGCGTCCGCCGATCATCCCGCGCGACACGCTGGTCGAATACCAGCGGTGGGAACTGATCGACTTCGAGCGCCAGGCCGAGCTTGCCGCCGCCGCGGCGGCACCGCCTCCGCCTCCGCCCGAACCCGAAGAGCCTCCGATTTCCGAAGAGGAATGGCAGGCCGCGCTGGACGCCGAACTTGCCACTGCGCGCGACGAAGGCCGCCGCGATGGATTTGCGCAAGGTTTTCAGGATGGCTTTGAACAAGGCCGCCGCCAGGGCGAAGAAGATTCCAAGCACATCGCCACGCTCATGCAGTCCGTGCGCGAGGCGATCGATCAGTTGAACGGCAGCGTTGCCGAAGAGCTGGTCGATCTGGCGCTGCAACTGACGCAGCAGTTTCTGCACGGTGCGCTGCATGCGCAGCCCGAGCGTATCCTGCCGCTGATTCGCGAAGTGCTGGGCGACGCGCCCACCGCACCGGCACCTGCCATGCTGCGCGTCCATGCCGATGACGCAGCGTTGATTCGCCAGACGCTGGGCACGGAGCTGGCCGCTGCCGGTTGGACGCTCATCGTCGATGCCGCCATCGAGCGCGGCGGCTGCCGCGTGCAGACCCGCTTTGGCGAAACCGATGCCACGCTGCAAACCCGCTGGGCCGAACTGACCCGCGCGTTGGGCCGCGATACCGCATGGCTTGCCAGCGAGCGCGCGGAAGCCGAACGCATTGCAGGAGGCGCACTCCATGTCGCCTGAGACCGTGCAGCCCGCAGCGGGGGTTGGCCACAACGCTGCCGCCAACAATCCCAACGTGCGCATGTGGCACACCCACCTGCAGCAGACCGCGCAGCGTGCGCGTCTGGCCCGTCCGGTGGTGACGTGCGGCAAGCTCACGCGTGTGGCCGGCCTGGTCATGGAAGCCGTTGGCCTGAAGCTGCCGGTGGGCAGCGCCTGCCGCGTGGAACTGCCGCATGGGCGCCACGTGCTGGCCGAAGTGGTCGGCTTTGCCGAAGAGCGCGCCTTCCTGATGCCGCAAACGGATCTGGTGGGCGTGGTGCCAGGCGCGCGCGTGTTTCCGCTGGAGCCGCAACGCCTGCCGGTGTCGAGCGAAGACGGCGCCGACCCGACGATTTCACACAGCAAATTCTTGCCCGTGGGTCCGCGCCTGCTGGGCCGCGTGGTGGACGCCAACGGTGAACCGCTCGACGGCAAGGGGCCGCTGGGCGCGCATGAAGACCTGGCCTGGGGCACGTTGAACCCGGCACCGCTGAACCCGCTCAAGCGCAAGCCGATCGAGCATGTGCTCGACGTGGGCGTGCGCGCCATCAATGGTCTGCTGACCGTTGGCCAGGGGCAGCGTCTGGGCCTGTTCGCCGGCTCCGGCGTGGGCAAGAGCGTGTTGCTGGGCATGATGGCCCGCTACACGCAAGCCGACGTGGTGGTGGTGGGCCTGATCGGCGAGCGCGGCCGCGAAGTGAAGGAATTCATCGACGAGATTCTTGGCGACGAGGGCCTGGCACGCTCGGCCGTGGTGGCCGCGCCGGCCGACACCTCGCCGCTGATGCGCCTGCAGGGCGCCGCTTACGCCCATACGATCGCCGAGTACTTCCGCGACCGCGGCTGCAACGTGCTGCTGATCGTCGATTCGCTCACGCGTTATGCGATGGCGCAGCGCGAGATCGCCCTGGCCATCGGCGAGCCGCCGGCCACCAAGGGCTATCCGCCTTCGGCGTTTGCCAAGCTGCCGGCGCTGGTTGAGCGTGCCGGCAACGGCATGGTTGATGCCAACGGCCGCGGCGGCTCCATCACCGCGTTCTACACCGTGCTGGCCGAAGGCGATGACCAGCAGGACCCGATTGCCGATGCGGCCCGCGCCATTCTTGACGGCCACTTCGTGCTCTCGCGCAAGCTGGCCGAGCAGGGCCACTACCCGGCCATCGATATCGAACAGTCGATCAGCCGCGTGATGTCGGCCATCGTGCCGCGCGAGCAGCTCGACACGGCCCGCCGCTTCAAGCAGCTTTACGCCCGCTACCAGCGCAACCGCGACCTGATCGCCGTGGGCGCCTATGCACGTGGCAGCGACCCGGTGACCGACCAGGCCATCGCGCGCTACCCCGACATGGAAGCGTTCCTGCAGCAGGGCATGTTCGAGAACGAAAGCCGCGAGCACACGCTGGAGAAGATGCACGGAGTGCTGGCGTGATGTGCCCGCTTGACACCGTGAAGCCGCAAGCGTTGCGCAAGCCGGAGGCTAAAGCCGCCGGGTTTGCGTCCGATGGGTTGATGTAACGGGAAGCAGGAGGGTCCACCGATGACCACCATGAACAAGCCGTTCCGCCTCGAAACCGTGTTGGAACTGGCCCAGAAGGATACCGAAAAAGCCACGCAGGAAGTCGGCCGGCTGATGAACACGCGCGAGGCCGCCACGCAAAAGCTGGCACTGCTGTCCGACTACCGCAACAACTACCACCAGCAGATGCTGAGCACCGCCGAAGGCGGCATGGACGTCACGCGCCTGCGCAACTACGCGGCCTTTATCGACCGCCTGGGCAATGCTGTGCACCAGCAGAAGGGCACCATCAACGCGCTGGAGCAGCAGCTTGCGATGAGCCGTGCTAACTGGCTGGAAAAGCAACGCCGCGAGCAGTCGTTCGACATCCTGCGCCAGCGCCACATTGAAGAGCAGCGCCTGGACGAAGAACGCCGTGCCCAGCGCGACAACGACGAACACGCCGCCAAGGTGATCCGCATGCGTGCGGCCCAGGGCGGCAATTGAAGACCAACGCGAACACGCAGTCGCAAGATGGAGTCAACGTGGGCTTGAGTGCCACCCCCAATGCCGCCGCCAAGGACCTGGGCGCCATGCTGTCGGCCGGCAATACTGCCGCCGCTGACAAGACGCAGGCTTCCTCGTCCGGCACCGATACCTTCGGCAACCTGTTGTCGGACCGCATGGCCCAGGACGCCGCGCGCCGTCGCGCTGATGCACAGTCGGCCGCCGACGATGCCGGCCGCCGCGCCGATATCGCGCGCAAGGACGCGACGCGCACCAGCGCCGCCAGCAACGATCAGGACGCCAAGCCGGCCGACGGCAATACGCCCGTGCCGAGCATCACCACGCCTGCCGCCAGCACCGCCGATACGGCGACTGCCAAGCAGTCGCAACCGGCCAGCGCCAAGGATCTCGATACCGCCGCGAAGCAGGCCGCGGTCGATCCGGCTGCACAACTGGCCGCGCAGATCGAGGCTGCACGCCAGGCCGCGCAGCAGGCCGCAGCCGCGCAACTGCCGGTTGCCTTACCCGCGGCCCCATCGACCTCCAACACCGATACCGATGCGACGTCGTCGGCAGCGAGCAAATCGCCTGCCAATGGCGCCGCCGCACTGGCCGCCGCAAGTGCAGCCGCCAACGGGGCGCAGGGTTCCGCAGACCCGGCCGCGATGGCACAGGCCGGCCTGGCCGGACTGCCTGCCGCGAAGGACGCGAAGGCAAACGCCGCAAACACGCCGACGCCGCCCGCCACCGCGTTGCCCGATAGCGGCACGCTGGCCCAGGCCATGGCTCGCACACGCGCCGCTGCTGACAACACGCCGGCTGCCGTGCGCCAGCTCGGCAGCGCGTCGTCTGGGCAGGGCGCCAATGCCGATCGCGGCCTGCCGCGCCGCGATCTGAGCCCACACAACGCCCCCGCGCAACCGGCCGCCGCCGCCGTAACCGATGCCATCAGCCACGCCAGCAATGGTGGCAACACCGGCAACACCGATAACGCTGGCACGCAATCCAACGCGCAGGGCAACGGCATGCAGTTCCAGGGCGTGCTGTCGCGCGCCACTGGCGACGGGGGGATGGCCGCGCCTACCTTTGCGGTGGGCGGTGCCAACGCAGGCGCAGCGGCTGGGGCATCGATCACGCCGCAACAAGTCCACACGCTGCCCACCTTTGGCGATGCCGCATGGCCGCAGAGCATGGCCAGCCAGCTGGCTTTCATGCAAGTGCATCGCCAATCGTCGGCCGAACTGCAGTTGAACCCGGCCGAGCTGGGCGGCATGCACGTCAAGCTGGAAGTGGACAACGGCGCCGTCAACGCGAGCTTTGTCTGCCAGCACCAGGCCGTGGCCGAACTCGTGCAGGACGCCATGCCGCGCCTGCGCGACGCCATGCAGCAAGGCGGGATGCAGCTTGCGCAAACGTCAGTCAGCACGGGCGACTTCAGCCAGCAGCAGAACGCATCGCAGGGCTCGTCGGCGCAAAACCAAGGTAGCGGTTCGGGCAACGGGGGGAGTGGCAGTCGTTATGGCAGCAGCGGCTCGCAAGACCGCCCCGATACGGTGACGGCGGCACCGCGCCGTGTTTCCAGCCACGAAGGTGCGATCGATACATTTGCCTGACGATTGGGGCGGCGCCTAAAGTTCGACGCGACGCTGCCGTTAGTACGCAGGAGTGCCACGCAAAAATGGCCAGCCGCAAGGCTACAAAGGAAGGACGGGAAATCACAACGCGAGCTCGCCGCGCATAGGTTTGAAGCGGCAGCGTTGCAAATGAATAACAAGGGGGTCAAGTCCGACTGGCGAAGAAGGGATCAAACGGGGATCATTTCGCCACATCCGTCCTTGGGCGGATGCACACGGACCGATGCGGGGTGTCCGAGCCGGGGGGCTGGCGCACCGCATGTTTGCCGTACTTACGGGAGAGCGCACCGCGAGGTGCGCTTTTTGTTTTTGTGCGCCAGCTTCGTGGTTGCGGCGCACCTGCGTGCGGAGTCTCAGGCGCCCGCTTCCGCCGTTGCGAGTGTGGCGGGCGTGACCGATATCACGTGCTCCACGCCATAGCCGCGCTGCACCCATGCATCGATACCGCCATGCAACGGACGCACGCGCTTGAAGCCGCGTCCCATCAGCGTGCGGGCCAGCATGACGGCAGACGCCTCGTTGGGACAGGCGCAGTAGATGATGATCTCTCGGTCGGGGCCGTCGATCTCGATCGCGCGTTTGCTGCTGGACATGTCATACAGCATGGCTCCCGGAATGCGTTGCGGCTGCAGCATGCGCGAGCTGTCGGCGCGTACATCGATGATGACGGGTGCCGCGCCCGATTCGATCAGCGCGTGCAGCTCATCGGGCGAGATGCGCGCCATCTCCAGCATCTTGCGAAAGCGCCAGCGCTGCAGCCAGCGCGCCGCCACATACACCGCCGCCAGCAATGCGATCAGCAGCACGGCACGCGCGCCCAGCATGTCGAGCTGGCGCAGCGCCTGGTCGATGCTGTCATGCGCTACGCGGCCCAGCAGCAGCCAGAGCGTTGCCCACGCCGCCGAGCCCACCAGGTTGTACAGCGCAAACCTGCTGAACGGCGTGCGCATGGTGCCCAGCAGCGCCGACGACACGGTCGACAAGCCCGGAATGAACTTCGCGATCAGCAGCATCGGCGCGCCCCAGCGCTCGAACTGCGTGCGCGTGCGCCGCACGCAGGAGTCGGGCGACAGCGACACGCGGCACAGCAGTGCCATGACGTGCCTGCCGTAGCGCTTGCCTGCGAAGTACCACAGGCCGTCACCCAGCAGCGCACCGGACACCGCAGCGGGCGCAAGCTCTATGAAGTAGAGCGGCCCCTGGAATGTGAGCGCGCCGGCCACCAGTAGCGTCGGCACGGCCGGCAGCGGGGCGCCGGCTTGCGTCAGCAGCACATTGAGGAACACGGCAAACGCGCCGTATTCGGCGATCAAGGGAAACAGGTCATGCATGGCAGGAAGGGCGCGGCGGGGGCAAATGCGTCTGCCAAGTTACCGCATTCCGCCGCCGCCCGATAGCCATGTCACCGGAATGCGCTCGGCGATATGCGATTCGTGTTGAATTGGCGTGACAATGAACGCTTCACACCGCTTCCAGCTCCTGCCGCCATGCCTTCTGCAATGCCCATCGACGCTTCCGGATCCGTGCGCGAATCCGGTGCGGTTGCCATTCGTCCCGCTATCGAGGCGGATCTGCCGACCATCGTCGGCATCTATGCACATCATGTGCGTACCGGCACCGCCAGCTTTGAGATCGATGCCCCCGATCTGGCCGAGATGACGCGCCGCTTTCATGCCTTGCAGGAAGCCGGCATGCCTTACGTGGTGGCCGAAGCGGGCGGTGCGCTGCTCGGTTATGCGTATGCCGGCCCGCATCGTGCGCGGCCTGCGTATCGCCATACGGTGGAAGACTCCATCTACCTCGACACCGCCGCTCAGGGGCGGGGCGTTGGGACGTTGCTGCTGGAGGCGCTCATCCGCGAATGCCAGGCGCGCGATTTCAAGCAGATGGTGGCTGTGGTAGGGGGCGGCCGCGAGAACCCGGGGTCAGCCAAGCTGCACGCCCGTTGCGGGTTTCGCGAGGTGGGCGTGCTGGAGGCGGTAGGCTACAAGTTTGGGCGCTGGCTGGATTGTCTGCTGATGCAGCGGGCCCTGTGAGGCAGCGGCACTGGTTAAGGTTCAGTGAAGAACGGTAGATGCTTTCCTGAGTGGCCCAAGCCTTCTGAGCTCAATTCACAGCACAGCGCTTTGATTACTACGCTCAATCGATGATGTCGGCGCAGGCGTCGGTGGGCGCGGCCGCCACATGCCCCACCAGCGGCACCATCTTCAGGCCCGCCGATGCTACGCGGCACGGCGCGGCCACCACGCCGCACCCGGAAAGGAGTGCAGCGACGAGCAGGGACACAGCGAGGAGAAGGCGTTTCATCGTGGGTGCGTTTGAAAGCGAATGCCGTGCAGTGTGACACAGGGTCATTCGCCAACCTCTGCGCGTGTGTATCGGGAAATGACAATCTGTGCGCGTCGCACAACCATGATGCGATGCGTCAGAACCCAACAATAAAACCCGTTCGAAAGCCGTACAACGCTGACTTTGGGTGAAAAAGTCACATTCTGCGTTTGCGCAAATTAACCCGCAAGCCTTTGTCGCAGGCCGCAAAACCACTGGTGATGCGGGTTTTCCCGTAATTTCACATATCGCAACAATAAATTGCCTGTCGCGACATTTATTGTCTGAACAGGCTCGCCTACGATGACTCCATCGAATGCGGCGCCGCAGCGAAAAAGAAAATCCTGGAAATGTCCGGATCACCTGCCCGACGCGCTGCGCCCATCTGGAGAAGACATCATGAAAGCCCAACGTACCCTGATTGCTGCCCTGATCGCCTTGGCAAGTGTGCCGGCCCTGGCCGCAGCCAAGTTTGACGTGTACACGCAAGGTGCTGCGCAAGTCAGCCAACGCTTCGATGTGTACTCGGAGGGCGCCAAGGCTGGCAGCAAGTTTGATCCGTACACCGAAGGCGCCGTTGCCTGAGCCTGGTTCCTACCCCAAAAACGCCCGCATATTGCGGGCGTTTTTGTTTGCGTCACCGGGCAAGCGCGATGATTGCGAACCGAGTCGCCGTTGCCGCGTCTCACTCTCATCGCAACCAGGAAGCCATGATGATTCGTTCTCGTCGTCCGACTCGCTCCCTCCTGTGCCTTACGCTGGCCGCGGCCGCCATGCTCGCCGGTTGCGCGACTGTCACCCCGGGTCCGTTCTTGATCACCGTGCGTGATGCCGATGACACGGTGCTGGCGCAGTTCCAGTTCCAGGCCGGATCGCAGGGGGCGCTCGAGACGGCCATGATCGGCATGTGCCGCGTGTATCCGAAAGCCACCGTCATCGCAGAACAGCTCTCAACGCACGAACGCCTGCAGGAGCGCTGCAAGCGCTCGTTCGCTTCAATGCTCTCAGCGTCCTGATGCGCTGAAGCGGCTACCATGTCGCCTCATCGGCTGGCGTTGCCGGCCTTGTGTGAACACCGCGAGCACGCACCCGAGGCCCATGTGAACCCGCAAGACAAGTCCTCCGAGATTTCCCGGCTTCCCCGCTTTGCGGCGACTCGGCCGCGCCTGTTGTTGGCGCTTGCGCTGGGCGCAATTGCTGTCGCCGTTGTGTCGGCGCACGGGTGGCTTGCGCGCCTGCTGCTCGGCTGGGACATCGCCGTGTGGACGTATCTGATTCTGATCACGGTAATGATGTTGCGCGCAGACCCACACCGCATCCGTGCCGTCGCCCGCCGTGAAGACGCACGCGCGTCTGCCGTGCTGGCGGTAGTCTGCCTCGGTGTGGTGGCCAGCATGGTGGCCATTGCGTTTGAGCTGGCGACGGCCAAGTCGGCTGGGCATGCACAGACGTCGCACTATGTATTTACAGGCATCACGGTGCTCGGCGCCTGGCTCATGGTGCCGATGATGTTCACGGTGCACTACGCGCATCTGTATTACCGTGCGCCCCACGAGCCGCCGCTGCGGTTTCCCGACGAGCAGCTTGAGCCCGATTACTGGGATTTCCTCTACTTCTCCTTTACGATCGCGGTCGCCAGCCAGACGGCCGATGTCAGCATCCGTTCGCGCGCAATGCGGCGGGCGGTGCTGGGGCAATCGCTGCTGTCGTTCTTCTTCAATACGAGCATCCTCGCGCTCTCCATCAACATTGCTGCCGGCCTGTTCTCATGACGATGCTGCCCCCCGAGCTTCCTCCCAACGCGCACACCCGCGCCATCAACGCTGTCAGCTACGTACTGGTGGCGGCCATGATTGCGGCAGTGCTGTGGCTGCACCTGTTGCCGGCCGCCATAGCCGGTTTCCTCGTCTACGCGTTGGCGCGCAAGCTGGAGGCGCGCCTGCGCCGGCGCCGCACGCTATCCCAGCGCGCAAAGGCGATTGCGGTGATCTGCGTGTTCGTGATCGCGGCGCTCATTCTCGCGGCGCTGGGCATCGGGATCGGCCGCTTGGTCGAACATGGTCATGGGCTCGAAGGCATGCTCACACGCATTGCCGACGTGCTCGACAACCTGCGGGAATCATTGCCGGCAGCGGTGGTCAGTTACGTTCCGCAGTCGGTGACGGAGCTGCGTGTGCAGCTTGTACAGATGATCAAGGAGCATGGCCATCAGGTGTCGACCCTCGGCATCGACGGGTTGCGAGCCAGCGCATTGATGCTGGTTGGGCTGATCCTGGGGGCGATGGTGGCTTGGTCGGAAACACCTGATTCCGAGCACCACAAGCCGCTGGCCGCAGCATTGGTAAGCCGGCTGAGCCGGTTGACCGATGCATTTGAGGCGGTGGTGTTCGCGCAGGTGAAGATCTCCGCGCTCAACACGGCCCTCGCGGCCATTTACCTGCTGGGCGCGCTGCCGCTGTTCGGGCAGCACGTGCCGTATTCCAAATCGCTGATCCTGCTGACCTTCGTGGCGGGGCTGATTCCGGTGGCGGGCAACCTCATCTCCAACACAGCGATCGTCGTGATGAGCGTGACCGCCTCATTGGAGTTGGCGGTGGCGTCGCTGATCTTCCTGGTGGTGGTGCACAAGCTGGAGTACTTCGTGAATGCGCGCATCATTGGCAGCCGCATCGACGCGCGGGCTTGGGAGCTGATCCTCGCGCTGATCGTGATGGAAGCGCTGTTTGGCGTGGGCGGCGTGATTGCCGCGCCGGTGCTGTACGCCTATATGAAGCGTGAACTGGCGGACGCCGGGCTCATCGGCTGACACGTTTCCCGTTGATGCGTGGGGTGACCCGCCAGCGCCCCCGCGCTGACGGCATCGGCAGAAAAGAGCGCGCCCTACGGGACGAGGGGCGCGCAATAACTCGCTGACCGAGAGACGTCAGCGAGCCGAGGGTCGGTACATGGGGACGAAGCGGGCGGCGGGCGCGTGCCGTCGCCAGTGACATCCACGGCTTCGGACGTGACGAAGCAGCAGACGACCCGGTCGTCGAGCAGGGCCTGATAGAAAAGGTCTCCCATCGCGCGGCATAGCGTTCCCGTTAGCAGGATCATCATGGCTCCCCTCCCATGTTGGCCGATGTGCGGCATCGTCGATGCTGGTCATCGGTTCGGGTTGCGGATCATCGTGCGTGTGAAATGGCTCACGCATCGGGCTCCGTCAGGCCGTCGGCACTGGCGCCATGCTGGTGCTCCGGCGTCGTGCTGCAGTCCATGCTGGCGAGTATAGAAAGCGTCTCCTGAGCGGCCATGCTACGAACGGAGTAGCCCTCCGCGAGAAAACGGCTAACACGTTAGCTACCTGCCAGGGCAAGCGGGGTCAGGGTTTGCGGGAAGACGCCTCCTGTTTTAGTAAAAGGGGCGCGGCGCGAGCTGACGCTTCTGCCGTAGCAATAGATTGTCAGGTTCGCGCTAATCGTTGTCGAATTTGCGGTAACACGCCTGCACCGTTTAGGCGGAAGATTGAGCGCTTCCTCGCCTCAACTTTGTGACCTCAAACCATCATGCAAACCACCGCAAATGGCACGGCCGCTGCCCCGGCGACTGCCGCCGCGCAGGCCGACAAGACCGGCTTTGGCGTGATCGGCGCCATCAGCTTCGCGCACTTCCTCAACGACATGATGCAGTCGTTGATCCTGGCGATCTATCCGCTGCTCAAGGGCAACTTCCATCTCGATTTCTCGCAGATCGGGCTGATCACGCTCACGTACCAGATCACGGCGTCGCTGCTGCAGCCGATGGTGGGGCTGTACACCGACAAGCATCCGAAGCCGTATTCGCTGGCGGTGGGCATGGGCTTTACGCTGGTGGGGCTGGTGCTTTTGTCGGTGGCGCCCAACTTTGGCACGGTGCTGCTGGCGGCGGCGCTGGTGGGCACCGGCTCGTCGATCTTCCATCCGGAATCGTCGCGCGTGGCGCGTATGGCGTCGGGCGGCCGCCATGGTCTGGCGCAGTCGCTGTTCCAGGTGGGTGGCAATGCTGGCAGCGCGATGGGTCCGTTGCTCGCGGCAATCATCCTCATGCCGTACGGGCAGCACAGCCTCGCGTGGTTTTCGATCGCTGCGCTGATCGCCATCTTCGTCCTGTATCACGTGGGCGGCTGGTACAAGCGTGAACGTGCCGCGGGCCATGGCAGCAAGGCGGGTGGCCGTGCACATGCCGCGATCAAGCTGTCAGGCGGGCAGGTCGCGTTTGCGATGACGCTGCTGGTCGTGCTGCTGTTCTCGAAGTACTTTTATCTGGCGAGCCTGAACAGCTATTACACGTTTTTTCTGATCACCAAGTTCCACCTGTCGGCACAGACGTCGCAGCTGTTCCTGTTCCTTTTCCTGTTCTCGGTGGCGGTGGGCACGATCGTGGGAGGTCCGATTGGGGATCGCGTAGGCCGCAAGGTGGTGATCTGGGTGTCGATTCTGGGCGTGGCGCCGTTCACGTTGCTGTTGCCGTACGCCAACCTGTTCTGGACGGCCGTGCTGACGGTGATCATCGGGCTGGTGCTGGCCTCGGCGTTCTCGGCCATCCTCGTGTATGCGCAGGAGCTGATTCCCGGCAAGGTCGGGATGGTGTCGGGCTTGTTCTTCGGGTTTGCGTTCGGGCTGGGCGGCATCGGCGCCGCGGTGCTCGGCAAGCTGGCCGATGCAACCGACATCTACAACGTCTATCACCTCTGCTCGTTCCTGCCGCTGATCGGCCTGTTGACGGTGTTCCTGCCGAATATCGAACGCAAGCGCCAACAGGCGGCGTAACGCGACACATACCGCATACGGATGCAGCGCGGCGGACGTCCCCTCCCGGACGATCCGCCGCTTTGCTTTTCGGCGTTACTTCTCGACGGCGTGGGTCGGGCCCGGCCACACGCCGGTCATCTCGATCTCGCGCCGGCCGGTCAGCCATTGGCCGAGCGGGCTGGGCCAGCGGAACGAATAGTTGTCGCTGTTCACGACGCCCTGGAACTTCACGTCGACCTGGATATCGGTGGCGTTGAGCGGAATGTTCGCGACCGTCTTGGAGATGCCGCCGCTGAGCGAAAACTCATCGCTGCGCGGGCCTTGCGGCGTGTTGAAACGCAGCTTGATGTGCGTGACGTAAGTGCTGCCCGGCTTGTTGTTGAAGTAGATCTCGAAGCCGCCCAGACGCGTGATCCAGTTCGGGATCAGCAGGTTGCCGTCGAACGACGCAAAGGTGTAGGCCACCGGAATGGGCGCGGGCGCCTGCTTGCCGGGCTCGAACGGCCACAGATGCTGGTCGACGCTCTTGGTCTGGTTGACCGACACGAACGATCCCTTGCCCGTCGCGCTGCCGAGCATGTCATGCACAGCGCCCGCCGAGCCCGTGATCGAGAACGACGCGTTGTTGTCTTGCGAGCCCACGTTCAGCCCGCTGTTGGCCAGAATCACGCTGGTCACCACGCCGAAGCCCTGCGCGATATTGCCGCCCGAACCCATGCTGACGGACTGCGCCTGTTCGGCGAGCCACTTGATCGTCTCGGGCCGTGTGAGTTGCGTCAGGTCGCTGATGTAGGACTCCGAAGCAATGCCGAATTCCGAGGCGATCGACCCGACCGACGAGAACTCCCATTTCACTTCCACGCCCGCGTTGATCTTGGTGCCGCTTTCAGGGTCGGTGGCCGAGCCATCGAGCTTGACGTTGGTCTCGGTGCGGTGGACGTTGTTGGTCGACAGTTTCCATTGGTTCGGTACGATGCGCGTGTTGACCGCCACGCCAGGTGTTTCCGGCTTGACGGGCGTGAAGTCGCCGGTGTCTGGCGACACAAAACCGACGGCGCCGGGTTTGATGGTGGGGGCGAGCGTCCAGTTGCCCCAGTAAGCTGCGCGGCCGTTGCGGATGAGGTCGGTGAAGGCGCGATTCCATTGCATGGTTGCACTCCAGGTGTGAGGTTGTGCTGCGAGTCAGCGGGTTTGCGCGATGGCCTCCATCGTCACGTAGCGACGGGCAGGGCGCGAGGGCACTGTCTCAAACGGGCTGGCGCCTGTTAATGCAGCAGAAGACCTGGGACAGACGGCACGGGCGCAGGCATGGGCAGGCTGTTACGCGCGACATCACGCAAGCCGCGCAAGCCCCAGCGCCAATCCCAATCCGATCAGGATCACGCCAATCACGCCGTCCACGATGCGCTGCCGCGCCAGCAGCGAACGCCGCAACGCGCCTGACGCAAACGCTGCGGCCACCAACGCAAACCACATCGCGTGCGCAGCCGACATGAACAGGCCGTAGCCGAACTGCGCGAGCAGCGGCGTGCTCGCGTGAACAACCTGCGTGTACGTGCTGACCACGAACAGCGTTGTTTTTGGATTGAGCGCATTGGTGAGAAAGCCCATGCGCAGGGCTGCGAAGGTCGATAGCGTTGGAGCGTCGACGCTGTTACCGGCAGTCTCGCCGCTGGGCAACGGCTTGGCCGACAGCGTCTTCCAGCCAATCCACACCAGGTACGCCGCGCCTACCAGCTTGATGCCATGCAGAAGGGTTGGCGCATGCGCAATCAGCAGCCCTACGCCGAACATCGTGTAGAACACGTGCACCTGTACGCCCAGCGCAATGCCCAGCGCGCACAGCACGCCGGCGCGCCGCCCATGCAGCAGGCTGTTGCGCGTGACCATGGCAAAGTCCGCGCCTGGGCTGATGACGGCGAGGATGGTGATGAGGGCAACAGCAAGGAGTTCGGTCATGTCAGGCGCAATCGCAAAGTGGGGGTGCGCCAATTCTGGATGCACCCATCATCGCCGAAAATCGATTTATGATGCCGTTTTTAGGTGAGAAAAACTGACAGATGGCGCTGCCTCCACTGAATACCCTGCGTGTGTTTGAAGCTGCTGCACGGCATGGCAGCTTCGTGCGTGCGGCCCAGGAACTGCACGTAACGCATGGCGCTGTCAGCCGGCAGATACGACAGTTGGAAGCGTCGTTAGGGGTGGATCTGTTCGAGCGGCGCAATCGGGCCGTCTTCCTGACGCCAGCGGGCGACCAGTTGCATGCGGCTGCCACAGATGCGTTTGAAATTCTCACAGATAGCATCGACCGGATCGCCCGCCGGGCAATGTCTTCAACGCTGGTGGTGTCATGCGAACCGACGCTGGCGATGCGGTGGCTGATCCCGAGACTGTCGCGCTTCCAGGCGCGGCATCCGGCCATCCAGGTGCATCTGTTTGCGGCGGGCGGGCCGATCGATTTCGCGCGCACCGGGGTGGACGTCGCATTGCGCCGTGATGACTTTGCGTGGCCCGCGCACGTGCATGCGGCGCCCATTTGCGACGAGTGGATCGGCCCGGTACACGCCCGCCAAGCGGATATTGCCGCGCGTCGACGGCTGCTGCACACCGTCACGCGCCCCGATGCATGGCAGGCATGGTGGCGCGCCAGCAGCACGGCACGGCCGCGAGGGCGGCTGCCCGAAGCGCGCTACGAACATTTCTATCTGAGTTTGCAGGCGGCCCTGGCGGGGCAGGGCACCGCCATCGCGTCAAAGCTGATGGCCGGTGATGACCTGAAAGATGGGCGGCTGGTCGCGCCCGAAGGGTTCCGACGCGACGGCTCTGGCTACTACTTGCTGGCCGATGCGCCTATTGCGCCCGACAGCGCGGCCGGCGCGTGGCTCGCCTGGTTGCGCGAAGAGACGGCAGCCACACTTGCGGACTAGCGCACGCCGGCTTACGCCGCTGCGTGTCCGCCGCCAAGGATGCCGCGAATAGTGGCCAGATAGGCTTCGCCCACAGCCCGGTTGAGCGGTCGCGCACGGGGTGTCGCGCGTTTGCGCGGCGGCGGCGTCAGGCCCAGCGTGCGGCAGACTTCCGACGCATACGGCCGCCCGCGCACATCCATGCGCAACACGACTTCGTTCAGCGCCTGTTCACCCAGACGCTCGCGCAGCCAGAGCACCGTCTGGCGGTCGTACTCGTTTTCGATGCGGATTAGGTCGTCCATGGCAGTGCTGTATAAATTTACAGTTACTGTAAATATATACAGGTATCCACAGATTTCAAGGACGATGTTGCGGCCGCGCCGCACTAGCGTGCCGGGCGGCTCAGTCGATGCCGTAAACGCCCAGTGTCAGACCGTCATGCCGCCATCGACGACGATGCATTCGCCGTTGGTGTAGCTCGCCGCATCCGACACGAGATAAAGCACCGTGCCCGCCATCTCGCGCGGTTCGGCGTGGCGGCGCAGCGGGATTTCGCTGATCCAGCGGTCGTACGTGGCCTTGTCTTCAAAGAGGGCGCCTGCGAACTTCGTCTTGGTTAGCCCCGGCAGCAGCGCGTTCACGCGAATGCCGAACGGCCCGCATTCCTTGGCAAAGGCGCGCGTCATGTGGGCCACGGCGGCCTTGGTGATGGAGTAGATGCCTTGCTTGTCGCCCGGGTGCAGCGCGTTGACCGACGCGGTATTGACGATCGCGCCGCCGCCCTGCGCCTTCATCATCTTGCCGGCTTCAACCGACATGAAGAAGTAGCCGCGGATGTTCACCTCAACAGTCTTCTCGTACGCCGCCAGATCCGTGTCGAGGATGTGGCCGAAGTGCGGGTTGGCCGCCGCGTTGTTGATGAGAATGTCGAGCCGGCCGTGCGTGCGGCGGATGGTGTCGAACGCCGCGGCAATGTCTTCCATGCGCCCGACGTGGCAGGCGAGGGCTTCTGCCTTGCCGCCGGCTTCGCGGATGCGTTCTGCTACGACTTCGCAGTCGGCCAGCTTGCGGCTCGACACGATCACGTGCGCGCCTTGTTCTGCCAGCAGCTTGGCAATCTCTTCGCCAATGCCGCGGCTGGCGCCGGTAACCAGGGCGATCTTTCCGGTCAGGTCGAACAGGTTCGTGCTCATGGTGTGCTCCTCCAATGGTGATCTGTTATGGGCGTCCGGCCTGGGCGATCAGCCGTACGTCTGGAACGCGCGTCGCGCCGGATCGTCCAGATGCGGGACGCCGTTGAAAGTGGCCAACTGGAACGATTCGGCGTTGAAGAAATACTGCGAGACGCTGCTGTTGCGGATTTGCAGGTTCAGCGCAATGGCGGTGGTGGGCGGTGCGGCCAGCACCTGCTGCGCGGTCACCGCAATGGGGCCGCCGGAACTGATCGCCAGCACACGCTGCCCGCCGCCTGCCTGGATGGCCGCGCGGGCGTCGGCCACGCGTTGCTGGAAGGCGGCCCACGTTTCGGGCAGGGGCCCGCGGATCTTGTCGTCCGACCATAGATGCAGCACTTGCTTGAGCGCCCGGTAGTGATCGCGCATTGAGCCCGAGGCCAACTGCGTCAGCTCCGGAAAATCCTCTCCCAGCGCGGCAAAGAGGCCCTGGAAGTCGTATTCGTTCAGCCCGGCATGCTGCTCATATGCCGTGCCTGAAATGCCCATGCCGCGCAGGATGCCGTCGACAGTCTGCTCGTGGCGGCGCAAGGTGCCGCAGATGACGCGATCAAAAACAATATCCTGCCGCGCAAAATATTCACCAAGCCAGACGCTCTGCTGCTCGCCGCGCTCGGAGAGCCGGTCGTAATCTGCCGCGCCAAACGAGGCCTGTCCGTGCCGTACGAGATAAAGCTCCGCCATCGTCTGCCCGCCAAATCAAAGGGGAAACCAGATTAGCGGCGCGTGCATTATTTGTGAAATTTATTGTTTGAATGACTGGTAATGCATGCAATGAATAGTTGTGCCACTGCATGACGGCTTGCCAAGAGCAAGCTGCGGGTGACGACCGTGCGCCTCGCGCAACATGGCTGCCCGGCCAGCACTGATGTTGTGTGTAATGGCTGTTTTGCCACTCGCTACAAAGGTCCTGTATGAAACCGTCCCGCCTTGCCGTTGCTGCGCTGCTGCTGTGTGCCTCAGGCCTGTCTTGTGCCGCCGATGCCAATCCCAAGGTGCTGTCCGCCGCCGAGGGCTACCGCGGCGACGCTCTGCAATTGCTCGAGCGCCTGGTGAACATCGATTCGGGCACGGGCAACGAAGCGGGGCTGAGCCAGATTGGCACCATCGTCACCGACGAACTGCGCAAGGCTGGCGCCCAGGTGGAAACGGTGTCCGCCGCGCCGGCAGTGGGCAACAACATCCTGGCGACCTGGAAGGGCTCCGGCAAGACGCGCATTCTGCTGATGGCGCATATGGACACCGTCTTCAAGGACGGCACCGCACGCGCCAAGCCGTTTTACATCAAGGACAAGCGCGCCTATGGCCCCGGCGTGATGGACGACAAGGGCGGCGTGGTGGCGGGTTTGTATGCGATGAAGATCCTGCAGCAGCTCGACTTCAAGCAATACGGGCAAGTCACGCTGCTGCTCAACACCAACGAGGAAACCGGCTCCAAGGGCACGCGCGCGTTGATCGAGCGCGAAGCCAAGCAGCATGACGTGACGCTCAACCTGGAACCGGGCCGGCCCGCCGATGGGCTGGTCGTGTGGCGCAAGGGCAGCGGCACGGCGGAGATCGACGTCAAAGGCAAGGCCGCGCACGCCGGCGTGGCGCCCGAATCCGGTCGCAACGCCGCCAACGAACTGGCGCACCAGGTGCTGCAAGTCGGCAAGCTGGGCGACAGTGCCAAGCAGACGACTTTCAACGTGACGGTGCTCAAGGCGGGCGACGCGACCAACGTCATCCCCGACCATGCAACGGCGTACGCCGACGTGCGCGTGGCCGTGCCGGAGGAATTCGACCGCGTGGAGCGCGACCTGACGCGCGTGTCGGCCAACAAGCTGATCGCCGAGACGGAAGTGAAGACCTCGCTGGTGCGCAGCTTCCCGCCGATGCCGCGCAATGCAGCGTCCGACCAACTGGCCGCCAAGGCGCAAGCCATCTACGCCGAGATCGGCCGCAAGCTCACGCTGGAGGGCAGCGGCGGCGCGGCCGATTCCAGCCTGTCGGCGGGTGTCGGTACGCCCACGCTGGATGGCTTCGGGATTGTTGGCGGCGGCATTCACACGCCGGAGGAATATGCGGAAGTGGAGAGCGTCGTGCCGCGCCTTTATCTGCTGTCGCGGATGATCATGGAGGTTGCGGCGAACAAGTAGCCGCAGCGCCCACGCTGCGGAACAAAGCGCGGGTGACGGCGCGGTGCTGTCACCCGTTTTGTTTTGCTGGCTGGGCGAGGGCGAGGGCCGGGGGCGCGGAGTTGGGATGGTGTCGGCGCATGTGCGCCCCGCTGCGCAAGGTCCAACTAGACGTAAACGACCACATGCTGGCCCCCGCATTGCCGGGCCGATGTGCTATCGTCGCCGCCACGAAAAATTCATAAATTCCGGGTATGCACGACGTCGTTATCAGCGGCACGGGCCTGTGGGTCGCGCCCGAGGTCATCACCAACGAGGAGCTGGTCGCCTCCTACAACGCCTACACTCAGCGCTACAACGCGCAGCACGCCGAAGCGATTGCCGCGGGCGAGCTGACGGCGCTGGCGGAATCGTCGGCCGAGTTTATCGAGAAGGCTTCAGGCATTCGCCAGCGTTACGTGATCGACAAGGCCGGTGTGCTGGACCCAACGCGCATGCGCCCGCGTCTGACGCCGCGCCCCGACGATGCGCTGTCGCTGCAGGCTGAGATTGGCGTGGCGGCCGCGCGCGATGCCTTGGCCGCTGCCGGCCGCGATGCCGCCGAGGTCGACATGCTGCTGTGCGCAACGTCCAACTTCCAGCGGCCGTATCCGGCACTGGGCGTGGAGATCCAGAACGGCATTGGCGCGGGCGGCTACGCGTTCGACATGAACGTCGCGTGCTCGTCGGCCACCTTCGGGCTGGAGCAGGCCATCAATGCGGTGCGCAGCGGCACGGCGCGGGCGGCGCTGGTCGTGAGCCCCGAGATCACCTCCGGTCACCTCGATTGGAAAGACCGCGACTGCCACTTCATCTTCGGCGACGTGTGCACGGCCGTGCTGGTCGAGCGCGCGGAAGACACACGCTCCGCCGACGCCTGGCGCGTGCTCGGCACCAAGTGCGCGACGAGCTTTTCCAACAACATCCGCAACAACGCCGGCTACCTCTCGCGCAGCGAAGACCGCAACCCGGACGACCGCGATCAGCTCTTCCGCCAAGAGGGCCGCAAGGTCTTCAAGGAAGTCTGCCCGATGGCCGCCGAACACATTGCCGGCCATCTGCAGCAGCTCGGCCATGTCCCGGCTGACGTGCGCCGCTTCTGGCTGCACCAGGCCAACCTGGCAATGAACCAGCTGATCGGCAAGCGCCTGCTTGGGCACGATGCATCGGCCGACGAAGCGCCGGTGATTCTGGATGAGTTCGCCAACACCGCATCGGCGGGGTCGATCATCGCGTTCCACCGCCACCGTGCCGACCTGAAGTCGGGCGACCTGGGCATGATCTGCTCGTTTGGCGCGGGCTATTCGATCGGCAGCGTGGCGGTGCAGAAGCAGTAATCGACCTGCATCGAATCGCGGGCGACGCTCAGGTCTGACCGGGCAGCGCCGCCCCGAAAAAATCCAGCGCCCGGCGCACGGCCTCGGCATGCACCGCATCGCGGTCGACGCCCGGGTTGTCCTTGCACAGCAGCGGCACATGGGGTGCGGCCCCCGGCAGGCACGTATCCATGAACGTGTAGTGCGACGCGCCCGGCACCAGCAGCAGATCGGCCTTGGGCAGCATCTTGGCGACGCGGCGCACGTTGGTGTCGACGGGCACGGTGATATCCGCGTCTCCGGCCATCAGCGAGACCGGGATGCTGATGTTGCCAAGCGACGTGGCGTCCATCGCCATGCCCAGTGCCGGCGCCATCGCAAAAACGGCTTTGATGCGTGCGTCGCGGTAGGACGCACCGGAGCGGGCGAGGGACGCTTCCGTCTGCGGTGATCTTGTTGTGTCGACGGTCGGGTTGATCTGCGCGCGGGCCATCTCGGGTGGATGGCAGATCGCGTCGGCCTGCGGCGAGCCGCAGAACGCCATGAACGCCGGGACATCCGTGCGTGCGCCGGCAAGTTCGAGCACCGTATAGCCACCCAACGAGAAGCCCACGGCGCCGATGCGCGTGCGATCGACATGCGCGCCCAACACGGGATCGGCGAGCACGCCGTCCAGCACTTCGCTCACGTCAGTGGCGCGCTCCCACCACAGCATGAAGCCATCGCGCGTGAGCGGTTCCAGTGCCGTGTTACCGGGATGATTCACGCCCGCGACGATGTAGCCGTTCGCGGCCAGCGCAGCGGCCATCCAATCGAGGCTGCTTGCCGTGCCGCCCGTGCCGTGCGAAAGCAGCAGCAGCGGATGTTGCGCCTGCGTTGACGCGACGGGCGCTTTGCCGGCAGATGGCTGCATGCGGAACGGCGACCGGCCCGGCGCATCGACGTTGTGCGAAACCTCCGGCACGGAAATGTCCACCGGATACCAGATGTTGGTGATGAGCGCCTGCGTGCGTGCCCCGCGCCAATGGCGTTCAGCCTGCGGGTGGAACGTGCGGGTGGTTTCGCCCACGTGAAACGGCGCAGCGGGTGCGTCTGCCGGACCGCCATGGGCAGCGCCCATGACGACGGCCGCCAGCGCGGCGGCAAGGCAACGGTGCAACATCTCTACTCCTTGCGGATGGGGATCATCAGATCGGTCACGCAGGCACGCGGCGGGTGGTGCCGCCCTGGGCTGCGATACAACTCAAGTGCCGGCCGGTCGTCCGGTTCAAAGCCGTAGCTTGGGAGGCATCCGCCGTAGAGCGCCTGCATGGTCGGCGCGATCAGCGCATAAGGACCGATCAGCCGGTGGCAAGCGTAGAGACCGCCTTCGATCCGCATCGGGAGCAACGGCCCGGTGATGGCGCGCGGCGCATCGAGGATGACCCCCGCGAAGTACTCAAAGGAGCCGGGCGTTTCGGGGTCGCCGTGGCAGATGCCAATGCGATCGGGTGCATCCGCCGATTCCATGTCGATGCCGAGCGGTTGCCGCAACGTGATGAACGTCTGGCGGATGGTTGCGACGGGGCCGTCGTGGCGCAGGCAGAGCGCGTGCAAAGGCGGCTGCTAGATCAGCTCGATGGGCGGCAGGTCTTCCGTATCGGCGCTGCGCACATTCAGCGCCTGCTGCCGGGTCTGGAAGGCGCGCGGGCTTACGCCCGTGAACTCGCGGAAGGCGCGCGCGAATGCCTGCGGGCTGCCATAGCCCACGTTGAGCGCGACGTCGGTGACGGAATCTTCTGCGCCGCTCAAACGCCGCGCGGCCTGCGCCAGCCGCATGCGCTGGACGGTCTCGAATACGCCTTCGCCGGTCAGCGCCCGGTAGATGCGATGGAAGTGAAACGGCGACAGGTGGGCCACCGCGGCCAGACTCTGCACCGTATGTGGCGCGGCGGGGTCGGCCAGAATCGCCTGGATCACGCGGGCGATGCGGCGGTGGTAATCGTGTTCAGTGCGCGGTTTCATGGGGCAAAGCATAGTCGCCCCGCAGGCGCCGCGCGGTGCAGCGATTGCGCAAATCTGCGCCTATGGTTATCGGCTAACGCCCCGCCGTGGCCCGCAAGGTGGACGCGAACGTGCGTAGCGCCTTCTTCGCCGCAGAATCGGTCAAACGGGAATGCAGCACCACGCTGCGTGGTGGAAGCGGAGGAAGGCCGAGCGCAGCGCCCATGTCCACTGTGCCGGGCGGCGCCACGCGGCGGCTGAGGGCCGCCACGGCGAGGCCCGCTGCCGCGGCCGCCCCGATGGTGGCCACACCGCCGCCCACAAACACCTCCTGCCAGGGAATGCCCGCGTCTTCCAGCGTGGCGACTGCCATCTGCCGTATGCGGCATGTGTCCGCTTGATTTGCCAGGCGAATGGGGTCGCCGGCGCGGTGTTCGAAGTCGGGCGCAGCCATCCAGCCGAACGGTTCTTCCATGAGGACTTCGCCATCGGTGCGGCGGTTGTCGTGGCGCAGTACGATGGCCGCGTCCAACGCGCCGCTCTCGAAAATGTCGAGGATCTCCCACGAACTGGCGATGCGGATCTCCAGCGTCAATGCAGGTTCGGCCAAGCCCATCTGGCGGAGCAGCCGTGGCAGTTCAGCGCCGACGATGTGATGGCTGATCCCGACCGACAGCCGCCGCCGTTCCACGCCAAACGCGCCGAGCGCGCCTTCGTGCGCGGCCACCAGTTCGCGCGCCGCTACCAGAAAGGCGGCGCCATCCTGAGACAGCCGCACGAGACGCGGCGTGCGTTCCAGAAGCCGGCGGCCCAGCGCATCTTCCAGCCGCTTGATCTTCAGGCTCACCGCGGATTGCGTGGAGTCCATGGCCTCCGCCGCGCGCGTGAAGCTCTTCAGATCGGTGGTCAACACGAAGGCCTGGACGGCCTCCATATCCAGCATCTTCATGGCTCAATCATTTTGAAATCGAATGATTGAAATATCTTAGGATGCCTTTTTTGAATGATCAACGTGGGGCATGCTTTGGTCACTGCAAACCTCGGAGTTGACCATGCCTCTCGTTCAAGTGTCGCTGCGGCGCGGCAAGCCTGCCGCTTATCACCAGGCCATTTTCGACGGCGTCTATCGCGCCATGCGCGAGACCTTCAACGCGCCGGAAGACGACCGCTTCATGACGCTCACCGAGCACGACGCGAGCACCTTCAGCGTCAGCCCGACGTACTTTGGCATCGCGCGTAGCGACGACGTTGTGATCATCCAGATCACCGCCAACAACACGCGCAACCGCGAGCAGAAGCAGGCCCTCTATCGCCGTATCGTCGAGTTGCTGGGCGAGGAGCCCGGCATACGGCCCGAAGACGTGTTTATCAACCTGGTGGAGGTGCTGCCCGAGAACTGGTCGTTCGGCAACGGTCTCGCGCAGTACGCGCAATGACGCCGCGCCAGGCGCTTCTGGCGCACCTGGGCGGCGTGTTGTGGGCGGCAGTGTTGATCGTCGGCGCGGCGGTCACGTTGGCGACCATTGCGCGCGACGTCGTGCAGATGCTCAGTCCTTGAGCGAATTGCCGAGCATGTCGAGCAGGAACTGCGTGCCGCGCTCACGCGATCCGGAGTCGTCGTAGCCATCCAGGAAGGCGCCTTGCTCGGTCATCACGAGATGCGTGCCGCCCGAACCGTCCTTCGGCTCACGCAATTCCAGCGTGGCGAGCGATGCGGAGATCTTGCGGTCGTCCAGGTGCATCACATACGAATAGACGACGCGCTCGTTCGGAATGACGTCGTGATACAGCGCTTCAAAGCTGGACACGACACCGCTGTCCCACCGGCCCTTGACGACTTCGCGGCCGCCGGGCGTGGCGTTCATTTCGCGCACGAGCAAGGTGTAGCCGTTGCCGCCCGCAAACCACTTGGCCTTGGCGGCCGGGTCGGTCAGCGCCTTGAACACGCGCGAACGGGGTGCGTCGTACGTGCGCTCCACCGTGAAGGTGGCATGCACCACAGAGCGCTGGATGCCATCGGCCACCGGCACGCTTGCGGCTTCGCGTTCCAGCTTGTCGAGCGTCTGCTTCCAGCCTTCGGACGCGCCCTTGATCATCATCTCGGCAATCGGCGCCAGCGGCGTGTGGGTTTGCGTAACTTCCATGCGCGTGCCGCCGCCGGTTTCTTCGGCAAAGGTCACGACGGTGTGGGCGTTCATCAGCGGGCGGTTGTCGCCGTCAACGACGTTCATGTCGATGACCAGGCGCGCGTTCGGCACGATCTCCAGAAAGTGACCGCGCGACCAGTGGTCCTGGCCCTCGGGCGAGCGCATGCAGACGTCAAACTTGCCGCCCACGCGAAACTCCACCGTTGCATCCGGCACCGTGTAGTGCGTCGGGCAGAACCAGCGCTTGATGTGATCGGCGGTGCTCCAGGCCTTGAAGACCCAGTCGCGCGAAACCGGGAAGGTGCGAGAGATCACGAGAGGGCGCAGGGTCGTGCCGGCGGGGCGGTCAATGGTCGTCGTCATGTACGTCTCCTTGGGTTTTGAGTGTTTCCAGGTAGGCGCCGAGGCGGTCGAAGTGCTGTTCCCACTCCAGGCGTCGTTGGTTGATCCACTGCTCGGCGAGGCTCAGCGCCTCGGGTTCGATACGGCAAGTCCGCACGCGGCCCACCTTTTCCGATCGCACGAGACCGGAGTTCTCCAGCACCGCCAGATGCTGCATCACCGCGGGCAGCGAAATATCGAGGGGTTGGGCAAGTTCGCTCACCGACGCAGGCCCGCGCACGAGCTGCACCAGCATCGCGCGCCGGTTGCCGTCGGCCAGGGCCTGGAAGGCGAGATCGAGAGAGGTGTCATGGTTAAGCATGTGGTTAACTATAGCGAGTTCGAATAGTTAAGCAAGTACTTTATCTTTCTGTCGTTGACAGGCCAATTTAGTTCGCATACAAAGTAAAACACTTCGCATGCGAACTAATTTCCCGCCATGGACAGCACACCGCACACCATTCCCGCGACGGACGGCTACCCGCTGGGCGCCATGCTCTGGACCGCTGCCGGCGTGCCGCACGGCGTGGTCGTCATGCACCCGGCCACGGGCGTGCCGCAACGCATTTACCAGGCGTTCGCCAAGTTCCTGGCCGAGCGCGGCTTCCACACCATCACCTATGACTACCGCGGCATCGGCGCATCCCGGCCGAAGAGCCTGCGCCGCTTTGCTGCGCGCATGCGCGACTGGGCGCTGCTAGACGCCGAAGGCGTGATGCGATGGGCAAGGGCGCGCTACCCGGAACTGCCACACCTGGCGGTTGGGCATTCTGTGGGCGGTCACGCCATCGGCTTGTGCAGTGCGGACTGGGACGTCGCGGGCGTGGTGCAAGTGGCCTGCCACACGGGCAACGCGCGCTTCATCCGCCAACGCGGTGAACGCTGGCGCGTAGACCTGATCCTGCGCGGCGTTGGCCCCTTGATGGCGCGGTTGATCGGCTACGTGCCCGGCAAGCGCATGGGCCTGGGCGAAGACCTGCCGGGCGGTGTCGCCATCGAGTGGGGCGCATGGGCCGGCATGCAGCGCTACTTCTTCGATGACCCGACGCTGGGCGCCATCGAGCGCTTCAACCGCGTCACGCATCCGGTGCTCGTCTACGGCTTTGACGACGACCCGTGGGCCACGCCCGCCGCCATCAACGCGTTGACGATGCACTTCACGAACACGTGGGTGGAGCGGCGGCAGATCACGCCTGCGCAGGCCGGCGGCGCGGTGGGGCACATGGGTTTCTTCCGCGCGCAGTTCGCCACCACGTTGTGGCCAGATCTGGTGGATTGGCTGCGCGAACGTGCCGCCACCACATGCAACGAAGCGGAGGCTGCATGACGGCACCCGACCGCCGCCTCGTCTATCTGATCAGCGTTGGGCAACGCCGATTGCAGCGCTGGATTCAATCGCGTACCGGCGAGGGCGTGACCGCCGCGCAATCCGGCCTGCTGTTCTTCCTGGAGAAGAACGACGGCGCGTTGATGCGCGAAGCCGGCGCCGCGCTGGACCTCGGCCCCTCCGCCATGAGCGGCCTGGTCGATAGAACCTCCGACGCCGGCCTCATCGAGCGCCGCGCAGACGCCAAGGATGGTCGCGCCTGGCAACTCTGGATCACGCCCGCCGGCCGCGAAGCCTTGGCAGCAACACGCAACGGCCTGGCCGAGTTGAACGCGCGGCTGACCGAAGGTTTTACTGACGCCGAGATCGACGTTGTCGCACGCTGGCTGGCCAGCCTGCAAACCAAGTTCCCCAACGGAGACGAACAATGAGTGAACATATCCAAAGCCATAACGCCGATGGCGTGCTGACGCTTACCCTGGCCCGCGCCGACAAGAAGAACGCCATCACCGATGCGATGTATGGCGCGCTGGCCGATGCGCTGAGCGCCGCCGAGCGTGACAGTACCGTGCGCGTGGTGCTGCTGCGGGCTGAAGGCGACATGTTCTCCGCCGGCAACGACATCGGCGAATTCGCGTCGATTGCGATGGCCGGCGGCAAGGGCGATGGCGAGCGCAATGTCATCCGCTTCCTGCACGCGCTCGCACGTGCCACGCGCCCGCTGGTGGCGGCGGTGCAGGGCCGCGCGGTCGGCATTGGCACGACCATGCTCCTGCATTGCGATTTCGTGCTGTTGGCCGACAACGCGCAGCTCTCCACGCCGTTCGTCAATCTGGCGCTGGTGCCGGAAGCTGCATCGAGCCTGCTGATGCCCGCCCGACTCGGCCACGTGCGCGCGTTCGAGATGTTCGCGCTGGGCGATGCGGTGGGCGCCGAATCCGCGCTCGCGTGGGGCTTGGCGAATCGAGTAGTGCCGCTGTATCAGCTCGGCACGGAGGCGCAGGCCATTGCGGCGCGATTGGCGCGCCAGCCGTTGGGCGCCCTGACCGAAACCAAGCGCCTGATGCGCGATGCCGAACTGCTCAAGCAACAGATGGATGCGGAGAGCGCCTGCTTTGCGCGGCGGCTGCAATCGCCCGAGGCGCATGAAGCCTTCCGGGCGTTCGTCGATCGGCGGCCGCCCAATTTCAACGCCCTGGCGCACTGAGCGCGGCGGTGTCGTGTTCGGCGGCCCTGGTCCGGCCGCGTTTTTTCATTCAAACGGCCAATCGCCCCGGGGATGCTGCAATCGAAATCGTTGTTCCCAGCGGTGGCGATTCAAACGCCTGAGGGCCGCGGCGACGGGGCGCAGAGAGAAGAGCGCGTGTCAACGCGCCATGCTAAGGCTCCTCACTGCTCGTCGTCTTCGAGTGAAAACCGCTGCGCGGCGCGCGTGCCATTGCGGGCCGTTTCATCGACCACGCCTCGCATGACCACCCGCTGACCGGGCTCCGCAGCGATGGTGGGGCGCCCCTGATTGGGCCGGCTGTCGATCCCGGCGATGGGCGCCGCCGGGTCCGGCTCGGGCCGGCTGTTGTCGAGCGACGCGTTCGAGTAGATGACGTTGTCTTGCCACTGAGACGCACTCTTTGCGGCCTCGAGCCCCTTGCCGTCGGTATCGACGGTGTTGTCAGTCGCTTCCGCCCCGGCGGCGTCGACGGAGAGGATGCGGCGAGACGCTTGCGCCAGCGGGTCGTTGCGTGGGGCGTCGGGCGGCGGTTGCGTGAGCTTGGCGCTCTCCGGACGGTGAGTCACCGGCTCTTCGGGCTGAGGCTGCACTTGGTTGTGCTCGGCGTTGTGCATGATCGGGTTCCTGCGCCGCTGCATGCGGCATGAACCTCAACTGCATCGCAACGCGCGTGCCCGGCACGCTGGCGTCAGGCGCGCTTGCGGCCGGGCCGCCGCCCCGCCTCCTGCAGGAAGGCTACCGCACGGGGCTCGGTCGCGTAGGCGCTGTTGATGCGCACCCACGGCGATACCTCCAGGTTCGGTCGGAAGTAATGCCCGGGCGCCAACGTCACGCCGTGCTTTTCTGCGGTGGCTGCCAGATCGCGCGAATCCTCCACATGCGGCACGCGCGCCCACAGGAAGTTGCCGCCCGACGGATGGTGAAACACCTCCCAGCCTGCATCGGCCAACACATCCAGCGACGCGATGACGGAGTCACCCGCGCGCTGGCGCAGCCGCTCCACATATTTGCGATAGGCGCCGCGCTCCAGCAGCGTGCTCACCACGGCCTCGGCAAAGCGGGAGCCGCCCACGCTGGTCAGCATCTTCACGTTGGTCAGGTCATGTACCAGCTCGCGCTTGGCAATCAGGTAACCCACTGGCAGCGATGCCGACACTGTCTTGGAAAACCCGCCCACGTAGATCACATGATCCAGCTGGTCCAGCGTGGCAAGCCGTGCGGTCGGATCGGCCTGAAGGTCGGCAAAGATGTCGTCTTCGAGAAACGTGAAACCGTGGCGCCGCGCCAGTTCAAGCAGGCGGAACGCCACCGGCGGTGACACCACCGAGCCCGTGGGGTTCTGCAGCACGGTGTTGATGAAGAACAGCTTGGGCCGATGCTCGCGCAGCATCGCTTCCGTCACTTCCACGTCCGGCCCGTCGCTGCGGCGCGGAATGCCGACCAGCTTCACGCCGTGCAGCCGCAGCAGCCCAAACACGGTGTAGTAGCCCGGGTCTTCCACGAAGACCGTGTCGCCGGGTTTGAGCAGGTGCCGCATTACCAGGTCGATCGCCTGGCTCGTGCCGGCGGTGATGAGCACATTGGGCGGGTCGGCCTGGATGCCGAGCTGCCGCGCACGCATCATGACCTGATGCCGCAGCGCCGCGTTGCCCAGTGGCGAGGCGTAGTCGATTACCGCATGCGTATCGGTGCGCGATACCTGACGGATGGCCTGCGTCAGGCCATCGACATCGCGCCAGTCTGCCGGCACGAAGCCGCCGCCGAGCTTGAGCATGCCGTCGGGGTAGCTGAACTGCTCGAAGATGTGTTTGGACTCGGCCTCCGCCCGGCGCGGGTCTGACCAGCCGCGCCCGTCGCGCCCCGTCAGGTTGCTCTCAGCCACGTAGAAGCCCGAGCCGTGGCGCGAGTCCAGCAGGCCCAGCGAAACCAGCCGGTCATACGCCTCGATCACGGGGAAGCGGCTGATGCCGTAGTCCGCCGCCAGTTGCCGGATCGACGGCAGCTTGGCGCCGGGGCGCACGTCGTTGTCGCGAATCCACGCCTGTACGCCGGCCACGATCTGGTCGGAGATGGGGACGCGGGTGGCGGGATCGATCTGGAGTTTCATGGGCGGTAGCCCTCCGGGCAGATGATTCGGAACAGTCACGTACAACTGTTCTGGACTGTTCGCATTGTAATGACCCGGCGCACCAACGGACGCGCTTCGGTACGGCGCGTCATGCAGGCCGGCGTTATGCGATGACCGTGGATCGAAGGGCGGTTTTATTCGTTTTATCAAATATCACCCAAGGCTAGAGTGGGCTTGTCCGTCACCCATTGCGCGCTCGTTGCGATCACTAAGTCGGAGGTTCGATGTCTGCCACCACCGTTCAAACTGCGCCACGCGATCCGGCTGTGCAGGCCGTGCTCGACAGCGTGCTGTCTACACCCTCGTCAACGCTGCTGGAGCGCGCACGCAGCCACGCCAGCGAGCAGGGGCTGCGCTACGCGGGCGGGCTGACACCGGCCGAAGCCTGGGCGCTGGTCAGCCGTGGCGACGCCGTACTCGTGGACGTGCGTACAGCGGAAGAACGGAAGTTCGTGGGTCGTGTGCCGGATACCCCTCACGCGGCGTGGCAGACCGGGCCCGCCATGATCAAGAACCCACGCTTCCTGCGGGAGCTGGAGAAAGCCGCGCCCAAGAGCGCCGTGGTGCTGCTGCTGTGCCGCAGTGGCAAACGCTCTGCTGCCGCAGCGGAAGCCGCCGCCGCTGCCGGATTCCAGAACGTGTTCAACGTGCTGGAAGGCTTCGAGGGCGACCTGGACGAACAGCAGCAACGCGGCGAAGCCGGCGGCTGGCGCCGCTGGGGCCTGCCCTGGCAGCAGGACTGAGCGCCGCCGCAGCGCTAACAATCAAACCAACAGAACAGGGGAGCGACGATGAGCGATCGCGTCATCGCGGGCAGGCCTGCGCCCGCACACGACCCAGGCTGGCAATTGGACCGCATCGTCGGCGAGTTGCGTGCGGCCCGGGCTGATTGGCGCGCCCGCAACGGCCGTACCGAAGTCACGGGCCGCGAGTTGCCCTCGCGCGAGGCGGTGCGGCAGATCCTGGAGGCGCTGCGCGGGGCACTGTTCCCCATGCGGCTCGGCCCCACGGACCTGCGTGAAGAAAGCGAAGACTTCTACGTCGGCCATACGCTCGATTCGGCACTCAATGCGCTGGTAGCGCAGGTGCGGCTGGAACTGCGTCACACGGTGCGCCAGGCGCGCGCCGTGGATCGCGATCCCGATGCCGAGGCTGTGCGACTCGTGCGCGACTTCGCGGCGGCACTCCCCATGCTGCGTCGCCTGCTCGATACCGACGTGCTGGCCGCCTACCACGGTGATCCCGCAGCGCGCAGCGTCGACGAGGTGCTGCTGTGCTACCCCGGCATCCTTGCCGTCATCCATCACCGCATTGCCCATCACCTGTACCGCGCCGGCTTGCCGCTGCTCGCGCGCATGGTCGCCGAGACCGCGCATGCCGACACGGGCATCGACATCCACCCCGGCGCCCAGATCGGCAGCGGCTTCTTCATCGACCACGGTACGGGCGTGGTGATTGGTGAGACCGCCGTGATTGGCGAGCGCGTTCGGATCTACCAGGCGGTGACGCTCGGTGCCAAGCGCTTTTCTGCCGATGCCGATGGCCATCTTGAGAAGGGCGTTGCGCGCCACCCGGTGGTGGAAGACGACGTCGTCATCTACGCCGGCGCGACCATCCTCGGGCGCATCACCATCGGACGCGGCTCGTCCATTGGCGGCAACGTGTGGCTCACGCGCAGCGTGCCGCCCGGCAGCAGCGTCACCCAGGCAAACGTGCAGAGCGGCGTGCAGGAGGGCGTTCAGAGCCCTCGGCCGCACACGCACAGCCACAGCGAGGCACACCCCGCGCGCTGATTCGCCCGACGTGCCTTTCCCACCGGTTTTATCCACCGCACCCGCCAGAGAAACGGGGGCATTTTTTCAAATGAAGTTGGGAGTCATTGCATGGCAGAAGCAGATACCCAGGACGTGCGCACCGCGCTAGGCGACAGTGCCGCACGCCAATTGGCGAACGCGACCAAGACTGTTCCGCAGTTGTCCACCATCAGCCCGCGCTGGCTGGTGCACCTGCTGCAGTGGCAGCCGGTGGAGGCCGGCATCTTCCGCCTGAACCGCGTGAAGAATCCGCGCGATGTGCGTGTTGCCTGCTCGCAGCGCGACGAGGCAGAGCTGCCGCAGACTTTTGTCGACTACGACGAACATCCGCGCGAGTACTTCCTCAACGCGGTGACGACGGTGCTCGACGTACATACGCGTGTCTCGGATCTGTACAGCAGCCCGCACGACCAGATCCAGCAGCAGCTGCGCCTGACCATCGAGACCATCAAGGAGCGTCAGGAAAGCGAGCTGATCAACAACCCCGACTACGGCCTGCTGGCCAACGTGGATGAAACGCAGCGCATCTCCACGCTCACCGGCGCGCCCACGCCTGACGATCTGGACGAGCTGATCACCAAGGTCTGGAAAGAGCCAGCGTTCTTCCTTGCGCATCCGCTGGCGATTGCCGCGTTTGGCCGCGAATGCACACGCCGTGGCGTGCCGCCGCCCACTGTCAGCCTGTTCGGCTCCCAGTTCCTGACATGGCGCGGCCTGCCGCTGATTCCGTCGGACAAGGTGCCCATTGACGAAAACGGCCGCACGAAGATTCTGCTGCTGCGCGTGGGCGACAAGCGCCAGGGCGTGGTGGGCCTGTATCAGCCGGGTGTGGCGGGCGAGCAGAGCCCGGGCCTGTCGGTGCGCTTCATGGGCATCAACCGGAACGCCATCGCGTCGTACCTGATTTCGCTGTATTGCTCGCTGGCCGTGCTGACCGAAGACGCGCTGGCGGTGCTCGAAGACGTGGAGATCGGCAAGTACCATGACTACCCCGACACCTACAAGTAATGCGCCCGGCGTGAGCGGCCTGGCGCTGCCGGCGGGCGACGTGCCGGCTGGTTTGCCGGATGCGGCTGCGCTGGCGCAACTGGCCAACGCGTTCTTCACGGCGCTACCCGGCAGGGAGCCAGAGCCCGCCATCGATCTGGCGCCGGTGGGCACATCGCCGCAGTTGAACGCGTTGCCCGTTGCGGATGCCGCACCGATTGCATCGCACGTCCCTGTGCTGGGTGTGCCGACGCAGTATGCGGCGGCGCTGCCGCAGCTGGCACCCGGTCATGGCCAGCCTGTACCTGCGCATCCCGTCTCGGCCCCGAGTTCGCCGTACTACTTCCTCGGTGAGGCGAGCGGATATCAGTCCGCTGCGCCGCATGCGGGGGTGGCGGCGTCGGAGGCGGGTGTGCCGGAGGATCGTGTCTCAGCGCAGCCGTTTCAGCTACCGGGCACCGATGCGCTGGCACGGTTGATCGATGGCGCATCTGGCACGCCGCCTGCGGGGCCGGATGCATTGCGGCAACCGGGTGGGGCTGCGCAGGCGGGGCAGTTCTACTTCCTCGCGCCAGCCGGCGGCCCGGCCGCGCCCACGCTGGAGGCACCGCGCAATACGAGGGACCAGCAGAGCCACCAGCCGCATCGCGTTGGCGCTTTCGACGTGCATGCCGTGCGGCGGGATTTTCCGATCCTGGCCGAGCGCGTCAATGGCCGACCGCTGATCTGGCTGGACAACGCTGCCACCACACACAAGCCGCAAGCGGTGATCGATCGGCTGGCGTATTTCTACGCGCACGAGAACTCCAACATCCACCGCGCGGCGCATGAACTGGCCGCACGTGCAACCGACGCATATGAGGGTGCCCGCAACAAGGCGGCGCGCTTTCTCGGTGCGCGGTCGGCCAGCGAGATCATCTTCGTGCGCGGCGCCACCGAGGCGATCAACCTCGTTGCGCAGACGTTTGGCCGTCAGCACATCGGCGCGGGGGACGAGATCATCGTCTCGCACCTGGAGCACCACGCCAACATCGTGCCGTGGCAGCAGCTGGCCGCGCAGGTGGGGGCGCGCATCCGCGTGATTCCGGTGGACGACAGCGGGCAGATCCTGCTGGATGAATACCGCAAGCTGCTGAGCCCCCGGACGAAGTTGGTGTCGGTCACGCAGGTGTCGAATGCGCTGGGGACGGTGACGCCCGTGCAGGAGATCATCGCACTGGCGCATGCGGCCGGCGCGCGCGTGCTGGTGGACGGGGCGCAGGCGGTCTCGCACTTGCGTGTGAACGTGCAGGCGCTGGACGCGGACTTTTACGTGTTCTCCGGCCACAAGGTCTTCGGGCCGACAGGCATTGGCGTGGTCTACGGCAAGCAGGATCTGCTCGACACGCTGCCGCCGTGGCAGGGCGGCGGCAACATGATTGCCGACGTCACGTTCGAGAAGACGCTGTACCAGCCCGCACCCGCGCGCTTCGAGGCCGGCACCGGCAACATTGCCGACGCGGTGGGGCTGGGCGCTGCGCTTGATTACGTCGAGCGTATCGGCCTGGAGCACATCGCGCGCTACGAGCACGACCTGCTGGTGTATGCCACGCATGGGCTGTCGCGCATTCCCGGTTTGCGGCTGATCGGTACGGCTGCCAACAAGGCGAGCGTGCTGTCGTTCACGCTGGCTGGGTACCGCACCGAAGAAGTGGGCGCGGCGCTCAACCGCGAAGGTATTGCCGTGCGCTCCGGCCATCACTGTGCGCAGCCCATCCTGCGGCGCTTTGGGGTGGAGGCCACGGTGCGGCCATCCCTGGCGTTTTACAACACGTGCGAGGAGGTGGATGAACTCGTGCGCGTGGTGGGGGCGCTGGCCCGGCGGTAAGGCATTTTGGGCTGTTGAAGAAAGACGCCCTGTTGGTCCGATGCACGGGCTGGCGGGGCGTTTTTTTGTTTTGGCCTTTGGCCTTTGGCGGGGCGGGGGGTGGTGGTGCGTCTCTTTTTCTCCCCCTGCCGGGGATGAAACCGGGAATGGACCACTAGCAAAAAAAATCAACGAGCTCTCAACGCGCCTTCAGCCGCCGCACCGAGACATCCCCCACCCACTGCACGAGGCTCACCAGCCCGATCAGCACCACGATCACCACCGCCATGACGGTGGTGTCGAAGCGCTGATAGCCGTAGCGGATGGCAATGTCGCCCAGCCCGCCTGCGCCAACGGCACCCGCCATGGCCGATGCGCCAATCAACGACACCACCGTCAGCGTAAAGCCGCCGATGATGCCGGGCAGTGCCTCTGGCAGCAGCACGTGCCAGACGATGTGGCGACGCTCGCAACCCATGGCCTGGGCGGCTTCCATCAGGCCGCGGTCGACCTCGCGCAGGCTGATCTCGGCAATGCGCGCGAAGAACGGTGTGGCGCTGATCGACAGCGGTACGACCGCCGCCCATACGCCAATCGTTGCGCCCACCACCAGCCGCGTGAACGGCAGCAGCGCCACCAGCAGGATGATGAATGGCGTGGCCCGAAAGCCGTTGATGAGTGCACCCAGCACGCGGTGTACGCGCGGCGACTCCAGCGCATTGCCCGGCGCGGTCAGCACCAGGATGAGCGCCAGCGGAATACCGGCCAGCACGGCGATCAGCGCGGAGGCCGACACCATCGTGAGCGTGTCGAGCAAGCCCTGCCAGATGCGGTCAATCGTGAGCGGCGACATAGCCGAGGCTCCGGGTGTGTTGCGACAACTGCAGCGCGGCGAGCGCGTCAGCCGACAGCGTGCTGCCCGCTGCTGCGACCAGCAGGCGCCCTTGCGTGCGGCCCTGGATGCGGTCAAGGTCGGCGCGCAGCAGGCGGGTGGGTTGGTGCAGCGCCTGAGCAATCTGCGCGAGTTCCGGCACGGCGGCGGTGCCGGTGTAGCTGAGTTCGATCAGTTGCTCGAACGGAGCGCGCGCGGGCGGCGTGGGCTGCAAACGGAGCGCTACGTCTTCGGGCAGGCCGCCGCGCAGCGGTTCGAGCAAGGCCTTTGTGGCGTCGTGCTGCGGGTCGCCAAAGACGCGCCACACGGGGCCTTGCTCGGCAATGCGGCCGGCTTCGAGCACGAGCACGTTGTCGCAGATATCGCGGATCACGCCCATCTCATGCGTGATGAGCACGATCGTCAGCCCCAGGCGGCGGTTGATGTCGCGCAGCAGGGCGAGGATGGCGTCGGTCGTTTCGGGGTCGAGCGCAGAGGTGGCCTCATCGCACAACAGAATTTCCGGGCGATGCACGAGTGCGCGCGCAATCCCCACGCGCTGCTTTTGCCCGCCGGACAGGCGCCCGGGATACACGTGCTGCTTGCCCTCCAGCCCGACCAGCGCCAACAGCGCATCCACGCGCTCCGCGATCTCGGCCGGCGGCACGCCTGCCACCTTCAGCGGCAGCGCGACGTTTTCCCAGACCGTCTTGGCGGAAAGCAGGTTGAAGTGCTGGAAGATCATGCCGATGCGCCGGCGCAGCCCCACCATTGCGGCCCTGCCGAGCGTGCCGACATCGACGCCGTCCACCAGCACCTGCCCGCTGGTGGGTTGTTCAAGTCCGTTGATGGTGCGCAGCAGGCTGGATTTTCCCGCACCGCTACGCCCGATGATGCCGAAGATGCCCCCAGCCGGAATGTCGAGGTCGATGCCTTGCAGTGCATGCACATCGCCCGCGGCCGCGCGGTACGTCTTGCCGACGTTGCGAAACGTGATGGTGCCGGCCGTGGGGGTGGAGACCGCGGCATCGGCGTGCCTGGCATGCGGCGCGATCGCGTCGGTCCAGATGTGTGCGGGGTTTGAGACGAGTGTGGTCATGGCCTTGGCGCTTTACCGTGTCACCGTTTCACCCAGGGCAGAGTGAAGAGCTTGTCGTCGTTGGCATAGGACGTGCGCACTTGCTGGCGCACGGCAGGCGAGTCCTGATACAGCTTGATGAAGCGGGCGATGCGCGGGTCGTTGGCGTTGTCGTTGCGGGCAACGAAGCGGATGGCGAAGTACTCGTCGTCGATGCCCGAGTACAGCAAGCCGGCGCTTGCAACGTCCGGTTTGCCCGCGTTGACGAAGTGCGCGGGGTAGCCCTGTGCAAGGTCCACGTCATCGAGCGCGCGTACGAGCTGCGGGCCTTCGATTTCGACAAACTTCAGTTTCTTCGGATTGGCGACCACGTCGTTGAGCGTGCCGCGTGCACCCACGCCATCGCGCAGTTTGATCAGCCCCGCCTTCTGCAGCAGCAACAGGCCACGGCCCTGGTTGACGGGGTCATTGGCCACGGCCACGCGCGCACCGTCCTTCAAATCGCTCAGGCGTTTGATCTTGCTGGAATACAGGCCGATGTTGCCCAGCACGCCGATGCCGACGCTCTTGAAGGCATAACCGCGTTCCTTGATCGCGTTGTCGAGAAAGGCCTGGTGCTGAAAGTAATTGAGATCCAGATCACCCGAGGCGAGTGCCACGTTCGGAGTGGTCCAGTCGGTCAACTCCACCACCTTGACGTCCAGCCCCTGTTTTCGGGCTTCGGCGGCGGCCACCTCCACGGAATCGGCCAGCGCACCAGGCGTGACGCCGATACGCAGTGGGGCCGCATGGGCGGCAGCGGCAATGGTGAGGGCGCTGAGTGCGAGGGCGAGTCGTTGGGTCAGGTTCATGGGTACGGTTACAGCAAAAGGAACATGCAGTGATTCCAGCATGGCAACCGGGCCCATTCCCACGAATATTTGCGTAGATGGTTACTCGGTCTGAGTTAGAGCGATACTTGCCGTCGACCGTGGCAGTTCAATCACAAGGAGGGGGACTCTTCGATGCATGCATCTTTCAAACGTCGCCGAGCGACGGCGGGGCGGGTGGTGGGGCGTTTGCTGTTGGCAATCGCCGTCATCCTGGTGGTCCTTGCAGCGGTTGTGGGCGTCAATACGTGGCGGCACAACTCGCGCCAGCTGGATGTGCCGGCCGTTACGCCGGTCGCGGTGGATGGCCCCGCCGCTGCGGCCCACTTGGCCGAAGCCGTGCGCGCACGCACCGTGTCGAGCGCCGCCGATGCGCAACTGAGCGCCGACCAGTTCCGCCAGCTGCACGCCATGCTCGAGGCGCGTTACCCTAAGGCGCACGCCGTGCTGCAGCGTGAGCAGGTGGGCGACTTTGCGTTGCTCTACACCTGGAAGGGCGCTGACCCGTCGCTGAAGCCCATCATGCTGATGGCCCACCAGGATGTCGTGCCGATCGCCTCCGGCACCGAAGGCGACTGGACGCAGCCGCCCTTCGACGGCGTCGTCAAAGACGGCATGGTCTGGGGGCGCGGTGCGTGGGACGACAAGGGCAACCTGATCTCGCAGATGGAAGCCATCGAGTTGCTGGCTGCCAGCGGCTTCAAGCCGCGCCGTACCATCCACCTGGCCTTTGGCGCCGACGAGGAAGTGGGCGGCGAGCGCGGTGCCAAGCGGATCGCCGCGCTGCTCAAATCGCGCGGCGAACGTCTCGACTTCGTGATCGACGAAGGTCTGCTGATTACCGAAGGCGTGCTGCCTGGGCTCGCCAAACCTGCGGCGCTGATCGGCGTGGCAGAGAAGGGCTTCCTCTCCGTGCAGCTCAAGGTGGGCGCTACGCCGGGACATTCGTCGATGCCGCCTCCGCCAGGGCAGAGCGCCATCGCCATGATGAGCGCCACGCTCAAGCGGCTGGATGACGATCAATTGCCCGCGGGCATTAGGGGCGTTGCGCAGGAGATGTTTGCGACGCTGGCGCCCGAGATGCAGGGTTTCAGCCGCGTGGCACTGTCCAACCTGTGGCTGTTCGGGCCGCTGCTCCAGAAGCAATTGGAGGCATCAGGCAGCTCCAACGCCATGCTGCGAACCACGACTGCGTTGACCATCGTGCAGGCCGGCAACAAGGACAACGTGCTGCCCGGCCGCGCCGAGGCCACAGTCAACTTCCGCCTGCTGCCCGGCGACACCATCGCCTCCGTCACCGCGCACGTGGAAGACGCCGCCAAGGCGGCGGCGCCCAAAGGCAAGTTCGAGCTGACACGCCTGCCCGGCTCGAGCGAAGCCTCGCCGGTGTCGCCCACGCAATCGGCGTCGTATCAGTTGATCAACAAGACGGTGCGAGAGCTGTTCCCGGGCACGGTCGTGGCGCCAGGGCTGATGATCGGCGCGACGGATTCGCGCCACATGATCGAGATTGCCGACCATGTGTATCGGTTCTCGCCGGTGCGCGCCAAGCCGGAAGACCTGCCGCGCTTTCACGGCACCAACGAGCGGATCACCGAAGCCAACCTGGTGGAGCTGATCCGCTTCTACCACCGGTTGGTGCAGCAGGCGGCCGGGGCCTGATCTTAGTGTGAGGCTGCCACCAGCGTGTCGATGTGCGCGTCGTTGGTGGCTTCGGGGCGGCGCAGTTGCGTGCTGCGGCTGCCATCCACCGAGACGGCCGTGTCGCCATGCACGGTCACGCGGCGTACCAGGCGCGGCTGGTTGCCGTAATCGTTGATGGCGTAATGCTGCGTGGCGCGGTTGTCCCAGATGGCAACGTCGTGCTGGCGCCATTGCCAGCGCACGGTGTTGTCCAGCCGCGTTACGCGGTTCTGCAGCAGTTCGAACAGCCGCGTCGATTCGCTTCCCGGCAGGCCGGTGAAGCGCTTGACGAAATGCCCGAGCAGCAGGGCGCGTTCGCTGGTCTCCGGATGCACATGCACCACGGGGTGCGACGCTTCATACACCGACGCGGTAAACACCTCGCGGTGATGCCGCAGGCGTGCGCCGTCGATCTGCGTGCGCTCGGCACCGTAGTCGTAATCGTTGGTGTGCACGGCCCAGAGTTGCTCGGCAAGCTGCTTGAGCGTATCCGGCAATTGTTCGTAGGCGCGGGCCGTGTTGGCCCAGACCGTGTTGCCGCCGTAAGCGGGAATCGTCACCGCGCGCAGGATCGACACCTTCGGAAACGCATCGAGAAACGTCACGTCGGTGTGCCACGAGTCGGCACGGCCACCGCCCTTCGACGCGTCGAGTTCAAACAGCTGCGTGCCGGTGGGCGCCGGCACGGTCGGGTGGGCGACGATGCGGCCGAAGCGCTTGCCGAAAGCCTGGTGCTGGTCATCGTCCAGATGCTGCTGGTCGCGAAAGAACAACACCTTGTACTTGAGTAGCGCGGCATACAGGCTCGCGAACGTGTCTTCCGCCAAGTCGGCACCAAGCTTGAGGTCGAGCACCTCCCCGCCGATATGTCCGGCCACGCGGCGTACGCGCAGGGCGCCGAACGTGGTGTCGATGGCGGCGTTGTGATCGTCTGGCATGGCGGCTCCGGCAGGAACGGCGATGGATCATGCTAGCCACCCGGTGCCGGGCGGAAAACGAACGGTTTGACATATCCAAATGCAGTTCTGTCGCTCATGCCGATGAACTGTTCGAGAAAGATGCTGAACAGTTCAGCGAAACTGTTCACAACTGTTCATGTCAACCGGTTGCGCTGCCGCGCAAGATGGAACCGTGCCGATCCGCAGTCCCCATAAAAATCATCCACCACGAACCCCGGCACAGGAGTCTCAATCATGCGCGAAATCAGAATCTTCGAACTGGACCGGCCGGGCGTGCCGGTGAGCTGGCGGTCGGCACGGGCCCAAACCATCGCCGCACAAGCCGGGCTGCTGTGGGTCACGCAAGAGCATCAGCGCCAGGACATCTGGCTCAAGCCCGGCCAGTCGATCGACGTGCCGGCGGGCGTGCGCTTCTGGCTGTCCGGTGAGCCGGTTGAAGGCACGCCAGCGCGCTTTGCCGTGACCGAAGACATCAACGCCCCGCGCCGCCTGCTGCGCTTCATCGGTTTGGTGGTGATGGCCGCGTATCGGCAGATTCTGCGCGACGACGGGCAGGATGCAGCGCGTACGCCGTCGGCACAGCGGATTGGTACGTAAGCCTTGCGTCAAGCCGGAAACACGAGCCGGAACCCGGTCCGCCCACCCGGCGAGCTGCTGGCCTGCACGCTACCACCGTGCAGGTCCATGATGGTTTGACGGTGGCCAGTCCCAACCCGGTCGACTGGCTTGATTGCGCACTGGATTGCGCCTGCGAGGGGGCGCCCCGGTAGAACCGCTCGAACAGCGGCGGCAGGGCGGTGTGCGGAATGCCCGGCCCCGGGTTGCACACGGGAATGGCGATCCCTTGCGGCACCGGCTCGATGGCCACGTCGATGCGCGCGCGGGTGGGCTTGTGGTGCAGCTGCGCATCGCACTGCAGGTCGATGGTGATGTTGCGATCGGCTGCCACCGGGCCGAAGCAGTCGACCAGCACCTGGACTGGCTGGCTTATCGACAGGAGAATGGGCGGGCGACATTACGGCGCAGGCAAACGCGGCAGTGCCGTCTGCTGCGCCGTGACGGTAGCGTTTATTCCGCTTGCAGTGCGGCGATGATCTTCTCAGCTTGGGCCTTGAGCTTGTCGCTGTCGGCCTGGACACGGGCGTGTGGTTGCAGCGGGGTGTCGCTGTAGCGCGGCAGCACGTGAAAGTGCACGTGCGGCACCGTCTGCCCGGCGGCGCTGCCGTTGAGCTGAAAGATGGCGATGCCCGGCGGGGTAAACGCAGCCCGCACGGCGCGCGCCAATTTGCGCGTGGTGCGGATGGCAGCCGATGCGGCATCGTCGGACAGGTCGAACAGCTCTGCCGCGCCTTCCTTGGGCAGCACCAGCACGTGGCCGTCGGCCTGCGGCATGATGTCCATGAAGGCGATGGTGTGATCGTCTTCGTACACCTTGATGCAGGGCAGCTCGCCGCGCAGGATCTTGGCGAAGATGTTCTGGTTGTCGTAAGTCGCGTCAGGCATGGGTGTCTCCAGTAAGCGGGAAATGCACGGGAAAGCGCTGCGCGAAAGTATATAGGCGACCGATGGCGACGCGCGCGGCGCGGGTTTGGCGCAGATCAAGCCTGGCTATCGTCCACCGACAGCGGCGCAGCCACGTGTTCGAGCGGTTTGCGCTCAGCGGCCGTCCCCCAGCACGCCTGTACCGCGGCCGCAAGCAGCATGAGCACCGCGCCGAACGCATAGCCGCCGAACACGGCACCGCGCGAGTGTGTATCGATCAGCCAGCCGAACAGCGCAGGCCCCGCAACGCCGCCCAGCCCCGTGCCCACGGCATAGAACAACGCGATGGCCAGTGCGCGCACCTCAAGCGGGAAGGTCTCGCTCACCGTCAGATAGGCCGAGCTGGCGGCGGCCGATGCAAAGAAGAACACGACGGTCCACGCGAGGGTCTGCGTGGTGCCGTCGAGCACACCTGCCTTGAATAGCGTGCCGCTCACCAACAACAGCACACCGCTGATCGCATACGTGGCGGCAATCATCGTGCGCCGGCCGACCACATCGAACAACCGCCCAAGCAGTAGCGGCCCGAGAAAATTGCCCAGCGCGAACGGCAGCAGGTAGGTGCCGACCTTCGTTGCGGGCACGCCATAGAAATCCGTCAGCACCAGCGCGTAGGTAAAGAAGATCGCGTTGTAGAAAAACGCCTGCGCGGCCATCAGCGCGAGGCCCACCAACGCACGTTGCCGGTGCTGCACGAACAGCACCCGTGCGACTTCCATCAATCGGGGATGGCCGCGGCTGCGCATGCGCAATGCCGGCAGCGGCGCGGAATCGAAGCGATGGCCACGCGTGGCGATCTCGCTTTCGATGTCCTGCACGATGGTCTGCGCTTCTTCGTGGCGACCGCGCGTGATGAGCCAGCGCGGGCTTTCCGGAATCCAGAAACGCATCACCAGAATGATGAGCCCCAGCAGGGCGCCGATGAAGAAGCACAGCCGCCAGCCGGTATCGACGCTCATGTGCGCGGGGTCCAGCAACCACTGCGATGCGCCCGCACCCAACGCGGCACCGACCCAGAACGTGCCGTTGATGGCGAGGTCCGTCCAGCCGCGCACGCGTGCCGGCGTCAGTTCCTGGATCGTCGAATTGATGGCCGCATATTCGCCGCCGATTCCCGCGCCGGTGAGCACGCGAAACACGACGAGGCTGGCGAAGCTCCACGAGAACGCTGTCGCCAGCGTGGCCAGGATGTAGACGCCCAACGTGATGAAGAACAGCTTGCGGCGGCCGAGTCGATCGGTCATCCAGCCGAACAACAGCGCGCCGAATACCGCGCCGATCAGGTATGCGCTGCTGGCGATGCCGACCTGCGCGTTGGAAAGATGCAGGGCAGGGCTTTGCTTGAGGGCGCCCGCCACCGCGCCGGCCAGTGTCACCTCCAGGCCGTCGAGCAGCCACGTAATGCCCAGCGCAATGACCACGCGCGTGTGAAAGCGGCTCCAGGGCAGGCGATCGAGCCGGCTGGGCAGGTCTGATGTGTGAAAGGCTGGCGACTCGGGCATCGCGGCGCACTCTAAAGCGAATGCGCTCGATGCAGCACGATCTATTCCTGCGAGGGTGTGGCCGAATCTTCTTGCGGCGCGCCGGCAAGCAGCGTGTCTTCAAAGAAGCGGCGGCGCGCGTCTTTGTCGGGCTTGCTGCCCTGGTGCCAGAGCGTGGCTTCCGATAGCTGGTAGGCGTACAGCATGAAGGCGCGCGTCTTGGCGTCCTTGCGCGTAAAGCCGATCGCCTGGAAATGCTGGATGTAGTAGTCCATGCGGTGTTCGTCGACGGCTTCGACGGCTTCCTGCGCCATCGGGTCACGCCGCGCCCAGGCACGAATGGCGAATTCGATCATGGCCGTGCGTCGCGCGCTGCGACCGCGAAACGGCAGTGCCAGCAGATCGCGGACGAGCCCCTGCACCGACGGGTTCTGCCGCTCCAGCTTGGGGCCCACGCGCGTGCGCTCGCTCCAGTCCTGCAGCACCTGGTGCAGCAGGTCGTCGCGGTTCTTGAAGTGCCAGTAGAAGCTGCCACGCGTCACGTCCAACTGCTTGGCGAGCACATCCACGCGCACTGCATCGATGCTCTTGGTGACGAGCAGATCGGTGGCGGCGCGCACCCAGTCGTCGGGCGTGAGCTGTGCACGCGGCGCGGCAGGGGAGTCGGAATCGGCACCGACGTCGACGGTGTCGTCGTGTTTGTCGAGCAGCAGGGAAGGCTTGGGCATGAAGGCGGATTCTAGTCCCGCTGACAGGGCTGTCCAGCGCTTAAATCGTGCTGAGGCCCCCTGGTTTGCGCGGGTTGACACGGCAACAAACGCGCTCCTACCATGCACATACGTTTGTGTATGGAAGGATCGAGCTACCGTAAGCCTCGGTTTGCGGTTTAGTACAAGAACCATGCTCGACGATGCCTTCTGCACGGCGTCAAACGATAAGACATCAGGAGACATTTGCATGAAGGCATTCCGACTCGCGCTGTGCGCGGCGGCAGCAGTTGGCACATTCGCGGGCGCATTGTGCCCGAGCACCGTCCACGCCGAGACCGTCAAGATCGCGTGGATCGATCCGCTGTCCGGGCTGATGGGCGCGCTGGGCCAGAACCAGTTGCGCAGCTGGCAATACGCGGCCGACCTGGCCAACCAGCAGAACTGGAGCGGCAACGGCACCAAGTTTGAAGTCATCGGCTTCGACAACAAGGTCTCACCGCAAGAAAGCCTGACGATCCTCAAGCAGATCACCGACCAGGGCATCCGCTACGTCGCGCAGGGCGACGGGTCCAGTGTGGGCATGGCGCTGCAGGACGCGATCGCCAAGTACAACGACCGCAACCCGGGCAAGGAGATCATCTATCTGAACTACGCCGCGGTCGATCCGGACATGACCAACAGCAAGTGCAACTACTGGCACTTCCGCCTGGACGCCAACTCCGACATGAAGATGGAGGCCCTGACGAGCTATCTCGCCAAGGACCAGAGCATCAGGAAGGTCTACCTGCTCAACCAGAACTACTCGTTCGGCCACCAGGTGGCGCGCGCGGCGAAGGAGTACCTCAAGCGCAAGCGCCCGGACATCCAGGTGGTGGGTGAGGATCTGCACCCGCTCGCGCAGGTGAAGGACTTCTCGCCGTATGTCGCGAAGATTCGTGCTTCGGGCGCGGATACGGTCATCACCGGTAACTGGGGGAGCGATCTGGCACTGCTGATCCGCGCATCGAAGGATGCGGGCCTCACCACCAACTTCTATACGTACTACGCCGGCACCACCGGTGTGCCCACGGCGATGGGGGCTTCGGGCGCCGACCGCGTAAAGGTCATCAGCTACTTCGCGCCGAACGACGGCAACGCGAAGACGAGCGCTGTGCTCGACGGCTTCAAGAAGAAGTACAACGACGATTTCTTCAACGCCGATGTCTACACCGGCATCGCCTTCCTCGCCAAGGCCATCAAGACCAGCGGTTCGGCGGAGCCGGCCAAGGTGGCCAAGGTGATGGAAGGCATGACGGTCGATGGCCTCAACGGCCCGATCGAGATGCGCAAGACCGACCACCAGGCCCAGCAGACGCTGTACGTGACCACCTGGGTGAAGGCCGATGGCAAGAAGATCAAGTACGACCAGGAAAACACCGGCTACGGCTGGCGTACCGACGTCACGCTGGAACCGCATCTCGCGGCCCAGCCGACGTCGTGCCAGATGAAGCGTCCGGCGTCGTAACCGCGTGATGGAGGTGTCCCGGGGTCAGTTCATTCGACCGGGGACACCACGCCTGTGCCCGCCAGGTGTCCGCGGGCGTTCTCCAAAAAGCGATCCACCGTCGCCTGCACCGATTCCGGCGACCAGCCGGCAATATGCGGCGTCAGCACGACCTGCTCCAGGTCCAGCAGCCCGGCCGGCGGCCTGGGCTCGCTCTCATACACATCCAGCCCCGCGCCGCCCAGCTTGCCCGAGCGGATGGCTGCTTCCAGCGCTGCCGTATCCACCACGCTGCCGCGCGCAATGTTGACCACGTAGCCATTCGGGCCCAGCGCTTCCAGGATCGTCTGGTTGACCAGATGCTTCGTCTGCGCACCGCCCGGCGTGGCAACGATCAGGAAGTCGGCCCAGTCGGCCATGTCCTTGAGCGCATCGAAGTAGCGGTATGACACGCCTTCGCGCGGCTTGCGATTGTGATAGGCGATCTGCATGTCGAAACCGGCTGCGCGGCGCGCGATCTGCATGCCGATGGTGCCCAGGCCGACGATGCCCAGGCGCTTGCCGCATACGCCGGGCTGCAGCGGAATGTCGTCACGCCAGACGCCATTGCGCGTCGAGCGATCCAGCTTGGGAATGCCGCGCACGGTGGCCAGCAGCAAGCCAAAGGCGTGGTCGGCCACGCAGGCGTCGTTGGTGCCGGCGCCGTTGGCCACCGCCACGCCACGTGCGCGGGCGGCCTCCACGTCGATGTTCTCGTAGCCGGCACCGAGCGCGCAGGCCAGTTCCAGCTTGGGCATCGCGGCGATCTCCGCGCCGGTCAGGCCCGTCGAGCCATTGGTGAGCACGATGCGGACATCGCGCCCATCGCGCGCGATGGCGGCGTCGCGTTCGGCGCGGGTGGGTGCATGGATGACGCGGAAATGTTCAGCGATCTGCGCCATGTTCTCGGGCGTCATCGCAATGAGGAGCAGCAGGGTCGGTTGCATGGGGTAGGAAGAGGAGACGGGCCGCATGAATGGGGGCGAGACCCGGCAAAGAGGTGCGTCGCGCAGCGCCTAGCGATGATAACGCGCGCTCCAACGCCACGCGGAAAGCCACGCGCGCCATGCGGTTACACACCGTTACCGATGAGCAGGTTTGGTTGCACGGGTTTGCAGGGCCGCGGCATAGACTTTGCGGCAGGAGGCGCATGGCCGCGGGCCGCAGAACAGACTGCCGGTCCGGCCCAGATGCCTCGCTTACCAGACGGGATTCATCATGCGAGCAACGAACAAGTTGGACCGTGCAGGGCGCGCAGCGCATTGGGTGGCTGTGGCCGCATTGGCCGCCGTGGCAGCAGGGCTGACGGGCTGCGTGACGGCGCCGGCGTACCCCGGTTACGGCGCCGGTTATGGGGCAGGCTATGCCGCGGGCAGCAATGCTTACGGCAACAGCATCGCCCCGACCACCTACAGCAGCGGCTATGGCAGCTATGACGCGAATGCGCCGCAGCCGTATCCGCAGCAGCCGGCGCCGGCGTATTCGCAGCCCCAGCCGACATATTCGCAACCGAACTATTCGCCGTATCCGAACAACGGCGACCCGTCTTATCAAGCGCCAGCGGATAACCGCTACGGCGTTGTCGAATACGTCGAAGCGGTGCCCGTGCGCGGCCAGTCGAGCGGCGTGGGTGCCGTGCTCGGCGGCGTGGTGGGCGGCTTGCTTGGCCACCAGGTTGGCGGCGGGCGCGGCAACACCGTGGCCACCATCGGCGGCGCGGTGGCGGGTGCCATGGCGGGCAATGCCGTGGAAGGCAACACGGTGGTCGGCCAGACCTACCGCGTGACCATGCGGCTGAACGACAACTCGCGTATCACGCTCACCCAGAACAACCCCAACGGCCTGCGCGTGGGGGATCGCGCCCGCATCGAAAACAACATGGCAGTGCCGTACTAGCCACTTCCTGCATGGGAGCGCCCGCGCCGGCTTCAGAAACGGCGCGGGCCGACCGATATAGCGGAGGCAATAACCCCGCGGTGATTCCCATGCTCAATCGACTTTCCATCCGTTTCCGTCTCAATGCAGCGCTGACGCTGCTGGCCTTGCTGCTCGCCATTACCGGCACCATTGGCGTGATCGGAATGCGCGCGTCCGACGCGAACATCAACGAGATCTACACCAATCAGCTCGCTTCGACCTCGCTGGTCGGCAAGGCGCAGCTGAATGCGGCGATCGTGCGTACGACGCTCGATCGCGCGGTCTTCCATCCGGATGCCGCTGACGTGCCGGCCATCCTGGACAAGGCCAACGGCTACCGCACGAAGTCTGACGACGCCTGGAAGCAATACAAGACCCTGCCCATGAACGCGGACGAAAGCCGTCTGGCCGCCGACATGGAGACCAAGCGCAACGCATTCTTCCGTGACGGCATCGAGCCGCTGATGACCGCATTGCGTGCCCGCGATGCCGCGACCGTCGACAAGGTGGTGATGAACGTGATTCCGCCGCTGTCCGTGGCGCTGTCTGCGGCAGCCGATGCGCTGGATCGCAGCCAGGTCGAACAGGCCAAGGCAGCCTACGAAAGCGCAGCGGCCCGATCGCACGCGTTCCTGATGCTGATCATCGGCGCCATCGGAGTGGGCATTGCGGCGGCGCTGGGGTGCGCATTTGGCCTGCACCGGGCAATTTCAGTGCCGTTGTCAAAGATGCTGGGCCACTTCAGCGCGATCTCGAACGGCAACCTGACCGAGCGCATCACTGTCGGCAGCAAGGACGAAATGGGCGCGCTCACGCAAGGTCTCATCGACATGCAGCGCGGCCTGATCCGCACCATCGTGACAATGCGCGGCGGCAGCGAATCCATCGCCAGCGCCACCAAGCAGATTGCGGCCGGCAACATGGACCTGTCGCAGCGTACGGAGGAACAGGCTTCGTCACTGGAAGAAACTGCGTCGAGCATGGAAGAGCTGACGAGCATCGTGCGCCAGAACGCCGACAACGCACGTCAGGCCAGCCAGCTTGCCGGCAACGCGTCGGACATCGCCGTGAAGGGCGGTGAAGTGGTGGGCCGCGTGATCGAGACGATGTCGGGCATCAACGACAGCAGCAAGAAGATCGCCGACATCATCGGCGTGATCGAAGGCATTGCGTTCCAGACGAACATCCTTGCGTTGAATGCCGCAGTGGAAGCCGCCCGCGCGGGCGAGCAAGGCCGCGGCTTTGCGGTGGTGGCTGGTGAGGTACGCAGCCTTGCACAGCGCTCGGCCACGGCAGCCAAGGAAATCAAGGAACTCATCAGCGATTCGGTTGGACGTGTAGAAAACGGCACGACCCTGGTTGCCGAAGCAGGCGACGTGATCGACGAGGTGGTCGTTGCCGTGAAGCGTGTGACCGACATTATGGGCGAGATCAGCTCGGCTTCTGAGGAACAAAGTGCCGGTATCGAGCAAGTCAACCAGGCCGTCACGCAGATGGATGAGGTGACCCAGCAGAACGCCGCGCTGGTGGAAGAGGCGGCGGCCGCTGCGCAATCGCTGGAAGAACAGGCTGGCGTTCTGCGCGAGGCCGTGGCGTCATTCCGCCTGCCGGCGGCGGGCGCGAATGCCGAGCCTGTGCTGGCTCCCGTCGCTGCCAGTGCGCTGAGCGTTGCCAAGGCAGCACCGGCGGTATCGACGGTGCCGGCTTCGCCCGGTCCGGCAGCGAAACCGGTCGCGCGCAAACCAGGGGCAGCGACGGCACGTGCCGCACGCAAGCGCCCCGCAGCGGCTGCCAAGCCGGCGACTGTACCTGCCCCGGATGCGAAGGCAGTGCCTGTTGCGGTGGCCGAGGCCAAGCCCGGCAAACTTGCCCTGGCTGCGGTGTCCAGCGATGCCGACGACTGGGAACAGTTCTGACGCACCCGCCGAACGTCCATCCCGACAAGCCGCGCCCTGAGCGCGGCTTTGTGTTTCAGCGCTGCAACCGATTTACAGAACTGCTTGGGCCGAGGTTGTTGATCCGGCCGACGATTTGCGCTGCGGCGTCGCCAACGCAACGCCGGACCGCGAGGTCGGTCGCGTTTTGCCGCGCGATTCATCGGGCAGAGCCTTTGCGCATAAGACTTTGCAACCTGCGCCCGGTTGCGCGCATTAGTCCATGCGGTAACACGCGCCCACGCCGGTCAGGGGTGCTCCCCGCTCGCCTAAGCCAAACCGCCTGCATTTGATCGGTCAGCGCCTCCGTCGTTTGTAGGGAGGCCTTGTTGGCTGACGGTCGAATGTCCCCCCATATCAGATGGCGTTGTATGCCGTGGCGTTGATCCCGCTACCGCCACCGCCCGTTTCTTGCGTTCACGCATGCAACAACCCGGGCTATCCGGCACGTGTCTGAAGGCGCATTTGATGTGCTGCGCCGCATAACTGTGCGCCTCGGCGGGCGTTGGTATGGTCCTCGCGTTCCCCTTCACGAGAAGCAGGCCAGAGGGCGACGCGTCAACCCGATCGGCGGTGGCAGATTGGGTCGGATGCCATGGCGCAAAGCGGTTGCGTCGCACGTCGAAAAGACCTTGGGGGAAGCATGAGCGCCACTGCGCAAGGCGGGGGGTACGCCGGACACTCGCAACGCGCCCGCAAGGCCGGGGCAGGGGAGCAGCCGTGAGCGATTTGCCATGGGAGCTTTACCTGGCGTTGCTCAACACCTTGACGGTAGCGACCACGCTCGTCATCTTCATCAGCACCGCCGACGACTTCTTCCTGGACGCCTTCTACTGGGTGCGGGAGCTGTGGCTCTGGCCGCAGCGTGGCCGCACGCCGGTCACGATTTCGGCGCAATCGTTGCGCGAGCGCGAAGAGCAGTGGCTCGCCATCATGGTGCCGGCCTGGAAGGAGTACGACGTCATCGCCAAGATGGTTGAGAACACCCTAGCGACGATGGAGTACACGCGCTTCATCATCTTTGCCGGCGCGTACCGCAACGATGCGGAAACCACCACCGAAGTCGAACGCATGGTGCGCCGCTACCCGGGCCGCGTGGTGCGCGCAGCGGTCACGCACGATGGCCCGACATGCAAGGCCGACTGCCTGAACACCATCATCCAGACCATCATCCGGCACGAGGCTGGGCACGGTATCCGCTTTGCGGGCGTGATCATGCACGACTGTGAAGACGTGATCCACCCGCTGGAGCTGAAGTACTTCAACTACTTCATCCTTGATCAGGATCTGGTGCAACTTCCGGTGCTATCGCTTGAGCGCAAGTGGTATGAGTGGGTGGCCGGCACGTACATGGATGATTTTTCCGAGACGCACCAGAAAGACCTGGTGGCGCGCCAGGCGCTGACCGGCACGGTGCCCGGTGCTGGCGTCGCGCTCTGTTACAGCCGCCGTGCCATCGAAGCTGTGATGAAGGTGCGCGGCGATTCGCCCTTCAACACCAGCACGCTCACGGAAGACTATGACTTCAGTTTTCGCCTGCGCGAACTGGGCATGCGCGAAGCGTTCGTGCATTTCCCGATCTGCGAGAACGCAGAACCAACCGCGGATGCCGAGGGCAAGACGCGCACACGCTGGCGCTTTGGGCGGCGCAAGGGAACCCGCCCGCAACTGCTGGCCACGCGTGAGTACTTTCCGAGCACCTTCCGCACGGCCTACCGCCAGCGTGCGCGCTGGGTGCTCGGCATCGCGTTCCAGGGCTGGTTGCAGATGGGCTGGAGGGGCAACCTCATCACGCGCTACATGTTCTTCCGGGACCGCAAGGGCGTGCTCACGGCGCTGTTCTCGATCCTGGCCTACGTACTGTCGCTGAACTATCTGGCGCTGGGCGCGCTGATGTTCAACGGCGTGATCACGATCCCCGATGGCACGTTCGTGGTCGGCAGCATCTGGATGCAGGACCTGCTGGCCATCAACGCGGCGCTGCTCTTTAACCGGCTGGCGCAGCGCGTGTACTTTGTCGGTCGGCTCAATGGCCCGCTGCAGGGCGTGCTGTGCCTGCCCAGGCTGGTGGTGAACAACTTCATCAACTTCTTCTCGGTGTGCCGGGCGTGGAAGATCTTCCTGATCTACTGCCTGACCGGCAAGCCCATCGCCTGGGACAAGACGCAGCACACCTATCTGTCGAACGACGCGCTGGGCCGTACGCGCTGCAAGCTTGGCGAGACGCTCGTCAAGTGGGAAGTGCTCACGCAGGCGCAGCTGGATGCGGCCCTCGCCATTCAGAGCCAGACCGGGCGCCGGCTTGGGCAAGTGCTGGTCGAGCAGGGGCTGGTCACGCCCGACACGCTGGCCGATGCGCTGGCCGAGCAGGTCGACCTGCCGCGCGTGAGCCTGACCAACGTGGTGCTTGGCGCGCTGGCGGATTGCCTGCCGCGTGACTTGGCTGTGCGGCATCACGTGGTGCCGTTCTCGATTGGCGAAGACGGGTCGCTCAACATCGCCGTGTCGGAGTTGCCCGAGGGCGAAGTGCTGGAAGAGCTGGCCCGCGCTGCGGGCCGCAAGGTCGCCTGCTTCATGGCGTGCGACCACGAGATGTCGGCCGAGCTGGCGCAGATGGCCGACCCTAACCGCCGTGCCACGGTCGTATTCGGACCGTCGGCGCATTCGGCCATGTTGGCCGTCGAATCCATGACGGGCGCCGGCCCAGGCATTGCAGCCGGCACGGCACCCGCATCCGAGGCTTCCACCATCCCCCCGATTCCTGTGCCGCCGGATCTGCCCCCCGGATCAGAGCCGCGGCCCAACCCATCTGTTGCGGGAGGTGTGGCATGACACACGAGAGAGCCATCCGTCTAACCCTGCGCCGTTTGCGCTGGCCGATTGCCGCGGCAGTGTGGGCGCTCTGTCATGGCGTATCTCTGGCAGAGCCGCCCGCGCCGTTGCAGCCTGACGCCTATTTTCGCGCCGACCGCGCCTATCGCGCCATCGACGCCAACAAGCTCGACGATGCGGAAGCCGCCACGCGTGCGGCACTGGCCGCGCAGCCAGACAGCCTGCAACTGAACCTGCTGCTGCTCGATGTGCTGACGCGCAAGGGCCAGTTGGATGCGGCGCGCGCGCAGGCCGATGCGCTGCTGCGGAAGTATCCCGACGAGCCCCGTGTCTTTGCACAGCACGGGTTCCTCGCGCAGAAAGCGAACGATCCTGCCGTGGCCGAACAGGACTTTGCACACGCCGTGCAAGGCACCGACTGGACGCCGCAGGAGCAGCGCAATCTGCATCTGGCCTGGTCGGACAGCGCATATTCGGCCAAGCATCCGCAGGCTGCCATCGATGCGCTGAGCGGCATGAAGGACGAACCCGATGCCGACGTACAACTGCGTCTCGCGCAATCTCGCCTGCAATTGGGCGACCGTGATGGTGCGTCTCAGGCCGCCACGCTGGCAGCCGAACACGCGACGGACCCGGCGCGCCAGCGCTACGCCAAGGCGCTGCTTGCCCAGGCGATGGCACCTGAAGCGCAGGGCGAAACCACGTCCGCCAATGACCCGCGCGTGGTCGGCCAGCGTGAGTTGAACGATGCCTACAGTCACCTGCGCGCGCGTGACGATCGTGCCGCGCTGGCAGCGTTCCAGCGCGGCTTTGCCACGGGCCAAGGCAAGTGGACGCACTACGCCGATGCCGCCTACGCGGCCAAGCGCCTGGGCGACAACCCGACCGCCATCAAGCTCTTCCGGCAAAGCCTTGACCATGCCGATGCCGATGCCAAGAGCGACAGCGGCGGCAATGGCGACGACCGCCTTCCAGCAGACCGTCGCTTCGGCTACCGGCGCGAAGTCGAGCAGATGCAGCGTAACTTCGGCATGGTCGTCTCGGGCGCATATCAAACCTCGGCGTTCGGTTTGCCCAACACCGTGAGCGTGGGCCAAGCGGGCGCGGAGGTGTACTGGCAGCCGCCCGGCGTCGGGTATCGGGACGGCAGCGTCTTCCAGCTCTTTGCGCGCGGCTATGACAACGTGTACGACCGCAATGGCCACACAGGCCTCCCGACCGCGCAGGGCTCGGTGGGCGCGCGCTACAAGCCGATCAAGGACATCAACCTGGTGTTCACCGCCGAGCGCCTTTTCCGCATTGGGCAACTGACCACCAACGACACGCTGCTGCGCATCGGGTTCTCGACCGACCAGGGGCTCGACCTGCAAGTCACCAAGCCGCGCTGGCAGACCTGGCAGGTGTATGGCGAGGGCGCCTATTTCCTCAACCAGGGCCGGATGATCATCAGCACGGAAATGCGCTACGGACACACGTGGCTACTGAACTCCATCAGCGATCGGCTCACGGTCTACCCGCACATCGTGCTGGCGGGCGATCACGACAACAAGGCGATCGACCACCAGCTTGCGCTGGGTGTCGGCCCAGGCATCAACTTCCGCTATTGGTTTCGCGAGTCGCACTACGCGGCGCCGGCCAGTTGGCTGGACTTGACCGTGCAATACCGCTTGCCGTTGACGCACGCGGATCGAGCAAAGGGGGTGGTCGCGCGAGCCATTCTTTGGTTCTAAGGCAACCCCGGATGCAAGCAGACCCCCAGTCAGAGGTGTCGCAGATGAAACGTTTTTGACCGCCGAGGGAAACGGGTAACAAAGAGACGCGGCAGCGGCGTCCACAGGATGGCGTCGCAACGCCATGGTGGGTCAAAGCAGGATGCATGGCACGGCCTTCGCTCAGTAGCGAGGTCTGCCCGGCGTCAGAAGCGACACGCGCGTCTTCGCGCCCGTCGTGCTTTGCAGGCGCGCCGGAGCAGACGACAGGGGAGTGCAGTGATGATGGGGAAGATCTTGACCGTGTTCGGCACGCGCCCAGAGGCCATCAAGATGGCGCCGCTGGTGCAGGCATTGCAGGCCGAGGCAGGCTTTGCGTCGGCAGTGTGCGTGAGCGCGCAGCACCGGCAGATGCTGGATCAAGTGCTGGAGCTCTTCGGCATCGTGCCGGAGTTTGACCTCAACCTGATGCGGCCTGGGCAGACGCTGTCCGATATCACATCCAACGTATTGAGCGGCATCGACGGCGTGCTAGACGCCTACAAGCCCGATGCCGTGCTGGTCCACGGCGATACGACGACCACGCTGGCGGCGAGCCTCGCAGCGTTCTACCGGCGCATTCCGGTCGGGCATGTGGAAGCGGGTTTGCGTACCGGCAACATCTGGTCGCCATGGCCGGAAGAGTTGAACCGGCGCGTGACCGATTCCGTGACCACCTGGCACTTCGCGCCCACGGCCGAATCACGTCAGAACCTGCTGGACGAGGGCATTGACCCCGAGCAGGTCACGCTGACCGGCAACACCGTCATCGATGCGTTGCTGGCCGTGAAGCAACGGCTGGACAGCGATGCCGCGCTGTCAGCGCAGTTGGCGGCGCGCTATCCGTTCCTGGCGGCTGGGCGTCGGATGATCCTGGTGACAGGCCATCGCCGCGAGAACTTCGGCGAGCCGTTCGAGAACTTCTGCGTGGCGCTGCGCCTGCTGGCGGCGCGGCATCCGGATGTGCAGGTTGTGTATCCGGTGCACCTGAACCCGAACGTGCAGCAGCCGGTCAGCGCCATCCTTTCCGGCCACGGCAACGTTCATCTGATTGCGCCGCAGGACTATCTGCCGTTCGTCTACCTGATGGACCGCGCCTACCTGATCGTCACCGATTCCGGTGGCATTCAGGAAGAGGCGCCCGCTCTTGGCAAACCGGTACTGGTAACGCGCGACACGACCGAGCGACCGGAGGCTGTGGCATCGGGCACCGCACGGCTGGTCGGCACCGATACGCAACGCATCGTCGACGAGGCAGAAACGCTGCTTAACAACGCCCCCGAATACGAGCGAATGGCGCAGGCCCACAACCCTTATGGCGACGGCCAGGCCTGCCGGCGCATTGTCGATGCGTTGAAGCAGGCCTTCACCACGCAGCCGCAGAAGGTGGCGCGCGGCCCGCAACTCATTCGCAAACCGGCCACCGAGGCCGAAATCTTCGATCTGGAAGCGGCGCGTGCCACCGCGCAAGGGTCGTCAACACAGCACCGCCTGAACGGTTAGGAGGCTTTGATGAAAGCAAAACGAATCGGTGGCGGCGTGTTGGTTGCCTCCGCACTTGTTGCCGGGTGGCTGATCGTCGCGCCGCCGTGGGCTGGCGATGGGGGCGTACCCGCCATCGTGACCGGCGCGACGAACCAGGGCAGCCCCGGTGCCGATACACGCAAGAAAGGCCCACCGCCCGCGTTTTCCAAGGCGGCAGCCACGGCTGCGCAACCCGTGCAGCCCACCGTCGTGGCCGCAGCAACACCCAGGCCTGTGACGGGAGGCGCGCGCGCCTACGGCTACGGCGTCATGGATGAGAACGGACAGGTCGTCCCGCCGCCACGTCCGGCGGTCATGACCGAAGTCCGCCCTGGCATGCCGGAAAACGAGACGACAGGTACCGAACGTGGCCACGATCGTGGCCCCAACTTCAACCTCGGGCTCTACCGCCAAGCGGATGGCTCGATTTATCGCCCATGATCGCCATGAGTCGGAGAGTCATCATGAAGACATTGCTACGAAAGTTTCTGTGCGCGCTCGTCTTTGCGGGCGGCATGCTCGGGGTCTCGCTGACAGCGCCGGTGCAGGCCGCCACCTGCACAATTGGGCTCGGGCCCATCTGCGTGACCATTGGTGGATCTGCATCGGCCCAGACCGCGCCGGCCCCGATGCTCGTGCTGTACGACGCCCCGCCAAACGACCAGTACACCAACCTCGGCAAGGCGTACGCGATCATGCTGTACAACCTGCTCGCGCACTTCAACGCCACCATCACGCTGCTGCCCGTGCAGAACTACACGGCGGGCATGACCGAGCAGTACACTGCCACGTTCTACATGGGGAGTTACTACAACAATCCCATACCGGCGGCGTTCCTGTCGGATGTGACCACCACACAGAAGACCGTGGTCTGGTTCAAGTACAACCTGTGGGAACTTGCCTGGAATACGGCCTATCCGTTCACGACGCGATACGGCATTACGTTCTCCAGCCTGGCGGGCATGAATGCGGCACCGTCAGCCAGCGCGCCGAATCCTGGTTTCTTTGACACGATTACGTACAAGAACCAGACGATGACGAAGTACTACGCCTTCAATGCCACGACCGGTGCGATTTCCGCAGACCCTGATATTGGTCTGACGGCGGTGGCCGATGCCACCAAGGCGACGAGCCTGGTGACGATCACCAATTCGGTCACCAAGGCGACTGCACCGTATGTGATTCGGTCCGGCAACTTCTGGTACTTCGCCGATATGCCGTTTTCGTACATCGGGCCGCGCGACCGCTATCTGGTGGTGTGCGACATGCTGCATGACATCCTTGGCACCAATGCGCCCACGCTGCACCGTGCTCTGGTGCGGCTGGAAGACGTGAACGCTACGACCACGGTTTCGTCCATGCAGACGCTGACGGACTACATGTACGGCCAGAAGATTCCGTTTTCGATCGCGACCATCCCCGTGTATACGGATCCGAACGGGGTCTACAACGGCGGTGTGGCGCAGACCATCCACATGGTCAACGCAACAGGCCTGAAGCAGGCGCTGAACTACGCCAGGGCGCGCGGCGGACATGTCCTGATGCACGGCTACACGCACCAGTACAGCAACGTCCCGAACGTGATCAACGCGGTCAGCGCGAACGACTATGAGTTCTGGTTCGCCACCCAGAATCGCCCGGTGAATGAAGACTCGACGCAATGGGCTGCCGGTCGTCTTTCGGCGGGGTTGCTGGAACTGCAGTTCAACGGCTACTTCCCGTTTGCGTGGGAGGCGCCGCACTACCAGTCGTCGCCATTGGCCATCAAGGCCGTACCGACGTACTTCAAGAACACCTACCAGCGCGTGGTGTACTACACGTCGGACAACCCGCAGACGCTTGCTGCCACCACGCCGGGCCATGATTTCTCGGTGGGGCAGTTCTTCCCCTACATCATTCAGAAGGACTACTATGGCCAACGCGTGATTCCGGAGAACCTGGGCAACGTTGAATACAACATCTGCTCGATCGATCCGTCGTCTTGCCTGACTTACAACGTCACGGACATCCTGACCAACGCGAACTATGCGCTGGTCGTGCGCGATGGCTTTGCCTCGTTCTTCTTCCATCCGTTCTGGCTGGAGCCGGGGCTGGTCGCCACGGGGTTCCCCGACTTCCAGCAGATCATTACTGGCATCACCGCGCTCGGCTATACCTGGGCGGATGCCAGCACAGTGCAGTAGCCATGCAGCGGATGCGCTGGATACTGGCGGCAGCCATGCTGGTAATGAGCGCATCCAACGAGGCCGCGGGGCTGGTGGGCGCGATGCCTTCCGGCCCTGTGCCGTTGTATGGCGTGACCGTCGATGCGGTGGACAACGTGCCCGCCGTGGTCGACGCACTGTCGCACCTCTCGCGCACGCCCACCGTGCGCGTCGTCTTTGATGAAGGCATGGACGCGCCGCATTACGTCGGGCGCGTGGCCGCCATCCGGGACGTGGCCTACGTGATGGGCGAGCTGGCCGATTCCTCCACGCTCAAGCAGTACACGACCCCGCAACTGCGCCAGCGTGCCGCGGCTTATCTGCACACGCTCGCCGGCAACGTCGATGTCTGGGAAATCGGCAATGAGATCAACGGCGAGTGGACAGGCCCCACACGCGAGGTGATCGACAAAACCATGGCAGCCTATGAGGTCATCAAGGCCGGCGGCGGCCGCACGGCGCTCACGCTGTACTACAACGAGGGCTGCGCAGAGCAGCCATCACGCGCCATGTTTGATTGGACGCAGCGCAACGTGCCGCTACGCCTGCGCGATGGGCTCGACTACGTGTTCATCAGCTTCTATGAAGACGACTGCAAGATCGCGCCGCCCGACTGGAACGCCGTGTTCACCCGCCTGGGAGAACTGTTTCCGCACGCCGTGCTGGGTTTTGGCGAAGTCGGGACGCGGCATGCCATGCGCAAGGCCGCGCTCGTGGCGCACTACTACGGGCTTGCGATCGCGCATCCGCGGTTTGTCGGCGGGTACTTCTGGTGGTACTTCCGGCAGGACATGGTGCCGCGTTCGAGACCGCTGTGGCGCAGCCTCGATGCGGCGTTTCTCAGCATGCCCGCAGTGGTCAACCGCTAGCCCGCGCGCTCACACGCTGAGTGCTGGCGGGTGAGCGGTCGGCGAGGTCTTCCGGGCCAACAGGTTCGCCGTCACGGCGCACGAGCTGGATCGTACGCGTGGGCAGGGCGAACGAGGTGCCCAGATTTTCCAGCCCTTCCAGGATCGTCAGGTTGATGCGCTGCTGGATATCCATGTACAGATTGAAATCCGGATCGGTCACGAAATACACGACCTCGAAGTTCAGCGCGTTCTCGCCAAACTCCTTGAAGTGCGCACGATCGAAACGCGTGTTGCCGACGGCCTCCACCGCACGGCGCACGATGTCCGGAATCTTCTGCAGTTGCGCGGCGCGCGCATCGTAGGTCACCCCAAAGGCGAAGACGATGCGTCGTTCCGACATCCGTTTGTAATTATGAATCGTGCTCTTGAGCAGCGCCGTGTTGGATGCGACGATCTCTTCGCCCGACAGGCTGCGGATGCGCGTGGTCTTGAGGCCCACGTGCTGCACAGTGCCGGCAATCGATTCGAAGACGATGAAGTCGCCAATCTCGAACGGCTTGTCCAGCCCGATGGCAAGGGAGGCAAACAGGTCGCTCAGGATGCTCTGCACCGCCAGCGCCACCGCCACACCGCCCACACCCAGGCTGGCGACGAAGGCCGTGATGTTCACGCCCACGTTGGCCAGGATGGCCAGCAGCAGCATCGACCACAGCGCAAACCGCAGCACCCACGCGGTCATCGACGTGATCACCGGGTTACGCGTGGCGTGAGTCTGGGTCGACAGCCGATCGCGCGCCCATAGCTTCACGCCGCGGTTGAGCCACAGCGCAATCTGGAAGCCGATGATGACGAACCAGATGTGATCGAGCTTGTTGGCAACGCGCGTGGGCAGATCGATGAAATACGAGCCCGCGAGCAACGCTGCCAGCGCAATGAACAGCGGATGCGTATCGCGCAGCACCGCCGTGACGAGAATGTCAAAGCGATAGCCGGTGCGGCGGGCACGTGCGTCAAACCGGTTGCAGATCAGGTGCAACACGCTGGACAGTACCGCATACGCAGCAATCACAGTCAACGCGGCGGCGGCCCAATCGCGGGCCGGCACGCGCAGGAAGGTGTGGGTGTTGAGCCACTCCATTGGCATCTCCGTGCAAGAACACGGATGCTGCGCCGCACAGAGCGTGCCTGCCTTACTGCCGCAGATTTGCCGGCGGCTGCACATCGGTCGGTACGCACACGCGGTTGCGGCCCTGGCGCTTGGCCTCCATCAGGCCGAGATCGGCATCGGCCAGCAAGCGTGCCAGGTCTTGCCCGGGGCGCAGCGGTGCGGCTCCTACGCTTACCGTCAGCGGCCCCACGGGCGTTTGCGTGCCGGCCACCGCAGTCTTGAGCCGTTCCACCACGGCGAGCGCACCCGTCAGACCACAGCCCGGCAGCAGCACGGCGAATTCGTCACCGCCCAGACGGCCAAACAGATCGGCCGGGCGCAGCACGTCCGCCAGCGCATCGGACAGCGCGACGAGCGCTTCGTCACCGGCGGCATGTCCCCACGTATCGTTGATCGACTTGAAGTGATCGACGTCGAGGTACAACGCGCATAACGGTTCAGCATGATGCTGCGCGCGTTCGACCGCAAAGCTGCCGAGTTCGAAGAAGCGCTGCCGCGCAAGCATGCCGGTCAGGTGGTCAGTGTTGGCGCGGTCGGCCAGGCTGCGTTCGGCCGCAAAGTGTCGGGCCATGGCGCGCAGCAGGTAGTGGTGAATGACGGCGGCCGCGGCTATGCAGATCGGCAGATAGAGCACCAGACCCAGCCAGCCGTGGCGGATTGCCGAGGCCGGTTCCGGCGCGATCAGCAGCGCGACGATGGGCCCGGCTGTGCACAGCGCCATGGCAATGCAGAAATCGCGCCGGGTGAGCCACGCGGGGCTGGTGGCAAGCGGCATCAGGTAAAACGCCGGCAGTACCCATTGGAGCCCCGCCTGATGACCGAACGCGATGATGGCCACTTCTTCTGCCAGCAGGTGCGTGAGCGCCAGCAGCCCCCACATCCCGGTGTGCCGATACCGCTGTGCGACCACCACGATCGCCACCAGAACCAGGAGCAGCGCAAGCAGCGGCTCGGGCCGATGCAGCAGCCCGACCGACCAGCCCAGCATGATCGCGAAGGCGTAACCGAGCACGCCGCATTTGCTCAGCGCGAGGATCATCGGCACGAAATGGCGCGCCTGATAGTCGAGCGAGGGCGTGCGGGCGTCGGGCAGGTCGGAGGCGGTAGGCAGGTTCGCGCTCAAGGCAGGACAATGGAGGCCTGCTGACGCGACGGGATGATGCGGGCGCGGGCGTGGCCGGATTGCGCAACAAAGCGCGCATTCTAACGGCGGCAGGCGGCGCCGTGCGCGGATTTTTAGTGGGGGAAATCCCGCAATGGGCGTATCAGCCCGCCAGTACCTGCCATACCAGCCACACATTGGCGACGCCGATGACGACGAACAGGCTCCACGCCAGCCACGACGTGAATCGGCTGTTGGCAAAGACGCCCATCAGGGTGCGATCGCCCGTCATGCGGATCAGCGGAAACATCGCGAACGGCAGTTGCAGGCCGAGCACGACCTGGCTGATGACCAGCAGCTTGCCAATGGCATGGTCGCCCAGCATTGCTACGCCGATGAACGCGGGAATCAACGCCAGGGCCCGCGTGATCAACCGCCGCTGCCAGCAGGGGATGCGCAAATCGAGGAAGCCCTCCATGAGGATTTGCCCCGCGATGGTGCCGGTAAAAGTCGAGCTTTGCCCCGCCGCCAGCAGCGCGATACCGAACAGCAGCCCCGCCAGCGCCGTTCCGACGATGGGCTCCAGCAGGTGATAGGCATCCTGGATGTCGGCCACGTTCTGATGGCCGTGCGCGTTGAACGCCGCTGCCGCCAGGATCAGGATCGCGCCGTTCACCAGCAGCGCCAGCCCCAGCGACACGATGGTGTCAAGCCGCGACAGGCCGATAGCCTCGCGCTTGGCCGCCTCGGTGTTGGCCGTCATGCGCGTCTGCACGATGGACGAATGCAGATAGAGGTTGTGGGGCATCACCGTGGCGCCCAGGATGCCGATGGCCAGATACAGCGGCTCGCGCTGGCTCACGGCCTGCCACGACGGCATCAGCCCTGCAGCCACCGAAGGCCAGTGCGGCTTGATGAGCACGAGTTCAACGAAATAGCACAGCCCGATCGTGAGAATGAGCCCCAGCACGATGGCTTCCAACTGGCGGAAGTTTTTGCCCTTCAAGCCCAGCACGATCAGCGTGTCCAGCGCGGTGAGCGCCACGCCCCAAAGGATCGGCACGCCCAGCAGCAAGTGGAAGGCCAGCGCGCAGCCCAGCACCTCGGCCAAGTCGCACGCGATGATGGACAGCTCTGCCAACAGCCACTGCACGCGCAACGCGCCGGGTTGATAGCGATTGCGCGACGCACGCGCCAGATCCATGCCCGTGACGATGCCAAGCCGCGCCGACAGACACTGCAGCACCATCGCCGCCAGACTGGAGAGCACCACCACGAACAGCAGCGCATAGCCGTAACGCGAACCGGCTTCAATGTCGGTTGCCCAGTTGCCCGGGTCCATGTAACCGACCGACACCAGCAGCCCCGGCCCCGCAAAGCGCAGCAGCTCCTTCCACAGGGGCAGGCCGGGCGGGACAGCAACGGTGCCGCGCACCTCGGACGGGCAGAACGGCGCGGTGGCGGTGGTGGGCAGGCGGAACATGCTCGGGGGCTTAAGGAAAATACAATCGGAATTTCGGAATGATAGCTAAACGCCACGTTGTATGCCCGAGCCCGCGTCCGGTATGTATTGGCGAGGCGACTTCTTCGTCACGTGTCTCCACACATTTAAGGTAAAGCTCAGTCCGTTGCGGTAGATTTCGACCTTCGCCGGCGCCTGTTTTCCAGGTGCCGGTTGTCCGTTTACTGTCATTACCGCCGCCGAGATTCCCGCGCATGAACGCCATCCTCCTCATCGAAGACGATTTGCCGTTGGGCACGGCGCTGGCCCGCGCGCTGCGTCAGGCCGGCTACAACGCGACCTGGGTGCGCCGCCTGGTCGACGCGCAGAAATGGATCACCACCAACACGTTCGAAGCCATCGTGCTGGATCTCGGGTTGCCCGATGGTGAAGGCCATACGTTCCTGGAAGAACTGCGTGCCGCGCACAGCGACGTGCCCGTCATCATCGCCAGCGCGCGCGACGCGCTGTCGGAACGGCTCAAGGGCCTGGATTCCGGCGCGGACGATTTTCTCGTCAAGCCGTTCCCCGTGGACGAACTTATCGCCCGTCTGCGCGCCGTGCTGCGCCGCCATGCGGGACAGAGCACCAATCAGTGGAACGTCGGCAACCTGGTGGTGGAACCCTCGCAGAAGCGCGTGACGCAAGAGGGGCAGGTCATTGAACTCACGCCGCGCGAATACCAGCTGCTGCTTGAACTTGTGCGCCGCGCCCACCGCTGGGTGCCGCGCGAAACGCATCATGGATGCGCTCTACCGTGAGGGCGACAGCGTGAGCGCCAACGCGCTGGAGGTGGTCATCCACCACCTGCGCCGCAAGCTCGGCAACGAAACCATCCAGACCATTCGCGGTGTCGGCTACATGATCGGTGGCAACCGCGGGGCGGGCCAATGAAGCTGGCGGTTCCAGCCATCCTGCGGGTTCGCTCGCTGTCGTTCCGCCTGTATGTGCTGATCCTGCTCGCGCTGGTGTTGATGCTGCTGGTGCAGCTCGTCATCGCGCATCTGGAAATTTCGCGCACCAACAGCCGCCAGGTGGTGAGCGATCTGCGCATGTCGGCGCAGGCCTATGCGGACCTCACCACGCTCAACATGGATGACGTGCCGCGCCGCGAAGAATTCCTGCGCCGCCTTACCGACATCAAGCTGGGCCTCTCGCTGCCCAACATCCTGCCTGGCGAATTCCGCTACGTGCTGTGCGATCGCGCCGGCAACGTCATCACCGCCTTCCCCGGCGCGCCCACCATGCCGTGCGGAAAGGCGCACGACACCGTGGTCGAGATCATGCTCGAGGGCAAGCCGTGGCGCAGCTACACGGTCGACAGCGTTGACGGCAAGATCTCGGCCACCGTCGCGCAGCCCCTGGCCGCCTACGAACGCGCCATTCGCGATCTTTTCCAGGAAGTGGCGGTGGCGCTGGCCATCTTGGCGAGCGCCCTGATGGTGATGGTTGGTTGGGCGGCGCATCAGGGCCTCAAGCCGCTGCGCACGCTCACGCGCCAGGTGGAAGCGCGCGACTCCGCCGATCTTGACCCCGTGCAGAGCGTCGAACACGCCGAGTTGAAACCGCTGGTCGAAGCCCTGAACGGCTTGTTCGCGCGCGTGCGTCGCGGTATCGAGGCGGACCGCCGTTTCTTCGCCGATGCCGCGCACGAACTGCGCACGCCGCTGGCCGCCATTCAGGCGCAGGCATATGTCGTGTCACATTCCGACAGTGAAGACGACCGTTCCACCGCCCTGCGCGAGTTCGATCGCGGGATTTCACGCGCGACGCAGTCGCTCGCCAAGCTGCTCGCCATTGCCCGGCTGGATGCGCGCCGCGTGGAGGCGCAGCTCGCGCAGGGTGCGCTCTCCGACCTGGCCGGCTGTGCGCGCAGCGGCGTGATTCAGCAAGCCTCGCGCGCCGAGCGTCGCAACATCACGCTGTCGTATGACGGCGCCAACCAGGCGTGGGTATCGGTGTCGCATGAAGACGCCGCGACGCTGGTCGAAAACGTGCTCGACAACGCCGTGCGCGAAACACCCAATGGCGGCGAGGTGCGCGTGGCCGTCAACCGCATCGAGCAGGCGGGCGTGCCCATAGTCGAACTGCGCATTGAAGATTCCGGCCCCGGTATTCCGCCCGACGAGCGCGATCGCGTATTCGAGCGGTTCTACCGCCCGCGCACCAGTCAGTCGCAAGGCAGCGGCCTGGGCTTGGCGATCGTGCGCCGCATCGTTGAATTGGGCAACGGCTCGGTGGCCATCGAAGACGGCCTGGCGCATGCGGAAGGCAGAGGGTGCGCGATCGTGATCCGCCTGCCGGCGCTGGAATCCGCGCCCGAGCCGATCGAGCCCGATGATGCGCCGCCGGGCATGGCAGACACGCGCGGTCATTGATTGGCGCGCACCCCCGTGCCCCCATCCGCCGCTGATCAGTAACCGACCGTGAAACGCTGGCGCGGGTGTGCCGGCTTTTCCGTTTCGTCGAGGAAGGCGATGGCGTAGTCTTCCATCGAAATCCACGGCTTGCCGTTCGCATCCACCAGCAGTGAATCCTTGCCGACGCGGAAGCGCCCCGTGCGCTCGCCCGGCTCGAAGATGGCCGACGGCGACACGAACGTCCAGTTCAACTCGGTTTCCTTGCGCAGCGCATTGAGGAAATCGCGGCCGGCCGAGGCTTCTTCAAAGTACTCCTTGGGGAACTGCGGCGTGTCGATCAACGCCACGCCCGGAGCCACTTCCAGGCTGCCGGCACCACCCACCACCAGCAGGCGTGGCACGGCCGCTTTCTTCACCGCACCAACGATCTGGTCGGCGCTTGCCTGCAGAAAGCGCACGGTGCTGTAGACGACATCGTTGCCGGCAAGCGCTGCCACGAGCCCCGCCTCGTCGGCAACGTCGACATCCTTGGTGGTGAGCCCGGCACGTGCGGGCAGCTTCGATGCGGTGCGCGCAATGGCCGTCACCTGATGGCCGCGCCGCAGCGCTTCGTCGATCAGGCGGGTGCCCACGCGCCCAGTAGCGCCAATGATTGCGATCTTCATGGTCAATTCCTTGTGGTTGGTCTGGGTGGTTGAAACGTTATATGTAATTAACGCAGTTACATATAGGGGTAAAAAAAGAGGCCGACATGCGGCCCGGCTAGGCCCGACGGCGGCGGCGTTGCGCGTGCCCCACCTCGCTGAGGATGCTGGCGATGGTTTGCGCAGCCAGCTCGGCTTCCAGCGCGGCCTGCGCGCGTTCCGTCACGCGTTCGAGCACGCCGGTGATCTCACGACCGACCTCGCACGCCGGGTTGGGCGCGTTGGGCGGCAGCGCAATCAGCACCGGAGCTTCCACCACACGAAAGACGTCGAGCAGCGTGATTCGGTCTGCCGGTCGCGCCAGCGTGGCACCGCCTGTCGCGCCCATCTGCGAGGTCACAAAACCGGCATCCGCCAATTGCGCCACCAGACGCCGGATCAGCGCCGGGTTGGTCCCCACGCTGCCAGCAATGAGCGAAGACGGCACCGGCCCCTCCGCGCTGGCAAGCAGGGTGAGGATATGCACGGCGACGGCGAAGCGGCTGCTGGTAGACATGGGATTACGTACGAAAGTGTAACCATCGTAGATACACTTTGGCGCGCAGTCAACCCGCGGGCAGACGTGCATCTCAGAAGGCTGCGCCCAATGCCGCCGCTCGCGCTTTGGCATCGGCCTTGGTCGCCGCGAGCAGATCGGCTGCCGTCAGCGTGGGCGCGGCGCTGATCTCCCTCACATCTTCGATACCGAGAAAACGCAGCCAGCGGCGCAGATAGGGCTTCTGGAAATCGTCCGGCGATTCGCTGGCACCTTCCGTGTGTGCGGCGTACGCCCCGGCGCTGGCGTAGATAAGCGCTGCCTTTTTGCCCGAGAGCAGCGCCTGATAACCCGTGGCGGGCGACCAGTTCCAGTTCTGCCCGGGCAACGTCATCACATCAATGAAATGCTTGGGCCGATAAGGCACCCCGAAATTCCACATCGGTACAGAAAAGAGATAGTGGTCTGCCGCATTGAAGCGCTGTGACAGTGCCACCGCGCGCTGCCATTGCGCGCGCTGTTGCGGCGTTGCGTTCTGCGCGCGCAAGACCGCAAACTTGGCGCCGATCATGTCGGCGTCGAATTCGGGCAGGTCAATGTTCTGGCTCCACAAGTCGATCGTGTCGATCTCGTGGTTGGGGTGTGCGGCACGGTAGGCGTCGAGAAACTGCTTCGCCACGTCGATGGAGTGGGACAGCCTTTTCATGGGTGAGGCTTCGATATGGAGCAGGCGGGTCATGCTGGGCTCCTGAGGCGGTGTTACGCAGCGTTGAAGAAGTTGAGGCCGACGGTGCCGGCAATCACCAGCCCGATGCAGGCCAGGCGCGCGGGCTGCATGCTCTCGCCAAAGAGCACGATGCCCAGCACCGTCACGCCCACTGAACCGATGCCCGTCCAGATGGCGTAGGCCGTGCCGGCAGGCAGGCCGCGCATGGCATGCGTGAGCAGGAAGACGCTTGCAAGCGCCGTCACGATGCCGAGCACGCTGGGGATCGGGCGCGTCCACCCCTGCGCAAACTTGAGCGAGACCGCCATGGCGATCTCTACAGCCCCGGCTGCCAGCAGCCAGAGCCAGGCGGTTTGAATCATGGGACCTCCGAGATATCCGCTGCCGGGCCGGCAAGCGGATGCGTTGCGATGCACGCAGAGTAAGGACGGTGCGGTGCGGCAACAAGTACGCACCTGGAGGTAACCACCATGGGCGGCGTGGGTATGTGCGTCCGATTTTGGTCGTGGTGGCCCGCATCATCCATACTGCGTGCAACTTGCCAACTCGGTGCCCGAACTGCGCCCGGCCTGGCTTGACGAGCGGGACCGCACGGTGACCCATTCCGCGGCGGTCTCCATCTAACAGAGAAGCAAAAGGAACGACATGATTCCCGCATTCCGCGTCGCGATCATTCCAGGAGACGGCATCGGCAAGGAGGTGATGCCAGAAGGCCTGCGCGTCATCCAGGCGGCGGCCGAGCGCTTTGGCTTGCAGCTTGAGTGCCACACCATCGATTGGGCCAGCTGCGACTACTACCAGCAGCACGGCCAGATGATGCCCGACGACTGGAAGGCGCAGCTCAAGGGCATGGACGCGATTTTCTTTGGCGCGGTCGGCTGGCCCGCCACGGTGCCCGATCACGTTTCGCTGTGGGGCTCGCTGCTCAAGTTCCGCCGCGAGTTCGACCAGTACATCAACCTGCGCCCCGTGCGCCTGTTTGAAGGCGTGCCGTGCCCGCTCGCCAATCGCAAGCCCGGCGACATTGATTACTACGTCGTGCGTGAGAACACCGAAGGCGAGTACACATCGCTCGGCGGCATCATGTACGAAGGCACCGACCGCGAGATCGTGATCCAGGAATCGGTCTACTCGCGCAAGGGCGCAGAGCGGCTACTGAAGTTCGCGTTCGACCTCGCACAGAGCCGCCAGCGCAAGCATGTGACGCTCGCCACCAAGAGCAACGGCATCGCCATCAGCATGCCGTGGTGGGACAAGCGCGCGGAGGAAGTCGCGCAAAACTATCCGGACGTCACGCTCGACAAGCAGCACATCGACATCCTGACCGCGCGCTTCGTGCTGCAGCCGGGCCGCTTCGACGTGGTGGCTGCCACTAATTTATTCGGCGACATCCTGTCCGATCTTGGCCCCGCCACCACCGGCACGATCGGCCTGGCCCCTTCCGCCAACCTGAACCCCGATCGCACGTTCCCGTCGCTGTTCGAGCCCGTGCACGGCTCGGCGCCGGACATCTACGGCAAGAACATCGCCAACCCGATTGCAATGATCTGGTCGGGCGCCTTGATGCTGGACTTCCTCACGCAAGGGCAGGGCGCGGGGCGTGCGGCGCACGACGCCATCGTCGCAGCCATCGAAGCGGTGCTCAAGGACGGCCCGCGCACGCCTGACCTGGGCGGCACCGCCAATACCACGCAGGTGGGCGAGGCGATTGCCGCGCACGTTGCTGCTCACTGATCTTCATCGACTGGATCGTTCACGCGGACAAGGTATGCGCTCTTGCGTGGACGATTAGCTCGACAGCAAGTACGTCTGCCAGGGCCAGCTCGACTGACGGGCTGCATTGCAGGGTCGCACGATTGGCGGTACGGTCACGCGTATCCCAATCGTGTTCCGGAGGCCCCATGGCCGACAACCTGGCCCCGTCCTCTTCGTCCACGCCGGGAAGTCCCGCTGAAGGCACCGTGGACGCCTGCCCGTCCATGCGCGCACTCGAGCTGATCGCCGGCAAATGGGCGCTGCGCATCTTTCCGGCGCTGGAAAACGGCCCCGTGCGCAACAACGAACTCCTGCGCCGCGTGGGCAACGGCATCTCGCAAAAAATGCTCACGCAGACGCTGCGCGAGCTGGAAGCCAACGGCCTTATCCTGCGCACCATCTACGACAGCGTCCCCCCGCACGTCGAATATCGTCTCAGCCCGCTCGGTGAATCGCTCAACCGCACGCTCGTCGGCCTGGACGACTGGGTGCGTGCGCATTGGTCCGACATGGAACGGATTCGCAAAAGTCAGGTCGATTCCGATTGATATCCGGGCGATCTGCCTGACGTTGTGTGTAGATGCAGCATTTTTCCGATAGTATTCGGAGCCCATGTTTGTGACGAATCTTTCATCCGCCTTGCCGACGTTGTCTCGCGCCACCGCGCGGGGCGTCCTGTCACGTGCGCGCGGCGTACGGTGGATCGTCACGATCTGGTGTCTGTTGTTTACGGTGTCGGTGTTTTCGGCCACCCATTTTCCCGATGGCCAGGCTGCGGACGACGCGCTTGAAGCCATCGAAGCCGTGGTTGACGACGTGCCGGGTGAAGCGCTGCCCGCTGCTAAGCCCAGCAAGGGTTTTGAGCGTGCCATCAAGGTCGCGCTTGGCAAGACGGTCAAGCAGCCCGGCCAATGCTTCAGCGTTGAACACTGGGTTGCGCACGCATCCGATGCGCCCGATGCGCCCTCGACCAGCGCCGCCGCCCCCGATCACCCCAGCGACGCGCCGGAACTCTGGCTCCCGCCCCCTCCCATGGTGTTGACGCCCGGCTTGCGTGTCGCGCGCGTCCGTGTCGCTCTTCCCCCGTTCCAGGCTGGCCCCACGCCGGCCCCCATGCTGCGCCCGCCCGCACGCGCCTGATCTCCGGCGTTCGCCGGAAACCATCCCCTTGAGTTGCTAGTGCTGCGCCGACCGGCCCGTTGACCGGCTGGGCGTTCGCGCTTGCCTGTTCTTCTTTTTCAGGATGATTTCGGATGTTGTCCAATCAGGATGCGGCCAACCCGCGCCCCGCAGCAGGCGCGCGCGCGTCGCGGCGTGCTGTTCTTTCCGCTGTGCTGGCCGCGATGGCTGTCCATGCCAATGCAGCGCCCACGACACCGTCGCCACGTAGTGCTCAGACCGCCACCACCGGTGCCGACGAGGCGCTCCCGCAGCCGCGCTACACCTTGCAGCAGTTACTCGAGCTGGCCCGCGCCAACCACCCGGCACTCGCCGCTTCACAGGCGCAGGTGCAGGCGGCGCAGGCGGGCATCGCCACCGCACGCGCGTGGCCCAACCCCGAGGTGGAGGCGATGGCCGGCCGGCAGCGGGCCCGCATGCCGGGTGCGGCGGAAGGCCGCACTAATAGCGTGTCGATCACGCAAAAGCTCGATTTGCCCTGGCAGCGCGCCGCCCGTAGGCAGGCCGCTGATGCCGCGTACGAAGCGTCGCAGGCCACGGCCCGATCGCAGGCACGCGACGTGGAGGCCGATCTCAAGCTGCGCTTCTACAACGTGGTGCGTCGCGAAGCGGAGCAGCGCAACGCGCGCGAAGACGTGACGCTGGTCGAGCAGATCCGCCGTGGCGTGGCCGTGCGTGTGGAAACCGGCGAAGCCCCGCGCTACGAACTCATCCGTGGCGACGCGGAGTTGCTCAACGCGCAGCGCAACGAGCAGGCCGCCGCACTGCGTGTGCAGCAGGCGCTGGCCGAACTGCGCCGCGCCGTGGGTGCCGATCTGCCGCAGACGTTCGATGTCGATGCCGGTGCGGAAACGCCTCCCGTCGCGCATCTGCCTCCGCTGGCCGATCTGGTTAGCACGGTCCTCGCCACGCATCCAGAGCTGGAGGCCGACCGCGCCGCCGTGCGCGAGGCTGACGCGCGTCTTGCGCACGAGCGCAGCCAGCGTTGGCCGTCGCTGGCGCTGCGCGGGTCGGTCGACCGTCAGCCCGATCTGCAGGACAGCCGCGTGGGGCTGGTGATGTCGATTCCGCTGTTCGACCGCCGCGATGGTCCCGTCGGTGAAGCCGTGGCCACCCGCGAACGTGCCCGCGCCCTGTTGCGCGACCGGGAGTTGCGCACGCGCCAGGCGGCGGAATCGGCCTATCGCCAATACGAGATTGCGGAGTCGCAAGTCAGCGCACTGGAATCCGGCGTCATCAAGCAGGCCGAATCGGCGCTACGCGTGGCCGAAGCCGCATACCGCCACGGCGAGCGCGGGATTCTCGACTACCTCGATGCCCAGCGCGTCTTCCGCCAGGCACGCAATGACCTGATTGCCGCACGCGCAGACCTGCGCACCGCCGCCGTTGAACTCGACCGCCTGCGCCCGGAGGCCCCATGAAACGCCCCAGCCATCGCGTTGCCTCCCGAATTCACGAATCCAGCCAGACCATGACCGTACCTTCTTGTTTCTCTTTTTCGATCCGGCTGGCCGGCGTTGCCCTGGCGGCGATGCTGCTGCTGGGCGCTTGCGGCAAAGATGCCGCCAACGATGCCAAGGCTGCGCAACAGGCAGTCGACCCGAACCTCGTGGTTGCCCAGCCCACGCTGGTGCAGCGTCTGAAAGTGGCGCCGGTGGGCAAGCAGCCGATTGCCGAGCGCCTGCGCGTGCCGGGGCAGATAGCATTTGACGAACAGCGCGTGGCGCGCATCGGTGCCACCGTCACAGGGCGTGTGACCGAGCTGGTCGCCACGCCGGGGCAGAGCGTGAAGGCAGGCGACATCCTCGCGCAACTGCACAGCACGGAGCTTGGCGCCGCGCAGCTCGCCTATCAGAAGGCTGCAGCGCAGCGCGACCTGCAGGCGCGTGCGCTGGAACGCGCCAAGCTGCTGCTGGCTGCCGACGTGATCGGCTCAGCCGAGTTGCAGAAGCGGCAGAGCGAATTGGCGATGGCCGATGCCGAAGTGCGCGCGGCCGTTGACCAACTGCGCGTGATGGGCGTGTCGCCCGGCACGCTGGCGAAGATGCGCACGAGCGGCATGTCGTCGATCTCGCCCGTGGTGGCGAGCATCGGCGGCACGGTGGTGGAGCGCAAGGTGACGCGCGGCCAGGTCGTGCAGCCGGCCGACGAGCTGTTCACCGTGGCCGATCTGTCGCGCGTGTGGGTGGTGGGTGAAGTGCCCGAAAACGCCGCTGCTGGCGTGCGGGCGGGGCAGGCCGTAGAGATCGACACCGGCGCGGGCGATCGCATAGTCGGCAAGCTGATCTGGGTGTCGGACATTGTCGACCCGCAAACGCGGACGGTCACGGTGCGCACCGAAGTGGACAACGCAGAGCGCACGCTCAAGCCGTCGATGCTGGCCACGCTGCTCATCCAGTCGCGGCCGGAAGAACGCGTGGTAGTGCCGACCTCCGCGGTGGTGCGTGAAGACAACCGCGACTACGTGTTCGTGCGCACCAGCGAGACGAACTACCAGCTCACGCCGGTCAAGCTGGGCGATGAATCGAACGGCGTGCGCCCGGTTATCTCGGGCGTGCAGGCCGGCCAGCCGATCGTCGTTGAAGGCGGCTTCCATCTGAACAACGAGCGCAAGCGCGCCGAGATGGAGGGCGCATGATCGACGCATTGATTCGCGGCGCGCTCAAGCAACGGCTCGTGGTGGCGGTGATTGCCGCCGTGCTGCTGTTTTTCGGGTTGGATGCCGCACGCAAGCTGTCGCTTGACGCGTTTCCGGACGTGACCAATGTGCAGGTGCAGATCGCTACGGAAGCGCCGGGGCGCTCGCCGGAAGAGGTCGAACGCTTTGTGACCGTGCCGGTGGAAATGGCGATGACCGGCCTGCCGGCGCTCACCGAAATGCGCTCGCTCAACAAGCCTGGCCTGTCGCTCATCACGCTCGTCTTCACCGACGAGACCGATGTGTACTTCGCGCGCCAGCTCGTGCTGGAGCGGTTGATCGAGGTGCAGTCGCGCATGCCGGCGGGCGTGACGCCGGTGCTCGGCCCCGTATCGACGGGCCTGGGCGAGGTGTATCAGTACACGCTCGACAAACCGGATGACGGCGACAAGGCGCTTTCGGTCGAGGAACTCACCCAGCGCCGCATTGCGCAGGACTGGGTGGTGCGGCCGCTGCTGCGCTCGATTCCGGGCGTGGCCGAGATCAACTCGCAGGGCGGTTACGAGAAGCAGTACCAGGTGCTCGTCAATCCAGAGCGCCTGCGCCATCACAACGTGACGGTCAAGCAGGTGTTCGAGGCGCTGGCCGCCAACAACGCCAACTCGGGCGGCGGGGTGCTGCCGCACTTTGCGGAGCAGTACCTCATCCGCGGCGTGGGCTTGGTGCGTGACACCAACGACATTGGCGCCATCGTGCTCAAGGAGGTCAATGGCACACCGCTCACGATTCGCGACGTGGCCGAGGTAAAGATCGGCACGGCGGTGCGCGCGGGGGCGGTGGTCAAGAACGGCGTGACGGAATCCGTTGGCGGCGTGGTGATGATGATGCGCGGCGGCAACGCCAAGGAAGTTGTTGCCCGCATCCAGGATCGCGTGAAGGCCATCAACAACGATGGCATGCTGCCCGACGGCCTGAAGATCGTGCCGTACTACGAGCGTTCGGAGCTGGTCGATTCGGCCCTGCAGACCGTCATCAAGGTGCTGGCAGAAGGCGTGGTGCTGGTGGTGATCGTGCTGTTGCTGTTCCTGGGCGACATCCGTTCATCGCTCATCGTGGTCGGCACGCTGATCCTTACGCCGCTGTTGACGTTCATGGCGATGAACAAGCTCGGCATCTCGGCCAATTTGATGTCACTCGGCGGGTTGGCCATCGCCATCGGCTTGATGGTCGATGGCTCGGTGGTCGTGGTGGAAAACGCGTTCGCGCACCTCGCCAAGCCGCGCGACCCGAGCGAGAGTCGCGCGCGCATCATCCTCCATGCCGTGACCGAAGTGGCGACGCCCGTGATCTTTGGCGTGGGCATCATCATCCTGGTGTTCCTGCCGCTGATGACGCTGGAGGGCATGGAAGGCAAGATGTTTGCGCCGCTGGCCTTCACGATTGCGATTGCGCTGTTTTTCTCGCTGGTGCTGTCGCTCACGCTGACGCCGGTGTTGTCGTCGTATCTGCTCAAGCCCAAGGTGCCCAAGCACGTGGAAGGTGAGCACAGCGACGACCCCCACGCCGAGCACGACGCGCATGACACGTGGCTGATCCGCAAAATGAAGAAGCCGTATCTGCGCCTGCTGGAGTTGAGCCTGAACAACGGCCGCAAGACCGTCGTCGTGGCCGTGGCCGTGTTCCTGGCCACAGGCGCGCTGATGCCGTTTCTGGGCACGGCGTTCATTCCGGAGATGAAGGAAGGCTCGGTGGTGCCCGGCATCAACCGCGCGCCGAACATCTCACTGGAAGAGTCGGTCCGCATGGAGATGGAAGCCATGCGCCTGGTGATGCAAGTGCCGGGCGTGAAGTCGGCCGTCTCCGGCGTGGGCCGAGGCGAGTCTCCGGCCGACCCGCAGGGCCAGAACGAATCGACGCCGATCGTCTCACTCAAGCCGCGCGATGAATGGCCCAAAGGCTGGAACCAGGACGACATTGCCGAGGCGATGCGCAAGGCGCTGCAGGTGTTGCCCGGCGTGCAGATCGTCATGGCACAGCCGATTTCCGATCGCGTGGACGAGATGGTGACCGGCGTGCGTTCCGATGTGGCCATCAAGGTGTTCGGCGACGATCTGAACACGCTGCGCGAGAAGGCCGAGGCGATTGCCAAGGTGGCACAGGGCATCCAGGGCGCGCAGGACATGCGTGTCGAGCGCATTACCGGCCAGCAGTATCTGCAGATCGCGATCGACCGCCAGGCGATTGCGCGTCATGGCCTGAACGCGGCGGACGTGCACAACGTGATCGAGACCGCCATCGGCGGCAAGGAAGCCACGGAAATCTTCGAGGGCGAGCGCCGCTTCAGTGCGGTGGTGCGCCTGCCGGACGCGTATCGCGGCAGCGTAGAGGCCATCCGCAACCTGATCGTGGCCGCCCCCAATGGCGCACAGGTGCCGATGGAAAGCATCGCCCGCATCGATGTGACCGATGGCCCCGCGCAGATAAGCCGTGAGCTGGGCAAGCGCCGCGTGGTGGTGGGCGTGAATGTGCGCGACCGCGACTTGGGCGGCTTCGTGGCCGAGCTGCAGGCGGCTGTCGCGCAAAAGGTCAAGCTGCCCGAGGGCTACTACCTGGAGTGGGGCGGCCAGTTCCAGAACATGGAACGCGCCATGCGCCACCTGAAGGTGATCGTGCCGATCACGGTGGCGGCCATCTTCTTCCTGCTCTTCCTGCTGTTCAACTCCGTGCGCTATGCCACGCTGATCATTCTGGTGCTGCCGTTCGCCTCGGTGGGCGGAGTGATCGGCCTGTTCGTCACGGGTGAATACCTGTCCGTGCCGGCATCGGTGGGGTTTGTGGCGCTATGGGGTATCGCGGTGCTCAACGGCGTGGTGCTCGTCAGCACGATCCGCAGTCTGCGCGAGCAAGGCATGCCGGTGGAGGAATCCGTGCGGCTGGGCTCGCGCATGCGTTTCCGCCCCGTGATGATGACGGCCACGGTAGCCATGCTGGGCCTGATCCCGTTCTTGTTTGCCACAGGGCCGGGCTCGGAAGTGCAACGGCCGCTGGCCATCGTGGTGATCGGCGGTCTGCTGACCTGCACGCTGCTGACGCTGGTGATGCTGCCCACGCTGTACAAATGGTTTGATGAGGAGTCGAAGGCATGAAGGAAATCCGCATCGTAGTGCGCCCGCAACTGCTGGAGCGCTTGCACGAAGCGCTGCGCGTTTGCCCCGGTTTCCCGGGCATGACGGTGGCCGAGGTGAATGCCTATCCGCCAACGGCTTCACAGGCCGGTGCGCATTCCATCAAGGAAGACCTGACGGAGTTCGTGCCGCGCGTGCGCATCGAGATCGTCGCTTCCGATGCGCTGGCCAGCGTGCTGTTCGAAAGCGCCGTCAAGGTGCTGGAGCACGGCCAGACCGGCGAAAGCGCTCTCTGGATGACCGACGTGATCCAGGCCACCTTCCTGCATCGCACCGGTTGAGAATCGTCTGACGCGCGCATGAAAAACGGCGGACCGTGTCCGCCGGAAATCAGGAGCCACCCTTGCAGCGGGCCGCATCGTAAGACGCGGCCCGCGTGCTTTGGTGCTTACCGCTTGATGTCGGTCAGATGCTTCATGAGACCTTCGTAGCGGAACGTGTGGATCGGGCGATCCATCGACTGCATTTCCTGCAACTGCACCGCTTGCGGTTGCAGCGAGCCGGTTGGCTTCACAGACTGGGCGGCCAGTGTTGCCACCGCAGGCTGGAAGTTCTTGATACCGACGATCTGGTCGTACTGCGCCTTGGTGATGAGCTGCGCGTTATACAACTGCGTGGCATCGCCTGCGATGTTGGTCTTGGCCGCATCGCTGCTGATGGCGCCGGCCTGCGCCAGCAGGTTGCTCCACAGCGTCGGGCTGTAGTTGGTCACGTAGTAGTCCAGGCCCGAGGGGTTGGCCAGCACGGCCGAGCACGTCGGCAGCGTGACCTGCGCGGTCTGCTGGTCGAGCACGATGGTCTGCGACTGACCAAAGTTGTCGCCGTAGGCCAACGTGAGCGGCACGTTCCACTGGTAGCCCGAATAGACGTTCTTGTTCGGGAAGGCCTTCTGCGTGATCGTCAGCACGTTCTGGTTGGTGACCGGATTGCACTGCGCATCGATGGTGACGAGCGGCAGGCCGGTCTGGCGCACGAAGCTGTCGCCCACCTTGCCCACCGGCTTGCCGCTTGCCGCTTCCAGTTCTGCCCACAGGCGCGGCGGCGTGCCGTTACCGAACTTGTACTTGTTCAGGTAGCTCTGCAGACCCTTGCGCATGGCGTCCTTGCCGATGTAGTTCTCGAGCATCTGGAGGACATGGCCGCCCTTGTTGTAGGCAAAGCGGTCGAGGAAGTCCATCGAGCCGGCATCGCTCAGGTTGTGCTGTACCGGTACGGCGGTAGGCTGCAGGTCCAACGTGTAGACGCGCTGCTTGACGGCTGCATAGTCGGCCCATGTGTTGCCTTGGAACTCGGGGTGCAGCGCGATCTTGGTGACGTTCTCGAACCAGTTGGCGAAGGACTCGTTCAGCCAGATATCGTCCCACCAGTCCAGCGTGACCAAGTCACCAAACCATTGGTGGGCCAGTTCATGCGACACCACGACGAACGAGCGCGCCTTGCCCATCGAGTGGACCGTTGTCGGTGCGCCATCGGGCGGCACCAGCACCTGGTCGGCAAACTCGAAGATGGCGCCCCAGTTCTCCATGCCGCCAAAGCCGGCATTCTTGTTGTTGTAGCTGTCGTTGGCGACGATGGTGTCCATCTTGTCGAACGGCAGCGGGATCTGGAAGTAGTTGTAATAGTGGTTCAGCGCTTCCTTGGTGAACTGCATGCCGGAGACCGCCGAGTGCGCCTCGCCGGGCGGCACCCACCAGCGCAGGCGCATGCTGCTGCCGTCGAGCGGGTTGGTGAACTGGTCTTCCAGGATGTCGAACTTGCCGCCGCCGAAGAACAGCAGGTACGCCGGCATCGACGGTGTCTTGGCAAACGACACCTGCTGATAGCCATCCGGCAGCTTGGTGGCGCCCGTCTGCCTGCCGTTGGCCACGGCCTTCCAGTCGCCCGGAATTTCTGCCGTCACCTCGAAGGTGTTGCGGAAGGCCGGTTCATCCCAGCTCGGGAACCACTCGCGCGCGAAGTTCGACTCGCCTTGCGTGACGATGGCGTCCGAGCTCTCACCCGTTGCCGCCTGCAGGCCCAGCTTGAAGATGCCCTCGGCCTTGGTGAAGTTGATCGTGCCCGTCCACTCCATGTGCAGCACGTAGTTGCCGGGCTTGATGTCTCCGGTCGGGTCGCGCAGGTCATAGAAGGCCCCTTGCGATTGCGGAATCAGCACGAGCACACGCGCCGCGCCGTTGCCCGAGGTGGGCGTGAGCGTCAGGCGCGAGCCGTCGAGCTTCAGGTCGCGCACGGCCAGCGTCACGGCACCGGTTTGCTTGGTGACCTTGATCTCCACATCGGCGCGGCCCGAGAAGCTGTTCAGGTCTGCGCTCGGGCGGAACCACAGCTTGTAGTTGACCGGCCTGATGTAGTCCGGCAGTTCAACCGGCGGCACCGTTGCGTCGACTGCCGGCGCTGGTGCATTCGTGTTGCCGGTGTTGGTATTGCCCTGCTGCTGCGAGCCGTTTGCGTCCAGCTTGCCGCCGGCCGGCGTGAGCGCGTCATCTCCGCCGCCGCCGCACGCGGCCAGAATCAGCGCGGCCGCAGCCTGTGCCACGAGTGCCAGCTTGAACGAGCGACGTGTCCGGGCGTTGGAGGCGCGCCCGGTATGTGTCGTGGCCGTACGACGGTGGGTTGTCGAATCCCGCATTGCATTTCTCCTGAGTTGGAAACGAATCCGCGGCCCAGGGCTCAAGAGAAAATCGGGGGGCAGGCCGCAGAATCGGGACAAGGAATTACCCGCTTCTTGCGCGGTGCAAATCACAGCCCGCGCACGGGATGCACGGATTCTGGAGGAAACGGCCTGCGAATTGAGACGAAGTTTTTTAAATCACGTGCGAGAGAATCTGCTGCGGAATTTGCAGTTTTTGGTATGTGCATTTACGAAGCGGCAGGCGCATCTCGGAATGATCGGCGATTTCTGCAACGCGCATTGAAAAAATGAAAGGCGCGACGCGCTTCATGAAAATATCTTAAAAATAGCAGCGGCTTTTTTTACAACGCCAGATAAAGCAAAACTAAATACGGAGTAGCTTCGCAAAATCCGTTTGGGGAACTTTCTGGATATTCGGCAAGGTATTGCGCTGCAGCAGCTGACAGCGCATCGCCTGCATGGGGGTAATCCTTCCGGATGAGCGAGGCGCTGTGCGCGGTGTTACACAAAACCAGTACGCTCGCAAGCTTTGCGAAGTGTTCTTGTTCCCGTAGAGCGATTCATGCAATCCGCGTCCGATAGCGTCAGCAGCCCGGCGGCTGTGGGTGTCAACCTGATCGATTTCTTCGATGTCACCCCCACTTCATTGTGGCTGGAGGATTACAGCGACCTGCACCGCCTCTTTGCCGAGTGGCGCGCCGCCGGCGTAACCGACCTGCAACACTTTCTGGAAGAGGACGTATCACGCGTGGCGGCCTGTTCGGCCTGCATCAAGGTGCTGCGCGTGAACCGGCGCACGTTGTCCATGTACGCCGCCCCGGACGCCGAAACCCTCACTGCCCGCCTGGCCGACGTACTGCGCGACGACATGCTTGAAGCGCACGTGGGCGAACTCGTCCAACTCTGGTCTGGCGAACCGTCGTTCGAGAGCCGCAGCGTCAACTACACGCTTGACGGCCGCCGCCTCGACATCCTGCTCAAGGGCGTTGTCCTGCCTGACCACGCCCAGCCGTGGGACCGCGTGGTGGTGGCCGTGGACGACATCACCGAACTCGAAGACGCCCGCCGCCGTGCCGCGGCCAGCCAACTCTATGCGCGCGGGGTGTTCGAGCATGCGCCGGTGTCGCTGTGGGTGGAGAACTTCAGCACCATCAAGATGCTGCTGGACGAAGTGCGCATGCAGGGCATCACCGATTTCCGCACCTTTACCGACGTGCATCCGGAGTTTGTCGAGCGCTGCATGCAGGAAATCCAGGTGCTCGACGTCAACGGCTTCACGCTGGAGATGTTCAAGGCGCGTAACCGCAATGACCTGCTGGGCCGCTTGCCGGAAATCTTTCGCGACGACATGCGCCCGCACTTTCGCGAGCAGCTGATCGACTTGTGGGAAGGCAAGCTCTTCCAGCAGCGCGAGGTGGTCAACTATGGGCTGGATGGCAACCCGCTGAACATCCACCTGCAGTTCTCGGTGTTTCCGGGCCGCGAGAAGGATTGGGACATGGTGCTGCTGGCGCTGACCGACATCACGGCGCGCAAGAAGGCCGAGTCATACCTGGAATATCTCGGCAAGCACGACGTGCTGACCAAGCTGAAGAACCGCTCGTTCTATGTGGACGAGATCAACCGGCTGGAGCGCAAGGGCCCGTTTCCGGTCACGGTCATCATGATCGACCTGAACGACTTGAAGCGCGTGAATGACCAGCTCGGCCACGCCGCAGGCGATGCGCTGCTGCGCCGCGCCGGCGAGGTGCTCGGCAAGGCCGTCGACAAACCTGCACACGCTGCGCGCATTGGTGGCGACGAGTTTGCCGTGCTGTTGCCCGGTGCCGATGCCCAGGCCGGTGCGGCGCTGGTGGAGAGCCTGCGCAAGCTGGTCGAACTCAACAATCAGTTCTATCCGGGCGCGGAGCTTGGGTTTTCCATGGGCTGCGCCACCTGCCACGAAGGCGGGCGTCTGGAAGAAACGCTGCGCGAGGCTGATGTCGCGATGTACGAAGACAAGCGGGTGCAGCACGAAGGCAAGCGCACGGCATAAGCTCGGCGGCCCGCGTCTTCAGGCGCCAGCCGGCGCGAAAAACCGTTCGTGCAGTTCCTCCAGCCCCAGCGTGCTGATCACCTCGTTCAGTCGCTCGGTCGGGCGGCGACGCGGCAGATCTTTGTAGTGCGCGATGATCAGTTCGTTTTTCATCGAGTGTTCCCACCCGACGAGTTCCGTCACGCTGACCTGATAGCCGTGCGCTTCAAGCTGAAGGCAGCGCAGCACGTTGGTGACCTGGCTGCCGAATTCGCGCGTGTGCAGCGGGTGGCGCCAGATTTCCGTGAGCGCGTTGCCGAGCGACTTGCCCTTGTTCTTGCGCAGCACGCCGGCCACCTCCGCCTGGCAGCACGGCACGAGCACGATGTATTGCGCATGCTTTTCGAGCGCAAAGCGGATCGCATCGTCCGTGGCGGTATTGCACGCATGCAGTGCCGTGACGATGTCGATCGTGCCGGGCAGCTTGTCGGACGTGATCGATTCCGCCACCGACAGGTTCAGGAACGACATCCCCTTGAAGCCCAGCCGCGCGGCAAGCTCGGTCGACTTGGCGACCAGCTCTTCGCGAGTCTCAATGCCGTAGATATGTGAGGTGCCGTCGCCCGGCTGTTCCTTGCAGAACAGGTCGTACAGGATGAAGCCGAGGTAAGACTTGCCCGCGCCGTGGTCGACCAGCGTGACGTGCCCCTTGGCTTGCTGCACGTCGGCCATCAACGGCTCGATGAACTGGAACAGGTGATAGACCTGCTTGAGCTTGCGGCGGCTGTCCTGGTTCATCTTGCCGTCGCGCGTCAGGATGTGCAGTTCCTTGAGCAGTTCGATCGACTGGTTGGGGCGGATTTCGTGGGTCTTGTTGGACATCGTCAGGACAGCCTGGGCGACATGTCGCACGGAATGGGATCGGTGCGGCGGCGCGGAGAAAAACGGAAAGAGGGCGCCAGTTTACCGAAAAGCGGGGTGGGCGACGGCAAGCGCACCCCAGGCGGCGTCATGCGCGACCTCGTTTGCCCGCGCCCAGTGGGGATGTGACAATAGCGCCCCGCTTGTCTGCCCCGCGCGATTCGATCCGTTCCTCCCCGCATGTCCGAAACATCCAACGCCCCTCTCGTTGCCGTCATCGGCGCCGGCCCCGCCGGGCTCATGGCCGCTGAAGTCCTGTCGCGCAACGGCGTGCGTGTGGAGGTGTTCGACGCCATGCCTTCGGCCGGGCGCAAGTTCCTGCTGGCGGGCATCGGCGGGATGAACATCACGCATTCGGAGCCGCTCGATGCGTTTCTCGGGCGTTATCGCACGCGGCGCGAGGCACTGGCGCCGCTCATCGGCCGCTTCAGCCCTGACGCCCTGCGCGCTTGGATTCATGGGCTGGGCATCGACACATTTGTCGGCAGCTCGGGCCGTGTGTTTCCGACCGAGATGAAGGCGGCGCCCTTGCTGCGCGCATGGCTGCACCGCCTGCGCGAGTCGGGCGTGCAGCTGCACATGCGGCATCGCTGGGTGGGGTGGGCAGAACCGTCGGACCACGCGCAGGTGCTGCGCTTTGAAACCGCTGGTGTTGAACGGCTGGTGCAAGCCGATGCCGTGGTACTGGCCATGGGCGGCGGCAGTTGGCCCCGCCTGGGCTCCGACGGCGCCTGGGTGCCGTTGCTGGAGGCGCGCGGCGTGCAGGTGCAACCCTTGCAGCCCGCCAACTGCGGGTTCGACGCCGATTGGAGCGCGTATTTCCAGGAGCGTTTTGCGGGGCAGCCCGTGAAGTCGGTCGCGATCGGTTTGCGCTCGGCCGAGGACGGTGCGCTGCAATTCCGCCAGGGCGAGTTCGTCGTCACGCAGACGGGCATTGAAGGCGGTCTCGTCTATGCGTTGTCGGCGCCCATTCGGGATGCGCTGGCCGCAGAGGGCAGTGCGACGATCTGGCTTGACCTTGCGCCAGGCTGGAGTGCGCAACGTGTGACGGATGAACTGATGCGCCCGCGCGGCGCGCGTTCGATGTCGAGCCATCTGCAAAGCAAGCTGAACATCACGGGCGTGAAGCTCGGCTTGCTGCGCGAGTGCCTGAGCAAGGAAGCGTTTGCCGATTTGGCTCAATTGGCCAAAGCCATCAAGGCGCTGCCGTTACGGCTCACACGCACGCGGCCCATTGAGGAGGCGATCAGCACCGCGGGCGGCGTTGCATTTGAAGCGCTGGATGCAAAGCTGATGATCGAGCGTCTGCCGGGCGTGTTCTGCGCCGGCGAGATGCTCGATTGGGAAGCGCCGACGGGCGGCTATCTGCTGACGGCGTGTTTTGCGAGCGGCGCCGCTGCCGGGCAGGGCGCGCTCGACTACCTGGCGAGGATGGCGCGCTGAATTCCTGGCTTACTGGCGTGCCTTCAGGCGCCACAGCGACGTGACCTCGGCAACGCGCGCGCGATAGAGCGGGTCGTTTTCATCGGACGCCTTCGGGTGCTTCGGCTTGATGTCCTCCCGACCCACCACCTGCAGGCCGGCCGCATCGATCATCGCCAGCAGGGCATCGCGCGTGCGCAGCCCAAGATGCTCGGCAAAGTCCGACAGGATCAACCAGCCCTCGCCATTCGGCTCCAGATGGGCGGCGAGGCCCTCCAGAAAGCCCCGCAGCATGCGGCTGTCCGGATCGTAGACGGCGCGCTCGATGGGCGAGCTGGGCCGTGCCGGCAGCCAAGGCGGGTTGCACACAATCAGCGGCGCACGGCCTTCAGGAAACAGATCCGCATCGACAACGTCGACCTGGGCCTGCAGCCCGAGACGCGCCAGGTTCTCCCGCGCACAGGCCAGGGCACGCGGGTCCTGATCGGTGCCGATGACGCGTTTCACGCCGCGTTTGGCGAGCACCGCCGCCAGCACACCCGTGCCCGTGCCGATATCGAACGCTAGCGTTTTGGAAGGCAACGGCGCATTCGCCACCAGCTCGATGTATTCGCCGCGCACCGGCGAGAACACGCCGTAGTGCGGGTGAATGCGCTCACCACCGAGCGCGGGAATCTCCACACCCTTCTTGCGCCACTCATGCGCGCCGATCAAACCAAGCAGCTCACGCAGCGAGACGACGGAAGCGGCGTGGCTCGTGCCGTAAGCCTCCGTGCAGGCGTCGCGCATGTCGGGGGCGCGGCGCAGCGGGATCGTGTAATCCGCATCCAGTGGAATCAGCAGCATGCCGAGCGTGCGGGCGCGCTGCGATTGCGCCTGCCGGTGCAGGTTGAACGCATCGATGGGCGAGGCGGGTTCCTTGCGCGCCTTGCCGGGTTTGCGATCCGTGCGGCGGGACATGGCTTGCAGCAGTTGGCGCGCGTTCTGGAAGTCGCCTTGCCAGAGCAATGCCGTGCCTTCGCAGGCGAGGCGATAGGCCGCATCAGCGGTGGTGCGATCATCCGCGATGACCACGCGCTTGGGCGGCGGGTTGCCGGCTTCGGAGCGCCAGACGGCGGTATGGACGGCGTCGCTGCTGGCTTCAGGGCGGTCGTCGGTCCAGGTGAGGGTGGGGTGTTCGGTCACGGGGGAAAAGGGGCGGGAAAGCGAGAGGGTGCGGTAGTGGGCGACACGATACCGCTGTCGGCTTGATCGCACAAATGTAGACGGGCGACCCGGGCGGCGCTGCACTGCCGCGGTTTCGCTGGGGCGCCGTGTCATGAAAGGCCGATGCTGCGCTATGCGGTAAAGAACGTCGCCCCGTCTCGCCCGCGAGCGGATCGACTGCAGCGATTCTTCTGGCGAAGTGATTCTGCTGCCACTCAAAGACGTCAGTCCGACCCGGCGGGCAGTGTAAACTCCAGCCTTTTTTCGGCACTCGTAGCATGGCGTACGCCCAGCAACGCAGGGCGCTCAGCGGCCCTGCGCTGATCCGCATTCTTGCTCGCCTGACGGACGTCGACGTTTCCGCATCTGCGCAGCCCCTTTCTGACCGGTTGAGCCAATGGCTCAGCTGGACGGATGCCATTACGCTCTCCTCGGCATTGAGCGCGGCACCGCCCGCCGGTGCCTCCGGCACGCGGCCCGGGGGCCCGGACGCCGAGACGATCGCGGCCCGTGTCCGTGCGGCGTTGGCAAAGTCCATCGCGTCCAGTTGCGCGCCGGACGCCAGGCCTGGGCCTCGCGCGCCGATCCAGGGCCCCTTGGCGCCCGTGGTAGTCGACTATGCCGATTTCCGGCAGCGCTACGTGCTGGTGCAGCAGACGATGGAACTCGAGATCGGCGAGCTGCGTGGCCGCCTGCGGCGCCTGCTGGCTGCCAGGACGCCCGACCTCGCGCGCCTTGCGGTGCTGGACGCCAGCATGGAGCAGGCGCTCGCAGGCCGCGAGCGTTCGTTGCTGGGGGCCATTCCAGCGATGCTCGCGCGGTACTTCGAGCGCTTGCGCGCGGCCGAGCAGCAGCGGCAGGCCGAGTTGCCCGCAGAGGGCCAGGCCACCCCATCCACATCCCGCGCCTGGCTGGACGCGTTCCGCAAGGATATGCAGAGCGTGCTCCTGGCCGAGCTTGATGTTCGTTTTCAACCGATCGACGGGTTGCTCGCAGCCCTTCGCCCCCGCTAAGCGGGACAGACACCATTCATGTCCAGACATCACCTGAATCTCATCGTTTTTTCTGTCGGGCTGGCGGCCTTGGGGTGGATTGCCGGCGGTTACCTCGTTGGCGGAAACCTGCTGGCGCTGGCCGTCACGCTTGTGATCGGTGCCGCCTATGTGGCGGGCGCGCTGGAGCTGCGCCGCTATCGGCAAGCCACGGGCACGGTCGCCCAGGCCGTGGCAGGGTTGTCCGAGACGCCGCCCACTCTGGCGGCATGGCTGGAGCAACTGCACCCGAGCCTGCGCCATGCCGTGCGCCTGCGCGTGGAAGGCGAGCGCGTTGCGCTGCCCGCGCCCGCATTGACGCCGTATCTGGTGGGCCTGCTGGTGCTGCTTGGCATGCTCGGCACGCTGCTCGGCATGGTGGTGACGCTCAAGGGCACGGGCGCAGCGCTGGAAAGCGCGACGGATTTGCAGGCGATCCGCGCATCGCTGGCCGCCCCGATCAAGGGGTTGGGATTCTCGTTCGGCACCTCGATTGCCGGTGTGGCAACGTCGGCCATGCTGGGGTTGCTCTCGGCGCTGTGTCGGCGCGAGCGGCTGCAGGCCGTGCAGGCGCTCGACGCAAAGATCGCGACCACGCTGCGCATCTACTCGCACGCACATCAGCGTGAAGAAACGTTCAAGCTTCTGCAGCGGCAATCCGATGTGATGCCCGCGCTGGTTGATCGGCTGCAGGCGATGATGACGTCGCTGGAGCAGCAGGGCGCGGCCAGCAGCGAGCGACAGATCGCCGCCCAGCAGGCATTTCTCGACAAGGCGGAGACCGCTTACAGCCAGCTTGCGTCGTCGGTCGGTCAGTCCTTGAAGGACAGCGCAGCGGAAAGCGCACGCGTTGCCAGCGCCGCGCTGCAGCCGGTGGTGGAAACGACGATGGCCGGGCTCGCGCGGGAATCGGCCGCGCTGCAGGAGACGGTCACGCACGCGGTGCAGCGTCAGCTCGACGGCCTGTCGACGCGCTTTGAAGCGACGGCCGAGGCGGTTTCCGGCATCTGGAACAACGCCCTGTCGGCGCACCAACGCTCGAGTGAGGCGCTGGTCGGTCAGGTCGGCACGTCGCTGGACCGGTTTGCCGAGACATTCGAGCAACGCTCGGCGCGGTTGCTCGATGGCGTTGCCGAGCGTCTGGATGCCACCGCTGGCGGCCTGTCCGCCGCCTGGCGCGATGCGTTGGGCCGCCAGGAACACACCCACGCCGAACTGGCCGCGCAGAACCAGCGTGCGCTGGAGGCGGCCGCTGCCACGTTCGAGCGGCACGCCACGTCGTTGCAAGATGCGTCGCGCCAATCGCATACGGCGCTGCAAGCCGCACTGGAAGCACGAGACGCGCAACGTCTCGCGGCCTGGACCGAGGCGCTCAGCGCAACGGGCGAGAAGCTCGGCCAGGCGTGGGAGAAAACCGGCGCCGATACGGCGAATCGTCAGCAAGATATCTGCGATGCGTTGGCGCAGACAGCGCGCGATATCGCCGCGCAGCAGGAGGCATCGCGTCAGTCGCAAGCCGCGCTGCAAGCTGCGCTGGAAGCGAGAGACGCGCAACGTCTGGCGGCCTGGACCGATGCCCTTGGCGCGATGGGCGCCAAGCTCAGCGAGGCGTGGGAGAAAGCCGGCGCCGATACGGTAAACCGTCAGCAGCAGATTTGCGACGCACTGGAGCAGACGGCACGCGACATTTCCGCGCAAACGCAGGCACACGCCAACGACACGATCGGCGAGATTTCGCGCCTGGTCCAAGCCGCTTCGGAAGCGCCCAGGGCCGCCGCCGAAGTGGTGGCCGAGCTGCGCCAGAAGCTGACTGACAGCATGGTGCGCGATACCGCGATGCTGGACGAGCGTGCGCGCCTGCTGGGCACGCTGGAAACGCTGCTCGACGCGGTCAACCATGCATCGACCGAGCAGCGCGCGGCGGTGGATGCGCTGGTGGCGACATCGGCGGACCTGCTGGAGCGCGTGGGTGACCGGTTCACCGATCGGGTGGAGACCGAGACCGGCAAGCTCGGCGCGGTGGCTGCGCAGGTGACCGGCAGCGCAGTCGAGGTGGCGAGCCTGGGCGAGGCGTTTGGCGTGGCCGTGCAGCTGTTTGGCGAGTCGAACGACAAGCTTGCGGCCCAGCTGCAGCGTATCGAAGCCGCGCTCGAGAAGTCGCTCACCCGCAGCGACGAACAGCTCGCCTACTACGTGGCGCAGGCGCGTGAGGTGATCGACCTGAGCATGCTGTCTCAGAAGCAGATCCTGGAAGACCTGCAACGGCTGGGTGACCAGCGCGCGCTGGCCGGGACCGAAGCGGCATGAACGACGAGATCGACGGTGGCATCGAGGCCACGGCGCCGGTCTGGGCCGCGTTCGGCGACCTGATGTCGGTGCTGCTGGGCGCGTTTGTGCTGATTCTGGTCGGCGTGATCGGCGTGCAGCTGGAGCTGTCCTCCAAGCTGGAAAACGAGGTCAAGCAGCGCGAGGCCGAGGCACAGCGCCGCAAGACACTGGAGCAGGCGCTGGCCGGCCCGCTGGCGGCCGGGCGTGTGACGCTCGTCAACGGGCGCATCGGCATCAACGGCAACGTGCTCTTTGCGATCAACTCCGATCAATTGCAGCCCGAGGGCCGCGCGCTGATGAAGAGCCTGGCGGGGCCGCTGGCCGCGTATCTCACTTCGCGTGAAGAGATCCTGATGGTGAGTGGCTTTTCCGATGACCAGCAGGTGCGTGCCGGTAACCGGCTGTTTGCCGATAACTGGGAGCTGTCCGCCAAGCGCGCCTTGACGGTGACGCGTGCGTTGATCGACGAGGGCATTCCGGCGTCGAGCGTGTTTGCCGCTGCGTTTGGATCGCAGCAGCCTGTGAGTTCCAATGCAGACGACGTCGGGCGCGCCAAAAACCGGCGTGTGGAAATCGCGCCTGTCCCCAGGCAGGCTGCTTCCAACGGTGGACGTCGTGAGCCGCATTGAGGCGTCGACGCAGGCCATGCTCGACAGCTGGCGCGCAAGCGGCGCGGACCGGCTGGACCGCCTGCGCTTCTGCTTCATCGAGGCGTTGCATCGGCGTGCGGCCGGCCAAACCGGCGAGGCGCGCCGCATTCTCGACGGGCGGCTCGCCGAGCTGATCGCGGCCTACGCGGCAGACCTCGATCGCCCGACGGCAACGTCCGACGCGAGCGACGCAAATGCGCCTGCCGACAGCGCGTTGGCGGAGCTACTGCGTGACATTGCCAGCCAGCAACGCACGGATGTCGGCGAGGCTTCGGATGGCGGATCTGGGCCTCATCGGCATGCATTACCGGAGCTGAAGATTCTCGAAGACGTGCGCGAAACCTGGTCCCGCGTCCGCGCCGAGAAACAGTTGCGCGACGCCCTGGACAAGGTGCCGGTCAATGCCGGTCCGCTGAATTCGAGCAGTCTTGTGCATCGTTCATTGCTATTGATGCGCGAGGTGTCGCCCGATTATCTGCGGCAGCTTTTGTCGTATGTGGACGCGCTTTCGTGGCTGGAACGCATGAGCGGGGACGGCGCCGTCGGTGGCCAGGATGCGGCACGCGGCGGCGGAAAGACGGCGCGCAAGGCGCGCTAAGCATCACAGCACAGCGCCATTCGGCCAGGCAGACTGGTCTGCGCCTGCTGCGTCTTCCGACCGGCAAGCACGCAAAAAAAGGGAGCCGAAGCTCCCTTTTTCTTTGCGCTGCCGATCAGCTGTTGATCGCTGCGTCCTTGACCTTTTTCAAGGCGCGGACCTTGACGCGCACGGTTGCCGGTTTGGCTTCGAACCACTGATCCACACCGGTAAAGGGGTTCTTGCCGAAGCGGCGCTTGGTTGCCGGCACCTTGACCGACGTCACCTTGAACAGGCCCGGCAGCGTGAACTCACCCGCGCCCTTCTTGTGCAGCGAAGCCACGATGGTGTTCTCCAGATGGAGCAGCACCGCCTTCACCGCCTTGGCGTCGACGGCAGCTTGTTCCGCCAGATGGCTCACCAGGCTCGCCTTGGTGAACGTGTCCTTCAAGGGCTTGAGGGTCGGCGTCGTTGCAGCAGGCTTCTTTGCTGGCGCGGCCTTCTTTGCCGGCGAGGCCTTCTTTGCAGCGGTCTTGGCAGCGGTCTTGGTTTTGGTGGCCATAGTGAAAATAGATGGTTGGGTAAAGTTGACCATTCAATGGAAGCGACGCCTGTGCAGCGCGCTTCGAGCAAGCATAGCAAAGGTTGAGCGCCGTGGAGGCGTTATCTAAGCTGTTTTAGGGGGGCGGGGAACACTTATTGCATACGGTTCGCCGTCCATCACCTTGTTCAAGTATCCCAGGTTCAGCACACACATGTCCCAACGAAAATCGTCGCACAGCGCGGTGAGCCCCAAAAACCGTGCACCCATACTTGCCCGGCTGCGGCAATCGAAGATGACGCGTTCCACCCATGCGTACGTTCGCGGCAGCACCGTGAAGTTCTACGAGTGGCTGAGCGAGGTGCAGCCGCACACGTTTCCCGAGGGGCCCACCATCTGGATCTGCGGCGATTGCCACGTCGGCAACCTCGGCCCGATCGGCCATACCTCCGGCGCCGCGCGCATACAGATCCGGGATCTGGACCAGACGGTGCTGGGCAATCCCGCGCACGATTTGATCCGGCTTGGCGTCTCGTTGGCGACGGCCGCACGAGGATCGGACCTCCCTGGCATCGTGACCGCACGCATGGTGGAGGCGCTGATGGCGGGGTACCTGCACGGTATCGACCCCGATGCAGCGTTGCGCTTGCCGCCGCGCCCTGCATCCGTTCGCACAGCCATGAAAGCGGCAACTGCACGTACGTGGAAAGAACTGGCCAAGGAGCGGCTGAGCGACACGTCTCCAACCATTCCGCTAGGGCGCCATTTCTGGCCGCTCTCACGAGAAGAGCGGCGCGAACTGAAACATCTTGTGAGCCAGCACGAGGTGCTTGCACTGGTGGCGCGTCTTTACGAAATGCCGGGCGAAGCCTCCGTCAGCATCGTGGATGCGGCGTACTGGGTCAAAGGATGCAGCTCGCTCGGGCAGCGGCGTTATGCCGTCTTGCTGGCTGTCGACCAGGACCGCGGGCCGCGGTACCGGCTGATCGACATCAAGGAGGCGGGCAAGGCCGCGGCGCCAAGCACCGCTGCAGGCGAGATGCCGCGGATCAACGGGGAACGCGTAGTCACCGGCGCGCGGCGTCTTTCTCCTGACTTGGGCGATCGAATGGCATGGGGGCGCATGCTTGGCGGTAGCTTCTTCATGCGCGAGCTGCAGCCGCAAGACCTGAAGCTGTCGGTCGACAAGCTGGAGCACGAGGACGCCACGGTCCTGGCCGCATATCTGGGCAACGTCGTCGGCCTTGCGCATGGCAGCCAGATGCCCCGGGATGTCGCGATGGCATGGCACCGTGAGTTGCGGGCGCGTCATGGACGCTCCATCGACGCGCCGTTCTGGCTCTGGTCCTCGATTGTCGATCTGCTTGGACGGCACGAGCGCCAGTATCTCGAGTACTGCCGCGCCTGGGCTGGCTGATCCGCTGCGCTGCATCTTTCCACGGGCACAAACGCTGCTATCGAGCCTTCGGAGCCATCGTGAGGCGATGATGAAGGATGGCGCTCGGCTGCCGAAGTGCGCAGCCAAGACAGCGGCAAGGAGGCGCGATGTACGTGGCGATGGGCGCGCCTATGCAAAGATGACCGCCGTGACCTTGGACAAGGATTTCGACAAACCGGCGGACGTCGTGCTGGACCATGTTTCGCTGGCCGACTTCATTGCGGCAGCGTGGGTATGCGCGGCGCACGCCTGACGGGGCCAGGGCGGCAGCGTCATCCCGCATCGCTATGCGACGAGATGGACGAGCAGCGCGCCGTTCAACCCAGCCACCAGGGCGGCCCCAGCCGTCGCAAGTAGAACCAGGCCGCGCCCGGCGGCATGCTGCCCCATCAGGTCCGGCCGGCGTGCCAGCCAGATCAGCGCCGCCATGGGAAACGGCACCACCATGCTCAGAACCACCTGACTGAGCACCAGTGCCCGCGTGACATCCATGCCCGCGCCGATGACGATGAACGCCGGCACCATGGTGATCAGTCGGCGCATCCATACGGGCAGGCGTACACGCAGGAAGCCTTGCAACACCATCTGGCCCGCCATCGTGCCGACCACGGAGCTTGAGAGCCCCGATGCGATCAACCCGACCAGAAACACCAGCCCAGCCGATGCCCCGAACAACGGCGCCAGGGTGACATAGGCATCCTCAATGCCGGCCACCTCCGCATGTGCGCCGTGAAACCCGCCTGCTGATACCACCACCATGGCGAGGTTGATGCAGCCCGCGGCGGCCAGCGCTGCCACCACCTCGCGGTTGGAATAGCGAAGCAGTTGCGACGTCTCTGACGCACTCCGTGGACGCACACGCTTATTGACCAGTCCCGAATGGAGAAAGAGTGCGTGTGGCATGACCGTGGCTCCGACAATGCCGGCCGCCAACATGAACGCGTCGGGCGGCAATGCCGTGGGGACGAAGGTCTGCCGCAGCGCCGTCGCCCACGAGACAGGCAAGATCCACACTTGGATGATGTAAGAGATACCGATGACGGCCACCAGCGCGCCAATCATCAGTTCGACTGAGCGGAAGCCCCGCACTTGCAGCATCAGCAAAAGATAAGTCAGCACACCGGCAACGACCATGGCGGCGAGCAGAGGCATCCCGGTGAGGAGCGCGATGCCGACTGCGGCACCGACAAACTCGGCAAGGTCGGTCGCCATGGCGGCAAGCTCGCTGATGAACCACATGCCAAGCCCGGCCGGCGCAGGCAGATGCATTCGGCAGAGTTGCGCCAGATTTCTGCCCGTCACAATGCCCAGGCGTGCCGAGAGCATCTGGAACAGCATCGCCACCAGGCTGGATGCGAGCACGACCCACAGCAGCTGATATCCATAGCGCGCACCGGCTTCAATGCCCGTGGCGATGTTGCCGGGGTCGGTATAGGCCACCGAGACCACCACCGCCGGACCGACGAACGGCGTGAACGTGCGCCATCCCCGTCGCCGGCCTTCCAGCGCTTCGCGTGCGTGGGCGACGACGCATCTCGATGCAGAAGAACTGTCGCGTTCAAGCGCGAGGGCGTCGTCCATGAATGCTCCGGGTGATAGGCGGCGCAAGGGCCTCCGCAACGTGCGTACCCGGCGGCTCCGCGTCAGGCGTGCGGTACGCGATGGAACGGGTGTTGCGGAAAGGGTTGCGCCATGAAGGCATCCATCCATTCCTGGAGAACCCCCATGTTCATGCACAACAAGCGATTGCAGTACACCGTTCGCGTCAGCGAAACCGATCCTGGATTGGCCAATCTGCTGCTGGAGCAGTTCGGCGGCCCCCAAGGCGAGCTTGCGGCAGCGATGCGCTACTTCACGCAAGCCGTTGCAGAAGAGGATGCAGGCCGCAAGGACATGTTGTACGACATCGCGACAGAAGAGCTCAGTCACCTGGAGATCATCGGCACTATCGTCGCCATGTTGAATCGCGGTGCCAAAGGGGAACTGGCGGAAGCGGTGGACGAGCAGGCGGAGTTGTATCGCAAGCTCAATGGCGCTGGTAACGACAGCCATGTGACGCAGGTGCTGTATGGCGGCGGCCCGGCGCTGACCAACTCGGGCGGCGTGCCGTGGACGGCGGCATACATTGACTCGATTGGCGAGCCGACGGCGGACCTACGCTCGAACATTGCCGCCGAAGCACGCGCCAAGATCATCTACGAACGATTGATCAACGTCAGCAATGACCCCGGTGTGCGCGATGCGCTCGGCTTTCTCATGACGCGCGAGGTAGCGCACCAGAAGTCGTTCGAGAAGGCGCTCTACGCCATCAACGCCAACTTCCCCCCGGGCAAGCTGCCGCCGGTGCCGGAGTTCAGCGATGCGTATTTCAAGATGTCGCGCGGTGGTCCCATCGTGCAGGCACCGTGGAATAGCGGCACGGGTCTTGAGCTGGTTGCAGACCCACCGGTGCCTGTGGATGGCGGAGACGGCAACGCGTCGGTCAACCTGACCGATGCCGAACTGGCTGCGCTGGAGGCCATGAAGACGCGTCTGGCTTCGGACCCGGCTGTCGATCCGACCACCGGTGCGGAGCTTGGTGAAGCGAAGGCGTGATGACCGCATCCAGGCCCGGGTGCAGCGTCACTCGGGCCTGGACATTGCGTCTGCGTCAGACACCGCGCGTTTCAAGCCCGAACAAACATGGAGACGCTCATGGATATGCGAGTACCGTTTGCGATCGCGGCGCTCCCCCTTGCCATGATTGCCATGTACTCGCTCGACCGCGGCGTGCCCGCTGGTGTGTTCGGGGCCGGCGCACAACAACACGCGCCGATTCACGCGAGAGTCGATCCCCTGCACGAACAATGAGAAGTTGCGCCTTAGCTGGGCAGTGGCCAGACGCAGTCGTCGGCGACAGCAAAGAGCGCTTCTCCGGGTGCAGCCGGTGCCGTCCACAAGCCGGTGAACTCGCCAAATGCGGGCAGCAGGGCGCCGGTCGCTCCAAACCTGAAACACGGCAGCCGGAGGCGGTCCCGAGCCGGTCCGCTGATGACGACGCCCGGGTGCACATGTCCGGCGATGACGTAGCGATCGGGCACCCGCTGCGGTTCATGGCACAGCGCGAAGGGCCCGATCGCCCACGGCTCTTCCACCACGTTAAAGCGCAGGTCGGCAGGTGGGTCTCCGGCATGGCGGTCGTGGTTGCCGCGGACCAGCGTGCAAGCGACCTCGGCGTGGCGTGCGCGCCAGGCGGCGAGCGCATCAATGGCTGCGTGCGCCTCGCGTGCGTGCAGGAGATCGCCCAGCCACGCGATATGCGCCACCGGCAGCCTGGCGAGCATGGCATCCAAGCGGGCGACCGCCTGGCTCGTGCTCCCAGCCGGCACCGGCACGCCGCGCGCCCGGAACGTGGCCGCCTTGCCGAAATGCGCATCGGCCACCATCAGCATGCGTTGCGCAGGCCACCATAGCGCGCGCTCGGGCAGCAGCCATACGGTCTCGCCCGCGCATTGGATGGCGTAGTCTTTGGCGAACGTCATAGCAATGGCAGTGGCTTCGATGTCTTACGCGGCCGGCGCGTGCGGCGGCTGGACTTGCCCGCGGTGTCGGGCGCTTCAGTGAGGCGCAGCGCGGCCTGTACGTCGGTCTCGATCTCCGGCCTGGCCGCAGCATCCGGATCGGTGGGTTCGGGGCCGGCGGCGCGCTCGGCTTCGGCCAGCATGCGTGCGATCCGATCGGCGAGTTTCTCCGTCGAGAGCTGCTCGCGAAACCGCTCCACCATCAACGGAAAACTGAACGGCGACGGACGTTTCAGTGCGCAGAGTTGCAGCTGCAAACCGCGCATGCGGACGAGGGCGGCTTCGATACGGTCGAGATCCAGTTCCTGGCGCAGCACTTCGGTCTCTGCCTGTGAAAGCAGCAGGTTGCCGGGGTCGTGGCGCCGGAAGACTTCATAGAACAAGCCAGAAGACGCCTGCAACTGGCGCGCGCTCTTGTGCGCGCCGGGGTAGCCCTGAAACACCAGCCCCGAGACGCGTGCAATCTCGCGAAAGCGGCGTTGCGCCAGTTCTCCGGCGTTGAGGCTGGCCAGCACGTCCGGCATGAGGGTGTGCGTGGCAAATAGTTCGCCGCTGGCGAGCAGCGCCGGCCAGTCGATGGGTGTGGCCGACAGCAGTTCGAGGCCGTAGTCGTTGAACGCCAGTGAGAAGGTCGCCGGCGTGCGATTGGCCGCGCGCCAGCCGAGGAGGCTCGCAAGCCCGAGGTGCGCATGCCGTCCGGCAAACGGGTACAGAAAAAGATGCCAGCCCTCGCGCGAGTGCAGCGTCTCGGCCACCAGCGTTGCCGTGGTGGGCAGCGCAGACCAGCGCGCCTGCAACTCCAGCAACGGGCGCGCGGCTTGCATTTCCGGGCTGTCGAAGCGGGCATGTGCCGCCGCATCGAGTTGCGCCACCACCGCGTGCGAAAGCTCGTTGGATAGCGGCATGCGGCCGCCGTTCCAGCGCGGCACGGCAGCGCGTTTGCCGGTGGCGCGCCGCACATAGGCGGTCATGTCCTGCACGCGCACCAGTTCCAGCAGGCGGCCGGCAAACAGGAAGTTGTCGCCGGGGCGCAGCCGCGCAATGAAGCCTTCTTCAATCGACCCCAGTGCGCCGCCACCGGACGCGTGCCACCAGCGCACGGTCATCGTTGCATCGCTGACGATGGTGCCGATGCTCATGCGGTGCCGCCGCGCGAGCCGCGCATCGGGCACGCGCCAGATGCCGTGTTCATCGGGCATGACGCGGCGGTAGTCGGGATACGCCGTGAGCGAGTGGCCGCCCTGTCGCACGAAATCGAGCGCCCATTGCCACTCGTCGTCGTGCAGATCCCGGTAGGCCCAGGCGCGGCGCACTTCCTGCAGCAGCGCGTCGGGCACAAAGCCGCCGCCCAGGGCGACCGTCACCAGATGCTGAACCAATACATCCAGCGGCTTGTGTGGCGAGGTGCGGGCCTCCACCTGTCCTGACATGGCCGCAGCGCGGGCCGCAGCGCCTTCCACGAGTTCAAGGCTATGCGTGGGCACCACCGTCACGCGAGAGGGCCGGCCAGGTGCGTGGCCAGATCGCCCCGCACGCTGCAACAGCCGCGCCACACCCTTGGGTGAGCCGATCTGCAGCACGCGTTCCACCGGCAGAAAATCCACGCCCAAATCCAGGCTTGACGTGCAGAACACCGCCTTGAGCTTGCCTTGCTTGAGCCCGGTCTCGACCCAGTCGCGCGTTGCGCGGTCCAGCGAGCCGTGATGCAACGCAATCAGCCCGGCCCATTCCGGGCGCGCATTGATGACTGCCTGATACCACAGTTCCGCCTGCGAGCGCGTATTGAGAAACACCAGCGCGGTGCTGGCGCTTTCCAACTCTTCCAACACATGCGGCAGCATCGCCATGCCCAGATGCCCGGCCCACGGAAAACGGCCCACGCCATCGGGCAGCAGCGTATCGATTTCCATGCGCTTGGGCAGGTGGCCTTGCACCAGTGTGCCGGGGGTGGGGGTTGCTGCATCGCCAAGCGCGTCCATGGCTTCCGACAGGTTGCCCAGCGTCGCGGAAAGTCCCCACACGATCAGTTCCGGCGACCACGTGCGCAGCCGGGCGAGCGCCAACTGGACTTGCACGCCTCGCTTGTTGCCAACGAGTTCGTGCCATTCATCCACGACCACCACACGCACCGAGCCCAGGGCCTCGCGCGCATCGGCGCGTGCAAGCAGCAAAGACAGGCTTTCGGGTGTGGTCACAAGGGCGGTGGGCAGGCGGCGTGATTGCGCCGCGCGCTCCGCGCTGCCGGTGTCGCCGGTGCGCAAGCCGAGCGTCCAATGCGGTGCCAAATCCTGTGCGGCCTCGGTCAATGCGCGTGTGGTGTCGGCCGCCAGTGCGCGCATGGGTGTGAGCCATAGCACCGATAACGGTGGTGCGCCGCTGCGGCTGCGTACTTGCGCCAACCGCTGCAGCGCTCCCAGCCAGACCGCATAGGTTTTCCCTGCGCCCGTGGTGGCATGCAGCAGGCCCGATTCGCCGCGCGCCATGGCCGACCACACAGTGCGCTGGAACGGCATGGGCGTCCAGCCACGCGCATCAAACCACGTATCAAGATCGGGCAGTGCAGGTTCGTTCATGACGGCGGCAGCAGGCTCTCCAGCGTCTGCAGGGTATCGGCTTCAGCAACGGGCTTGTCGTGCCGCCAGCGTAGCATGCGCGGAAACCGCACCGCGATGCCGCTCTTGTGCCGAGGGCTGCGCCCAATGCCTTCAAAGCCCAGTTCGAACACCAGCGTCGGCGCCACGCTGCGCACGGGGCCGAAGCTCTCCACCGTCGTCTTGCGGATGAGCGCGTCGACCTGACGGATCTCTGCGTCGCTCAGGCCGGAGTACGCCTTGGCAAACGGCACCAGCTTGCGCTCGGGCACATCGGGCGGCGCATCCCACACGGCGAAGGTGTAGTCGGTATAAAGGCTCGCGCGCCGGCCGTGGCCGCGTTGTGCATAGATCAGGACGGCGTCTACCGAGAACGGATCGATCTTCCACTTCCACCACACGCCCACGTCCTTGGTGCGGCCGACGCCGTAGCGCGCGTCGCGCCGCTTGAGCATCAGCCCTTCCACGCCAAGCTCGCGGGACGCCTCACGCTGCCGCGCAAGATGCTGCCAGTCGTCGCCTTGCAGCAGCGGAGACAGCTCCAGCGCCGGATGGACGTATTCGGCAATCACACGTTCGAGCTGCGCGCGCCGCTCGCTCTGCGCGCGCTCGCGCAGATCCTGCCCCTGCCATTCCAGCAGGTCATACGCCAACAGCACGGCCGGCGCTTCGCGCAGCACGCGCGCGTTCAGGGTCTTGCGGCCGATGCGTTGCTGGAGCAGGGCAAACGGCTGCACGCGACCGTCTTGCCAGACCACGATCTCGCCGTCGAGCACGGTGCCCGGCGGGAGCGCCTCCGCCATTGCGGACAGTTCAGGAAAGCGTTCGGTGATGAGTTCCTCGCCGCGCGACCACAGCCATGCGCTGTCGGCGCGCCGCACGAGTTGCGCGCGGATGCCATCCCACTTCCATTCGATTTGCCATTCAGTGGGCGCGCCGAGCAGGGTGTCGAAGGCGTCCAGTTCGGCCTGCAGCGGGTGCGCGAGAAAGAACGGATACGGGTGCCCGGTATCGAGCGCGTGGCCGTCGACGCGGGCATCGGCCAGCAGCGCCCGATAACGCTCGGCGGTGGGCGCCTGTCCGATGTCGGTATAGCCCATCAGCCGTTGCGCGACGTGCTTGGGGTCGGTGCCGCCCACCTCAGCCAGCGCGCGCGTGACCAGCAGTTTGGACACCCCCACGCGAAACGCCCCCGTGATCAGCTTCATCAACACGAGCCGGGCATGCAGCGGTAGACCCCGGCACAGTTCAGCCAAGCGCGGCAGTACCAGCTCGGGGGGCTGCCCGCGCAACGGCAGCAGACGTGCCTCCATCCACTCGGCCAGGCTGGCGTTGTCTGCGCGATCCGCATCCGGCAGGACGAGCGCGATCGTCTCGGCCAGGTCGCCCACGGCCTGGTAGCACTCGTCAAACAGCCATTCGGCCAAGCCGGACGTGGTCTGCGCAAAGCTGGCGAGCACGCGCACGGGCACCAGCTGGCGAGGTTTGCCGCCAGCCAGGAAGTAGACCGCCCAGGCGGCGTCGGCATCGGGCGCGGTGCGCAGATAGGCCACCAGTGCGGCCAGCTTGCCGTTGCTCGATTTGGTGGCGTCGAGCTGCGCGTACAGATCGGCAAAGGCTTTCATGACGCGGGCGTGTCCTCTGGCTCGCCTGCGGTGGGCGTATCACCTGTTCCGGCGGCTTCGCTTTCTTCGGCCTCGTCGCCATACTCGGTGGCGAAGGCGCGCGCATCCAGGCCGCGTTCGGACAGCCACCGCACCATGGGCGCAACCTGCCCGTGCGTGACATAGACACGCGTGGCGCCCGTGGCGTCGATGGCCTGCAGCAAGCCGGGCCAGTCGGCATGATCGGACAGCACGATGCCGCGATCGACGCCGCGCCGCCGACGTGCGCCGCGCAGCTGCATCCAGCCGCTGGCAAACGCATCGGCGTAGTCGCCAAACCGCCGCATCCACGCCGTGCGTTGTGCGGAGGGCGGTGCCAGCACGAGGGCACGCCGCAAGTCCGCGCGTGGCACGTCGGTCGCGAGTTGCGTGGGCGGCAGCGCCACGCCTGCGTGCCGATAGGCGGCATCCAGTTGCAGCATGGCGCCGTGCGAAACGATGGGCCCAATGTCGGTATCGAGCCCAGAAAGAATGCGCTGCGCCTTGCCGAACGCGTAGCAGAACACCATGCTTGCGCGGCCCGCCTCGGCATTGCCGCGCCACCATGCATTGAGCTGGGCGAAGATTTCTGCCTGCGGCCGCCAGTGGTAAATCGGCAGGCCGAAGGTGGATTCGGTGATGAAGGTATTGCACCGCACCGGTTCGAACGGCGTGCAGGTGCTGTCCGCCTCCACCTTGTAGTCGCCGGACACGACCCACACGTCGCCGCCGTATTCCAGCCGCACCTGCGCAGAGCCCAGTACGTGCCCCGCCGGATGAAAGCTCAGCCGCACCCCGTGATGGACGATGGACTCGCCGTACGGCAGGGTTTGCAGGGGGATGTCGGCTCCCAGGCGTGCGCGCAGCACGCCTGCTCCCGGGGCTGCGGCCAGGTAATGCTGGTGCCCTATACGGGCGTGGTCACTGTGGGCATGTGTGATGACGGCGCGATCTACCGGCCGCCATGGGTCAACGTAGAAGTCGCCTGCCGGACAATACAGGCCGCTGGGCGTGGTTACGATCAGGTCCGCTGCGCTGGTCATCGATTGCTCTCATTAGATGCCCCTTCATCCGACGCCCGCAACAGCCGCCCGCGACAGCGTCAGCGCAATGGCTGCTTGCTTACGGGCTCGGCACGCATGTCGGCCGGGCCCCCGGGCCCTGCGGCGGCGGCACCTGGGCCGGCCGAATCACCACCAGGCTGACGCGTTCCCGCGGAAGTGTCCGCGGGCTGCGTGGCGGGCGACTTCGGTGCAGAGGCCGGCATGGTGTCCGGATACCGCGACAAGGAGTGGTTTGCCGTCTTGGGTTGAACCGCTGGAGCGGCGTCTGGCGATGGCGGGTGCGGCTCAGCCGGCTGTGCAAGCGAAAGCCCGCTGCCGGTCGTCGATACCAGAAAGAATAACCAACCTGCGGCTGCTTGTTTTGCTGCGCGTAATCCCTGATGCACGCATGGGCTCCGTTGCGCTCCCGTGGAGGAAGCAGCCGGCATGCCAGGCGTGCTGGCGGGCGATTGCAGAGCGGTTGTGGAGCGGACGGGCGTCGCGGCTGAGGAGGCGGGTGGCCATTTCTTCAAGGGTGGGAAAAATGACAGTCAGCGGCCCTGGACCTCCGAAAACCGGTGAGCGCGACTTCTCAGCTGCTGAGCGACCCATCCAGAATTTGATCTGTATCAGCCAGCGAAGGCCAGCATCGACGTACCGTGGGGTTCTATTAGAAAGAGCCATCCAATAGGCCAAAAACGGGGGAGCATCATGCTTGAGCATCAACCAGACGAGGTGGTCGCCGCCGCTCTTTGGGAACTGGAGTCCTCGGTGTGCCGTGCATTACCCAGAGGAGCGCTCGTCAGTTCGGCCCGTGCTTACTGCGGTGGCTATGACGTGGCGGCGAAGTGGTCAATGTCGACCGTCCGCGGCAATCGCCAGGAATGCACGTTAGCTGTTCATTTCAGCCTGGCAGAGGCCAAAGCGTACTGTCGATCGAACCACCCAAGACGGGAGGAGATCTGTCGGCGCGTGAGCGAATGGCTATGCGTTCAGTTGGAATTTCAGCGCGTAGAGCTGTGCGCAGACACAGGTTACGACCTGGTGCTCACCGCGCCAAACGCCTTCTTTCTCGATGAACGAGACGCCATTCAAGTGGGCCGCGAAGACCGGGAACACGATTTTTCGCTCTATCGTGGCGCGTCATTGCCGCCACTGAGGTGAGCGGAAGTTCTGTCCGACAGCGGCTGGGTTCTGTCCTTTCCGCTGCTTGACTCTCTACACGCAGGTTCGTTGTGCGCCGTCAACGCACGGGGTTACGCAGCAGCTACCTTCGAATGGCGGCCCGTCAATGTGGGCACGCGCAAATGCGGAGGCCTTATGCGCGAGTGGATCAGCGAAGCCGAGAAGACTTGTCTGCGTGAACTCCAAGATGCGCTAACTGAGACGCTGCCCCGTCGCGCCGTCCTGCGCCTCGAAGGCGATGAGCTAGACGGAATAGGTGCACACGCGTGGTGGATAGTAGAGGGCCCGCAAGGCGCGAAGCAGGTCAACTCGTTTTCCTTTCACCTGACGGAGTTGATGTTGCAGGCCTACTTTCACCAGTCGATCGACGCTCGTGCAAGTACGTGCGGGCGATTGAAGGATTGGGCGCACTGGGCGCTCGAAGGCGCAGAAGAGTCCGACGACAACGAGATGGGCTTCGATATCTGTGCGGTGGTCCCTGGAAGCATCTTTCACCCAAGCGGTCATTTACAGCGGCCGTGACAGCTCGGTCGCAGGACAGATAGCGGCTTTGCGTCGTTGTTCACATTGGGTGGCGGGCAGTGGGCGTAACTTGCAGCTGGGATGGGCGGCGCAGCCTTTGGGGCTTTTCTAGCGAGCATCGATCAACGACGCCTCCTGATGAGGGTAGGACGTTGGGCGTGTCATATGGGTCAAACGTTTGCTTCTGATAGAAAAAAAAAGCGCCCCTGCACACGACTCGGGCGCGGACGCCTTCATCCCTCCGGAAGAGCGTCAGAAAACGCAGAGCACGCAACAGTAGGGACCGTTGGATATTCTGCATTTTTTCATTATCAGTGGATTGAAAAGAAACTTAACCACCCATTAGAGGGGAGAAGCGTACTCTCCGTTGAAAGCCACCTAGCTGAACTGGTTTCGAGTCGGGAAGTTATGCGATGGTCATCGTAAAACCACAGTCCGGCCATCGTGGATTCAGTAGATTGGATTTCAAAGTGGCTGCGGTTCAATGCGTTTCAACGTCGCGCTCTTCGACTTCTGGCGCCGTGACGACTCGATTGCGCCCTGTGGCTTTTGCCAGATACAGTGCCGCGTCCGCCCGCGCCAAGGCAACCTCCAGCGTATCTCCGGGCATGACGCATTCGACCCCTGCGCTGAAGGTGCAGCGGACGCCTTCTATTGGCGATCCTTCGACGGCAAGCCGCAGTTCGTCTATCAACACCGCTGCGTCTGCCTTTTGTGCTTCCACGCAAATAATCGCGAATTCCTCCCCGCCTAGCCGCCCGAAAAGGTCGCTCGACCGCAGTCGTGCGGTCACAACAGATGCGACGTGTCTAAGGGTCCGATCTCCGACCGCATGGCCAAAAGCGTCGTTGACGGCTTTGAATTCGTCGATGTCCAGAATGGCGATCGATACCGGCTTGCCCTTTGCAACCGTTTCGCGAAGCACGGTGTTCGCCTTTTCGATGAAGGCACGTCGCATGAGTGCACCGGTCAGTTCGTCGATACTCGCGAGCTGTTCCATTCTTCGCGCGAGCTGATCATGTGCAAGCATCACCATCCCGGTTGACAGGCAAGGCAATGTGACAATTGCGAGTCCGAGAAACAGAACGTTCCAGGGCGAGGGATCCAGAAGAGCCATTTGCGGCACACCGAAGCCTCCGGCAACGGCCCGCGCGATATGGAATAACGCGCCCAGATAGGCGGCCGCCGCAACGAATCGATATGGGTAGCGCGCACCGTCACGCGGCGCGTGACGCAGCGCCAACGTACCCACAGCGATTCGTGAATAAGCGAGCAAAATGGAGACGAGCGCGATCTTCGCACCGAAGTTCGGCGACGCGTAAGTAAAGTACACCAACGCTGCGAAGGCGATGGCGAATGCCGCAGTTTCGTCGTGCCGTACGTAACTCATGCCGAAGAACTGCCGCATCCCCTGCACGAGCAACAGCATGGCCGTCACCGCAATCAACGCAGCCCCAATGGTCGTGAACTGTCCTGGCTGAGTACCGGCGACCAACATCCACACCAAAGCAGCGGCCAACAGTGCGTGAGCTAAGCACCAGCGACCTATACCCATCACCCCAGTCCGAAGCAGCGAACCAAGGATGGCCACGCTCATCAGGCAAGACATGATCACAATACCTACCAGAATGAGGGGGCTGAGCATGAGATCGGGGTGGTGACAAAAAATTGGCGAAACAAGAGGAGCGAAACCGTATTCGACAACTGAGCGCAGAACGAACGAATCCGCTGGCACGCGATTCTGTTGCTGGATTTTGCGAATAGCAGTTGCGTGGCTCTCAAGCGGCCACCGCACCGTGCTGTTCCCGAGCTTGAAGATTGCCCGCGCGACACAGTGCATCGGCCTGCTCGGCCATTGTATGAGCGGCGGCCTAACGCTCTTCTACCTGTTCTGCATTCCGCTCTGTGACCTCCTCAATCGGACCGACGGCCGTGCTGATTTGCTCGACAGGTACATGGCATGGTGTTGGGTAAGGCGATGACAGCCGGGCAGAGTCTTGGCCTCTACGTCCTCTTATCGACCAATTTGCGTGCCACTTAATACTGTTTTCAGCAATGCAAAGCGCCATGACGGACCAAGAAAAGAGCGCCGTCTATCAGCGTGTCGGTTTAATACGTTGCTACGGCATTGGGTGGAGCGTCGTGGGTCGATGGCGTATGCCTTGTGTTAACGGTTGGCCGGGGTTGGCACAGAGAGGTTTCGTCCCGGCCTGAAAGTAATGTTCACGAGACACCCACGCTCCAGACCGAGCGGACGATCCTCGCCCCCATTGAGCTGGGAATCTTCCGTCGTCACGTCTTGACCGCTCGAAACGACGGCAGCCCTGCCGGGATAGGTGTGGAGCAGCAGTCTCGCAGCGCATCTCGTTAAGAGTGTGGCGCCCGCCGCGTTCCAAAAAAAATGGCCGGCGAAAGCGCCGGCCAAACGTCCTTGAACCTGGTGACAAGTCAAGGTCGATATGATCTAGCGGCGACACGTCCCCGGACGCGTCGACCTGCCTTATTGGGCCGAATTAGAAGCGGTGTCGCACGCCAACCATCGCGCCAGTCTGGTTCTGACCCGGCAGCGTGTTAGCCGTGCCAGTCACGCCATAAGTTGCGTTTCCCTTGTTGTTCACATAGCCGATCAGCGCGTAGGCGTCGGTACGCTTAGACAGCGCGTAGTCCGCGTTCAGCACGAACATCCAGGAGCTGTTGCTGTCGGTACGTGCGTTCGTATAGTAGGCAGCGCCCGTCAGAGTGAACGCAGGGGTAAGTTTGTAGAGCGCGCCGAGCCAGTAAAGATTGTCGTGGCGTGCACTGCCGGTCGTGACTTCATCGCGCAACCAGCGATAACCAGCAAACACCTTGGCATCGCCTACTGCATAAGACGCGCCAATGGCAGCGCGTTTGGCATCGAGTGCTGAGGTAGTAATGGTGCTGCCCTGGTACTGGTCATAGGCGACACCCACCGAAAGCGGACCATTTGCGTAAGCTACGCCTGCGCCATAGTTCTTGCCGACCTTGAAGCTGCCAGGGACTTCACCGCCGAGTCCGGAATTGCTGTCGCGCCCGAAGCTATAGAAACCCGTCGCAGTCAACCCGCCGAACTTACCCGTGTATTTGACAGCATTGTCGGCGCGGCCATTGAATTGGTTGTCCACCGAATTCAGCGAGTAGTTTGGTCCAACGGCCATCGGATCGTAAGCCGCGAACAGGTCGTACAGTGCGTTTTGCTGACGCCCCAGCGTGACGGCGCCGAAATCGCCCTGCAAGCCAACGTAGGCTTGGCGACCAAACAACCGACTACCCTGCGCAGATTTGCCGGTGTCGATGTCAAAGCCGCTTTCCAATACGAAAATGCCCTTCAGGTTATTCCCTAGATCTTCAGCGCCACGGATGCCCCAGCGCGACCCAGATAGTCCACCAGAGGTGAGCGCGGTGACCGAGCCGTTGCCGTTGGCGCCGCCGTTCACGTGGCTTTGATAGCTGACGCCCGCGTCAACAATGCCGTAAAGCGTGACATTCGACGACTGCGCAAATGCGGCGGCAGGGACGGTGCCGGCCGCGATTGTCACTGCGAGGAGAGTTTTTTTCACTGTTAGCCTCAATTGCTGTTTGACCGAAGGAATCTGCGATGGGGCCTGTCGTGACCCGCCTAATGAACGCGACCCCGAACGCTGACGCGAGATAATGCGTCAGTTATGTGACAGCAATAAGTAAACAATCCAGGCAAATAGCTCTTAAATATTTCTTTTTGAGAAACAATTGATCCGAGTATTGCGCCACTCGAAAGACAGGCTGCAGTGCGCTTGCCAGCATCAAGCCCTGTGCTCATCAACTTGATGGCCAGGTCATGCCATCCGCAGATTCCTGCATACCGCGTGGCCTGTTCGTCAGGCGCCCACCGCGCTGTCCCTGAGCTTAAAGACTGCAACCGCGCGGCGCAGTGAATCGGCCTGCTCGGCCATGGCATGCGCGGCAGCCGACGCCTCTTCCACCAATGCCGCATTCTGCTGGGTGACTTCTTCAATCTGGCCCACGGCAACGTTCACTTGATCGATACCGGTGCTTTGCTCGGCCGATGCAGCGGAAATCTCACCAACGATCTGCGTCACGCGATGCACCGAGGTGACGATGTCGTCGATGATGGTGCCGGCTTCGTGCACCAAACGCGCCCCCGCTTCCACACGCTCCGTGGATTGACTGATCAAGCCCTTGATTTCCTTGGCTGCCGAGGCGCTACGCTGCGCGAGCGTGCGCACCTCGCCTGCCACGACGGCAAAGCCCCGGCCCTGCTCGCCGGCACGGGCCGCTTCAACCGCAGCGTTGAGGGCCAGGATATTGGTCTGGAAGGCAATGCTGTCGATGACACCAATGATCTCGCCCACCTTCGCAGAGCTTTCTGAGATGCCTTGCATGGTCTGCACAACTTCGTTCATGACCTTGCCGCCGCGTACTGCGGTGTCGGAAGCGTGACCCGCGAGCGACGAGGCCTGCACGGCGCTTTCCGAATTGCGTCGGACGGTTGACGTCAGCTCCCCAATGTTCGCGGCGGTCTCTTCCAGCGACGCCGCCTGTTCTTCCGTACGCGACGAAAGGTTCAAGTTGCCCGCAGCAATCTGTGAACTGGCAGCGGCAACGCCTTCGGCATTCCGACGCACTTCGCTCACCACGTTGGCAAGGTTGGTTTGCATCTGCTTGAGGGCGTGGAGCAATTGACCGATCTCGTCAGAGCCGCGTGAGTCAAACGGCTTGGCTAGATCGCCATGCGAAACCGCGCTGGCCACATCCGCCGCGCGGGCAAGTGGCTTCGTAATGGTGCGGCTGAATATGAAAGCGCCGGCCAGCCCCAGCCCAAATGCCACGAGCATCAGTGCGGAGCTGACGACCAATGCGGTGCGCGCGGCTTCAGCCGTTTTGGCTGATACGGCGATGCTTTCCTTCGCGATCTCTTGAGCTGCTTCATCCAGCAGGCGTGCTGGCTCGCGATCGACTCCGGCTACGACCTTGTCGCCAACGGTAGGGTCGAACGAGGCGGCGACGAACATATCGTGGCCCTTTCGGTAGCCGACGCCCATGGCGACATGCGCTGCGGCAAATTGCTTGATCAGGTCTCGACTCTTGCCAGGTGGAAGCGAATCCTGCAGCGCCTTTGCCTGATCAGAAACAGCCTGCTCACCTTTCAGGAAGGCCGCCCAATATTTGTCCAGCTTGACTGGGTCTTCACCACGCAGAAGCGTGTCCTTCCACTCCTGCACTTGCGTTTTGAAGGTAACGAGCATTTTCGTCACCGCCCGCTCATCGGCGACGCGGGCCTGCACGGTGGTGTTGTATTCAACGATGGAGTGGTTGAGCGAAGCGATTCCGTAGATTGCTCCGGAGAACATCAGCAGCAGCGCAATACCAAAGGCGAGGGGCAGTTTGATCGACAGTTTCATGATGACGGGTAAGACGAGTTCGGCGAGACCTGGTCCTCGCCTGGACGTCTTCTTATCGGCCAATCTGCGTGCCACTTAAGGTGAATTCTTGCAGTGCACTATTGCAGCGAAAATATGTGCGCCCTCTACCACCTCGCCGCGGTTGAAGCGCGACGCGCTAACGCCGAGTGTAAGCACCCGGTGAACCCGTCTTGAAGGGGACCCGCGTAGCAAGGAGCATCGTGTCCATCTAGTTCTAGGTGGACACGTGGACACTATCGAAGAGAGCGCGCCAATACGGCGCCGACGTCGGCATAGCGCCGAGTTCAAGGCCAAGGCAGTGCAGGAGTGCATGCAGCCGGGTGTTTCGATCGCGGCGATAGCCCTGCACCATCGCCTCAATGCGAATCTGCTGCGGCGCTGGGTCGCCGAGCAGGAAGCAAAGAATGGCGCGCCTGAGGACCGCGAGTTGATGAGGGTGCCGCAAGGCGAGTTCATCCCGTTGCGGATCGGCGAGCCGACCACTGCCGTGCCGGACATCCAGATCGAAGTCCGCCGTGGCGCGACGACGATCAGTCTTCGCTGGCCGGGATCGGCCGCAGCGCAGTGCGCCCAGTGGCTGCAAGGGTGGTTGCGTTGATTCGGGTGGACGCGATCTGGTTGGCCGTGGAGCCGCTGGACATGCGCGCCGGTACCGAAACGATCCTCGCGCGGGTCGTCAAGGTGTTCGGCGCGGCACGCCCCCACCACGCCTACCTGTTTGCCAATAAGAGTTCGACGCGCATGAAGGTGCTGGTCTACGACGGCTTCGGCATCTGGCTGGCCGCGCGGCGCCTCAACAAGGGGCGCTTCATCTGGACGAACGGCGACCAGGCGATCGCCACGGCGCTCAATCCCGAGCAATTGCGTGCGCTGGTGACGGGGCTGCCTTGGCAGACGCTCACCCACGACCACGCGATCACGGTCGTGTAATACCCCCAAAGCCGTAAACTGGCTTCCTTCCAGAGGACTTGGGGTTCTGGCAGACTCGCCGCATGAACCTACCCACCAACCTCGATGCCCTGAGCCCGGACGAACTGCGCACACTGGCTGCGCAGTTGATGGCCCAGGTCGGCGAGAAGGACCGGGAGTTGCGGTACCGGCAAGCCAAGATCGACCAGCTCACACACGAGCTGGCCATCCACAAGCGCTGGAAGTTCGGCAAGCGCAGCGAGCAACTGACATCTGAACAGGCGAGTCTGCTGGACGAAGCCATTGACGCAGACCTCGAGGCGATTGAGACCGAACTGGAAGCGCTCCTGCCGTCGTCCAAATCTGAAGCCAAGAGCAAGCCCAAGCGCCAGGCATTGCCGCCGCAGTTGCCGCGCACCGACATCCACCACGAGCCGGACGCAGAGACCTGCACCTGTGGGTGTGCGCTCAAGCGCATTGGCGAAGACATCAGCGAGAAGCTGGACTACACGCCGGGCACGTTCACCGTGGAGCGTCACATCCGCGGCAAATGGGTGTGCGATCAGTGTGAGACGCTGGTGCAGACGCCGGTGCCACCCCACGTCATCGACAAAGGCATCCCGACGGCCGGACTGCTGGCACATACGCTGGTGTCCAAGTTCGGCGACCACCTTCCCCTGTATCGGCAGGAGCGCATCTATGCGCGCGCCGGTCTGGCCATCCCGCAATCGACACTGGGCGCGTGGGTGGGCATCTGTGGCGTGCGTCTGCAACCGCTGGTGGACGCCCTGCAAGAAGAGGTTCTGAGCCACGGTGTTCTGCACGCCGACGAAACGCCAGTGCAGATGCTCGCGCCCGGCAATGGCAAGACGCACCGCGCCTACCTGTGGGCCTATGCGCCGAGCGAGTTCGAGAAGATGCGCGCGGTGATTTACCAGTTTGCGCCCAGCCGCAGCGGCGAGCACGCTCGCGCGTTCCTGGGGCAGTGGCAAGGCAAGCTGGTATGTGATGACTTCGCCGGCTACAAGGCCAGCTTCGACGGTGGCGTCACTGAGATCGGTTGCATGGCCCATTCGCGGCGCAAGTTCTTTGAACTGCACGACAAGCACAAGAGCGAATTGGCGGGCCAGGCACTGCGCTACATGGTGAGCTTGTACGAGATCGAGGCGCAAGTGCGGGATGCTGAGCCAGACCAGCGCCTGGCAGCGCGGCAACAAAGGGCTGGCCCGATTCTAGAGCGGCTGCACGCCTGGCTCGAGGAACAGCGACGCCGCGTCCCAGACGGCTCGGCGATCGCGCGGGCCATTGACTACAGCCTCAAGCGGTGGCCGGCTCTCGTGCGTTACCTCGACGACCCGACGGTGCCCATCGACAACAACCACGTCGAGCGACAGATCCGGCCGGTTGCCCTGGGTCGCTCCAATTGGTTGTTTGCAGGCTCACTGCGCGCCGGTCAACGCGCGGCTGCCGTCATGAGCCTGATCCAATCGGCCAAGCTCAACGGGCACGATCCCTACGCCTATCTGAAAGACGTCCTCACGCGACTGCCGACCCACAAGGCGGCCGACATCGCCGAACTGCTCCCGCATCGCTGGACGCCCAGCGCCACCTAGCTGGCAAGACGGGTTCACCGGGTGCTTACCGCCGAGTCCTCTATATTCACGGTTGATAGGTGTCAAGGCCAATGTCGAAGACTCGTCTACAGTGGCCTGATAGTCTGGTGGCCAACGTCCCCGGCTTGGCTCCTACCTCTCAATGGAGTGATGAGACTGCATGTGTGTGTCAGCAAGCCGCGCATCGATTCAATTGGGAGATTGGGCTGGTCGCTGCGAACGGTGCTCTGATCTCAACGGGCAATTCTGATGGTCAACTCCGCCGCATCATCTCCTTTGCACGCCGAGGCACCGGCCCTGTCGATGCTCTCTCGGCTGGCCACGCCTGAGATCGCAATCGTCGAGCACTGGGCACCAGAGTATCTACGGAGCAACGACCCCGAGATCGGTCATCGGCTCAGAGTCGCCATTCGTAGACTGCGGGCGCTTTTGTGGGCCTATCGGGACCTGCTTCCGAAGGCGCTGGCCGATGACTGGCGATGCAGGCTAGCGGATGTTGCGGCTCAAATTGGGCCGCCGAGGAACTGGGACATCATCGTCAACGTGCTGTTGCGCGCTGCCGTTCCGCCGAGCCAGCCTTCTGCCTTGATCTTGCTGGAGGCGTTGGAAGACATCAGGCAGCGCGCGCGCGCCGAGAGCCGCGTTGCATTCGAGGGCATCGGGCCTGAGAGGCTGATGGCTGACTTTAGCGAAGCGATCGGCAAGGCAACGCAGGCGCAGCCAGAGACCAGCGAGACGCTCGGAAAGTTTGCGCATGCCAGTATTGCAGCGGCGTCCAGGCGGGTGAATCGAGCGCTTCGTCGCGCGTCGAATGGTGGCTTGCAGGAATTGCATCAGACGCGTATCCAAATCAAGCGACTGCGTTACCTGCTTGAGTTCTTCTCGCCCGTGTTGGGAAAGAAGGACATCAAACGAATTCGCCGACTGGAACAGCTTCAAGACGCTTTAGGAGAGCTGAACGACGTGGTTGTCGGGGCAACCTACATCTCCCAAGTCCCCGTCAGACCGGAGTATGCGACAGCCCACGAACTGTTTGTGCAATGGCTTAGAAAGGAGAAGAAGGCCCGACGTCGTGCTGCTATTGCCGCATTAGGGTGTCTTCCTTGCGAGCGCTGAGGTTCTACTTGGAGCGCCGGTCGGGGAGGTGCAGTCACTTATCCACAGAAGCAGTGGGCAAGATCCGGTCCAAGCTTTGTCAGGAGGCGTCGGGCCTCAGCCTGATCGGTGTGTTCAAGTTTTTTGCCCGTCGGAAACTATATATACTGTTTCAGTACACATCAGAAAAGGGGGCAACAGATGGAACTCGAAATGGCAAAGCAAGCGGCAGTGGCTGAGAACGCATCGTCCAGTGCGACAGCAAAGACTGGCCGAACCAAATCTGAAGCGAGCGCAGGCGCGCGAGCAACCAAACAAAGCTCGGCCAAGCCGGCGGCATTGCCAACCGGGCAAGAGAAAAACCAGAAGAAGACAAAGCGTGCTGCCAGTGTGGCTACCCCAGCGGGAGAGATGGCACCGGAGAAGCCGAAGAAAACCAAGGTTGTGCGGGACAGTTTCACGATGCCGGAAGCAGACTATCGAATGCTCGCCGAGATCAAGGAGAGGTGTCTCGCAGGTGGTAAGAAGGTCAAGAAGAGCGAACTCTTGCGCGCTGGAGTCAACCTATTGGCCGCGATGCCGGCGAATCGTCTGCTCGCCGTCGTAGCGAAACTAGAGTCTGTGAAGACGGGTCGACCAGCAAAGGATTGATGGTGCGGTATTCGCGCTGACGACGATCTGCCAATCAGCGCTTGTATGGACCGGCATACGCGAACTGGCCCCTTGCCCCCTGCAGGCGCGAACCTACAGCGGACCCCTGAACACCGGATCGGCAAAAAAAGCGCAGCCATCTTGGCTGCGCACGAGGAGGAGAAAAGGCCCGACCTATCTTTTTTCAACTAAGTCACATGAAAGCAATGACAAAAATGTCATTCATGTGATGTAAATCTTCGACAATTGCCTTGCAGCCGTCGCCTGCCGACAATAGCAAGACAGCGATGAATACCTTGGGGGCGCTGCAACGCAGCAGTGGGCAATTCAGCAGTTCAGCGGCTGCTCAATACAGGTGCTGGCCGTGCTCGGCAGGGGCTCCGGTTTCAGATACGCATACACATACACAGGGTTTATCTGCGCACCATGGGACGATGCCATGTCCTATCCGCAGATGCAGCGGCTCCATCGTGTGTCCGCCGATGTTGATTCGGCCGTTGCAGCGATCGCCGCAGGCATGCGCGACGGTCGTGCGATTGCCGAGCGGTGCTTCCCGGCGTTCCTTGAAGGGGGGGCAGACGGAGCCGCAGACGCCCCCCATCTGACAGCTTGGCGCATGCCCTCAGCCACCGAGGGCATCTCGCCGCAGCCTTTTTGGCCGGCCCGATGTCGATCGAGACGGCGTCGCGGGAAAGATCAGCGCGCGGCGCTGTACACGTCGCTGCCAAAGCCCTGCAGGCCGTTCATGCCGGCATAGCCAAGATGCGATAACCCGAAAACGTCCTCGATGCTCTTGAGCAGGGCATAGTGGTTGTAGGGCGTATTGCTGACCGTGCCCGGCTTGACGAAGGGGGAGAGCACCACCGCGCCGACGCGGCCACCGCCAGGGCCGGTCAGGCCCGGCGCGACCGAGTTTGGCCCGGTCGGCTCACCGCAGCAGGCCGAGGTGTCATTCGTATCCGCTTCGTCGAACGTGATGATCAGCAGGCCATCGGACTGGAACGCCGGTGAGTTGATGATCTGCGGCACCCAGGCCTGCAGGAACCGGTTGACCGCCGGCAGTCCGCCTGCGCTCTTGCCGTCCGCGCAGGTGGGCTCGTCGTGACCATCGTTGCACAGGTTTGGCACGATGAAGGAGAACGCGGGCGTGGTTGCAACGCTGTTCAGATCGGTGGCCAGCGAATCGAGCCGCACCACATGACTGTCGCAATACGACTGGTTGTCGATCACTGAGTGGAAATACATGAACGGGTTGTGGCGCGTCGCGTATCCGTCCGTCGCGATGGCGGACTGCGTGCCGTCCTTGCCATTGAGGGCGGGGTGGGAGCAGGTCGATCTGCCGTCGCGCGTCAGATCGTTGCCCATGTCTTCCATATAGCCGCGCCAAGCCAACCCTTTGGCATCCAGTTGGCTGGCGATCGTGCCGATGGCGGCAGGGTAGACACAGCCGGTTCCAGTCACCTGCCCGTTGGCATCGGGGCTCATGGTGCCCAACCAGTCGGTGTAGTACTGGCAGTCAGCCTGGGTCTGCGCATTGGGTGCCTGACCGCTGATCATGGTCAGGTAGTTATCGTTGCTGTTGTGGCCGGTACCGTAGTACTGAGTCAGCAACGCGCCTTGGCTCGTCAGCGTGTTTGCGAGGTAAGGCGCTTGGCTGCCAGAACCGAAAGTCTGGGTATAGCCCTTGTTCTCCAGCACGATGACGAACACATGGCCGATCCGGCTTGCGGTTGGCGTCACCGGGGCCTGCGCGGGTGGCGAGACCGGAGCCGGCGACACTGCTGCCGAAGGCCCACCTGTCGAGTTGGCTGCATCGCTCGCGCCGCCGCAGCCCGTCAGCAGGCAGGCGAGGAAGGTTGCGAGGATGCCGCTGGTCAGCCAGTTCAATTGGGAAAGTCGCATGATGGCCATGGTTCAAGGAAGAGGAAAGCCCAACGAGGTGGCGATCGTGCGAAGGGAACTGATGCCAGGAACGCCGCTGATGCCGGGGACGCTGCCGGTGATGGAGCCGGAGCACACGCCCCCGAACGGACCTTGCGGGACAGAGTAAGCCGGCGCCGACAGGTTTGGCTGAGCGACGAAGTCGAGCGCGTAGGCGATCGAATTGGTGTCCGGCAGCCCGCCACGCGCGCCAAGGGCATTCAGCCCGAAGCGCCAGGTCAGCAACTGATGAATTGAACTCGGGTCGAGCGGCCAATGACTGACGTGCCGACGCTTGACCCGGGGCCCGATCAGCACCATCGGCACACGGAAGCCGAGGTAGCCGTCGTTGCCCAACTGTGTCTCTGCGGCAGACACCGGGCGCTTGAACGGCGGTACGTGGTCGAAGAAGCCGCCCCACTCGTCGTAGGTGATGATCAGCAGCGTTTTTTGCCAACCTGGACCATTACGCACGGCATCATAGATTTGATTGAGAAAGACCTGTCCGTTGCGGATATCCGAGTTCGGGTGATCGTCGGCCGATACGCCTTGCGGGTTCTCCCCGGTAAAGCGCGGATCGACGTATGAGAACGCAGGTAGGGTGCCGGCTGCGGCGTCCGTCAAAAACGTCGTGAACGGTTTGGAGTTCTTGAGATACTTGGCGCCAAACAGCGCCGTGAACGGCACGTCGCTGAAGTAATAGTTGGCCGACACGCCCTTCTCGGCAAAGCGATCGAAGATCGTCGGGAGCGAACAGGTTGCATTGGAGTTGTGCAGCCGGTCGGTCTCGCCACACATCAAGTAAAACCGGTTCGGATATGTCTCCGCCAAAACGCCGCAGTGGTAGCTGTCGCATACTGTCCAATCGCGGGCGGCGGATCCGAAGAAAGACAAATCCTCGGCCTGGTAGTAGCCGATGGGAAACAGATCGCCAGGCGTCTTGTTTGTGTCGGCCGTGAGCAACCATCCGTCCATCTTCCCGCCATTGAGCTGGGTGCGCGCTCCCTCGTAGCTGTGATCCGGATCGGCAAAGCCGCAGCCCTGGAAACCATACTTGGGATCAGTCGCAAGGCGGAACGAATTCTGCGGATTGCCAAAGGCATCGATGAACTGGAGTCCAGCCTGCTTTCCGTTAGCGCCGGGCAGCCAGCCCAGATAGTGGTCGAACGATCGGTTTTCCATCACCACCAGCACGACGTGGTCGATACCCGACTGCGCAGGAGCGGGCAGGACCGGTGGAACCAACTGTGCTGGCACGGGCGCGCTGCCCGTCGACGAGGCGCCACCTGAATCCCCCACGAGGCTGCCGTCGCCGCCCCCGCCACATGCAGACAAGCCGGCACTGGCGAGCGTTGCCGCCGCCGCACCAAGCAATCGGCGGCGCGTCTGGAAACGCACCGTTGAAATCTTCTGAGTCACGCAACATCTCCTGCTTGTTTATCGCCCTGAGGGCATCCCTAGAACGCGCGGACAGTAGCAGTGGTGCTCGGACCATCATGTGACAGGATCGCGAAGTAGAGTCGTGGCTCTTATTCAAACGGTCTGGATGCGGCGTGTGGTGCACACGTCGTCAAGACTGCTTCGAGATTAGGTGCGGGTATGCAACGCCTGGCGGACGGGCGCGGGATAAAAATCTGGCAACGGCAGCGGAATCGCATTTGGAGGCGACCGAGTTGTCAGCTCACCCGCCATCACAGAGGAAACGCTAGTCGATGAACACAGTCCGGTTCTTGCCAGAGGTCTTCGCGCGAAACATCGCACTATCTGCGCGACGCATGATGGCGGGGATGTCGAGTGGGGCGTCTCGCGTGTCGGCTGAAAACAGGTAGACGCCGATGCTGGCCGACACAGAAACCGGATGCCCATCAACGGTTTGAATCGCATTCAGTACCGATTGGACTTCATCTGCAATGGCTTGCGCGTCTGTCTTGCTATAAAGGTCGCGCGCCAGAATCACGAACTCGTCGCCTCCCAAGCGGGAGAGCGTATCGCCCCGGCGCATCCGAGCTTGCAAGGCATGGGCAAAGCGTTGCAGCAGCAAGTCTCCTACTCCGTGCCCATATGCATCGTTGACTTGTTTGAACCCGTCCAAATCAATGAGCAACAGAGCCGTTCGGTACGCTTCCCCGTCTTGAGCAGAAAGGACGCGTGCGACGGCCTTCTCAAGGCTCTTGCGATTGCTCAGACCCGTCAAAGGGTCGGTAGCGGCTCGCTTCTCGAGCCTGTTGACCAGCACTGACAATTAGATCGAGGTTGCGGTAACCCCAACCGCCAGAAGTCCGGCCGTTTCGACTCGTTTTACTTCGACACAGATAACTTGGGACGCCATCCGCATTGCACCCGAACTTGCTGTGTCGCTCATGGCTGGTCTCCCGTGATAGCGCTGTTGCGTGGATGATCCTGACGCCCACGGGGGACGGTCAGGTATTTGAGACTGAGGAAAGCATAACAAATCACCGTAGCGGTCAGGCCAAGCAGGATGTAACTTGCTCTGGGCAATAGCAGGGCAAGCCCGGTCAACACAAACACGACCAGGGTGTTGACGACCAATTGGCGCCGCAACTCAGGACGCTCCATGAAATAGGCGTACTGCTTGCCAATGAAAAAGCAGACCGTGCCGATGACCAACAGTATCCGGAAATCGGATACCTGCATGTCGTCCAGGATCGCATGCCGGATCAGGCTCGCCAGGATTGACAGGCCGATGAAAACAAAAAGATGCGAATACGCGACCGAATGACCGGTCGCGAGCTTCTGTCTGGACAACAGGTGAAAACTGTCAAAGTAGACCCACCAGATGCTGGAAATCGTCACGAAGCCGGTGGCGGCGGTCATCAGCCTCACCACAGTCCAGTTAATATTGGCCAGTCCCGCCGACAGGCTGATAACGGACTCTCCCAGTAAGATGAGCGTGAGCAGGCCCACACGCTCGATCAGGTGTTCGGTATGCACTGGGATACCCTGGAGATGACGGGGCAAAAAAAAAGAGGAACGCAACCAGATCGAACAGTATTCCAAGGTAAAACACGACGTATCGCTGTGGCGCCGGGAACAGGATCGAAGCGAGGCTGATGGTGGCGCCAGCGAGGGTCACCCACCCAACTGCCGTTGTGAGATGCACGCTTTCCTTGTGCCGTTGCTTCGATACGAAATACATCATGGCGATGATGTATTTCGAACAAGCGTAGCAGACGATGATGGCCTCAAAGCTGGTCAGGAATCGTTGGTCGATCAAGCCTGAGATGATAATCATCAGGAACATGATGAACAGGGTAGCGAGCCGATGCTTCCGGTCATCCGCGTCGAACCGGTTGGCATACATCGTGTGGCTGACCCAAATCCACCACAAGGGTATGAAAGCGAGGACGTATTGCCAGAACTGGGGTGGGTCAAGATGACCCTCGTGCGTGTGGTTCAGGATATTCGTTACGTCACCGATCGCTACCACAAAAATCAGGTCGAAGAACAACTCCAGCCAGGTGGCACGGCGATTGAGTTCGAAATATTTTGTGTTGTGCATTTTGGGCCTAACAAGTAATGCTAGCGCACCAATCTTCAGTGGTTGTTGAGGTACCGCCGCAGATACTCGACGGTGCGGCTTTCCTTCGCGCGCACGATCTCCACTGGTGTGCCGCTCGCCACGATCTTGCCGCCGGCGTCGCCGGCGCCCGGGCCGACGTCGATAACCCAGTCGCTCTGCGCGGCCACCCGCATGTCGTGTTCGACCACCACGACGGTATTGCCGGCATCCACGAGTCCCTGGAGTTGCACCATGAGCCGGTCCACGTCGGCGGGATGCAGGCCGGTGGTCGGCTCGTCGAGGATATACAGCGTGTCGGAGCGCTGCGCGCGTTGCAGTTCGGTGGCGAGTTTGATGCGCTGGGCTTCGCCGCCGGACAGTTCGGTGGCCGGCTGGCCGAGCCGCAGATAGCCCAGGCCGATGTCGCGCAGCACGTTCAACGCGCGCATCACGCTGGCTTCGTCGGCGAAGAAGTCGCAGGCGGCGTCGACGGTCAGGCGGAGCACCTCGGCGATGTTTTTATCGCGCCACGTGACTTCCAGCGTCTGCGCGTTGTAGCGCGTGCCGTGACATGTCGAGCAGGGCGCGTAGACGCTCGGTAGAAATAGCAGTTCGACGCTGACAAAGCCTTCGCCTTCACAAGTCGGGCAACGGCCTTGCGCCACGTTGAACGAAAAGCGGCCCGCGCTGTAGCGGCGCTTGCGGGCGAGCGGCGTGTCGGCGAACAGCTTGCGCACATGGTCGAACAGGCCCGTGTAAGTGGCAAGGTTGGAACGCGGCGTGCGGCCGATCGGTTTCTGATCGACGCGCACGAGTCGCCGCACGGTGTCCATCCCTTCGGTGATGCGGCCTCCGGTCGGCACGGCGGTGGCGGCGAACAACGGGTCCTGCTCGTCGTTGTCCGGGTTTTCGAAGGCGCGTCCAAGGTGGCTAGCGACCAGCTCGGGCAGTGCCTGGCTCACGAGGCTCGATTTGCCCGAGCCCGACACGCCTGTGACGGCAGTCAGACAGCCGAGCGGAAACGCGGCATCGAGCCCGAGCAGATTGTTGCGCGTGATGCCGGCGAGCCGCAGCCAGCCGGTAGGTTTACGCGGCATACGTTCGACTGGCGCCGGCGGCGCGAACAGATGCCGGCGCGTTTGCGACGCCTCCACCTTCGCGAGTCCGGCGGGCGGCCCGCTATAGACCACATAGCCGCCGGCCTCACCCGCTGCGGGGCCGACGTCGACCAGCCAGTCGGCGCGCCGCATCATCTGCAGATCGTGTTCGACGACAAACAGCGAATTGCCCGCCGCCTTCAATCCCTGCAGCGCGCTGAAGAGTGCTTCGCTATCGGCGGGATGCAGACCGGCTGATGGCTCATCGAGCACGTACACGACGCCGAACAACTGCGACGATAACTGCGTGGCGAGTCGCAGGCGCTGCGTTTCGCCGGATGACAGCGTGGGCGTGCTGCGCTCCAACGCGAGATAGCCCAGGCCCAGATCGACCAGCGTCGTCAGGCGCTCTAGAAGTTCGGCTGCGATACGCTGGGCAGCGACGCGCTTCTCCTCGGACAGGTTGGGCGTGCGCCTCACGTCGGGCGAGGCTTTGTGCGCGGAACCGCCTGCGGCGACCCGCTTTTCGACGGCATCGCGCATGGCGCTCCTGCTGAGCACGCTGCCTTTGGCGGCGTCTTTGACCGAATGAGCGGCATCCGGCTCGGGCCATTTTCCGCGCGCGATCGGTTCGAGCATCTCGGCAAGTCTGGCGAGCGGCAACTGAGCAAAATCGCCGATATCGAGCCCGGCGAACTTCACCGACAGCGCTTCCTTCTTGAGCCGCTTGCCATGGCAGGTCGGACAGACGCTGCCGACCATGAATTGCGACACGCGTTTTTTCATCAGCGCGCTTTGCGTGTTCGCGAACGTGTGCAGCACATAGCGGCGCGCACCGGAGAATGTCCCTTGATAGCTCGGTTCGTCCTTGCGCTTTAGCGCGGCGCGGGTTTCTTTCGGCGTGAGGCCGGCGTAGACGGGCACGGTCGGCTGTTCGTCGGTGAAGAGAATCCAGTCGCGGACTTTCTTCGGCAAATCGCGCCACGGTTTATCGACGTCGTAGCCGAGCGTCACCAGAATGTCGCGCAGATTTTGTCCGTGCCAGGCCGGCGGCCATGCAGCGATTGCGCGCTCGCGAATGGTCAGCGAGTCGTCCGGCACCATGGATTTTTCCGTAACCTCGTACACGCGGCCGAGTCCATGGCAAGTCGGACAGGCGCCTTGCACCGTGTTTGGCGAGAAATCCTCGGCGAACAGCATGGGTTGCTTTGGCGGATAGTCGCCAGTGCGCGAATAGAGCATGCGCACGAGACTCGACAGCGTGGTCACGCTGCCAACCGACGAGCGCGCGCTCGGCGTGCCTCGCTGTTGCTGCAACGCGACCGCGGGCGGCAGGCCTTCGATCGCGTCCACTTCGGGCACGCCGACCTGTTCGATCAGGCGCCGGGCATACGGCGCGACCGATTCGAAATAGCGCCGCTGCGCTTCGGCGTACAACGTGCCAAATGCCAGCGACGATTTTCCCGATCCCGACACGCCGGTGAAGACGACTAGCGCATCACGCGGAATCTGCACGTCGATGTTTTTCAGATTGTGTTCGCGAGCGCCGCGCACGCACACGAAGCCGGTGAAAGCGGGTGCGTCGGATTGCGCCGGCGTCAAGCGACCCTTGTTGCGGATGGCGTCCATATCGATGACTAACGAATAAGCATGGCTCGGCGAATCGAGCGAAAACTAATGAAGGCGCTCGGCACAGGCTATTCGGGCTCGAAGGTTGTTGAGCAACGAGGGCGGGGATGGCCGCTGCGGCCAGCATTGTCGGGGCATCCTCACTGCTTCAATTAAACCCGAAGCGCCAGCATGACAGCGGCACATTTCCCCAGACAGCCGAGACTGTAAAGAGCCATCCCTAAAGATTCAAACATGATGTGCGAGACCAGCATGAGGATGCCTGCAACGAATTCCGCACCGTGTCATATCGAAGAGCATGTGTTCTTCAAGGGAAGATTGCATGACGCGGCTCCTCCATTCTTTTTAGACAATCAGGGGGACCAGCCAGGGCTGACGCGGACAGCAACAGAAAGCCCCATGACATGATCAAACGATCGTCGTTCGCGCTTCTACCAGCCAGCGACGCCGATTTTCTGAAAAGACTCCCTGTGCGATCAAAGCAAGGTGCTTGGTGCGCGCCGGTTCAGGTTCGGCTCGGGCGCATGTATCACGTCCTTCGATTGGTTTCGGGTTTCGGATCTGCTGGCCCACTCTCCTTTTGCATGACTCACTCCTTCAACTCCGGCGACGTATCAAGCCATGCTCAGCCTCGAGAGCAGCGCTTTTGCCGCTGCTTCCGACGAGGCGGGATTCTGTCCAGTAATCAGGCTTGCCGCGACGACCACATATGATTGCCAATCCGGCCCCTTCGAATACTTGCCTCCATTCTTCTTCAACATGTCCTCGACGAGGAATGGCACCACTTCCGTAAGACCGACGGCCGCTTCTTCTGAATTGGCAAAGCCGGTTACGGGTTTATCGCGCACGAGCGGAGAGCCATCAGGCGCCTTTGCATGACACAGCACACCGGGTGCATGGCAAACGGCGGCGACCGGCTTTCCCGCCGCATACATGGTTTCGATCAATGAGATCGACTGCGGATCTTCTGCCAGATCCCAGAGCGGTCCGTGTCCGCCGGGATAGAACAAGGCATCATAGTCCGCGGCCGAGACAGTTGAGAGCTTCGCTGTATTTGCCAGGGCCGCTTGCACTTCGTTATCGTTCTTGAAACGCCGGGTTGCTTCGGTTTGCGAATCCGGATCGTCGCTCTTGGGGTCGAGAGGCGGCTGGCCGCCTTTTGGCGAAGCGAGCGTCATCTCGACGCCTGCGTCCTTGAACACGAAATAAGGCGCGGCAAACTCTTCGAGCCAGAATCCGGTTTTCCGGCCCGTATCGCCGAGCTGGTCGTGTGAAGTCAGTACCACCAGAATCTTCATGACAACCTCGCGAGTCCGTTCAATTCACGTTGCAACGAGCCGAAGAGCGGTGTCGTCGACCCAAGTCATTCTGGCAGTATAGGCGGCTGTCAGGAGCGCTGAGGGTGTTGCCGGTTTTTGTGCTGTGTTCTTCCCCGCCCCTTGACCACGTCGGCATCAAGCGGTCGGAGGTCGCCGGAACATGTCGATTCCAGTTCCGCCAGTATCGAATTCGCGCCAGTGCCAGCGTGCCCCACGGCGGACGTTGGACTGGGACCAGATTCGCGCGGAACTGACCGCGATGGGTAATTCGTTGACGCCGGTGAGTGTGGCAGAGGCGGCGCGGCGCCTCGATGTCGACGTGCGCCAGCTATATCAGAACGCCAACACGGAGGCTCGCATCCTGGCCGAGCGCTGGCGGCGACAGTTGCGGCGCCGCGGAGAACAGAGCCTGGACAATGCGCGAGAGGCTATTGATGTCGCATGTCAGAACATCGTTAGCCAAGGTAAAGCAATCAATCTTCGAGAGGTGAGGGAGCGCGTCCCTCAAGAGGTGCTCGGAAGCGTCAGTGGAGTCATCAGCTTGCTCCAGGACGCCAAAGGACGCATCGAAGCAGACTGAGCGCCTCCAAACCAAAGAAGAAGCCGGCCACGCGGCCGGCTTTTTTACGTCCATCATTCCCGCTGCGAGCGGGAAAAACTATTTAACTGAGCGCCGATTTTCGATACATGTGGCCCAGCGGGTAAACAACCATAACCTGTCCAGACGGCCACTTTATGCTTAACGGCACAAGTTTTGTTGTTCCTCAATAAATCATGAGATGGTGGGACGTACAGGATTTGAACCTGCCTGCCTGCGTCGGTAAACCGTCGCCGCTCGACCCATGAGCTACCGTCCCGCTTTCACTATATCGGCCCTTCCTGAGGAAACCCGAGTCGGGACATCCCCCTAGCCGGATCGGCCAGTGAATCCCGCTGGCCGAGGCATCCGGATGCTCTAGCCCGGAATGATTCTGCGCTGGCGCAAGTCGTCGAAGATGCGCATGAACATCGCTTCCGTCTCCACATATTCGTGAAAGCCGAAGCGGCGCGCCTTGGAGCCGTCGCCGAACATGTCGTAGTCCCACGAGAAGACAAAATCGGCAAAGCGCCACGAAGACACATCGCCGTAGGGTGTATTCACCAAACCATGCCTGGCGATCATGCTTTGCCAGAGCGGCGCCTTATCGGCCATGACGGTGTCGAGCGACAAGGGCAGCGGCGGGGCGACTTCCAGATCAAAGTACCGCGCGATCCTGGGCCACATTTCGCTCCAGCGGAACAGGTCGCCGTTGTTGATGTTGAAGGCCTGGTTGGCGCAGCGCGGGTCGGTGGCGGCCCACACCGTGGCGCGGGCCAGCAGGCCGGCATCGGTCATTTCCAGCAGGTGGTCGTATGCGCCAGGCTTGCCGGGAAAGCGCAGCGGCAGGCCGAGTTCTTTCGAGATCGACGCGTACATGGCAAGGGCCACGGCCAGGTTCATCGGGTTGCCCAGAGCGAAGCCGCCCACCACCGCCGGGCGAATGGCCGACCATGTCCATGTCTTGCCCGCCTGGCGTGCTTCCAGGAAGGTCTGCTGGTCGAACATGAATTCCGGCGGCATGAAATGCGCATCGGTCTCGCGCGCCGGCGTCTTGAAAGGCCCGAGGTGACCGCCGTAGACCTTGTAGCCCTGCATCAGGCTGATGTGCGCGAGGCGGGGCGACGCGGCTTCGATGGCGTCGACCGCGTTGATCAGCATGGCAAGGTTGGGCGGAACGAGTTCAGCCCAGGTCGGGCGGTCCTGATAAGCGGCGTAAAAGAGGTGCGTGACCTTGTCCAGTTCGCTGAGCTTGGCGCGCGTGTCGGCCGCGTCGAGCAGGTCGACGGCGATGTGCGTGATGCGCTCCGTCGATGCGCCGCCGCGGCGCGAAAGGCCGACGATGCGCCAGTCATCCAATGTGGCGAGGTGCTCGACCAAGTTGCGGCCGATCACGCCCTGCGCACCCACGACGAGCGCGACTTTGTCCGGTGTAGTCATGTTGATATTGGGGCGTGCCCAACGTAGCAATGGGAATGGCCACCAGTATGAGAACGCCCGGATCTGTGCGGTAGACTGCCTGAAAGCACATCATCTATGAATTGAAATCACAATGTCGCGGCTTGATGTCAATCGCTTTGGCGAGATGGAAGTCTTCGTGCGGGTGGTGGAGGAGGGCGGTTTTTCCGCCGCGGCGCGCGCGTGCCGGATGACGCCGTCGGCGGTGAGCAAGCTGGTGGCACGGTTGGAGACCCGCCTCGGCGCGCGCTTGGTGAACCGCTCCACGCGGCGCTTGCAGCTCACGCCAGAGGGTGCCGCGTTCTACGAGCGCAGCGTGACAGTGCTGGCCGATCTGGACGAGGCGGAGCGCGAGGCTTCCGCCGGGGCGCAGCCTTCAGGGCGCTTGCGCATCAATTCGAATGTGCCGGTCGGCACGCATGTGCTGCTGCCGATCGTGCCGGCTTTTCTGGCGTGTCATCCGGAGGTGTCGCTCGACATTGCGCTTACGGATCGCGTGGTCGATCTGCTGGAAGATCGCACCGACGTTGCCCTGCGCAGCGGGCCGCTGAAAAGTTCGCGGCTGGTGGCGCGCAAGCTCGGGCAGACGCGCTTGATGGTGGTGGCGTCGCCGGCCTATCTGGCGCGCGCCGGCACGCCGCGCACGCCCGCTGATTTAGCGCGCCACAACTGCCTGACCTTCAGCTACGTACGTGCCGAAAACGCCTGGCCCTTTGCCAAGCGCGGTCGCCGCACCGCGTTCACGCCGCAGGGCAACACGCAGATCAGCGATGGCGAGGCGCTGCGGGCTGTGGCGGTGGCCGGCCTGGGGTTGGCGCGCCTGGCCGAGTTCCAGGTGCGCGCCGATCTTGAGGCAGGCCGCCTCGTCCCCGTCCTGGAGGACTACAACCCCGGCGAGACCGAAGACATCCATGCCGTCTATGTCGGCCAGGGCGCGCATCTGCCCGCGCGCGTGCGGGCGTTTCTCGATTTTCTGGTCGCGCACGTGAAGGTTGCCTAGGCTTGCGATCCCCCTCCCTGGAAGGGCGTGGGCTTCACATTCTCAAAACGCCTTCAAGTTGCCAAATGCCGTGCCGTTTACCGCCACATAACGTGTGCATGAACGGGGGAAGACGCAATGTCACAGCATTCGCAGCACGAAGTCGATGAACGTACCAATCTGACGAACAACAACCGCTTTGAGCTGTTGTTGTTCCGCCTGGGCGAATCTGCGCGCTCCAACCAGCGCGAGATGTTCGGCATTAACGTGTTCAAGGTGCGCGAGATCATGGTCATGCCGCCTGTGACGCATGTTGCGGATGCCGGCGCCCATATCCTGGGTGCGGTCAACGTGCGCGGCCAGATCATTCCCGTGATCGATCTCGCCAGCGTGATCGGCACCAAGAACGGCAATGCCAACATCCTGCTGATTACCGAATACGCGCGCTCCACCCAAGGCTTTGCGGTGGAAGAAGTGGACGAGATCGTGCGCCTCGAATGGAGCCAGATCTTCCCGGCCGAGGCAAGCGTGGGCAGCAGCAACATCACGAGCCTGGCGCGCCTGGACGGCAACGCCGACAACTCGCGCCTGGCGCAGGTCATCGACGTCGAACAGATTCTGGTGGATGTGTTCCCGACCCGTCGCACCGATCTGGCGCCCGACAATGACGAGCGCCCGATCAAGCTGCCGCCGGGTGCAAAGCTGCTGGTGGCGGATGACTCGGGCCTCGCGCGCTCGCTGATCGCCAACGGCCTGGAGGCGATGGGCACGCCGTACGTCATGACCAAGAGCGGCCAGGAAGCATGGGATACGCTGCAGAACATCGCACGCGATGCCGCCCGCGAAGGCAAGACCGTGCGCGACAAGATTGCGCTGGTGCTGACCGATCTGGAAATGCCCGAGATGGACGGATTCACGCTCACCCGCAAGATCAAGACCGAGCCGGCGTTCCAGTCGATTCCGGTGGTGATTCACTCGTCGCTGTCGGGCTCGGCCAATGAAGACCACGTGCGCCGCGTCGGCGCCAACGGCTACGTGGCCAAGTTCGAAGCCAACGAGCTCGCGCAGGCTATTGCTTCTGCGCTGGGTTAAGCCCTGAGCCAGGCATGGGGCCGGGCGACGTGCAATGCGTCGCCGGGCTCTGTATTACTTGCGGCTGTGGTGGTCCCCGCCAAGCGGGTCGACGACGATCATGGTGCGATCGAGCACGCCGTTGTCGTCAAACAGGGCGTTGAAGTGCGCCTGCTGAGTCCCGGCGACGTACATCCGATATGACCACGCCTCCCGCTTCATCAGCGGGTAGTACTGCGTCGGCTCTTTCGGCGTTCCGAAGCGCTCGAGCACATCGCGTTTGGACCACACACCCGGGCGCGCCTCGTAGATTTCCTTTTCCGTCAGCATTTGCCGATAGTTGGTGAGCTTGCCGTTGGCGTCAAAATCGGCGGCATACACCTCGTGCCCGAGCGGCTGCCTGGAGTAAATCCAGCGGTGCGTGCCATCCGCAAGCTGATAGGTCTCGGTGGGTGCGCCAAAGGTTTCTCGCACAGCACTTTCCGGCTGGCCGATCATCTTTTGCGCTGTCTGCACAGGGTTGAGCGAGGCACACGCGCAAAGGGCAAGTGCCGTCAGGCTGATCCATCTGCTGAGTCGTTTTGGCATGGCGTTCTCCGGGGGGATGCTGGGATTGACCTTACGGATGGTAAACCGCGCGGCCGCCCGAAATATTCCATCGATCCAAACTGGCGCCTGTGCCGCACAACATTGGTGCGATCAACGGGGTTTCTGGGCGGAGGCAGCGATGACGCGGTGCACGAAACGCAGCTTGTCGATCACGGGGGATGCCAGCGTGAACGGGTAGCCATCGGGCTGACCCAAGCTGCGGTTGAGGCTGTTGAGCACGTAGGTGAGCGGAAACCAGCGGCTCATCAGGTTGTTGAAGCTGGCTTCTTCCACTGGGGTCTGGTCGGTCAGTTCGGGCTCTTGTGGATGGTCGGGCAGCAATGCCAGGCCGTATGACACGGCGGTGTCCAGCGCGTCGACCATGTGCAGGTAGTGCGCCCAGGTTTCGGCCCAGTCTTCCCATGGGTGCATGGTGGCGTAGGCGCTGATGTAGTGCTGTGCCCAGTCCGCCGGCGGGCCATTGTCGTAATAGGTCTTGAGGGCGTCGGCATAGCTCGCGCGGTCATCGCCAAAGCGCTCGCGGAACGCGGCTTCCCACATCGGCTTGCCGGCAATCAGGCGGTCGAAGAAGTAATGCCCGGATTCGTGGCGGAAGTGCCCAAGCAGCGTGCGATAGGGCTCGCGCAGCTCGGTACGGGCTTTTTCGCGCGCGGCATCGTCGGCTTCGGCAATGTTGAGCGTGATGCGGCCGTGGTTGTGGCCGGTCATGACGGGCGCACTGTCTTCCTTGCTTGCGAGAAACGCGAACTTCAACCCCGTCTCGGGGTTCTCCTGCCGCGATTCCAGTGGCAGGCCCAGCTTCATGAGCGTATAGAGCAGTCGGCGCTTGGCCACCTCCATCTTGTACCAATAGAACCGGTTTTCCGGCACGTTAAGGTCGGGGATCGTTTCGGTGAACTGGCAGGCGCGACACAGCGTGTCGGGCGAATCGGCCAGGATCATCCAGTTGCAGACGTTTTCGACCGCGTAGTTGTGGCATTGGCGATAGCGCTGGCCTTGTGCCTCGGGGTGAAGGCTGCGCCAGCGCTTGTCCGCGGCCTTTGCTGTCTCCAGCGTCTCCCCCGTCTCCGCTGTCTCAGTGGGCTCGTCGGCAGGTTCAAACGCGCTGATCTCGCCCACGTCAGGCAGGTAGCCGAGCAGGGCGTTGCAGCGCTCGCACAAGACGTTTTCAAAGAAGACGAGTTGCTGGCAACGGTTGCAGTGGAACGTTTTCATGGCGGTCCAAGAGCAGGGCAAGGGCTGGCTTTCGGGGTGCTTCCCGACCAGGATGGTGGCGTGGCTGCGGACAGCTTTCCAGCAAGCGTTGTACCCCATTGGCATGTCATACGCACGGCCGTGCGCTGTACCGGCTCGGCCATCAATGCCCGTATCCCGGCGCACAGCGAATCCGCCTCATGGGTCCATCGCACCGCGCTGTGCGTGGAAGCGCGATCAACAGATGCTGGGGACGCCCACGACCAGCGCTTAGGGGTGGCCCACCAGCTCCTGTGCGGGTTGCCGCCGCCGTTGCGCGCCCGGGTGGGCGTCCGGCAGACGGTCGGTACCAAACAGCTTGCGACGCAAGGTGCCCGGCGCATACCCGGTCTTGTAGACACCGCGGTTCTGCAACTCCGGCACCACCAGGTCGATGAAGTCGGCATAGCTTTCCGGCGTGACCGTGCGCGCCAGGTTGAAGCCGTCGATGTCGGTCACATCCATCCACTGCTGCAGCGCGTCGGCTACCTGCTGCGCGTCACCGACGATCGTGGCGTATCGGCCACCCAAGGCAAGTTGGTCGAGCAAGCGCCGCACCGTGAACTGCGTATCGCCGCCGGTGGCGCGGCGGATGGATGACTCGATCGCATTCGTCTTCACCGCACGCAGCGGATCGTCCAACGCATAGGCCGAATAGTCGACGCCAGAGCCTGCCGAGAAATGCGCCAGACCGGCTTCGGCGCTGGCATAGCGTTGGTATTCGGCAAGCTTCTCACGCGCAATTTTTTCCGTCTTGTCGACCACCACGGTGATGCCTATGAAGACTTTGACGTCATCCGCGCGGCGCCCGGCCTGCACGGCAGCCTGACGCAACTGCGCCACCTGATCGCGCGTGGCCGATTGGCTCTGGCCCGACAGGAACACGCACTCCGCATGCTGCCCGGCAAAGGTCTGCCCACGCGCGGACGAGCCCGCCTGGAACAGCACCGGCGTGCGCTGGGGAGACGGCTCGCTCAAGTGGTAGCCCTCCACGTCGTAATAGCGGCCGTGGTGCCGGATGCGGTGCACTTTGTCGGGCTGCGCAAACACGCGTGCGGCGCGATCACGCAGCACCGCATCGTCTTCCCAACTGCCTTCCCACAGCTGGTAGACCACATCCAGAAACTCATCGGCGCGGTCGTAACGCTCGTCGTGTGCAATCTGCTCGCGCAGGCCCATGGCGCGTGCGGCGCTGTCCAGATAACCCGTGACGATGTTCCAGCCGACGCGGCCGTCTGTCAGGTGATCGAGCGTGGAGAAGCGCCGCGCAAACAGGTACGGCGCCTCATAGGTCAGGTTGACGGTCAGGCCAAAGCCGAGATGCTCTGTCACGCCCGCCATGGCCGACACCAGCATCAGCGGATCATTCACCGGCAGTTGGATCGACTCGCGCAGCGTCAGGTCGGCAGACTGCTGGTAGACGTCGTACACGCCCACGATATCGGCGATGAACAGACCGTCGAACAAGCCCCGTTCCAGCAGCTTGGCGAGGTCGGTCCAATAGCTGAGCTTGCGGTAGTCGGCCGACGTATCGCGCGGATGGGTCCACAGCCCGTGGTTGATGTGGCCCACGCAGTTCATGTTGAACGCGTTGAGCAGGATCGATTTCTTGGACATCGCGATCAGGTGCCGAGGCTGGTGAGGGACGGCAGGGCGTCGGCAGAGCGTTGCAGCAATACGCCCAGAATCTCGCGCCGCCATGCGTCGTACAGCGGCACGTAGTTGCGCGTGTCGATGCCGGCTGCGCGTTCGTTCAACGCCCACGATTCGCGCAGGTAATCATCGAGCAGCACCTGCAGCTTGTCGTCGGCTTCCAGCACTTCGCCTACGAGCTGCTCGCGCTCGCCGTCCGATGCCGCATCGAGCTTTCGGTGCCACCACTCGGTGATGAGGATGCGGTGCACCTCCTCGTCCGGCATGATGCGGTTCTCGGCAAAGTCGCGGTTGGCAAGATCGAGCACGCGCGACGTGCGTCGATTGACTTGCAGCCGCGCGAGGATGTGATGCTCGTAGTGGAATTCCCACGCGAGAAACGCGGCCTGACTGGTCAGTGGGTAATCGCCCAGAACATCCCAGTGGTGGCGCACATCGCGGACGATGCGCTCGATCTGATCGCGCCCCGACAGCACGCGAATGCGCTCGCGCGAAGCCACTGTGTGGAACCCGTCATCGCCGATCTGGCGCGACAGTGCGAGCTGGAAGTCGGGCTCATTGCGAAACAGCCGGTCCAACCCAGCGCTGGCCAGTTGCACGATGAAAAGGTCGTGCGCCGCGTTCCACACTGCGTAGTCAATCACGCCTTCCAGTTCTTCCGCTGTCTGTGCGTCGCGCGGCGGTTCCGTGCGTGCGGGTGGCAGGTGCGGCGCATGCACGGCGGCAACGCGGTCGAACAGGTCTTTTTCCAGCGCGGCACCGTAGCGCGTGTGTGCTGAGGCGATGGTTTCGAGATGGGCTTGGGTCATGCTGACATCCTCGTCGCGGAGGGTCGCTCCGGTTGATGGGGCATGCACCTGCGGGGTGGCCGGGTGCAGCGAGGCTGTCATCGTTGCATTGAAGCTTGTGCAGGCAAACGAAGCGTTGCGCATGTCGTCAGACGCTGCACGCACATAACGTCCTTAGAGGCCGTTTTCCACCATTTCGACCACGCGCAGGGCGATGGCGCCGGTTTGCTCCGGCGGGCGGCTGCGCAAGGGCCCGTCGATGATGAGCAGTGCGAGCCCATGCACGGCAGACCAGGCAAGGTATTCGGCACCGGGGCGGCGCTCGGCGGGTAGCACGCCAGCGGCAGTCATGCGATCCAGCGCAAGGCCCAGCAGCTGAAACGGGTTGCGTCCGCTGTCGCCCGCCTTGGCGGGGTCGGCGTCGTTTTCCACCTCATCGGGTACGGCGAAGGCGGTGCGGAACAAACCGGTCTCCATTTGCGCAAAACGGAGGTAACCCACACCGATGGCGCGCAGTGAAGCGCGTGCTTGCGCGTCCGCCGGCCAGGTTGGGTCGATGGATTCGAGTTCGGCCTCCATGGCGCGGGCCAGCGCCGCGAGTGACGCTGCGCGTACCGCCTGCAGCAAATCGAGCCGCCCCGCGAAGTGACGATAGGCGGCATTTGGCGCGACACCTGCGCGGCGGGTGGCCTCGCGCAACACGATGGCCTCCGGCCCGCCGGCACGTGCGAGTTCAATGCCGGCGTCGAGCAGCGCGCGCCGCAGGTCGCCATGGCGGTACGTTGCGCGCACGGGCGGGCGGGGTGGTTCCTGGGTCATGCGATGAAACTCCGCAAAAGCGATGTGGACACTGTTCATTATGTCTGCTATCGTTTGTGGACAGTGTTCACAAATCAACACTAGGCGCTGTCACGCAGGATGCCAAGCGCTTTCAGGAGGTCCATATGACAAACGCAAGCGAGGCCGTGGACGACGCATCCCAGCTGCGCAGCCTGATTGAGGCGTGGGCGGAAGCCGTTCGCGCCAAGGACATCGATGCCGTGATGCGTCACTACGCGCCGGACGTCGTCGTGTTTGACGTCATGCCGCCGTTGTTTGTGAAAGGCGCAGAGGCGTATCGCCGTAACTGGCAGGGTTGGTTCGATGCGCTGGATGGCCAGGCGGATTTCCACTTCGTCGAATTGCACCTCGAGGTGAGTGGCGACCTGGCCTATTGCTTCAGCGTGAACCGCCTGCGTGCGCGGTATCGAGACGGTGCAAAGCACGATGCGCAAACGCGCGCCACCGTGTGCTTTCGCAAGATCGATGGGCGCTGGCTGGTGGTTCATGAACACGCCTCGGTTCCCATGCCGGTGCCGGAAACCGCTTGCAGTTGAGACCAACGAAAGAGCCCAACGAAAGGCGAACAAACCCTTTCCCCAACCGCGTGTTCAAGGTAGCCCGGTGCGCGGCTTTGCAGTCCCCCAAGTCCACCTCAAGGAGTTGTGATGCAAGTTCAACCGTATCTGTTCTTCGAAGGTCGTTGTGAAGAGGCGCTGGAGTTCTACAAGAAGACGCTCAGCGCCAAGGTCGATGTGGTGATGCACTACAAGGATGCGCCCAAGGACGCGCAGCCCACTGCCGAGCAATGTGGCGGCATGGCGCCCCCGCTCGACAAGGTGATGCACGCCGCCTTCCGCGTGGGCGAAACCCAGATCCTGGCATCTGACGGCATGGCCGGCGGCAAGACGGATTTCAAGGGTTTCGGGTTGTCGGTGAGCGTGGCCGACAACGCCGCTGCCGAGCGTACCTTCAAGGCGCTCGGCGACGGCGGCCACGTCACGATGCCGATGTCCGAAACGTTTTTCGCCCACGCGTTCGGCATGGTGACCGATCGTTTTGGCATCACGTGGATGGTGATCGCGCCCAAGCCGATGTAATGGCCGTGTGTATGAAAACGGCCGCCGCACGGTGGCCGTTCTACGCAAACTCGTAGTCGGCCTGCCTTGGCGCAGGGCCGTGGCCCGGTGCTAGACTGCGCGATCACCGGGGCCTTACCAATATCAACGAAACCACCCCCCGGGTGATGATCGGCTGTTCTCGCCGCGACCCTTTGCATGGCCTGCGCAAAGGCGTCTATTCACCTGCTGCCCCCTTTGTTGGAGCGTTCTTCATGCTGAAGATCATTGCGATCGTCATCGTTGTCGCGATTGTTGCTGTGCTGGGTTTTGCGGCCACGCGTCCGGACACCTTCCGTGTGCAACGCGAGATTGACATCAAGGCGCCGCCTGAAAAGGTGTTTGCCTTGATCGACGATTTCCACCGCTGGACGGTGTGGTCTCCGTGGGAGAAGCGGGACCCGGCGATGAAGCGCACCTATGGCGGGCCTGTCAGTGGCAAAGGCGCGAACTATGCGTGGGATGGCTCGCGGGAAGTGGGGGCAGGGCGCATGGAGATTGTCGATTCAACGTCGCCCAGCCGCATCCAGATTCAGCTGGATTTCCTGAAGCCGTTCGAAGCGCACAACACGGCGGAGTTCACGCTCAAGCCTGCCGGCGATGTGACGCACGTCACCTGGGCAATGTATGGCCCGAGCCCATTCATCTCCAAGGTGATGGGCCTGTTCTTCAGTATGGACGCGATGATCGGCAAGGACTTTGAAACCGGTCTCGCCAATCTCAAATCGGCTGCACAATCCTGAGCGCCATTCAGGCGCGCCAGCCCATCATAGGAGTGATTCCATGACGCATGGCATTGACGAACGCAAGCGCTGGCTTGCCCTCATCGTGCTCTGCCTGGGCGTGCTGATGATCGTGCTGGACACGACCATCGTGAACGTTGCGCTGCCGTCCATCCAGGCAGACCTGGGCTTTACCGAAACCTCCCTCGTATGGGTGGTCAACGCCTACATGCTCACCTTTGGCGGCTGTTTGTTGCTGGGCGGGCGATTGGGTGATCTGTTCGGGCATCGAAGGCTGTTCCTGCTGGGGTTGACGCTGTTCACGCTGGCGTCCGCCGCATGCGGGCTGGCGAATTCGCAAGGGCTGCTGATTACGGCGCGCGCCGTGCAGGGGCTGGGCGGCGCGGTGGTGTCGGCGGTGTCGCTGTCGCTGATCATGAATCTGTTCACTTCGCCAGCCGACCGCGCCAAGGCAATGGGCATCTACGGCTTTGTCTGTGCGGGCGGCGGCAGCATCGGCGTATTGCTTGGTGGCCTGCTGACGAGCACGCTGAGCTGGCACTGGATCTTTCTGGTCAACCTGCCGATTGGCGTGGCGGTGTATGTCGCCTGCGTGGCGTTGCTGCCGGTGGGCAAGCCGTTGGCCGATCGCACGAAACTGGATGTGGCGGGCGCGATTGCCGTGACCGCGTCGCTGATGCTGGCGGTGTACGCGGTCGTGCATGGCAACGAAGCCGGCTGGACGTCCACGCAAACGCTGACGCAACTGGGTATTGCCATCGCGTTGATGATCGCGTTCCTGGTCATCGAATCGCGCGTGTCGCATCCGCTGATGCCGCTGCATATGTTCGCGCTGCGCAACGTGGCCACGGCCAACGTGGTGGGCGTGCTGTGGGCGGCGGCGATGTTCGCGTGGTTTTTCATCTCGGCGCTGTACATGCAGCGTGTGCTCGACTACAGCGCCATGCAGGTGGGGCTGGCCTTCCTGCCGGCCAACATCATCATGGCGGTGTTCTCGCTGGGTTTGTCAGCCAAGCTGGTGATGCGCTTTGGCATTCGCGCGCCCCTGTCGGTGGGTTTGCTGGTGGCAGGCATTGGGCTGGTGCTGTTTGCGCGCGCGCCTGCGGGCGGCAGCTTTGTACTCGACGTGCTGCCGGGCATGTTGTTGCTCGGCCTGGGCGCCGGTGTGGCGTTCAACCCGGTGCTACTGGCTGCCATGAGCGATGTGGCGCCCGATGAATCCGGCCTGGCGTCGGGCGTGGTCAATACGTCGTTCATGATGGGCGGTGCGTTGGGCCTGGCCATCCTGGCAAGTCTGGCGGCCGCGCGCACTGAAGGTCTGGCTGCGGCCGGGGCCGATGCTACGACGGCACTCAATGGCGGCTACCATCTCGCGTTCCTGCTGGGCGCGGTAGCAGCGTTGCTCGGTTCGGTGCTGGCGGGCGTGTTCGTGCGCACGCGCGCGCACGGACCGGCGCAGGCCGAAGCATCGTCGGCTGCGCCAGTCTGAGTCACCGCGAAAGGACCACCGAAGGGAGTGCACCGCATGTCTGAAACAAGGCATGCGGTGAAACCCGTTATTGACCGACCGGTCGGACGGTTTATAATCGATCCATCCAAAACACGGTGCGCATGACGTGCCGTGCACATGCCGCGCAAGCGGCCGGAGGATCGCATGTACACCCAAAGCCTCGACCAACCCGGCGGTTTGCCAACGGAGCAGGAATTGGCCGCCGCCTCTCAAGGCGAAGCCGATTTGCAGGCGCGCTTCGATGCACGCATCGGGGCCGACCAAAAAATCGAGCCGCAAGACTGGATGCCGGCGCCGTACCGCAAGACGCTGCTGCGGCAAATTTCGCAGCACGCGCACTCCGAGGTGGTCGGCATGCTGCCGGAAGGCAATTGGATCAGCCGGGCGCCGTCGCTCAAGCGCAAGGCCATCCTCCTGGCCAAGGTGCAGGACGAAGCGGGCCACGGCCTTTATCTCTATTCCGCCGCAGAAACGCTCGGCAGTTCGCGCGACGAGATGATCGACGCGCTGCACGAAGGCCGGGCGAAGTATTCGTCGATCTTCAATTACCCGACGCTCTCCTGGGCAGACGTGGGCGTGATCGGCTGGCTGGTCGATGGCGCGGCCATCATGAACCAGGTGCCGCTGTGCCGCTGTTCGTATGGCCCGTATGCGCGTGCCATGATCCGCATCTGCAAGGAAGAGTCGTTTCACCAGCGTCAGGGCTATGAATCGTTGCTGACGATGATGGGCGGCACGCAGGCGCAGCGCGACATGGTGCAGGAAGCCGTCAACCGCTGGTGGTTTCCGGTGCTGATGATGTTCGGGCCGCCCGATACCGCATCGCCCAACAGCGCGCAGACCATGGCCTGGGGCATCAAGCGCATCTCGAACGACGATCTGCGGCAGCGCTTTGTCGATGCTACCGTCGAGCAGGCGCGCGTGCTCGGCGTGACGCTGCCCGACCCCGGCCTCATATGGAACGAAGCGCGCGGCCATTACGATTTCTCGCCGCTCGATTGGTCCGAATTCAAGCGCGTGCTCGATGGTCACGGCCCGTGCAACCGCGAGCGCCTCGCCACCCGCAAGCGCGCACACGAGGAGGGCGAATGGGTGCGCGAGGCTGCGCTTGCTTACGCACGCAAGCAGGCCCAACGCGCCGCCGCCAGCCAACAAGCTGCCTGAACCGGGAGGAGCCCGCCATGCATCAACACGAATGGCCGCTGTGGGAAGTGTTCATCCGCAGCAAGCAGGGCCTGGAGCACAAGCATTGCGGCAGCCTGCACGCCGTGGACGCCAAGCAGGCGCTGCAGATGGCGCGCGATGTCTACACGCGCCGGCAGGAAGGCGTCTCCATCTGGGTGGTGCCGTCGGCGGCCATCACCGCCAGCGAACCCGACGACAAGCCGATGCTCTTCGACCCGATGGCCGACAAGATCTATCGGCACCCGACGTTCTATCGGCTGCCCGATGAAGTCAACCACATGTGAGCCGCGGCGATGACTTCCGACGCGCATCTGCAATACATCCTTCGTCTGGCCGACAACGCACTCATCCTTGGCCAGCGCAACGCGGAATGGACCGGCCATGGCCCTGTGCTGGAAGAAGACATTGCGTTGTCCAATCTCAGTCTTGACCTGATCGGGCAGGCGCGGCTGCTCTACACGCACGCGGGGCGGATCGAAGGCGCGCTCACCGGCACACCGCACACGGAAGACGACTACGCCTATTGGCGGGCCGAGCCTGCGTTCCGCAACTACACGCTGCTCGAACTGCCCCATGCCGGGCCATTAGTCGCGACATCGGCAGCCGCGCGCGACTACGCCGTCACCATCGTTCGCCACTTTCTGTACGCCGCGTTGATGGTGCCCCTGTGGGAAGCGTTGACGCGTTCGACCGACCCCGAGCTGGCCGCCATTGCCGCCAGATCGGTGAAGGAGATGCGTTACCACCTCGCCCATACGCGCGACTGGCTCGTGCGCTTCGGTGATGGCACGGACGAGTCGCATGCGCGTTCCCAGGCCGCGCTCGATTGGCTGATGCCGTACACGAACGAGTTCTTTGCCACGGACGGCGTTGAAATGGCCGCAGCCGAGGCTGGCTTCGGCGTGCGTCCAGCCGACCTGCGCGACGCATGGGAAGCCACCGTGCGCGACGCGCTGGACGAGGCCACGCTGCGCTGGCCCGAGCCGGGTCCGTATGTCAGCACCGGCAAGCACGGCGTGCACTCCGAACATATGGGCTATCTGCTGGCCGAGATGCAGGGATTGGCGCGCCAGTATCCGGGGGCGTCGTGGTAAGCGAACGGTTGGAGCGGGCACGCATGGCGCTCGAAGCCGTAACCGATCCGGAGATTCCCGTGGTGACGATTGCCGAACTGGGCATCCTGCGCGATGTGCAGCTCGACGAAGACGGCTCCCTGGTGGCAACGATCACACCCACCTATTCCGGCTGCCCGGCCATGGAACAGATTGCCGATGATGTGAGCCATGCCTTGCAAGCGGCAGACGTGGGTGCGTATCGCGTGCGTTCGGTGCTGTCGCCGGCATGGACGACGGATTGGATCACCGCGGAAGGGCAGCGCAAATTGCGCGACTTTGGTATCGCGCCGCCGGCGTATGTGGCCGAAGTGGATGGGGCCCGGCCGATTCGTCTTACGCGCCCCGCGCAGGGTGAACACATCACCTGCCCGCAATGCGGATCACACGATACGGTGCTCATTTCTGCCTTCGGTTCAACAGCTTGCAAGGCGCTGTACCGCTGTCGCGCGTGCCGCGAGCCGTTCGATTATTTCAAGCCCTACTGACCCCGACCCCGCCAACCCCCCGCTGAGCGCGAACGCCATGACTCCGCAATTCCATCCTTTGCGCGTTGCTGAAGTGCGCGGCGAAACGGCCGATACGATTTCCGTGCGCTTTGACGTGCCGAATGACCTGCGCGATGCGTACCGTTTTACGCAGGGGCAGTTCCTGACGCTGCGCGTGCCGCCGGGCCAATTGCCCGGACATGAAGAACTGCGGCGTTCGTATTCGATCTGCTGCGCGGTGCAGGACTACGACGCGCACGGCGAGTTGCGCGTGGCGGTCAAGCGCGTCGATGCGGGCGTCTTCTCCAACCACCTGCACGATCGCATCCGCGTGGGCCAGACGCTTGATGTGCTGCCGCCGGATGGGCGCTTCTACGTGCCGCTCGCAGCCGAAAGCGCGCGCCACTATGTGGCCTTTGCAGCCGGCAGCGGCATCACGCCGATCCTGTCGCTCATCAAGACGACGCTGGCGGCGGAGCCGCAGAGCCGCTTCACGCTGGTCTACGGCAATCGCAGCGTCGACAGCATCATCTTTGGTGAAGCACTCGAAGACCTGAAGGACCGCTACCTCGATCGCTTTGCGCTGTATCACGTGCTGTCGCGCCAGGCGCAGGACATCGCGCTGTTCAACGGGCGGCTCGACGGCGCGAAAGCGCGCGCTTTTCTGGACACGCTGATCCCGCCGGGCGATATCGATGCCGCTTTCATCTGTGGCCCGTCGACGATGATCGATGCGGTGGAGGCCGCGCTGCTCGAGCGCGGGGTGCCGCGCGATCGTGTGCATGCCGAGCGCTTTGGTGTGCCCGTGGGCGATGCGGCGGCAGCGGCCAGGCCGCGCACGCATGCCGCAGTGGCGGGCGATGTGGCACTCACGGTGGTGCTAGACGGCAAATCGCACGAAGTGCCCATGGCGGGTGACGCCAAGGTGCTCGACAGCGCGCTGAGTGCGGGACTCGATCTGCCCTATGCGTGCAAGGGCGGCGTGTGCTGTACCTGCCGCGCCAAGGTGCTGGAGGGCCGGGTGGAGATGGACAAGAACTTCACGCTGGAAGACTGGGAGATCCAGCAGGGGTTTGTGCTGACCTGCCAGGCGCGGCCGCTGACGCAGCGCGTGGTGGTCAGCTACGACGAGCGTTGAACGTCAGCCCTTTTTGCCGTCAGGGCCGCCCAGCCCACCGAGCCCGCCCAGCCCGTTCTCCAGCATGTCGATCACCATTTCCGCATAGCCCTCATAGGAAAGCGGGCCGTCGGGTTTGAGCCAAGTGAACGTCCAGTTCATCATGCCGAACAGCATCATCGTGATGGGCGTGCGGTTGGCCTCGTCCACCTTGCCCGGATAAGCCGCCCCCAGCTGTCGGCCCACCGCGGCCACCACGTCGCGCTCGCGCGCGAGCACGACGTCGCGCTGCTCCTGCGCCAGGTATTTCACGTCATTGAGCAGGGCCACATGCCGCGTACGCGACGTGGCGTATTCGGCCAGGAACGTGCGGATCAGCAGATGCAGCGTGGCGCGCGCCGAAAGCTTGGCGTGCCGTGCGTCGCTCTGGGCGCGTTCAACCAGATCGGCCAGCCGACGCGTGTAGCGGTCGAGCAGGTCGAACAGGATGGCTTCCTTGCCTTCGTAATAGTGATACAGGCGCGATTTTGAGCCGCCGCACGCAGCGGCAAGCTGGTTCATCGACACGCTCGGGTAGCTGTCGGCCGCAAAGGCTTCGGCGGCGGTGTCGAGCACGCTTTCGCGGCGCAACTCGAATTCGTCTTCGTTCTTGACGCGGGACATGGCAGGCGGCACATCGATTGGATGGCCGCCATGTTAACCGGCCGGGTTGCCGCATGTCGATGCTGCATTGATGCTGCATCAACGCGTCAGACCGTTTCGTGCACACCCAGGAAATCCAGAACGGCTTCAAGAAACGCGTCGGGCAACTCCACGTTGGCGAGGTGCACGGTGTCAAGCAGGCGCAATTGCGCGCCCGGAATGGCAGCGGCGATTTCCTCGCCATGGCGGGCAGACGTCACGGTGTCGTGCTGGCCGGCAATGACGAGCGTCGGATGCGTGATCAGCGTGATCGTGCGGCGCAGGTCGGCATCGCGTACGGCTGCCCAGCCGCCGATGATGCCTTCACGGGGCGTTGTCAGCAGTGTGCGGCGGAATGGCTCGACAGCAGCGTCGCGTGCCTCCAGCATGCGTGCTGGAAACCAGTTGCGCAGGAACGTTTCGGCCGTCGCCTGCATGTCGGGGGCCTGAAGAAGTTCGGCAATGGCCTGGTCGAAATACTCCGGCGGGCCGATGTGCGCGGCAGTGTTGGAGAGGACCAGCCGGTCGATGCGCTCCGGCACATGGATCGCCAGCCACTGCGCCACGATGCCGCCGAGCGACAGGCCCAGCATATGCACGCGCCGGATGCCGAGCGCATCGAGCAACTCCACCACGTCACGACCGAGCCGATCGATCGAATAGGCGCCGGCTGGCGCATCCGAAGCGCCGTGGCCGCGCGCGTCGTAGCGCAGCACGTGAAAGTGTTCGGCCAGGCGCGGCACGGTCACGTCCCACATGTGCAGGTCGGTGCCGATGGAATTGGACAGCAGCAGGACTGGCTTGCCGGCGGTGCCATCAAAGCGATAGGCGATGCGCGTGCCGTCGCCGGTGGTGATGAAGGAGAGGTCGTTGCGGGTGGTCATGTTGCGCTCCTGGGAAAGACGGTGGAAACGATTGGGATGTCGTCATCCTAGAAGCTGAAGCGGTTGCTGGATACTATGAAGTTTGGACGAACTTTGTAGGTTTTGCCGACAATGCAGAACTTCACGCTTCATGAGCTGCAGTGCTTCGATGCGGTGGTGACCGCCGGTAGTTTTCAGGCGGCCGCTGAGCGGCTGCATCGCTCGCACCCCTCTGTCTTTGCGGCGGTTGCCAAGCTGGAGGGCCAACTCGGTTTAAGCCTGCTGGACCGCGGCGGCTATCGCGTACGGTTGACGGAGGCGGGGCGGTCCTTCCACCGCAAGGTGCAGTCAGTGCTGCGCGAGAGCGATGAACTGCGAACCCACGCAAAGCAGCTGGCGATGGGCGAGGAGGCCGAATTGCGCGTGGTGCTGGGGGACTTGTGTCCGCTGAAGCCCGTGCTGGCATTGCTCAGTCAGTTCTTCGGCCAATGCGCGCAGACGCGCCTGCACTTGCAGTTCGAAGCCGTTACCGGGCCGTGGGAACGCTTACTGGAAGACGACACCGACCTCATCGTCCACCGCGTGCCGAAAGGGGACGTGCGCATGGAGTGGATCGACTTGGGCAAGATCGCCATGGTGCCGGTGGTGGCGCCGGGGTTTCTGCCGTTCGCCATAACGTCGGCGATCACGCCTGCGCAGATGCAGCGCTTCATGCAGTGCGTCATCAACGACTCGGCGCGCAACCCGCCCGAGCAATCCCACTACGTCATCGACGGGGCGCCGCAGTGTGCTGTGCCCGACCAGTTGATGAAGAAAGAGCTGATTCTCCACGGCATGGCGTGGGGGCATCTGCCGCGTTTCCTGATCGATGCGGAATTGCGCGAAGGGACATTGCTGTCGATTGCGGGGCGGCATTTTCCCGGCATGGTGCAGGAACTGGCGGTCGCCCGCCGGCGAGATCGGCCGCACGGGCCTGTCGCCAATCGGCTGTGGGACTTTCTCGGCGACCATGCTCCCGTGCTCGAGCCGGCGTTGGGTCGCATGCCGCGTCAAACGGGTGCGGCCAGCCGAAAGCGGACATAACCCGCTGAGACGCAGGCCGGCCGTCCCGGCTTGAGGCGGACAATCAAGCGGCCTGCTTGGTCGCGTTCATGTAGTTGCGGTTGTAGTTGAGCACGCGGCCCGCGGCGAGGTCATAGCCGACACGCCCTGTCAGCGTTTCCAGCGCGCGACCATACAGGTGGAAGTGGCGGGTGGGAGCGTTGCCCACTACGTGGATGCTGTGGATGTCGTCATCCAAGAAGGTGATGGGCGTGCCGGGCTGCACCACGACTTCGCGCGACAGCGCAAGTGTGGCGCGCTCCGGGTCGCGGCCATCGTCGGTGCGTGTGTAGACGCGGTTCAACTCTTGGCCTTCGAGTGCAACGATGACCGCCCACGTCGTGTGGTTGTGGGGCGGCGTCGTCTTGCCCGGGTTGATGGAGTTCAGGTACAGCGCGAAGGTCTGATCCGGTTCTGCATGCAGCAGGTAACGGCTGGAGGCATCGGCATCGCCGGCTGCGGGCGGTGGGAAGGCATCGAGCGGGAACAGCGCTTCTTGCGCGGCCAGTTCCTGCAGACGATCGGCAATGCGTGCAAGCGATGCATGCGTAATGCCGTCTTGCGCGGCAATGGCGCGGATGGCGACGAGGGTTTGGTGGACCGCGCGGTCGCGTTGTTGGGCGAGACTCATGGCAGCTCAAAGCGGATCAGTGAAGCACTCAGTGTAGGGCGGCGGCAGCGCACGACCAACGCAGCATCCTGCATATGGTTAGACGCATCCGTTCGTTCTCGGGCGCGGGCCGGCATGCCTAACATGGGCGCCTTCAGAAACGCGCGAGGCCTGCATGACACGCTCTTCCATCGACGCCCATTCCAACGCGTCGGATGCCTCGGATTCTCTTGCAACACGCATCATTCACGCTGGCAGCCCCCCGTTCGTGCAGGGCACCGCGCCCGTCAACGTGCCGGTGGAGCGCACCAGCACCGTTCGCCATGCCAGCACCGCCGCGCAGCACGACGTGTACGCGCGCCGCAAGGCCGGCGAAAACATCGCCAGTTACGGCCGCCACGGCTCTCAAACACACCGCGCGCTCGAAGACGCATTGTTGGCACTGGAGGGCGGCGTGCGCGCGTTTCTTGTGCCGTCCGGCTTGTCGGCGATTTCGCTGACGTTCCTGGCGCTGTTGTCGCCCGGCGACCACGTGGTGGTGTCAGACAGCGTGTATGCGCCCGTGCGGCGGCTCGACAAAGGGCTGCTGCAACGTCTGGGCATCGAACTGACGTATGTGGACCCGCGCGACGGGCAACTCGAAGCGGCCATCCGGCCGCACACGCGGTTGATCTATACGGAGTCGCCGGGGTCGCTGCTCTATGAAATCTATGACTTGCGTGCCATCGCCCGAATAGCGCAACGGCACGGCATCGCGCTGGCCACAGACAACACCTGGGCGTCTGGCATTCTCTTCCGTCCGCTCGATGCAGGTGCGGACATTTCAATCCTGGCCGTCACCAAGTACGTGGCCGGGCATTCCGATGTGATGCTGGGTGCCGTCATTGCCCGCACCGATGCCGTGGCCGCGCGTATTGCAGCCGCACATGATGTGCTCGGCCTCACGATCGGCGCCGATGATGCTTACCTGGCGCTGCGGGGCGTGCGCACGTTGCCGGTCCGCATGGCCCAGCACCAGCGTAACGCCACGCGCGTGGCGCAGTGGCTGCAGGCGCAGCCGGGCGTTGGGCGGGTGTTCTATCCGGCATTGCCAGGTGACCCGGGCCACGCGCTGTGGCGGCGGGATTTCTCGGGCGCCAACGGGCTCGTTTCATTCGTGCTGGAAGGCGCGGATCAGTACGCCGCGGAACGGGTCGCCGATGCCTTGCGCCTGTTCGCGATTGGCGCGTCGTGGGGCGGGTACGAAAGCCTCGTCACCGTGGTGGCGCCCGAAAGATTGGCTGACCACGCACAATGGGATCAGGCTGGCGCCGTGCTGCGCCTGCATGTCGGCCTGGAAGACGCCGATGACCTGATCGCCGATCTGGAGCAGGCCCTGCAGCACGCGCCCGCGGCGGCACTGCACGCGATTGGAGGCTGACCTTCAGATGGCAAACGTCGTGCTGGCGAAGGCGGCGTGCCATGGTGCGTGGACAGTCGGCCGCGCACCCGCATGACCCGATAGCGCGCGCGACAGGAATGCACGTGTGCGCTCGCTCGTCGGGGAGGAAAAAACCTGTTCTGCCGGGCCGCGCTCCACCACGACGCCGTGCTCGGTGAACACAACCTCGTCGCTGATGGCACGCGCGAAGGCCATTTCGTGCGTGACCAGGACGCAGGTCAGGCCGTCGTCGACCAATTCGCCGATGACGTTGAGGACTTCGCCAACGGTTTCCGGATCGAGAGCGGATGTCACTTCATCGAACAGGATCAGTTCCGGCTCCATGGCCAGCGCGCGGGCAATCGCAACGCGCTGCTGCTGGCCGCCGGAGAGCTGTCCGGGGTGCGCGCGGGCCTTGTCCTCCAGTCCGACTTTCTTGAGCAGCGCATGCGCGGTGGCTTCAGCGTCTGGGCGCGCCTTGCCGAGCACGCGCACGGGTGCGGCGATCAGGTTGTCGAGCACGCTCAGGTGCGGAAACAGGTTGTACTGCTGGAACACAAAACCGATTCGCTTGCGCAGGGCAATGGTGTCTTCTTCGGTGGCGAGTTGGTCGACGCGGATGCCATCCACGGTGATGCTGCCGCGCTGCGGCCGGAGCAAGCCGCTGATGCAACGCAGGAGCGTTGACTTGCCCGAGCCCGACGGCCCGATGATGGACACGGCTTGCCCGCGCTGGACGTCGAGGTCGATGCCCGACAATACCGGCGTGATGCCGAAACTCAGGTGCACGTCGCGTAGCGAGACGAGCGGCGGGGCAACCGGCGTGGGTGTATCGAGAGGAAGAAGTTCAGGCAGCGACATGCGCGCGCTCCATGCGCCGGGTCAGGCGCGAAATCGGGTAGCAGTAGAGGAAGAACAAGGCGAGCACGGTGAAGTAGGTCAGCACCGTAAACGGCGTGCGGTTGACCGTGTTGCTGGCGATCTGGGCAGTGTCGAGCAGATCGTGCACGCCCACCAGAGACGCCAGCGCCGTGCCCATGGTGATGACGGCATACAGGTTCATCCACGAAGGCAGCATGCGCTGCACGCACTGCGGCAGCACGATGCGCCAAAGGATGTCCCGCCGCGTAAATGCCAACGACGCAGCGGCTTCCCACTGCGTCTGCGGGATCGACTGCACTGCGCCACGGAAGATTTCCGCCACATGAGCACTTGCCGGCAATGCCAGCGCGAACGTCACCTTGAGCCAATCCGGAAACGGGATCACGTGGCCGCGCACGACAATTTCGAAAGGCACCGCATACGCAATGCCGTAGACCAGCACAAGCCAAGGCGCATTGCGGAACGCGATGACATAAACGCCGGCGAGATGTCTTAGCCCACGCACCGGCGACAAGTGCAGGGCGCCAATCGCCAGCCCGACGAGAGTGCCCAGCCCGACGGCCAGCAAGCTGATGCCGACGTTGATGCCCAGCCCCCGAAGCAATGCGGGTGACCAATGCAAAAGCGTGGCGAAAAGGGTGTCAGGCATGCGCGGCGCCCCCCAGTGTGGTGTGGCCGGTGGCACCGTACCCCGGCATCCGCAACCGGCCTTCGATCCACACGCCCAGCGCATGCACTGCATAGGTCACCACGCCGTAGAACAGCAGCAACAGCACCATGCATTCGAGCACGTTGTCGCGCTGTGTCCAGATCATCAGCGCGCTATACGTGAGGTCGCCCACCGCAATGGCGGATGCCAGCGACGATGCCTTGACCAGCTCGACGGTGTTGTTCATTAGCGAGGGCCATGCAGCGCGAAGTGCCAGCGGCAGTTGCACGCGCCACAGGCGCTCGCGTGCGCTGAAGCCGAGCGAGGTTGCAGCTTCCAGCATGGCGGGTGGCACGGCTTCAATGCCGGCACGCAGGGCTTCTGCATGAAAAGCCGCCTTGTGCAGGGAGAGCAATGTCACCGCCCAGAAGAACGGTGTGAGCGGGTTGGTCAGCTGCCACTGCGACAGCGTTTGCGTGATGAGCGTGTTGACGACGAGGAACGCGCAGCACAACTGCACGAGCGTGGGCGTGTTGCGCGTCAGTTCGATAAAGCCCTGAGCGAGCCATCTCACGCGCTTGTGCGGCGACACCAGCAGCCGTGCAAGCCCGACACCAAAGACCAGGCTCAACACCACGGTGCTCAGCATCACCAGCAGCGAAACCTTCGCGCCTTGCAGCAGCGCATGGCGCTCATACGCCTCGGCCAGAAAGCCGTAGTCGAGGCCGGCGTGGCGCACCAGCGCAATCGCCCGCGTGAGCAGATCGTCAGTCAACTGCAGCCTCTCGATCAGCCGCGCGTGGCCTTCAGCTTGTCATGCCATTCGACCAGCGCGGGCGAAGGCGGCAGGATGCCGTTCTTCTTTTCCGTTTCGATCAGCCAGCCGGTGCGGTGCCAGCCCTGCACGATACGGTCGAGTGCGGCCACGGTGTCGTTCTCGCCCTTGCGCGCCCAGATGACGGTGGGCGAAGGGATGAGGTCGGGGCCGACGATGCGGTAGTCCTTCCATTCGGGGTTGCTGCGCGGCAGCGGCTGCAACAGCGTGGCGTCGTGCACGGCGGCGGCGCAGTTGTTGCCGCGCAGGGCCAGCAGGGATTCGGCCGGGCTCTTGAAGCCCTTGGGCGTCGCGCCGATGTCAGCTGCCAGCGGCTTGGCATAGCTGCTGCCTTGCGACAGGCAGACGTCCTTGCCTTTCAAGTCGCTCCATTGGTGCACCGGGCTGTCCTGCGCGACCAGCGCGACGCCGCCCACGCGATAGTAGGGCGTCGGCACATGTGCGAGCAGCTCCGCGCGTTCGGGATTCAGTTCCATCGCCGCAACCAGGACGTCAACACGCCCCTGCTGCAGAAACTGCACGCGGTTGGAAGGTTGTACCTGCACCGTCTCCACTTCTACGCCAAGGCCGCGCCCGAGTGCCTGTGCAAGGTCGACGTTGAAGCCCGTGCCGCGTTGCGTGACGGGGTCGATGGAGCCGAAAGGTCCACCCGAGAGCACCACGCCAACCACAATCTTCTTGCGCTGCTGGATCTTGTCGAGCGTGGCATCGGCATGGGCCACCGTTGCTGTGAGCGCGGCGGCCGCGGCCAACGCGATGGAGGCGAAGGCAGATCGGCGGGACGAGGAAGAAGGGATGGACATGGCGAGCGACAGATTGTTTCTGAGGCAGCCATTGTCTGAGACGCCCGTCGCGCAGCGAACGAATAAAAACCGGAAACGTTATGCGCCGCTCAAGGCTTTTGTGGGCTCAGGCGGATGCGCCAGGCGTGCCGGCGGCTGCGCATCCACTCGACGGCACGGCGGCCTAGGGCGATTGACGGCAATTCGACATAACGATGCACCAGCACGGCCAGCGCCAGCGTAAGCGCCAGGTTGACGGCAAACACCATCAGCTGGGTGCCGATCCATTCCGGTGCGAGCCTGCCCACCACGCGATGCGTGGCTTCGATCACGGCCGGGTGCGCGAGATAGAGTGCATACGACAGCTCTCCCAGCCACACCGCGACGCGGGGCATGCGCAGCTCGCCGCAGTGCTCCATGGCCACCATGCCGAACAGCAACGCGCCTGCGGGCAGCCCACGCGCCAGCAGATCGAACTTCGGGACCGGGCCGACGACCGATATCACGAACGTTGCCACGCCAATTGCCATCAGGACACGCGCAACGGCCGGTGTCAGGCGATGCCGATGTGCCGCATACAGCCATGCCAACCCTGCGCCCAGCAAAAACTCCAGCACCAGCGGATTCGCTGCCATGGCCTGCAGTGGTGAGGCCCAGTGGTACAAGGCTTCCGGGTTGCCCTGCACGACGCCGCTGTGCCAGAACGGAACGATGATCGTCGTCGTGAACAGCGCCAGTGCCACCAGCCCGAGCGCGCGCCGGCCAAAGAGCGCCAGCCCAACCGCACACAGCGCGTAGAAGAATACTTCGTAGTTGAGCGACCAGCCGACATACAGCGGCGGGTATCCAAAGTACGGCGCATCGACATTGGCCTGCGGCACAAACGCGAGCGAGGTGAGCAGTACGCCGGCCGACACCGGGTTGAACCACGTGGAATACAGCACCGACATCAGCCAGTAGGGCGGCGCAAGCCTGAACGCCCGCTTGACGAGAAACTCGTTGGCCGGCTCAGGTCCCTTGGGGCCGAGAACCGCGACCCATGCAATGATGAAGCCGCTGATGACGAAGAACACGTCCACACCGACATGTCCACGCTTGATCACATGGGACGTGAGCCACGCAAGCGCAGGGACGTCGGCATGGGCCAGGGCGAGTCCGGAATGGAACACCACGACATACAGCGCAGCGAAACCCCGCAGCGCCTGGATGCTGAGTAGAGAAGACGAAGAACGATTCACGCGGGATGGCTATCGATAACCCAAAAAGCAACCTACACAGGCGAGCAAGCTACGTGCCCATCACGTCTTCGTGTGCCGGTGTCCCGGGCTTGGCGGCAAAAGGTGACGTGCGCGGCGCGCCAACCTCGCCCAGGCGAATCAGCCGGGCCCGCACCACGTTGCGGCTTACACCCAGCACGCGTGCGGCGTCGCTTTGACTGTAGTGGCAGTACCGAAAAACCTCCCGGAACAGCGCATCTTCCACCAGTTGATAGACATTCCCCACGCTGTCGTTACAGAGGTGCTGGATCGCTTGGCATAGCAGGTCAGCTTCGTCTGTGCTGTACGGCACAGAAGGTTGCGTGGTCGACGCGGTCGCGCAAGCAATGGGTGGGTCGGTCTCGGTCTGAGCTTGCGCACAGGCAGAGCGGCTCGACAGCCTCAGCTCGGGCGCATCGATGGTGTTTCCATCGCACAGCAGAAGCGTCCGATGAATGACGTTTTCAAGTTCGCGCACGTTGCCGTGCCAGGGGCTTTGTGTCAGCAGGCGTTCGGCTGCCGGTGTGAGTGTGGCGCGCGCGTGGCCGAGTCGCTTGCTGTAGGTGTTGATGAAGTAGCGTGCCAGCGGAACGATGTCGCCCGGACGCTCCTTCAGCGTGAGGACGTTGAGATTGACGACATTCAGCCGGTAGTAAAGATCTTTGCGAAAGCGCTTCTCCCGGACCAGCGTTTCCAGGTCGACGGTGGTGGCCGCGACGATCCGGAGATCGACCGGAATGGGCGTGCGCCCGCCCAGGCGCACGATTTCGCGCTCCTGCAGCACGCGCAGCAGCTTGTTCTGCACAGGCAAGGGCAGGTCGTTGACCTCGTCGAGGAAGATCGTCCCGCCGTTGGCCTGCTCGAACCACCCGACCTGCGTGCCGAATGCGCCGGCGAACGCACCGTTTTCGTGGCCGAAGAGTTCTGCATCGACCAGCGTGTCGGAGAAGGCGCCGCAACTCACCACCACGAAAGGCCCTCCCTGCCGCGCGCTGCGGTTGTGCAGGTAGCGGGCAATCAGCTCTTTGCCCGTGCCGGTTTCACCAGAGATCAGCACGGCCGCGTCGCTGGGCGCCACCTGTTCGACTTCATCGAGCAGGGCGCGGGAGCGCGGGTCTTCGAAGATCCATTCTGGCGTGCTGGCCGCCGGCTCCTGGCCAGGCGGCGGAGGCCATACAGGGAACGTCGCCATGATTTTCCATTCAGCGCGTGGGGTCAGGAATAGAAGGAAGGTTCGGGCAGCGTGCCATTCAGCGCCCAGTCGCCCAGCTCGTGCAGCTTGTAATCGACGGGGTCGTGCAGCGTCTGCGTGCGCAGGTTCCGCCAGAAGCGATCCAGCGCGAGCGCGCCATGCGTGGCGCGTGCGCCGGTCGTCTCGAACATCCGGCTGGTCAGATCGAGCCCGACCCGCGTGGCTGCGACCTTGGCAGTGGCGACTGCGACACCAACATGACCGCGCGCGTGCGCGGTCAGCGCGGGGCCGTGCGCCCACGCTTCATCAAACCGTGTGGCCGCCTGCCGGGCCAGCAGGCGTACGCTTTCCAGGCCGACAAAGAACTCACCGTAGTGGGCCAGCGTGTACGGATCTTCGCTTGCACGCTTGGCTGCAGACCGATGCCACGGTCGCGCCTCATGCAGCGTGTAATGCCGGGCCTGCTCGAACGCACCTTCTGCCAGGCCCAGGAACAGGTGCACGAACACCAGCTGCGCCAGCAACGGGCGCAACGACGAAAAAGGCGTGGTGAGCGGCCCCGGATCGCGGAGCAGTTCGTTCTCTTCCACTCGGACCTTTTCGAACAGGGCGCTGCCGCTGTCCGTCTGGCGTTGCCCGAAAGCATTCCAGTCGTGGTTGAGCGTGATGCCGGCGCGTGCAGTCGGGACCGCTGCAACCAGCAGCTTGTGACTGTGTTCATCGATGCCCGAGGCAATCAGCATTTGCGAATCCAAGGCGCCCGAGCAGAAGCTCTTCTTGCCTGAGAACTCGTACCAGCCGTCGAACCGGCGCACGATGGTGCGATCGTCCAGCGGGTTCAACGCGTTGCCCCAGAACCAGTGCTTGCGCGCGGTCTGCTCGTACCACGGCTCCCACTGGTCCGGCCGTGCAAACAGTCGCACGGTGGCCAAGAGCAGATGGTGGAAGCCATAAACGTGGGCGATGGAGCTATCCACCTGCGCGAACTCGCGCACGGTATCCAACGTCTCGGCCCAACTGGCACCGTGCCCGCCATAGCGCTTGGGAATCGCCAGGGAGAGCAGGCCGCTGCGCCGCAACGCGTCGCGTTCGGCCAAGGGCGTGCCACCCACGGCATCGCGTTCCACCGCCGTTCGGGCGAACTGGGCAGCCAGTGCCTTGGCGGATTGCGGGGCCGGCGCAGCAAGGGTTTCGGTTTCAGGAAAGATTGCCGTTTCTGTTGTCATGAACAATCGGGAAAGACGAATGGACCGCTCGCGCCAAGGCTGGTGCTTGGTGCGCAACATCGCGGCCAAAGTAGAAATGCTGGATGTCCTCACGCTGGCCCAACGCCTCAGCCGTGTCATTGAGCACGGTGACGCCCGCCTCCAGCACCGTGGTGCGATCGGCGTATTGGAGGGCCACCGTGGAGTTCTGTTCGGCCACGAGGATCGACAGCCCGTCTTCACGATTGAGCTGCCGCAGCCTCGCAAAGATGTCCTGCACGACCAGGGGCGCGAGGCCCATCGACGGCTCGTCCAGCACCAGCAGGCGCGGGCGTGACATCAGCGCGCGCCCAATGGCGGCCATCTGCTGCTCACCGCCCGACGTGAGGCCGGCGGCGACCCTGCGCCGTGCTTTCAGGCGCGGGAAGATTGCGTACACGCGTTCCAGGTCGGCAGCAGTCTCTGCACGCGATGCGCTGCGGCCCAGCGCACCCGTGACGAGGTTCGATTCGATGGACAGGTTCGGAAAGCAGCGCCGGCCCTCCAGCACCTGAACGAGCCCAAGGCGCACGAGCTGCGCAGGCGTGGTGCGGGCGACGTCATGCCCGTCGAAGACGATCGTGCCGGCAGTCACCTGGCCGCGTTCGGGCACCAGCAGGTTCGAGATCGCCTTGAGCGTGCTGGATTTGCCCGCACCGTTCGCCCCCAGCAGCGCGTGCACCTCACCGCGTTGGACGGTGAGGTTCACGTTGTGCAAGGCGACGATGGCATTCTGGTACGTCGCTTCCACACCGTTGACGCGCAGCAGCACAGCGGAGTCACCCATCGCCATTGCCCTCAAGCTGCTTTCGCGATGGGCTGCGTCGCCGCGGCACCCGGCCCTGCACCGATCTGCCACACGTACGGTGGCTCGGTGCCGTTGATGTGCCAGTCGCCGACGATGCGCGCCTTGTAGATCAGCGGATTGTGCGAAGCGACCGTGCGCGCGTTGCGCCAGTGACGGTCCAGCGCCTTGCTCGACGCCGTGGCCGACGCGCTGAGCGCATTGAACAACTGCGTGGATGCGCGCAACACCAGATCGGAGATCGCCACCTGCCCTTGCGCGGATTCGAGTTCCGCCTCGATGTTGGCCTGGCGCTCCTGCGCAGCGTCGCCGGCCCAGCGGGCATCGTAGGCGCGCTGGGCGGCAAACGTGGCGCGAATGGCCGTGGCCTCCGCTGCGTAGGCCAATGCTGATACCTCACCAACCACCTGCTGCACCTGGACGTCTTGCGCCACCGCCGAGGCATTGCCGGTGCTGAAGATGCGTTTTCGCTCGCGCACCTGCTGCGCAACTTCGCGAGTGATGGCGCGCGCAATGCCGGCCAGCGTGGCGAGGTGGAACAGCTGGTAGAACGCCGTCTGGTACTTGAAGCGGCTGCTGAACGGGAAGATGTTCTCGTCTTCCACGGCGGCGTTCTCATACACCGACGTGCCGCTGCCGGTGGTGCGCTGGCCGAAGCCGTTCCAGTCGTCGTGGTGCGTCACGCCCGGCTGATGTGAGCTGACGGCGGCGATCACGTCGGTGCCGTCTTCCAGGCGCGCATACAGGTCCACCCAATCGGCAAAGATGCTTCCGGTGCTGTAGTACTTGCGCCCGTTGGCAACCCAGCGGCCGTCCCGTTTGGAGATGCGCGTGATGACATCGCCAATGGCCACGTCGCCGACTTCCGTCCACGCGTTGCCGACCAGATCGCCGGCCACGAAGCGCCGCAGCCAGACTTCGTTGCCCGCATCGCGCGGTGCGTTCAGGCGATCTTCCACGAAGGCAAAATGCCCGCGCAGCGCCTGCACGATGTTTGAATCGGCGTCGGCCAGCTCAATCAGCAGCTGGAACAGTTGGGGCAGCGTGGCGCCGTCGCCGCCATATTCGGCCGGCACGCGCACCGCGCCGAAGCCCGCCTGCTTCAGCCATTGGATGGCGTCGACGCCGAGCTGGCGGTTGTGCTCGCGCTGCAGGGCGGTTTCGCGAATGCGCTGGAAGACGGGGCGGTACTTCTGCGCAAGGGTTTCGTAGGGGGCGCCGAACAAGGTCTCGGCGTGCGGCTGCGTCATGGCGAACCTCCAGGTGGTCGAGCAGGGTGGAGAGACAGCGGAACTCAATCGTTGATGCTCGTGCGTACCTTGATGTTTTTCTCTTTGGCGTACGCCAGCGACGATTTCTCGATAATCGGCCGCAGCAGTTTCCAGTCCGGCGCAATCCAGTCGGAGATCACGTTCCATTTCGTGCCATCCCACTGCTGGAAGGCGACGCGGCCATCCCCTTCATGGTTGTCCCACGTGACGTTGATGGAGTGGAACAGGCCCTTGGCGCCCAGCGCGGCGGCACGGGCTTCGTCAATCTTCAGGTTCTCCAGGCCCCAGCGGACTTCGTCGCCCGTCAGCGTGCGCTTGCCGAACTTGGCCTGCGCGATGCGGATGGCTTCCACGTTCAGGATGCCGTTGAGCACGCCGAGGTTGTGGTACACGCTGCCGATGCGCTTCTTGTCTTGCAGGTTGCCCTTGCCGTGGTCATACAGCGTCTTGGTGATCTGCTGGATCACCGGATACTGGGCACCCGCCGCAACCGTCGTGATAGCGACGTAGCCCTTGGCGGCATCGCCGGCCGGAATCACGTCTTCTTCGGAGTTGGACCACACGTTGCCGATGATGTGGTCGGCCGGAAAGCCCGTCTTCTGTGCCGTCTTGAGCGCCACCGGGTTCATCACGCCCCAGCCGCGCAGCACGACGTAATCGGGCTTGGCGCGGCGGATGGCAAGCCACTGCGACTGTTGTTCATTGCCCGGGTGCGGCACCTCGATCTGCTGCACCGTGAAGCCGTATTTCTTTGCCAGCAGTTCATAGATGGGGATCGTCTCCTTGCCGTACGGCGAGCCGTGATAGAGCACGACGATCTTCTTGCCCTTGAGCTTGTCGACACCGCCTTCCTTGCTGCCGATGTAGTTGACGATGCCCGAGGTTTCGCTATACGGGTTGAGCAGCAGCGGGAAGATGTACTTGAACACGCGGCCGTCCGTCGTATCGGTGCGGCCGTGGTTGATGGTCAGCAACGGCACCTTGTCGGCTGTCACCCGGTCGAGCAACGCGTACGCAATGCCGACCGACAGCGGGTTCCATGTGGCGATGCCGGGGTGCGTCTTCAGGCGTTCGTACACCTCCACACCGCGCTCCACTTCGTACTGCGTTTCGCCTTCCTCCCAGGTCAGCTTGACGCCGCCCACGCCGCCGTCTCGCGTGTTGACGAGGTTCAGGTAATCGATGAAGCCGCCAAAGAACCCCGTGCCGCCGGCCGCATATGGGCCGACGCGGTAGCTTTGCAGCGGAAAGAACTGCTCATCCGCATGGGCGGCTTGTACGCCCAGACCGGTCAGGCCAGAAAGGGCCAGCGCGCCGGTCAGCAGCGCCATCTTGATGGTGCGGGGGAGAGACATGGTGCAGAAGCTCCTGGTATCGATACGACGTAGGTTGAGTAGGGAAAGAGGACGGAATCAGCGCCTGGAAGCTGCACGCGCGACGTTGCTTATCCGGCGCAGCACCCGCTGCCACAGAGCGGCAAGGCCCTGCGGCTCGGCAATCAGAAAGGCCACGATGAGCGCACCGATCACGATGCGCTGGCTGAGGTCCAGCACGCCGGAGTCGAACCGGCCGCCGAACACGAACGCGCCAAAGCGGGATAGCAGCAGCGGAAACACCACCACCAGCGCAGCACCCAGAAACGCGCCCCGGATGGTCGCCAGGCCGCCGATGATGACGATGAACAGGATCTGGAACGATCGATCGAGATTGAAGCCCGCGGGCTCCACCGTGCGCAGATAGACGAAACCCCACAGCACCCCTGCCACGCCAATGACGAACGATGAGATGGCGAACGCCAGCAGCTTGGTCCGCAGCACGGGCACGCCGGTGACGCGTGCCGCCATTTCGTTGTCACGCACGGCAATGAAATGGTGGCCAGTGGGCGTTTGCACGAGTCGCCAGACCAGTGCCGTGAGGATCGTCACGACCGTGAGTGCAAACACGTAGCGCAGCGCCGGCGTATCGAACGCGAAGCCCGCCACCACGATGGGCGGCGCGTCGATCACGCCCGATGCGTTGTTGTTGCTGAACCAGCCGTACTTGGTCAGTGCCCACTGCACGAAAAACTGTGCGGCGAGGGTCGATACGGCCAGGTAGAAGCCGCGCAGCCGCAGGCTCGGCAACCCGAACGCCACGCCGATGGCGGTGGCGGCCAGCCCGGCGAGCACGATGCTCACCGGCAGCGGCAGGCCCTCAACGCGCAGGTTGAAGTTGTATGCGGCGAACGCGCCCACTGCCATGAAGGCGGCCGAGCCCACTGACAACTGGCCTGCGTAGCCGGTCAACAGGTTCAGGCCCACCGCTGCAAGCGACAGCGCGAGGAACGGAATGAGGATGGCGTCCAGCCAGTAGTCCGATGCCACCAGCGGCACCACGAAGTAGGCCACCAGCAGCGTCACGGCGGGCGTTGCCCAGGTGGGCCAGGGCACGTGGGCTCGCGCGATGGTGGCGCGCACAGGGCGCTCGGAAGTGGAGTCCAATGCAGTCGACATGACTCAAGCTCTCTCGACGGGGCGCAGGCCGAACAGCCCGCCCGGTTTGACCAGCAGGAAGGCCAGCGCGGCCACGTAGGCGATCCAGCTCTCGATGCCGCCACCGACGAATGGCCCCAGGTACACCTCGGCCAGCTTCTCCAGCGCGCCGATGATCAAACCGCCGACCACCGCGCCCAGGATCGAATCGAAGCCGCCCAGCACCAGCACCGGCAGCGCCTTGAGCACCACCAGCGATAGAGAGAACTGCACCCCCAGGCGCGCACCCCACAGCAGCCCTGCCACCAGGGCGATCACGCCGGCCGCGGCCCAGACCGTTGCCCAGATCCGCGGTAGCCGCAAGCCCACGGCAATCGCTGCGTACGTGTCGTCCGCCACGGCGCGAAACGCCAGACCAATGCGCGTGTAGCGGAAGAAGACGGACAGCGCCGTCACCATGACGGCTGCAATGGCGGCGGCAAACAAGTCAAAGCTCGAGACGAGGATCCCGCCGATCTGCAACGGCGCATCGGAGATGCCGAGGTTCAGCGCGTGCACCTGCGTGCCCCACACCAACTGCGCCACGCCCTCAATCACGTACGACAGGCCGAGCGTCGCCATGAACAGCGTGATGGGCGGCTGGTTGACCAGCGGCCGCAGCACCACACGCTCGATCCCGAGCCCCAGCAGCACCATCAACGTGAAGGTGATCAGCAACGCGAGCGGGAACGGCACGCCGCGCTCGAGCAGGCTGACAAATGTGAGCGCCGCAAACAGCAGCTGCGCGCCCTGCGCGAAATTGAGCACGCCCGAGGTCTTGTAGATGAGCACAAAGCCAATCGCCACCAGCGAATACATCACGCCAGACAGCAGGCCGCCCACCAGCACCTCGGCAAAGAACGCCAGGTCGAAGTCGCCCATCATTGGGTCTCCGCCGCGTCTGCTGTTGCGTGTGCCACGCCCAGGTAAGCATCGATGACGGCCGGGTCGTCGCGGACTGCCTGCGGCGTGCCGTCGGCGATCTTGCGGCCGTAGTCGAGCACCGCCACGCGATCGGACAGGCCCAGCACGAGACCGATGTCGTGTTCGATCAGCACGATGGTGGTGCCCCACTGGTCGCGCGCGGCGCGGATCAGGTCGGCCATCTGGACCTTCTCCGTCACGGTCATACCGGCGAGCGGCTCATCAAGCAGCAATAGGCGTGGCCGCGCGACGAGGGCACGCGCCAGTTCAACGCGCTTCTGCAGCCCATAGGGCAGCGTGCCCGCAAGTTGGTCCTGCACTTCTGTCAGGCCGACGAAGTGGATCACCTGTTCGGCACGCTCGCGCGCGTCGGCCAGCTCGCGGCGCGCGCGACCCAGCCCGATCAACTGCTCGACGAACACGGAACGGGTGTGCTGTACGCGGCCCAGTGCAATGTTGTCGCGCACGCGCAGGCCCTTGAACAACGCCAGGTTCTGGAATGTGCGGGCAATGCCAAGTCCGGCCAAGCTTGCCGGCGACACCTTGCGCGTGGCGCGCCCATTGAGCCAGATGCTTCCGCGGTCCGGCCGGTACAGGCCGCTGATGATGTTGACCAGCGAGCTTTTACCTGCGCCGTTGGGGCCGATGATGGCGCGGATCTCCCCCGGCGCCACCGTGAGGTCGATGCCGCTGAGCGCCTGAATGCCGCCGAACGACAGGTCGATGTCGGTCAACCGCAGCACGGGTGCCGCAGCTTCTACGGCCCCGCCGTCAACGCTGCGTGCAGGCGATGGTGCATCGGCGCTGCGCGAGTCGGCGTAGCGTGCAAGCGGCGGAGGCGGGACAGCAAGTTCAGCAGACGTGTGAGACATGGCGGTCTTCGCAAAGCGACAGGCAACAGAACTCCCCCGCGCCCGTTCGACTGAGCGGGCGCGTATGGGGAACGCGGGTATCAGATCAGGCGGTCAGGCGGCGGACGTGGCGGCCTCGGCCTCGCGCGTGTCGGCGTTTGTGGCACCGCTTGTGGCGGCGCGTTGGGCTTCCAGCTCGCGCACCAGCGGCAGCACCTTCCGTCCGAAGTATTCGACTTCTTCGATGAAATGCAGGAAGCCCGCCAGGATGAGGTCCACGCCGATCGACTTCAGATGCACGATGCGCTCCGCAATCTGCTGCGGCGTGCCGATCAGGTTGGTCCGGAAACCGTCGTTGTATTGGACGAGATCTTCAAACGTGGATTTCGCCCAGTTGCCTTCGCCTTCGGGCGATGCCTTGCCGGCTTGCTTCACCGCATCGCCAAAGGCATGCACGGCTTCCACGTGCGCATGCTTGATGATGTCGTCCAGCACCGCCCTGGCTTCCTCTTCGGTATCGCGCGCGATGATGAAGGCGTTCACGCCAATGCGGACCGTGTGGCCGTTTTCGCGGGCCTTCGCCTGGATATCGTCGATCTGCGCCTTGATCCCTTCGGGCGTGTTGCCGTTGGTGAAGTACCAGTCCGACACGCTGGCCGCGTTGTCGCGCGCGGCACGCGAGCTGCCGCCCTGGAAGATCTCGGGGTGCGGTTTCTGCAGCGGCTTGGGGCTCAGCGTGTAGTCGTTGATGCGATAGAAGTCGCCCTTGAACGTGAACTTGTCCTGCGTCCAGATGCCTTTGAGCACGCGGATGAATTCGTTGGAGCGGCGATAGCGCTCGTCGTGCTCAAGCCAAGGTTCGCCCAGGGCCTGGAACTCGCCCTTGAACCAGCCGCTGACGACATTGATGGCGATGCGGCCGTTGGAGATGTGGTCGATGGTTGCCAGCTGTTTGGCCACCACCGCCGGATGCCAGGGGCCGGGCAGGATGGCTGCGAGCACTTTCAGCTTGGTGGTGGCGTGCAGGATCGCCTGGCTGAACGATACCGATTCATGCTGATGCTCAGCACCGTAGCCGGCGGTAAAGCGGATCTGGCTGAGCGCATAGTCAAAGCCGGCTTTCTCGGCCGTCTGTGCCAGCTTCTGGTTGTACTCCAGGCTCCAGTCAGTGCGTTGCGGGATGGTGCTGACGACCAGGCCGCCGCTGACGTTCGGCACCCAGTAGGCAAACTTGATATTGGCGCTGGAAGAGGATTGGCTCATCGCGATGGTCCTTTGTCCTGTGTGGGATGGGAACGAACGAAGCGGGTGCTTCAAGCAGCTTGCGCCACCGGAGCGGTGCGAAGATCGTCGGCCGAAGACGCGCTCAACAGCGGCAATGCGCGCGCAACGGCCAGGGCGATCCGTTCGCGCAGTGCCTGACTGGTGATCTCATGGCCGCTGAAATCCTGCTCGGACGCATATACGCCCAGCGGCAATGTGCGCGCCTGGAAGAAGCTGAAAAGCGGGCGCAGCTGGTGATCGATCACCAGCGCGTGACGGTCGCTGCCACCCGTCGCAGCCAACAGGACAGGCACGTCGATGAGCGCTTCGTGGTGGACGAGGTCAAAAAGATGCTTGAACAGACCGGTGTATGAGCCGCGATACACGGGGCTCCCGACAACGAGCACATCGGCCGACTCAATGGCGGCAAGTTCCGCCTGCACCCGGCCCGGCAACTGGTCTCGATACGACGTGCCACCAATGGCCGGGGCCAGCTCTTCGAGCGTGATCAGGTGGACATCGATGGGAAGCACCTCGGCGAGGGCGGCCAGCAGTTGCTCGACCAGCACGAGTGTGCGCGAGGGGCGCTGCACGCTCCCCGAAACGGCCACGACCTTGAACTTGCGACTCATTGTGAGTACCTCTGCGCTTGCGCGATCGACGGAACGATATGAATGCCTGAGCGCGGGCGGCCTTGAGCCATGTCCTGCGCATGCAAATCATTCTGCGTTGCACCATGTGCAGTGGCATACGTAGAAATCGGAGCATCTATATTTCAATGCTCGCGTTTCACGCTAAGTCTCTGAGCTGTAAAGAGAATTGAATTCAGTCTTTGATGTTGGCGTGTTGTTGCCATTCCGCAATTGCGCATCGTCATATCGAAAGACGAATTCCGGATGCTTTCGAGCGCGCAATTTGCTGGAGCGTTGCTTCCAAAGCATCACGATCGACGTGCAGGTCGAAGTGGTGATCTGATGATCGACCGCGTCAGCTGCGGGTAGTGCACCCGGCTGCGCGCTGAAGGAGCAGCGCACGCTCCTCCCGATTGTGCGTGAGTGCAGCAGCACGCTCGTACTCGACGCGTGCCTCGTCCATGCGCGTGAGGCGTGCATGAAAATCGGCGCGCACGCTGGGCAACAGGTGATACCTGCGCAGCGCCGGTTCGGCCAGCAGCGTATCGACGATGTCGAGCCCCGCTTGCGGGCCATATGCCATGGCCACTGCCACGGCGCGGTTCAGCTCGACGACGGGCGAGGGTGTAAGTTGCGCCAGCGCGTCGGGCTCTTTTGGGAAGCCCTCGTGTGACTTCAAGTCGCCATCGCCTCGGCGCGCGCGCATTGCGGGGGTGCGGCGGGCTCGCGGGACATCTCGTTTGTGCGGTACGACTCGCCCCACTCCCGGAGGCTGATGAGCACCGGCGCGAGCGACTCGCCAAGCGGGGTGAGCGCATATTCGACCTTGGGCGGCACCTGCGGATACACGTGCCGCGCGATGACACCGTCCGCCTCGAGTTCGCGCAATTGCAACGTCAGCATGCGCTGCGTGGCATTCGGAATCAGCCGCGTCAACTCCATGAAGCGCTTCTTCCCAGGTAACAGGTGGAACAGGATCACTGGCTTCCAGACCCCACCAATCACGGAAAGTGTGACTTCGACGGCGCAGCCGCTCTTGCCGTCCAGACGTTTCAGACGCATGGTTTTATACCTACAAAATTGATAGTACCTGTGAAAATTGTACGTTCTTACGATGCAGATGGTAGGCCCTGACAATGCCTGCAATGCGGTATCGCTGCAAGTTGCGCGGCGCTGCCTTTTCGCAACCTTTCCATCAAGGATGTCGTCCTCATGAAAGCCATTACCCTGCGCCAGCCTGCTGGCCTCGACAAACTTCATCTCGTCGATCTGCCCGACCCCGGCCAGCCGGGCGCCGGAGAAATCCGCGTGCGTGTGCATGCCAGCTCGCTCAACTTTCATGATCTGGGTGTGGTGACCGGACGCATGCCCAGCGCCGACGGCCGCATCCCGATGTCCGACGGCGCCGGGGTGGTGGAGGCGATCGGCGAGGGGGTCGACGAGTTTGCCGTGGGGGATTCGGTCGTGTCGACGTTCTTCCCGACGTGGCTGGATGGCGGCCCGACACTTTCCGATTTTGCGACCGTACCCGGCGACGGCGTTGACGGCTATGCGCGCGAATACGTCGTTCGCCCGGCGCATTGGTTCACGCATGCCCCACGCGGCTACAGCCATGCCGAGGCGGCGACGCTGACGACGGCGGGGCTGACCGCATGGCGGGCGCTGGTGGTCGACGCGCGCCTGAAGGCGGGTGATACCGTGCTCGTGCTCGGCACGGGCGGCGTGTCCATCTTTGCGCTGCAATTTGCCAAGAGCATGGGCGCAACCGTGATCGCAACCTCGTCCTCCGACGACAAACTCGCGCGGGCGCAGGCATTGGGCGCCGATTTCACGATCAACTACCGGCGTGATACCGACTGGGCGGCCAAAGTGCTGGAGTACACGAATGGCCGGGGCGTCGACAACGTGATCGAAGTGGGCGGGCCCGACACGCTGGGTCAATCCATCCAGGCATGCCGCACCGGCGGACATATCGCCCTGATCGGCGTGCTCACCGGTATTGCCGGGCCGGTGCCGACCGTCGAGCTGATGCGACGGCACCAGACGCTGCAGGGCTTGATTGTCGGCAGCCGGCGCCACCAGCGCGACATGGTCCGCGCGATCGATGCAACCGGCATCAAGCCGGTGATCGATCAGACGTTTGCGCTGGAGGACATTGCCGATGCGTTTGCGCATCAGGCGGCGGGCAAGCATTTCGGCAAGCTCTGCCTGTCGATTTGAATTGCCTGGGCGGCGCGAAACACCACCGGGTGGGGCGCCGCCGCCCCGTATCTGCCGGCCGATGCACCGGCGTGGGCGCCGCGCTTAAACGGTGAAGTATTCGGGCCGCAGCCGGCGTGTGATTTCCAGCACCGGCAGTACGTGGTCCAGATGCTCGCGCATGGCGCGAACAGCCCGCTTCGGGTCGTTGGACGCGAGAGCGTCGATCACGGCGCGGTGCTCGGCCAGCACCTCGGTCATGCGACCCTCCAAGGGGAGGGTCAGCAGCCGGTAACGGTCGATCTGCGTTTTGACTTCCAGGATGATCTGCCAGACGCCGGGGTAGCCCGACAGCTCGGCCAGCGTGGCGTGAAACGCTTCGTCGGTGCGGAAGAAACCGCGCCGGTTGCTCTCGCGCACGCATTGCGCCTGCCGCTCCAGCACGACGTTGAGCTTGTGGATGCCTTCGGGCGTCATGCGCTCTGCGGCCTTCTCGATGATGGCGACTTCCAGCGCGCCGCGCACCAGCATGGCTTCTTCCAGCGTGTTGAGCGGAATGCGCGAGACGAATGTCCCGACGCGCGCCTGCACGTCGATCAAGCCTTCTTCTGCCAAGCGCTGGACGGCCTCGTGCACGGGCGTGCGGCTGGTCCCGAATTCTTCTGCGAGGTCCTTCTCGACAATGCGCGTTCCGGGCAGCAACTCCATCTCGACGATCCGCTCGCGCAGACTGAGATACACGCGTCGAGAGGCGGTCATGGTGGCCTCGTCCTCAGGTGACGAGGGGAAAGGGCGCGAAGTCATACAGCTCGCAACGAGTTCAATTGGGAGAGGATGGGATTGCAACGGCGGTGCCTGGGATTGTCGATGCGGTCACAGGCCAAGGGCAGCGCGGGCATCATGATAGCGGCAAAGTCCGCGCGCTTGAACTGAGGCGAACCCGGCACAGCGTCGAAGCCGACACCGTGCCGGGCGCGTCAATCGGTCAGAACCGGTGAATCATGCCGACAGCCACCGCCAGCTGCGACCCCGTTGCCGAAGGTGCGCCGTTCTGGCCGTCGCCGATCGACGCCGTGGCATCGATGATGCTGCCGGTGGGCGAGATCGTCTTACCCTTTGCCTTCTGATACGCCTCCAGAACGTACAGGCCCGTGCGCTTCGAGAGGCTGTAGTACTGCGACAGGTTGAACTGGTGATACGTCGCTGCATCGGCAATGCCGTTGGCCTTGGTGGCGCGCGTATACGAATAGCCCGCAGCCAGGTCCAGCGTCGGCGTGGCTTTGTAGTGCAGCACTGCGCCGCCGGTATTGAAGATCGCCTGGCTGGCGAACTTGGAGTTCACGCCCGGGATGTACTGCACGTTGGTATACGACACCGACACGTCCCATGCCGGCGAGAAGGTGTAAGAACCCAACACGGCAAAGCGCTGTTGCGCAGCCGCCAGCTGGTAGCCCGCATTGATGGCGGACACAGCAGGTTCGCTGCCGCCGTTGGACAGCGATGAGTTTGCGCCCCATGCACCGCCGCCCACCGTCGAGTTGTTCACGCGCATGAAACCCGCGCCCACGCCGACCGGGCCATTGGCGTAGCGCGCAGCAAAGCTCCAGGTCGAGCCGTTGCCCGCGCTGCCCGGCGTTTCGCCCAGGCCGTACGAGCCGCTGAAGGTCACGCCGCCCAGCGTGGGCGAGGTGTAAACCACCGAGTTGTTGACGCGGTAGTTGGTGTCGAGGGAGTCGATATCGCCCGGGTGCGCGCCGTAGAAGCCGGTCAGCCAGGTGATCGGGCTATATGGGGCGAGGATCGAGAAATACGCCGTGTACTGACGGCCCAGCGTGACGGTGCCCAGGTCGCGGTTGGCCAGCCCCACGAAGGCCTGGCGGTTGAACATCAGCCCCGAGACCGATTGGGAGCCCGTGTCGCCGTTAAAGCCTTCTTCGAGCACGAACTGCGCGCTGTTGCCGCCGCCCAGCTCTTCGTTGCCCTTGAAGCCGAAGCGGCTGCCCGACCAGATGCCGCTGTTCTGCTTTACGACCGAGTGGCCGTTCGATGTCGAGCCGACCGAGGTCTGGTTGCTCTGATACCCGATCGACACGTCGATGTTGCCGTACAGCGTGACGCTGCTCTGCGCGTACGCCGATCCGGCCACGCCCCCCGTGAGCGCGATCGCTGCTGCGATTGCTAATTGGCGCTTCATGACGACTCCTTCCTTGATGTCGCAGCCGTGGCTGCATGTTGGTTATTCGTTGGGACGGCCTCAGAACACCGGGTGTCCGTTGATCACGCTCGGCAGCCAGGTCGAGAAGAACGGCATGTAGGTCACCACGTTGATGGCGGTGAAGATGGCGAGGTAGTAGGGCCACGCGATCTTGGTGGTCTCGCCGATCGAGACCTCACCGATGGCGCAGCCGACAAACTGCACCGAGCCGATGGGCGGATGCACCAGCCCCAGCGAGCAGTTGAGCAGGAGCATGATCCCGAACTGCACCGGGCCGACGCCGCAATGCATGGCCATCGGCAGGAACAGCGGCGTGGTGATCAGGATGTGCGCCGCCATGTCGACGAACGTGCCCAGGAACACCTGCAGGATGTTGATGTAGAGCAGCATCAGCCACGGTGCGGCGCTGGTCTGCGTGAGCATCTGCTCGATGGCGTCCGGAATCTCGAGGTAGGCCATCTGAAAGCGCAGCATGTTCGATACGGCAATCAGCAACAGCACCACGCCCGTGGTCTTGGCGGCATGGGCCAGGGCGCGGCGGAACTTGGTCCACGTCATGGAGCGATAGACCAGCACCGTGAGGCATAGCGAATAGGCAACCGCGATGGCGGCGGCTTCAGTGGCGGTGGCAATGCCCATGGCCACGCACACCAGGATCAGCGCGATCACCATCAGGCCCGGTACCGCACCCACAAAGGCGCGTGCGACGGCAAGCCAGCCGGGGAAGGGCGGCAGCTCGGTCGAGCCGTCGGCCCGGCGCGGGAAACCGTAGCGCTTGGCTTGCCAGTAGGCGGCGATCAACACGAAGCCCATGACCCACAGTACCGGCAGCAGCCCGGAGAACAGCAGGTCACCAATCGACACGCCGCTCACCTGCTGGCCGTTGAGCGAGCCCACGATGCCCTGCGCCGCAAAGGCGTAGATGATCATGTTGGTGGAGGTGGGCATGAGCGCGCCGGCCAGCGAGGCATGCGTGGTCACGTTCACGGCGTAGGCTGCGCTGTAACCTTCGCGCTTCATCAGCGGGATCACCACGCCGCCCATGGCTGAGGTGTCTGCGGTGGGCGAGCCCGAGACGCCGCCGAACAGCGTGCAGGCCACCACGTTGGCCATGCCCAGGCCACCGCGGAAGTGTCCCACCAGTGTTTGCGCGAAGCGCAGGATGCGGTCTGCAATGCCGCCGTGCAGCATCAGCTCGCCCGACAGGATGAAGAACGGCACGGCAAGGAACGAGAACGCGTTCATGCCGGAGATCATCGACTGCATGGCGGTGGCCGCCGGCAGACCTTCGTGCAGATACGTCAGCACGCATGACAGGCCGAGCGCGAACGAAACCGGTACGCCCAGCATGAGAAACGCCAGAAAACTGACGGAGAGAATGGCGAGGTCCATGGTGACTTAACGTGCGTCTTGCGCGAACAGCCCGATCAGGCGTTCGAGAGCGAACAGGGCGATGGCGACACTGGCGACGATCGGAATCCAGTAGCGGACGGCTTCAGGCAGACCGAGGATGGGGATGCGGTCTCCGAACGTGGTTTCGGCCATGTCGAAGCAGCCGATGAAGATCACCACGGCAAAGGCGATCAGGCACAGCTTCTGCAGCACGTGCGCGGCGCGCTTGCCGCCAGCAGGCAGGCGCTCAACAAAGGAATCCAGGCCGATATGGCCGCCTTCGCGCACTTTGAGCGCGGCCCCGAACATGGCGATGGCCACCACCATGAGCAGGGCGATGGGTTCAACAAAATCCGGCGCGTTGTTGAAGACGTAGCGCATGACCACGCCGTAGAAGACGAGCACGGTCAGCGTGGCCAGGCATAGCGCCGCCACGAGCGTGAGCACGAGCGCAAACGCATCGTTGATGCGTTTGAGTAAAGACATCGATTGCATGCTGAACCTGGAGGGGAGCGTGGTATCGGGGGTGGGCAGGCATGGCCGGTGTACCAACGTCGTACATCGGGAGCCTGCCCGGCGCGTGGCCTGCGGGAAAGTCGCAGGCCCCGCGCTTGAGCGGTGTTGCAGGCTTACTTGGTGGCGACGATCGCGTTGACGATGTCCTTCATCTGCGGCGTGGTTTCGTACTTCGCCCAGAGCGGCTGCATGGCCTTGACGAAGGCGGTACGGTCCACCTGCGACGCCGGCACGATGGTGGCGTTGCCCTTGGTCACGGTTGCCGTGGCGGCCTGCTCGCGTGCGGTCCACAGCTTGACGTAGTACGGCACGGAGTCGGCGGCCGCCTTGCGGATGGCGGCTTGCTCCTGCGGCGTGAGCGTGTCCCAGATCTTCTTGGAGAAGACGAGTACCTCCGGCGTCATCGCATGCTGCGTTTCGGAGTAGATCTGCGCGACTTCAAAGTGCTTGGTTTCTTCATACGACGGGATGTTGTTTTCCGCCGCATCCACCAGGCCCGTCTTCAGGCCGGTGTAGACCTCGCTGAACGGCATCGGCGTGGGTGTGCCCCCCATGGCCTTGATCTCGTCCACCATCAGGTCCGACGGCTGCACCCGGATCTTCACGCCCTTCATGTCGGCTGGCGTATGGATGGCCTTTTTGGCGTAGATCGAGCGTGCACCGCTCTCGTAGAACGTCAGCGCGATGAAGCCCTTGGCGGCAAATGCATCGAGAATCTTCTGGCCGACCGGGCCGTACATCACCTTGCGGAAGTGCTCGATATCGCGGAACAGGAAGGGCAGCGAGGGGATGACCGACTCCGGGACGATCTCGTTGAAGGCAGCGCCGTTGGCACGCACCATGTCGATCGCACCGATGCGCACCTGGTCAATGGTGTCTTTCTCTGACCCCAGCGCGCTGTTGCCGAAGACCTTGACGGAATCCTTGCCGTCGGTGGCCTTCTTGATTTCCTCGCCCATGAACTTGACGGCCATGTTGGTCGGATAGGTGTCGCCATGCACGTCGGCGACACGGAAGGTGCGCGCCTGCGCTGCGCCGCTTGCGAAGGCGGACAGCAGCGCAGCGAACAGCAGGGACGTACGAGCGATTGCGGTAGAGCGTTTCATGGATGTGTTGGCTGCAAGTTCGAAGTGAAGAGGCGCTGGCCGGCGGAGCCAGCCGAGCGCCACGGAGGCCGATCGCTCAGCGGGCGTCGGTTACGGTGGTGTTGAAGGTCTGTCCTGCGATCACCACGTTCTGCAGGGTGATGTCGTGCACGTTGTAGGCGTAGAGCGGCCCCGGCGTGGTGGCGCTTGCCGGGCCTGCTGCGGTGGGCGTGCCGAAGTTGCAGTTCGAGATCGTCACGCCGGTGATTGGCGGAATGGCGGGCACAGGCAGCGGGCCGTTGTAGTCGAACGCCACCGGGCCCTGCGCAACGATGGCCTGGAAGCACGAGCCCGTGAGGCCGCCGGTGGTGACATTGCCGGCAGTCACGTTGGAGATGTTCACGTTCTGCACCAGCGCTGGCCGCGTGCGGATGGCGTCGGCAGCGGGCTGATAGTCGCAGTCGAAGGTGATGATCCCGCCTTGCGATGCCGACGGGTTTGCCGCGTTGGGCGTCACTACACCCAGCGGCACCGTGCCGTTGATCGGGCTGCCTGCCAGCATCTTGCTGCCGTAGCCGGCGCCCGTGAGATTGACGCCGTTGGGCAGGCTGACGTTGGTCACATAGAAGTTCTTCACGAACCCGCCACGGTTCATGTTGGTCTTGATGCGGATGGCGATGTTCAGCGAGTTCGTTGCCCAGAACTGATTGAGCATCGCCAGATTGCGCGCATAGATGTTCTGCACGCCGCCGCCCATCTCGCTGCCCAGCGTGATGCCACCGTGGCCGCTGTTCATCGTGCAGTTCTGGATGACGTGGTCTTGCGCGGGGCCGTAGCCGGTGTCGAGATTCTTGCCCGACTTGATGGCGATGCAGTCGTCGCCCGTGTTGAACGTGACGTTTTCACACAGCACGTTGCTGCAGGCGTCGGGATCGAAGCCGTCGTTGTTCGGGCCGATGCTGTCGACCGTCACGCCACGGATCACCACGTTCGTGCAGTGCACCGGATGGTGTTGCCAGAAGGGCGTGTTGACCGTGCGGTAGTTTTCCATCAGCACGTTGGTGCAGCCAATGAACTCCACCATGCAGGGGCGCAGGTAATGCCCGAGCCCGAAGATGCGCTTCTCGACCGGAACGCCGGCTTCGGACAGCGCCGGCAGATAGTTCTGGTCTTGCTGCCACGGCGTCGCCGGATTGGTGAGCTGTGCGTACAGCGCGCTCGGAATGCCGGGCGCAGCGGTCTGCAAGTCGACGTTGTTCGGGTTGCTGTAAGCCTGCGACGGCGTGCTCGAGCTTGCGCAACCATAGGCGCCGTTGGTGCCCTTGAAGGTCCACCAGCACGTGCTCGTGTTGCCTGTCCCGGCAAACGGCGTCATGGCCTGGCCGTTGAGCACCGAAGTCGCGCCTTCGCCCGTCAATGCGATGTTGCTGGCGTTGCGTGCGTAGATGGGCGAGCCGTAATTCAGGCAATCGTCGGCTTGCCAGCGGCTGTAGAAGAGCTTGCCGTTGGTGCCGCAGTCGATGGGGCCATCCTTGGCGTAATCGGCCGGATTGGCGCTGAAGTAGATCGTGCAGTTGGCGCTGAGGTGAAAGTTGACGTTGCTCTGCAGGACGATTGGCCCGGCGCAATACCACGTGCCCGAAGGCACCACCACGCGCCCGCCGCCTGCTGCGCTGCAAGCTGCAATGGCTGCCAGAAACGCAGGGCGCGAATCGAATGCACCGGGTGCCTGCGTTGCGCCAGCGCCTGAACTGACGGGCGACTTGGTCGGATCGGTGTAGGGGCTCGTCTGCGCGACAACGCTGCAGGGCTGCGCGCCATACGCCTCGACCTGGAAATCCACGGCCGGGAATGCACTCTGCGCCACGCTCTTCAGCGAAGAAATGATGGTGGTGGCCAGCCCGCTCGGGCCCCAGATCGGATCTGCCTGCACGGGGGCCGTGGGCGTGGTGGCAACCGGTGCCGCGGCGTCGTCGGAACCGCCGCCACAGGCGCCCACGAGCGCCCCGCCGACCACGGCACCGCCGTAGCTCAGAAAGGCGCGCCGGGATGGATTGTCCGGGGTGCGGGCATTGAAGGCCGGCCGCCGCCGGTGATGGAAGGGCGCTGTCATGGGTCTCCTCGTCGGTGTTTTTCTCTGACGTGTCGCCCAGGCCGGAAGCTGCAGAACCGGTGCACGCCTTTTGATATATCAGAATTTATGGATTGATATATTAGAGGTCAAGGGTGGGTTTTCCCCATCCCCACCTGAGGAGTACGTGGGCGGCGAGGGCTTCTTCAGCAGTCTTGTGGAGATGCGGATGGTCGGCGCGCCGCTCCGCGCAGCCAGTGGATAACAACAAAGCGCTACGGCCGTTGCGGTACGGCGCAAGCGTGGGGAACTCGGCAATCGGAAGCTATGCACAACGGGTTCACGCCGGAATCGCGACTCAATCTCGACTCATGCGCGACCCAAAAGCGCGTTTTGCGCTTCATTTCATTGACGATGTCAGCGGCACAGCGTTTCATGTCAACAAAGCAGCTCTTGCATGGAGACGCACGTGCCACACGAAGACAACGCGGCCCCGATGTACCGAAGCGGAACCGCCGCCCGCATGGCCAAAATGCCTGTATCCACCCTGCGTGTGTGGGAGCAGCGCTATGGCGTGATTTCGCCGGCCAAATCGGAGTCCGGCCAACGGTTGTATTCCAGCGAGGACGTCCGGCGCCTCGCGCTGCTGCGTGCACTCGTCAACCAGGGGCACGCAATTGGTGCAATTGCGCATGCGGACAGCACCGAACTCCAGCAGTTGCTGGAAGCTTCCGTGGCCGTGGAGGCGGCCGCGCCAGCGCCATCCACCGCGGCCATTTCGATGGCCGTCTGCGGCGCGCTGCTGGCCGAGCGCGTCCGGCGCAGAAAGAGCACGCTTGCGTCGCTGGGTATCGAGGCCGTCATCGAGTTGCCCGCGCTTGACGGCGAGGCACTCCTCGACCCACCGCCGCGCAGCGACGCGTTGGTCGTGGAAGCTGCCTCCCTGCATCCGGAAACGGCAGAAGCCGTGCTGGCTGCGGCACGCCGTTGCGGCGCCAGTGCTGTGGGCGTGATCTACAGCTTTGGCACGGTGCGTGCCACCGACATGCTGCGCGCGGCCGGCGTGCGGCTGTATCGAGAGCCCAACGCACAGGGCGAACTCGACCAGGTTCTGCAGGAGTTGGCGCAGCTTGTGCGCGTCGATGCCGTGTACGGAAAGCTCGAGCCGTTGCGGCGCAATGCGCGCAGGTTCACGGACCGCCAGCTGGAGATCTTCGCCAACGCATCGCAGACGCTTGCTTGCGAATGCCCACGGCATCTTGTCGGGCTGATCCGTCAGCTCGATGCATTCGAGCGGTTCAGCGATGGCTGTGCGGTGCGGTCGTCGCTCGATGAACAACTTCACCGTTATCTGGGCGATGTCGCCAACCGTGCGCGGTTGATGCTCGAAGATGCGATGGAATTCGCCATTCGGGCCGAGACGCTGCATCCACCTGCGGGTTAGCTGCGTATAGGTGGGTATGCGTCCCTCCCACCTCGCGCGGCAGCTCGCCTGAGGCGGCATGGGCGGTGAAAGCACCGCCGACTTTTCGGAGGCAACTTCAATGAAACTGACTTTGGATCCGCCCGGGTTTGCCGGTGCGGTTGGCGGCGTGCCGCTTTCTGTCCGGATTCGGGAGCGGCTGATGAGCGCCGGCCACCGCTTTCACGCCAACGACAACATCGCCGCTTACCTGCGCGACGGCGAACTGGATCTGCTCCAGGCAGAGGTGGAGGAGCGCCTGCAGGCGGTGCTGCGCGCACTCGTCATCGACGTGGAGCAAGACCACAACAGCCGGGAAACGGCGCGCCGCGTGGCCAAGATGTTCATACGCGAGGTGTTTGCCGGGCGCTATGTCGAAGCCCCCGAAGTGACGGCGTTTCCGAACGCGGAGCGGCTCAATGAGCTGATGGTGGTCGGGCCGTTGCGGGTGCGCAGCGCCTGCTCGCACCACCTGTGTCCGGTGATGGGACGCGCGTGGGTCGGTGTCATGCCGCGCCAGGACTCCCAGCTCATCGGGCTGTCCAAGTACGCCCGGCTGATCGACTGGGTCATGAGCCGTCCGCAGATCCAGGAAGAAGCCATCAAGCAGATTGCCGATTTGCTGGAAGACCGGATGGAGCCCGACGGCCTGGCTGTCGTGCTGGAGGCCGAACACTACTGCATGCACTGGCGCGGCACGAAAGACGACGAGTCGCGCATGGTGAGCAGCGTGATGCGCGGCGTGTTTCTGACCGACGCCAGCCTGCGGCGCGAGTTTCTTGCGCTGCTGCCCGGCCGCAACGGCGGATGAGCGCCCAGCCACCCCAAGAGGCATTGCCTTGAACATTCTTCAGTTTCCTGCAAAGCGTATCGCCGTGGTCGGCTCCGGTATCTCGGGGCTGGCGGCGGCGCATTTTCTTGCGAAGCGGCACGCCGTGACGCTGTTCGAGGCCGCCCCACGGCTTGGCGGGCATACCAATACAGTCGACATCGAAGAGGGCGGACAGATCTTCGGCGTCGATACCGGCTTTCTCGTGTTCAATTCGCGCACGTATCCGAACCTGATTGCGTTGTTCGACGAGCTGGGCGTGGCGCATTGCGAGAGCGACATGTCGTTCAGCGTGTCGGTCGACGGCGGGGCACTGGAATGGGCCGGTACCAGCCTCAGCACGGTCTTTGCGCAGCCGCGCAATCTGGTGTCGGCGCGGTTCCTGTCGATGCTGCGCGACATCCTGCGCTTCAACCGCCAGGCGCACACCAACCTGGCGGTGGCCCGAAGCGAGCGCCACAGCCTCGGCGCGCTGCTGGCGGCCGGCCGCTATGGCGAGCCGTTCTGCGCGCACTATCTGCTGCCGATGGCGGCCGCAATCTGGTCGACGCCGAGCCGCGAGATCCTGGCATTTCCAGCCGAAACGTTCCTTCGATTCTGTCTAAACCACGGCTTGCTGCAGGTCTTCAACCGGCCGCGTTGGCGTACCGTCAAAGGCGGCGCGCGCAGCTATGTGCAGGCGATTGCCAGCCGGCTGGCCGATGTGCGTGTCGGCACGCCGGTGCGAGGCATCCGCCGGGCAGAGACCCATGTCGATGTGCGCATGGATTCGGGAAGCGAGCGATACGACGCCGTGGTGCTCGCCACACACGCTCCGCAGACGCTGCATCTGCTCGACGATGCCACCGACGACGAGCGCGCCGTGCTGGGCGCTTTCCGGTACCAGCCCAACACCGCATTCCTGCACCGGGATACCCGCTTGTTGCCGCGCCGACGGCGCGTGTGGTCGGCGTGGAACTATCTGGATGCGCCGCACACCGGCACCACGGCGGGCGCGCCGTGCGTCAGCTATCTGCTGAACCAGCTGCAACCGTTGCCGGTGTCGACGCCCGTGGTGGTCACGCTCAATCCATCCGCGCCGCCCGCGCCCGAGCTTGAGTATCGGCGCTTCGACTACGAGCATCCTGTGTTCGATCAACCGGCCATCGACGCGCAGGCTCGCCTGCCGGCATTGCAGGGCCGCAGTCGCACCTGGTTTGCAGGCGCCTGGACCGGCTACGGATTCCACGAAGATGGGCTGAAGTCCGCCCTGCGCGTCGTGGCGGATTTCGGCTGCGCTCCAGCCTGGGCACAGGTGGCGCCATGAACGGCGACGCGCAGCTTCTTGTCGGCCAGGTCATGCACCGCCGCCTGCGGCCGGTGGCCAATCGCTTTGTCTATCCGGTGTTTGCCGTGCGCGTGAAGCTTTCCGCGCTGGGGCGCCTGACCGGGACGTGGTTTGGCGTCGACTGCCTCCGGCCGCTGTCTTTGCGCACGCGAGACTACGGCCCGCGAGACGGCACGGACCTGCTTACCTGGATACGTGGCGTGCTGAGCAGCGCAGGTTTGCCTGCCGATGGCGAGGTCTGGCTGCAGACGTTTCCGCGTATTGCCGGCTGGATGTTCAACCCCGTCTCGTTCTGGTATTGCCACGACGCGGCAGGCACGCTGCGCGCCATATTGGCCGAGGTCAACAACACCTTTGGGCAGCACCATCAATACCTGCTGTGCGCGCAGGGCGGTGGAGCCATCGACCCGCATACCGTGCTGACGTGCCGCAAGCAGCTGCATGTATCGCCCTTCTGCAGGGTCGAGGGCGGCTATCGGTTCCGCTTTGCCGAGGGCGCTGCAACGGCGCTTGTGCGCATCGATTATCACGACCGAGACGGCGCCTTGCTGCATACCGCCATCGGCGGCCGGTTGCAGCCTTTCGATTCCGCTCACCTGCGGCGCGCGTTGCTGCGCCAGCCCTTGCTTGCTCTGCAGGTCATCGGCCGCATCCATTGGCAAGCCCTGCGCTTGTGGTTCAAGGGCGTGCCGTTCTTTGGCCGCGCCCCGCACGACAGATCTTCTCCGGAGAACTCCCGATGACAGTCTCGCGCTCCCTTGCCTGGGTGCCGCCCCATGTTCCTGCTGCCGGCCGGCTGTTTCTGGCCTTGGCCGGTCGGCTGCGGCACGGCTCTCTTCACCTTGTCACGCCTGATGGCGATGTGCAGATCGGCGATGCCGGTTCGCCGCTCGTGGCGGATCTGCGCATCATCGACTGGCGCGCCTGCGGGCGCATCCTGCGCAGCGGCGACGTGGGCTTTGCCGAGGCGTATCGCGACGGATGGATCGACTCGGGCAACCTCACCAACCTGCTGCGGCTAGCCATCGTCAATGCGGCCACGCTGGACCAGGCGATCTTCGGGAATGCGCTGGCGCGCTCCGTCCTGCGCCTGCGCCACCTGCTGCGCAGAAACAGCCGTCGCGGCAGCCGTCGCAATATCCATTTGCATTATGACCTGGGTAACGACTTCTATCGCCTGTGGCTGGACGAGGGCATGGCGTATTCGTCTGCCTGTTTCAACGGCAATCTGCGGCATGGGCTTGCTGAGGCGCAAGCCGCCAAGTATCGGCGCGCGTGCGACATGCTGAGGGTGGAGCCCGGCATGGATGTGCTGGAAATCGGCTGCGGATGGGGCGGCCTGATGGAAATGGCCTGTGCGCGCGGTGCGCATGTGCACGGCATCACGCTCTCGGAAGAACAGCGCCGCTATACGGCCGAGCGCCTGGCCGGCGAGCCGCGGGCGCGCGTTGAGCTGCGTGACTATCGGGATCTGGATGGGGCGTACGACGCCATCGCCTCCATCGAGATGTTCGAGGCAGTGGGCGAGGCTTACTGGCCAAGCTACTTCCGGACGCTGGTGCGCTGCCTGCGGCATGGGGGGCGCGCGCTGGTGCAGAGCATCACCATCGACGAAGCGCATTTCGAGCGCTATCGCGCCGGCACCGATTTCATCCAGCAGTTCATCTTCCCGGGCGGCATGTTGCCCAGCCGTGAGCGCTTCATCAAGCTGGCGGAGCAGCACGGCTTGCGTGTGGTGGACCGCCTCGACTTCGGCCGCGATTACGCAGAGACACTGCGCCGCTGGAGCCAGCGCTTCGAAGCCCGGCTCGATGCCGTGCGCGCACTCGGATTCGATGATTCGTTCATCCGCATCTGGCGCCTGTACTTCGCTTACTGCGAGGCTGGCTTTGACGAGGGCCGGATCGGCGTGTCGCAGTTTCTGCTGGAGCGGGGGTGACCATGCCTGCGATCGGGGTCGCGCTCGTCGCGCTGGTATTCCTGGTGGCGGTGTTCAGTGCCGTGTGGGCGTGGCAGTTGCGCACCGAGAATGCCGGCATGGTCGATCCGGTCTGGGCATTCTCCCTGGGCGCAGTGGCATTGCTGTACGCCGGGTTGGGGACGGGTTCGTTGCCTGCACGCTTGCTGGTCGGTGCGGGTGGCGCGGTGTGGGGCGTGCGCCTGGGCTGGCACTTGTGGCAGCGCAATGCCGGCAAGCCGGAAGACGCGCGCTACCGCAAGTTGCGCCAGGAGTGGGGCGCAGCCGCACCCCGAAACATGTTCGGCTTCTTCCAGGTGCAGGCGGCGGTATCGATGTTTCTGTCGATCGCGTTTGCCGTGCCGAGCTACCGCCCCGATTCACCAGGCGCGGTTGCCGTGGCGATTGCGATTGCGCTGTGGCTGATTGCCGTGGCCGGCGAGGCACTGGCGGACCGGCAACTGCGCAGCTTTGCGGCGGACCCGGCCAACCGCGGCAAGACCTGCCGGGCGGGGCTGTGGCGCTATTCGCGGCATCCCAATTATTTCTTTGAATGCGTGCACTGGCTGGCCTACGTGCCCCTGGCGCTCGGCACGCCGTGGGCATGGCTGACGCTGTTGCCGCCGGTGGCCATGGCGTGGCTGCTCATCAAGGTCTCGGGCGTTCCCATGCTTGAAGCCCACATGCGCGCAACGCGAGACGACTACGCCGAATACGCCCGCACAACGAGCGTGCTGATCCCATGGCCGCCGCGCCACTGACGTTCACACGTACAGATTCCAAGGAGCTTTTCATGACTGCACTGTCCACGCCGACCCTACCGCCGCAGGTTGCGGCCGACGCCAGTGACGGCTGGCTCATCCAGTGCTGCGAGCGCGGATGGCTGCCGGATGGGCTCGTTCGTGCGGGCATGCGCGCCCTCATGCGCCAACGCCTGCGAGACGAGGGCCTGAACGACGGCGAACTGCGTTCGCGGCGCTTCAATGCGTTGCTGGACGAGCTGCATGGCAGCCCCATTGCCATTGAGACAGACGCGGCCAACACGCAGCACTATGAATTGCCGCCTGCATTCTTCGAGGCGCATCTGGGGCCGCAGCTGAAATACTCCTGCGCCCTGTACCCGAACGGCAACGAAACGCTGGCCGAGGCCGAAGAGGCGATGTTTGCGTGCTACGCCGAGCGTGCCAGCCTGGCCGACGGTCAGTGCATTCTGGACCTGGGCTGCGGTTGGGGTTCGCTGTCGCTATGGATGGCCAAGCGCTATCCCAACGCGCGCATTGTGGCGTTGTCGAATTCGCGGGGCCAGCGCAGCTGGATCGAGGCCCGGGCAGCCGAGCGCGGCCTGACGAACCTGACCGTGCACACGGGAAACATCGTCGATTTCGACTTTGCAGAGATGCCCAAGGGCGGTCTCTTCGACCGGGTCGTGTCGATCGAGATGTTCGAGCACATGAAGAACTACGGCCTGTTGCTGGGCAAGATCGCGCGGTGGATGCGACCGGATGCGGTGCTGTTCGTGCACATCTTTGCGCATCGCACGCTGGCGTATCACTTCCAGGTGCAGGACGGCACCGACTGGATGTCGAAGTATTTCTTCACTGGCGGCACGATGCCATCGGAGGCGTTGCTGCTGGAGTTCCAGGACGACCTGCGCATGGCGCGGCACTGGTGGGTCAGCGGCATGCACTACGCGCGCACCGCCGACCATTGGCTAGCCAACCTCGACGCGGCCCGTGATCGTTTGATGCCGGTGTTCATCCAGACCTATGGCAAGCCCCAGGCGGCCGTGTGGTTTCAGCGGTGGCGCATGTTCTACCTGGCGGTGTCGACGTTGTTCGGCTATGCAGACGGCAACGAATGGGGCGTGGCGCATTACCGGTTCGTCAAGCGTTAGGGAGCGGAGCAGCAGTCAGGGCGGAATGCCGGTTCCGTCGCTGTGCTCGCCCATCCGGACCAGTAGCGGCATCCATATCGCCCAACCGATTGCCAGGGTGCCCAGCGTGGCAGCCATCGCCGAAATATGTGCCGCCCCAAGCGCTGCACCCGCACGAAACGAGAGCGGGCCGGCAACGGCCCCCAGCGCCAACGCCAGCCACCATCTGCCGCGCAGCCAACGAAAGAGGACATTCACTTGGATCGCGAACAGCACCCACAGCGCCAGCAGCCAGGGCGGTGCGAATCCGGCCCACAACGTGCCATGCGGATAGGCGATGAGGCCGGCGCGTATCAGGAGGGTTTCCCACGGTGCCGCCAGCACCACGACCCACACCACCAGCCGCAATTCCCGTTGCGGCTGGCGGGCTTGCTGCAAGTGAAGCGCGAGCAGTACGGCGACGAAGACGATGCCGATCCACGCGGCGTCGCGCGCGGCACTCAGCACGCACACAAACCAGCCGGCCTGTCCGGCCACCGCATAGAGGAGAGCACGATGAGAACGCATCAAAGAGGCCTTCGTAGGGTCATCCTGTCAGGTTGGGCACGTTACCTGGCAGTGGTCGCGCTGGCGCTTGCCAGCGCCGCCTGCTCTGGCCCACCGCCAAATCCGAACCCGCGGGCGGCCGTGCCGCTGCACACGGTTTCTGTCGACCTGCCGCGCTACATGGGGCGCTGGTATGTCATCGCCAACATTCCTTACTTTGGAGAGCGGGGCAACGTCGGCAGCTATGCCGAGTGGTCGCTGCGGCCCGATGGCCGTATCGACGATGCGTACGTCTATCGGCCCGGCAGTTTCGACGCGCCGTTCAAACGCATGCAGTTCGTCGATTCGGTGGTGGACGGCAGTGGAGGCGGCGAATGGCGCGTGCGGCTGTTCTGGCCCATCTACGTGTCGCAGCTGACGCTCTATGTCGACCCAGAATACCGTGTGACTCTGCTCGGCTATCCGGACAAAAGCCTCGGCTGGGTGTTTTCGCGCGAGCCCAACATGAGCGATGCGGACTATCGCGCGGCATTGGGCCGTTTCGAAGCGATGGGTTACGACATTTCGCGTTTCCGGCGTGTACCGCAGTTCCCAAGCCAGATCGGGCAACCGGGCTTCCAGTCGCCGGGAGATCCCAACTAGCTGCCTGCGCATCAACGTGACTTGCCCAGAAGGTGACGACGCAAGGACGGAGCGCGCGTGCCGGGTGCCAGCCAGATATCGAAAAAGGCGCGCGCGAAGGCGGGATCGTTCACCTCGGTCGTCAGTTGTCCGTTTGCGTAGAAGCGCGCGCCGCGGCCGGGCACATACACCCCGCACAAAGTGTCGCCCGGTTTGACATCGGGGAAGGCGGGCGTCATGGCGCGCTGCCATTGCGCGAGCGTGTCGTCGGGCGGTGCGGGGCTCTGGAGCCGCCGGATTTCGTCGATGGCGGTGTCGATGAGGCGGCTTCGCTCGATCGCTCGCCGGTACGTCACCTCCAGTGCAAAGGGCGCGTCATAGCTGGGCGGGAGTTCAGCACTCCACAACTGCGCATCGTATAGACAGAACCCCAGCAGGCACAGCGCTCCCTTGCCTGACAGCTGCGGCGCGGGCACGGTGTCGCGGCAGTCGGCCCAGGCGCCGACGCTCATGATGGAGGACAGAACAAGGACCAGGGCTCGGGCGGCGTGAACGCGTTTGGCAGGCATATTGCGGGGGCGTGCGTGTGGTCAAGCGTTGAACAAGCTGCTTAGCAAGTCTACTGACAGAGCCTCTGACGCGGAGACGCTGGTACGAAATTTTCTCGATGCAAATCGTGCTCACGGCTTACACCGTTCTGCAACAGGATTCGCCTGGTATGGGCGAATTTACTGACTCAAAGCGTGTTCATTGGTGGGAATTTGCCGCGGGTTGCGCCGCATTCCGTTGACGCGCTGCGTAGTGCAGCGTTTCATGTCGCCATGGGCGGCATTCATGTCGGGAGGATTTGAATGGCAGATGCGTTGACAACCGCGTTTCAACTTGCGAAGCATGGCCTGCGTGCAGTGCGCGCGCGCCTGCAATGGCTGTTGCCGCTGCTGGCGGGCGCGACGTTTCTGGCAGGCTGTGTGCCGACGAGCCCGCCCGAAGGCATCACTGCTGTTACGCCGTTTGATCTTCAACGGTATCAGGGGCGCTGGTACGAGCAGGCTCGGCTCGATCACTCGTTCGAGCGCGGCTTGACCGACGTGTCGGCCACGTACCAGCTCCAGCCCGACGGCAGTGTGCGTGTGGTCAATCGCGGCTTCGATCCTGCGAAAAGCGAGTGGCGCGAGGCGGTCGGCAAAGCGCTGTTCGTTGGCAGCCACGATACCGGCTCGTTGAAGGTGTCGTTCTTCGGTCCGTTCTACGGCGGCTATCACGTGGCTGCGCTCGATCCGGGCTATCGCTGGGCGCTGGTTGTCGGGCCGGACCGCAGCTATTGCTGGGTGTTGACGCGGGACAAGCAACTCGACCCCGCGCAGCGCGAGGCGATCCTCGCGCGTGCACGCGCGCTGGGCATTGATACGAACGCGCTCATCTCGGTATCCCATGGGCGGCAGGATCCGTCTCAGTAGCGGCGAGGACGTATGCACAAGACCGAAAGCGAGCACGCGGCGCAAGGCCGTGGCGCCATGTTCCACCGAACAATGACATGAACCAGAGCGCCAAGATTCTTCGGCTGGTGCTGGGCGATCAGCTCAACCCGCAGCATTCATGGTTTGCGGACGCGGACGCGGACGTGGTCTACGTGCTGATGGAAGTGCGGCAAGAAACCGATTACGTCCTGCACCACGCGCAAAAGATCCTCGCCATCTTTGCAGCCATGCGCGACTTTGCACGCGGTCTCCGGGCGGCGGGTCACCGCGTGCGGTATGTGGCGATCGACGACGGAAGCAACCGCCAGTCCGTGACCGAGAATCTCGCCGCGCTCGCCCGGCACTACGGCGCCGAGCGCGTCGAATGGCAATCCCCCGACGAGTGGCGCCTGGATGAACAGTTGCGTCGTTGGGCCGAAGCGCAGTCGCTGTCGACGAGCGAAGTCGATACCGAACACTTCCTGACGGGCAGGCATGAGCTGGCTGCCATGTTTGAAGGCCGCAAGCAGTGGCTGATGGAGCGGTTTTATCGCGAGATGCGACGTCGTTTTGGCGTGCTGCTCGACGGCACGGGGGCGCCGGAAAGTGGGCAGTGGAATTTCGATCATGACAACCGCAAGCCTTGGCGCGGCTCGCCCCCCGAGCCCGCCGACGCGCGTCCTGTGCATGACCACCGGGCGTTGTGGGAGACCATTGAACGCAGCGGTGTGAAGTCGTTCGGCAACCCGCAGGCCGGGGCATTGCGGTGGCCCCTGAACCGCACCGAGGCGCTGGCCTGCCTGGACGCGTTTGTCGCGCAGGTGCTGCCTCACTTTGGCGATTTTGAAGACGCCATGAGCAGCGGTCACCAGCGGCTGTTCCACTCGCTGCTGTCCTTTTCCCTCAACGTGAAGATGCTGAATCCGCGCGAGGTGATCGATCGCGCCGAGGCAGCGTATCGGCATGGCAAGGCGCCATTGCCTGCCGTGGAGGGGTTTATCCGCCAGATTCTGGGCTGGCGCGAATATGTACGCGGCATCTACTGGGCGCAGATGCCCGGATACGCTTCGTGCAACGTGCTGAACCACGATGCGCCGCTGCCATCCTGGTTCTGGAGCGGAAAGACGCAGATGCGCTGCCTGCAACTCGCCATCGGCCAGTCGTTGCAAACCGCCCATGCGCATCACATTCAACGCCTCATGGTGATCGGCAACTTCGCATTGCTGGCGGGGCTCGCGCCCGACGAGGTGCACCGCTGGTACCTCGGCGTGTACATCGACGCATTCGAATGGGTGGAGCTGCCGAATACGGTGGGCATGAGCCAATGGGCAGACGGCGGCCGCATTGCCACCAAACCGTATGTCAGCAGTGCCGCTTATCTTTCCCGCATGAGCGATTACTGCAAGGGCTGCCATTACGACAGCAAGCAGCGTGTCGGTGAGCGCGCATGCCCTTACAACGCGCTGTACTGGGATTTCTTTGCGCGCCACAGTGAAGTGTTCGGCCGTAACCCGCGGCTGTCGATGGTGTATCGACAACTCGCCAAGATGGAACCCGAAGAGCGCGACGCCCTGCGCAAGCGCGCCGAAGAAGTGCGCGCAAGTCTCGAGGCGTTATGACTGCGTTGAACCGCAATAAGGAGGTCGTTCCATCGTGCGCATCCTGCTGACTGGAGGCACCGGATTGATCGGGCGGGCACTGTGCCGCCACTGGCAGGCGCAGGGGCACGATCTGGTTGTCTGGAGCCGTACGCCTGAACGCGTCGCGCGGCTGTGTGCCGGTGCGCGCGGCATTGCAACGCTGCGAGAGCTGGACGGTGCTGCGCCATTGGATGCGGTCATCAATCTGGCGGGCGCGCCGATTGCCGATCGCCCGTGGAGTGCGCCGCGACGAAGAATTCTGTGGCGCAGCCGGGTCGATCTGACCCGTGAACTCGTGGACTGGCTCGGCCGTTGCAAGCAGCCCCCTCGCGTGCTTGTTTCCGGATCTGCCACCGGCTGGTATGGCGATCGGGGGCAGGAGCCCCTGGATGAAGACAGCCGCGCTGGCAAGGACGACTTTGGCAGTCAACTCTGCGTCGCGTGGGAGGAGGAAGCGCGCCGTGCCGAGGCGCTCGGCATGCGTGTCGTGTTACTGCGCACCGCGCCCGTGTTTGCAAGCGACGGCGGCATGTTGCCCAGGCTGCGTCTGCCATTCAGCATGGGGCTTGGCGGTCGGCTCGGCAATGGGCGTCAATGGATGCCGTGGATTCATCTTGACGACGTGGTCGGTCTGATTGATTTCCTTTTGCACCACGCCGATTGCTGGGGCGCCTTCAATGCGTGCGCACCGGACCTCGTCAGAAACGCAGACTTTGCCAGCACGCTGGCGGCGACCCTGCGCAGGCCGATGTTCCTGTCGGTTCCTGCCTGGGTATTGCGAATGGCGCTGGGCGAAATGTCAGTGTTGCTGCTGGGCAGTCAGCGTCTGCAACCGCGGCGGGCCTTGGAGACCGGCTATCGCTTTCGCTTTCCGAACCTGGAGGAGGCGCTGGCGGGTCTGCTGGTGCAGGATAAGCATCCCGTTACCCGGTAACCCGCAGATTGATATTGAGCGGCGGGAACTACACCCGCCGCGTGGCCGGGAGCGACCGGAGCTTGAGGGCCCCGGCCGTGCTCGTCAGCCTTGCCGCTGGCTGCGTGACGTGACCGCCACCGTCGTGGGGGATTCCGCAAGCGGCACAAAGCGGCGCGTCGATCCATCCAGCGCGTCGATGCTGCCTCTCTCGATGTCATACACCCAGCCATGCAGGTTCATGCGGCCTTGCTCGAGGGCGAGCGCAACCGACGGGTGCGTGCGCAGGTTGGCAAGCTGTGCGATCACGTTTTCACGAACGAGGCCGTCCAGCTTGGCTCGGGGCGAGTCGAACGTATGCGCTGCGTTGATGACCTTGGCGGCGTCTGAGTGGCGCAGCCAGTTGGCCACGGCCGGCAGGTGGTCAAGACAGGTGCAGCGCGAGATGGCGCCCATCGCACCGCAGTCGGAGTGGCCGCAGATCACGATGTCCTGCACGCCCAGCACCGCAACGGCATATTCGACTGTGGCCGAAACGCCGCCCGGCTCCGGGCCATACGACGGCACGATGTTGCCCGCGTTTCGGATGACAAACAGCTCGCCGGGTTCGCGTTGTGTCAGCAGTTCTGGAACGACGCGGCTGTCCGAGCAGGTCACGAACAGCGCCTTGGGGTTCTGTGATGTCGCAAGTTGTTTGAAAAGCTCTACCCGTTGCGGATAGATGTCGCGCTGAAAGCGCAGGAAACCGTCAATGATGTCGCGCATGGCGTTTTTCCCGTTCAATGGTTGGATGCCGGCGCGATCATTGAGACCAACGCACCGGCACAGCCGTTATTGTCGTCGATATCGAGCGGAAGAAAAACGGGTCCATACGGATTGCAGGGCCATGAAGGTGATACGCCGATGGAGGCGGCGAGGTCGATGTATGACGTGTTCTTCTTACCTGGTCGTGCGATACGCCGGCACGGGCCGTCTCGGTCAGGGCGGTCTACCGTGTGGCACCGCCACATGCCGATGGATCATGCAGTTGGCCGATACATTCAGGACAGCGCATCCAACCTCCGAAAACGCGCGTATACGGTCGAACGTCTTGCCTTGACCTGAAACTGTATGCGCTTCCACTTGATCCGTATCCCATCGAGCATGGGCGGCACTGACCGCCATCTGCGCGTTCGCCCGGCTTTGGTGCCGCATGGAGGATGCCGATGCGTGGCGTGACCCGTCGAGCATGGATGGCAACCGCGTTGGCGAGCCTGGCAGGGTGTTCGGCCCTGGATGTTCTCAACGCCGTGTCTACGTCCGACGCAAGTGTGCCGGCGCTTGGCCTGCCCTACGGCGCACATCCGCGGCAAAGGCTGGACGTCTACCGGCCGGTTCGCCCGATGGAAGGGCCGCCCCGGGCGGTTGTTTTCTTCTACGGCGGATCGTGGCGAGAGGGCGACCGCAAGGATTACGCGTTCGTTGGCGAAGCGTTGGCCGCGGCTGGGTCGATCGCAATGGTTGCTGACTACAGGCTGTATCCCGAGGTGCGCTATCCGGACTTCCTGCTTGACTGTGCCGCCGCCACGGCCTTCGCCCGACGGTGGCTGGATCGGCAGGGCTATGGCGACGCGCGCTTGTTCGTTGCCGGGCACAGCGCAGGCGCCTACAACGCCGCGATGCTGGCAACCGACAGCCGCTGGTTGGCGATGCAGGGTTTGCGCATTGAAACGCTGTCGGGCTGGATCGGCATGGCCGGTCCTTACAACTTCCTGCCGATTCAAGCGGCCGACGTGCGGCCCGTGTTCAACCATCCGAATGAAACAGCGGATAGCCAGCCGTTGTTCCACGTGCGCCAGGATTGGTTGCCCCCGGCGTTGCTGCTCACCGGCGAACACGATGCATATGTGGATGTCCGGCGAAATACGCTTTCACTCGCCGAACGCCTGACCGAGTATCGGCACCCCGTGGAACTCAAGGTCTACCCGCGCCTGGACCATAAAACACTCGTGGCCGCACTGGCCTCGCCGCTGCAGTTTCTCGGGCCTGTGCTTTCAGATGTGGCGCGCTTTGTGGCCAACGCCTGAGCGTAATTTGGAGCTTCGCCTCGCCAGATCACGAAACGTTTTTCAACGACCTGGCGGGGCGATTTGAATTGGTAATGCGTTGGAAATTCGTGCTCGGCCAGCGCGGTGGGTCGTTCATTGCGGGACCCGGCGTCCTTATACTCGGGCGACGCGATCAAGCCGCGCTGCAAGCCGCTGAAGATCAATGAGCTACACCATCGTCTGGTTCAAGCGCGACCTGCGGGTGCACGACCACGCCCCGCTGGTCCACGCCGCGCGCCGGGGAAAAGTCTTGTGTTTGTACGTCATCGAGCCAAGCCTGTGGGCGCAGCCGGACGCCGCATCCCAGCACTATCTCTTTATCCAGGAATGCCTGCACGATCTTGCGGAGCAACTGCGTGCATGCGGCGCACGGTTGCAAGTCGCCGTGGGCGAAGTGACGGAGGTATTCGGGCGGCTGCATGCGGCCGCGGCCTTCAGTCACCTGGTGTCTCACGAGGAAACCGGCAACGGTCATACGTTCGCGCGCGACAAGGCCGTCGCACGCTGGTGCCTCGATCACGATGTAACCTGGCGCGAGTGGCCCCAGCACGGCGTGGTGCGGCGCTTGCCGACGCGAGACGTCTGGCACGACCGCTGGGCGGAGCATATGTACGCGCCCTGCATGCCTGCGCCCGGGGTGGGCGCCCTTAGCGATGTCATGCTGCCATGGCCGGCGATGGACTGGCCTGGGTGCGAGGCCCTCGGCTTGGATACACATGCCCCCCCTCGCCGCCAGCGCGGTGGACGCGCGCGCGGCAGCGAAGTGCTGCGCGATTTCCTGTTCGAGCGAAGCCGGAACTATCGGGGCGGCATCTCTTCGCCTTTGACGGCGCCGAGCGCCTGCTCACGTCTGTCTCCTTACCTGGCATACGGATGCCTCGGCATGCGCGAAGTGGTACAGGCCACCGAGCAACGCGTGCTCCAGCTCAGGGCCAGCACAGACGAGGATGCGGTGTGGCAGCGTAAGGGGCTGGCTGCGTTTGTCAGCCGCCTGCATTGGCATTGCCACTTCATCCAGAAGCTGGAATCCGAACCCGCCATCGAGTTCCGCAATCTGCACCGCGGCTACGACGGCCTGCGTGAATCGGCATGGAACGCCGATCACTTTGCCGCCCTGGTAGCCGGGCGCACCGGCTGGCCGATGGTGGACGCCTGTGTTGCCATGCTGAGAGAGACCGGATGGATCAACTTTCGCATGCGGGCCATGCTTGTCTCCGTGGCTTCCTACCCGCTATGGCTGCATTGGCGGCCGGTGGGCGTTTGGCTGGCCCGGCAGTTCGTCGATTACGAGCCGGGAATTCACTGGAGCCAGATGCAGATGCAAGCCGGCACCACCGGCATTAACACCACGCGTGTCTATAACCCGATCAAGCAGGCGCAGGACCAGGACCCGCATGGCCGGTTTGTCAGGCGCTGGCTGCCGGCCCTGCGCCGCGTGCCCGATGCTTGGCTCTTGCAGCCTTGGCGCATGCCGCCCGATGTGCAGGCGCGCTGCGGAGTGCGGGTGGGCGAAGACATCCCCGTGCCGCTGGTCGACCTTGAGGCAGCAACGCGGCAGGCCAAGATGCGCGTCCATGCGTTGCGTGCGCGGCCGGAAGTTCACGCCGCCAATCACGCCATCGTGAAGAAACACGCTTCGCGTATGCGCCGTGATCGCGTCGACAACCCGCGCGGCAGTGGGGCCACGTCTTCCCAGCTTAGTCTCGACTTTTGATTCCGCCGATGCATAAGAAGCCGAACCTGCCGAACAAGCAATGTGCGCACTGCGGCCTGCCATTCACCTGGCGAAAAAAGTGGGCACGGGATTGGGATGCGGTGAAGTACTGCTCGGAGCGTTGTCGCAGACAAGGCAGGCAGCCCAGGGCACAGCATGGAGAACCGCGTTGAACACCGTGCTGTTCTGGTTCCGCAGCGACCTGCGATTGCATGACCAGCCGGCTCTGCGTGCCGCATGCGAGACCGGAGCCTCGCACCTCGTCCCGGTGTACTGCCATGCCGACTATGAAGCACAGACGCCTTGGGGCTTTGCGCGCGTAGGTGTGCACCGCCGGGCCGTGCTTGCGGCGGCGCTTCGGGATTTGGCCCGCCAGTTGGCCGATCTCGGCACCCGGCTGGTGGAATGCTGTGGCCCGCCGGGGAAGGTCTTGCCCGCATTGGCCCGCGCCGTGGGCGCCTCGACGGTCGTCTGCGAAGACATCGCCGCGCCGTACGAGCAAGCCGAAGTGGCCGAACTGCGAAGCGCGGGGCTGCAGGTGCAGACGGTCTGGCAGAGCAGCCTGATCGATCCGCTGTGTCTGCCTTGGCCTGTTCAATCGCTGCCGGCTGTCTTCACAACATTCAGGCAGGCGCTCGAACGGGCGCGGATTGCACCGTCGACGCCGCTGTCACCGCCCACCCGCCTTCCGCCATGGCCGTCGGGTGTGATCATTCCACCGGGCCTGCGCGCGCCGGCCTACGTTGCAAACCAGACGCTGTCGACAGATTCGCGCGCGTCGTTCCCGTATGGCACACCGGAGTTTGATGGTGGCGAGACGGCGGGCCTTCGGCACCTGGCCCAATACCTGGAGCGCCAGTTGCCTCACACGTACAAGCGCACGCGCAACGCCTTGGCCGGTGTGGACTTCTCGAGCAAATGGTCGCCGTGGCTGGCCACCGGTGCGTTGTCGCCCCGACGCGTGATTTCGGAACTGCAGCAGTTCGAGCAGTCGCATGGACAGAGCGACGGGAGCTACTGGCTATGGTTCGAGCTGCTGTGGCGAGACTATTTCCGCTTTCTGCATCTTCAGCATGGCGCTCGGCTGTACCGCGCACGCGGTCTCGCAAATGAGGTACGGCACGCGGAGCGCCCAGATGTGCAGGGCTTCGAGCGCTGGCGTCGTGCATCGACCGGCGAGCCGCTCGTCGATGCCGCGATGCGCGAGCTGGAGACCACCGGCTACCTCAGCAACAGGCTCAGACAGGTGGTCGCGAGCTACCTCGTGCACGAGCTGGGAGGCGACTGGCGTGCCGGTGCCGCGTGGTTCGAATCCCAACTCGTCGACTACGACGTTTACAGCAATCAGGGCAATTGGCTGTATATCGCGGGGCGCGGCACGGACCCACGTGGTGGCCGGCGATTCAACGTCCGGAAACAGGCCGCTGAGTACGATCCCGATGGGTCTTATCTCCGTCTATGGGCGGCGTGACAGTGCATGGCCAGCAATGCCCCGGAGCGTAAGCGCCGGCTGTGAACGGCGGCCGCGGAAATGAGCTTCGAATCACACATGCGGCCCACCGGCTAAAGACTGCGCATGTCGCGTCGATTACTCATGACGATGCCCCGAGCTAGCGCGACATGACTGAAGCAGTACAACTGGAAGGTGGACGGCCCTCACGCACCGAGATTCTCGCAGCCACGCTGATCAGCGCCATGATTGTTGCCGTGGCTGCGATCGCCTTCCGCCACGCCCAGCGCACCTTGCCAGAGGTCAAGCCGTTTCTGCCCATGTTCCTGACGGTGGTCGTCCTGTCTGAAGGGCTGACCGGCTATCTGTTATTTCAGCGTGCCCGCCTTGCCCGAACGCCTTTTTATGGGGCGCTTGCAGGCGCCTACTTTTTTGCGGCGGCGATTGCCATTGCGCAATTGCCCACATTTCCGGGCGTATTCAGTGCCGACGGCCTGCTCGGAGCCGGCCCTCAATCCGCCGTGTGGCTATGGACCTTCTGGCATTCGGGCTATCCGGTGTTGTTGCTGCTCGCGGCGCTTGGCCGGTATTGCCATGAACGCAGTCGCTCAAGCCCTCAGCTCACGCAAGTGTTGCGAGCATTGCCGTGGTTGGGACCAATTTCAGCAGCGGCCGTAGTGCCGATCTGTATCTGGGGCACCGAGTATTTACCGGCGCTCATCCAGGGTGGGACATATGTCAACCTCGTTCGAATCCTGGGTGTTCCCGTGATCGGATCGAACGTCATTGCGCTTGCTGGCTATCTGGCGCTGACCAGACTCCGGCGCTCGGTGGATGTCTGGGTCACCGTGGCGCTCGCTGTCGGCTTGGCCGACTCGTTATTGACCCTGCATGGGGGCGCTCGTTATACGCTGGGATGGTACGCGGCACGGCTGCTCAGTGTGGTGTCCTCGGCGGTTGTACTGTCGATGCTGATTGCGGATATCACAAGGCTATATCGGGCGCTGATGGCTGCGAATCACAGGCTTGAGCGGCAGTCGTTGCTGGACGGTCTGACGCAGGTCGGCAATCGTCAAGCATTCGACAGATGCTGGGCGGCCGAATCGAAACGCGCGCGGCGTACGGGGCAACCGCTGTCGGTGCTCATGGTCGACATCGACCATTTCAAGCAGATCAACGACACATACGGGCATGGCAGGGGCGACGCATGTCTTGTCGAGGTTGCCAACATCCTCTCGCGCGTTGCGGGAAAGCGCCCGACCGACTTGGTGGCGCGCTATGGCGGCGAAGAGTTTGTTGTCCTGTTGGCAGACACTGAGCGTTCACGCGCCAAGGTCATCGCCGAGCAGGTGCGTCGCGCGGTCGAACAGGCCGCCCTGCCTGCGCCCTCCGTTCGCGGTGTCGTGACCGTCAGCATCGGCGTGGCTGCCTACGCCCCGTCCGCAGATCACGCGCCGGTCGCAGACGCGACATCTGAAGCACTGATGCAAGCCGATATGGCCCTCTACGACGCAAAACGCGCGGGCAGGAATGCGGTGATGGTGCGCTAGCGCGGTCTCGCGGCAGGGCCACCCATTCGGGACTTTCCCCACAACATGCTTGGCGCGCCCTGACGCGAATCGGTCCTGCGTGGAATGCGATGCATAACCGGCGTCTCGGCTCGCGGCATCAGCGATTGCACGGCGCGTGATCCGCAAAAATAAAGTCTGTCGGGAAGGGGTGTTCTAACTCATTGGTTTATGAAGAATCGTGGTGCCTAAGAAAAGGGCGGCAAGTCTGTCGAGGCCAGGCGGGACAAGCCTTTATCAGCCCGCATAGGCCCCTCGTCGCAGTCGGCGAGCGGAGAGCGGCCTTCATCTCATCCACCTTCTGGCCACACACGCCTCGGGAAGCAGTCGCCTCTTTTTTGGCTTCATGCGTCATAATTGACATTGGTATCAGATATGACTAAATTATGCATGCTCGCGATGGAACCGGGGTCGAGAACGAAGGCTGCTATGGAGTTGAGCGCGTTCAATAGCGCATGGGTTTTAGCTGCCGCGTCAACGTGCGCCGTATCCGCGAGCCTTGTTCGAGGTGCATATGGATCATTTCGAGAGCTTGCGGCTCTTTCGTACGATCGTTGAGGTCAGAAACTTCAGACGGGCGGGGCAGATGCTTGGGGTATCGCCGGCCGTCGTTTCAAGAGCGATCACTTCCCTGGAAGAGCGGCTTGGGGCGCGCCTGTTCCACCGCTCGACAAAGCAGTTCTCGCTGACGGACGCAGCGCACAGGTTTTATGACGGATGTTGCCGTGTGCTCGACGATCTGGACTGCCTTGAATCTGATGCACGCAGCCAAGGCCATCTCCCTGTGGGCGTGCTGCGGCTGGTCGCCCATACGTCGGCAACGTCTGCGTGGCTGGCCCCACTGGTCTCGTCCTTCAAGCGGATGCACCCAAACCTCATGGTGGATGTGACGTTGGCGGAGGGCGTTGTCGACCTTGCGACCGAGGGCTATGACATCGGCTTGGTATTGCCCTTCATGCTGGCAACCGATTTGGCCGTGACGCGCATGCTGCAGCGCTTGCCTTTGGCAATCGTCGCTGCACCCAACTACTTGGAATCGCATGTGCGCCCGTCTCACCCGGTCGATCTGTCTGATCACGTCTTCGTCACCGTACCGCCTTCCGTGCATAAGCCCATCGTGACGTTCCGCGCGGAGGGCGCGCCGCTCGTGGTTCCACTACGGTACGAAATCACCTCGAACAACGCGGCATTCAACCGTGAAGTCGTACTCGCCGGACTCGGCATGGGGCTGTTGCCATTGGCGCTGGTTGAAGACGATCTGCGAGAAGGGCGCCTCGTCCGATTGCTTGGCGATCATGAAATCCTGGATACGGCAGCGGAGGTGCGCCTCGCTTACATGAGCCGAACGATGGTTCCCGCCAGAGTCAGGGCATTTATTGACCATGCCGTCGCGTACTTCGAGGAGAAATGAGTTGCGGGTTCCGTCTTCTCGGGTGAGCGCCGCTTCCCGTTGCGAACGGTGCAACGTCCATCCCCAGGGTAGCGCGCGCCTATCGAGAACACTGGTGTCCGCTCTGATACGCCGCCAGGCCTGGCTGTGGGGCCTTGTCGCGCTTGCAATCGGTGTCCTCATGTGGGCACTGCGGCCGGTGTTGACCCCGTTCCTGCTGGGCGCGCTGATCGCCTACATGTTGCAGCCGGGGGTGGAGTGGCTGGCGCGTCGGGGGTTGCCCCGCTGGATCGCCGCGTTGGTGATGATCCTGTGCTTTGCCGCGATGGCGGCGCTGCTCGTCACGCTGATGTTCGCCGTCGTCCAGACCGAAGGTCCGCAACTCCAGGCGAAAATTCCTGCGCTGCTTGCCACGCTGAATGCCTGGTTGCGGCCGAAGCTGGCTGTTTTCGGGCTTGGCGTCGACCTGGATCTGCCACATTTGCGCGATCTGCTGGCCGGACCGCGCTATGGTGGTGAAGGCAACTCCGCCATTGCCATCTGGCAATACCTGCGCACAAGCGGCAACGCGATGTTGACCGTCGTGGGCAACGTGGTGCTGGTTCCGCTGGTGCTGTTCTATCTGCTTTACGACCGCCACCAGATGTTTCGACGTATGGAAAGCCTTGTCCCCCGTCGGTGGCTTGCCAAGACGCAGGCGTTCGTCATCGACATTGATCGGATGCTGTCGCAATACCTGCGCGGGCAGCTTTTGGTGATGGTCGTGTTGGCCGCGTTTTACCCCATCGCCTTGACGCTGGCCGGCTTCGAGATTGCCTTGCCGTTGGGGTTGTTTACTGGCTTGGCGGTGTTCATTCCCTATGTCGGATTTGCCGCTGGCCTTGCGCTTGCCGTGTTGGCCGCCGTGCTTCAGTTTGGCGATCTTTACGGCATCGGCGCCGTTGCTGTGGTGTATGGCCTGGGCCAGATCCTAGAAAACGTCTTCCTCACGCCGCGCTTGATTGGCGAGCGCATTGGCTTGCACCCGTTGGCCGTGATCTTTGCGTTGCTGGCGTTCGGTCACCTGTTCGGATTCTTTGGCGTGCTGCTGGCTTTGCCTGCCAGCGCCGTTCTTGCAGCCGCGCTACGGGAATTGCGCCACCGCTATCTGGCGAGCGAGCTCTATCACGCCTGATCGATGCGCGCCCTCGCCAGACAGCGCGAGGGCTCACATGGCGGCTGCCGCGTTACCGTCCCTGACTTCCGGTAGCGGCAGTTGCGCGATTCTTTCCGCTTCAGCACGCTTGACGCCCAGTGCCTGGAGTACGAAGACGGCCGCACGTTCGGCCAAATGCTCGACGCGAACCGCAGCCGTCTGACGGCTGCGCCCGGGAACCGCCGGTGCCGCCGTAAAGTGCAGCTCGGCCGCAACACCGGCGAGCACTGTCCCAATCACTGAAAGCACGCTGGTCAGCGGATCGGCCACCACAAAGCGCTTGGCGGCAAGCCCGCGCTTGCTGTCGCGTAGCAGGCGCAAGCCCAGGCCGCGCGTCAGGGCGCGTGTAGACACGCCTTCGCGCATCAGCAGCCGGCCCCAGGCCGGTTCGCGCTGCGCCCGCAGCAACGTGTGACGGACCGCGATAGCGATGACCTCGGCCGGATCGGTCAGGCCATGCGCAATGGTATCCAGCTTGTCAGCAAAGTCCTCAAACGCCCAGTCGATCACGGCGGCAAAGAGCCCTTCCTTCGATTCGAAGTGGTTGTAGAACGAGCCGAAGCCCACATCGGCGGCTTCGGTGATCTCGTTGATGGCGACGCGCTCAATGTTCTTTTCAGACAGCAGCAACAGCGCCGCGTGAAGCAGACGTGCCCGTGTTTCCTGTTTGCGCCGGGTGCCGCGCCGCTCGCGGCAGCCTTCTGCCACGCGATTCGTGAGGTTCCGCATAGGGGGTCTGGAATGGTGGTCTCCTCGAGGATGATAGTGTCTTGCGTCATAGTTGACAATAATATCAGTTATGAGTTTAATGTCGAAATGTAGGGTCGATCAGGGTGATGCGCCCTGAGTTAGGACGCGGTGATGGGGCAAGTCCCCGGCGAAAAAGGCCAGAGAGCCGTCCGCCGTTGCTTGCCGGCTGAGTGCAGCCATTCGCCGAGAAGTGGTTCCTGAACGCCGTGGAGACAGGCGACTCGCGTACCCGACATCCGAGTTCCGTGACGCGTAGCCCGAGAGCCGACCGCGCAGAAGAAGCGCGGCTGCGGGATGTGCGTTACCCATTGTTCGTTAGGCCATCACTTGCTTGGAAACATCGTGAAACATCCTGGTCGTCATGCGCAAACGACAGCGCGCCCCCACCTGTCCGTCGTCGGGCGTTCCAAACGTGCGCCCCTTGTCATTGCCGCCTGCTGCGCTGTACTGCTCGCGGGCTGCCACCACAGCGAAACCCTGGTCAGCGCGCCCAAACCGGTCGTTGCGCTGACGCTGCACCCGGACGGCAACGCCGTTGCCAACACCCTGCCGGGGCAGGTGCAGGCGCGGTACTCCACGCCGCTGTCGTTCCGTGTTGCCGGCAAAGTAGTCGAGCGCCGCGTGCGCATCGGCGATACCGTCAAGCAAGGTCAGGTGCTGGCGATGCTCGATCAGTCGGATCTGCGCAACGACCTCGCCAATGCACGGGCGCAACTGGAAGCTGCCGAACATCGGCTCGTCTACGCCAAGCAACAGCTTGACCGTGACCGCGCGCAGTCGCAGGCGAACCTGATTGCGCCGGCGCAGATGGAGCAGACGCAGGACGCCTACGCATCCGCACTTGCGCAACGCGATTCGGCGCGCGCGCAGGCCGCACTCGTTGGCGATCGCCTGCGCTACGCGACGCTGGTGGCAGACCACGATGGCGTCATCACCTCGGAAGATGCGGACACCGGCCAGAACGTCCAGGCGGGTCAATCGATCTATCACCTCGATTGGACGGGTGACGTCGACATCGTTTGCGATGCGCCCGAGAGCGCGTTGTCTTCACTGACCGTGGGAAGCACGGCTCGCGTAAGCCTCCCGGCTGCGCCCTCGCAAGTTTTTGAGGCACGCGTGCGTGAGGTATCGCCCACGGCCGATCCGCAAAGCCGCACGTGGCGCGTCAAGCTGTCGCTCGTGGCGCCAAACGCGGCGGTGCGCATGGGTATGACCGCCAATATCGCCTTCGATGCGAAGAGCGACGCGGGAGCCGCGCGCCCGTTCAAGCTGCCGGTCACCGCACTCTTTCACCGTGGCGAAGAGCCCGCGGTCTGGGTGGTGCGCGCGAACACGGATACCTTGGAATTGCGCCCCGTCACCATCGCGCGTTACGACGAGCGCAGCGTGCTGGTCGCTTCCGGTTTGCGCGACGGCGATCGCGTAGTGATGCAGGGCGTGCATGCCGTCAATGCCGGTCAGCACGTGCAAGTGGTCGCCCCGCTGCACCCTGAGGACTTTGCATCATGAGCGCCGATGATCGCGAAATCGTGCAAGGCACGGCCCCGGTGGCGGCGTCTGCATCTCAGGCGGACGAGGGCGGCTTCAACCTGTCGGCCTGGGCACTACGCCACCAGCAGCTGGTGATCTTCCTGATCGGCCTGGCGACGCTTTTTGGCGTGATCGGTTACACGCATCTTGCCCAGTCTGAAGATCCGCCGTTCACCTTCCGGACAATGGTGATCCAGACATACTGGCCGGGTGCAACTGCGCGCGAAGTCCAGGAGCAAATTACCGACCGCATCGGGCGCCAGCTTCAGGCTGCACCGTATGTCGACAACATCAAGAGCTATTCGCGCCCCGGCGAGTCGATGATCTTCTTCGCCATGAAGGACGCCGCCCCAGTCAAGGACGTGCCGGAGACCTGGTATCAGGTGCGGAAGAAAGTGGGCGACATCCGTGCAACGTTGCCCAAGGGCACGGTCGGGCCGTTCTTCAACGATGAGTTCGGTGATGTCTACACCAACATCTATGCGCTCGAAGGCGACGGCTTCTCGCCGGCACAACTGCACGACTATGCAGACAAGCTGCGCACCGTCCTGCTGCGCGTGCCGGGCGTCGCCAAGGTCGACTATTTCGGTGATCCGGCCGAGCACGTCTTCATCGAAATCTCCAATGCGCAGCTGACCCGGCTCGCCATCACGCCGCAGCAGATCGCACAGGCCATCGACGCACAGAACACCGTGGCACCGGTCGGCACGATCACGACCGCCGATGATCGCGTGTTCGTACGACCGACCGGCGCATTCAAGGATGTGCAGGCGTTGGCCGACATGCTGATCACGGTGAACAAGCGCACCTTCCGGCTGGGCGATATCGCGAAGATCACCCGCGGCTACGACGACCCGCCCGTGACGCAGATGCGCGCCAACGGCCATGCCGTGCTGGGCATTGGTGTAACGATGCAGAAGGGCGGCGATGTGATCGACCTCGGCAAGGCGCTCGACGCCACGGCGGTCGAACTTCAGGCGACGCTGCCTGCTGGGCTAAAGCTGTCTCCGGTTTCCAGCATGCCGCATGCCGTCAAGCACTCCGTGGATGAATTCGTGCGCTCGGTCGGTGAAGCCGTGGCGATTGTGCTGGTGGTGAGCCTGGTATCGCTGGGCTTGCGTACGGGCATGGTGGTGGTGATTTCCATCCCGATCGTGCTGGCGGTGACCGCACTTTGCATGCACGTCTTCGGCATCGGGCTGGACAAGGTGTCACTGGGCACGCTCGTGCTGGCACTCGGGCTGCTGGTGGACGACGCCATCATTGCGGTCGAGATGATGGCCGTGAAGCTCGAGCAGGGGTGGAGCCGCCTGCGCGCCGCCGCCTTTGCCTACTCGAGTACCGCATTCCCCATGCTGACCGGCACGCTGGTGACGGTGTCCGGTTTTCTGCCGATCGCGCTCGCCAAATCGAGCACGGGCGAGTACACGCGGTCGATCTTCGAGGTGTCGGCCATCTCATTGATCGTGTCGTGGTTTGCGGCCGTGGTGCTGGTGCCGCTGCTGGGCTACCACATGCTGCCCGAGCACAAGAACGGCGCGGCCGAGCATGGCCACGAGCACGATATCTACAACACCGGCTTTTATCAGCGCCTGTCGGGTTGGATCTCGTTCTGTATCGGACGCCGATGGGCAATCCTGGGTGTCACGGCCGTGCTGTTTGCTCTGGCCATGGTGGCGTTCACCCGTGTGCCCCAGCAGTTCTTCCCGAACTCCGAGCGGCCCGAATTGCTGGTGGATCTGCGCTTGCCGGAAGGGGCGTCTTTTGACGCCACCCTGCGCGAGGCAAAGCGCCTGGAGAAAGCCCTGGATGGTCGAAAGGAGATCGAACACTTTGTCGATTACGTCGGCACCGGTGCCCCGCGTTTTTATCTGCCGCTGGACCAGCAGCTTCAGCAGCCGAACTTCGCCCAGTTCGTCATCACGGCCAAGAACGTTGAAGAACGCGACGCACTGTCGCGGTGGCTGAGCGCCACGCTCGAGAAGGATTTCTCTGGCGTTCGCACCCGTGTTGCCCAGCTCGAGAACGGCCCGCCCGTGGGTTTCCCGATCAAGTTCCGTGTGAGTGGCGACAACATCGCCACCGTGCGCAACATCGCTGACAAGGTGGCCGAGAAGGTCCGTGCGGATGCGCGCACCCAGAACGTGCAGTTCGACTGGGATGAACCGGCAGAACGTTCGATGTCGTTCGAGATCGACCAGATCAAGGCGCGCCAGCTTGGGGTGACGTCGGAAGATGTCTCCAACTTCCTCGCCATGACGCTGTCCGGCTACACGGTCACGCAGTATCGCGAACGTGACAAGCTGATCAACGTCGATCTGCGTGCACCGAAGACGGAACGTGTCGACCCCGCCAAGCTCGCCGGCCTCGCCATGCCGACGCCCAACGGCCCGGTTCCGCTCGGTGCGATTGGGCATGTGCAGAACAAGCTCGAGTACGGCGTGATCTGGGAACGCGATCGCCAGCCGACCATCACGGTGCAGGCAGACGTGCGCGGCAACGCGCAGGGCATCGGCGTGACGCGTGACATCGATCAGGCCCTGGCCGCAGAACGCGCCAAGCTGCCGGTGGGCTATCGCATCCAGATTGGCGGCGCGGTGGAAGAGAGCGTGAAGGGCCAGACGTCGATCAATGCCGAGATGCCCCTGATGATCATTGCCGTGCTGACGCTGCTGATGATCCAGCTCAAGAGCTTCTCGCGCACGTTCATCGTCGTGTTGACCGCTCCGCTGGGGCTGATTGGCGTGGTGACGGCGCTGCTGCTGTTCGGCAAGCCATTCGGGTTCGTGGCGCTGCTCGGGGTGATCGCCATGTTCGGGATCATCATGCGCAACTCCGTGATCCTGGTGGACCAGATCGACCAGGACATCGCGGCGGGCCAAAAACGCTTTGACGCCATCATCGGCGCAACGGTGCGGCGCTTCCGGCCCATCATGCTGACGGCCGCTGCCGCTGTGCTGGCGCTGATCCCGCTGCTGCGCTCGGGCTTCTTCGGGCCGATGGCCACCGCGCTGATGGGCGGCATCACCATCGCCACGGTACTGACCATCTTTTTCCTGCCGGCGCTGTATGCCGCGTGTTTCAAGGTGCGCCCGGACGAACGGGACCTGCCTTCGACCGGCTCTGCCGCCCTGGAGAATTGATCATGAAACGCTCTCGTATGACGTGCGCGCTTGTCGCAACGTCGGTGCTCGCTCTCACGGCGTGCTCCCTGGCGCCTATCGCCGTGCCGCCTGCCACGCCTTCGCCAGACCATTACGGCGTGACCTCGCAGCCCGCCAAGACGGTGGAAGCGGCCGGCGTTGCCCAGCAGTTTGATGTGGGCGCCGCGCCGGTGCCGCAATGGTGGAAGCTCTATCGCTCCGATGCGCTGAACGCGTTGGTGGAAGAAGGACTGCGCAATAACCCCACGCTGGCTGCAACGCAGAAGACCTTGTCCGCCGCCCAGGAGGAACTGCGTGCGCAGGTGGGTGCATCAACATTGCCGTCCCTGGACGCTGGGGCGCAAGCCGCACGCCAGCGCACGCCGAACCTCACGGGCGTGGGCCCCGAAGCGCTGCGCTACAACGTGTTTGTTGGCCAGTTGCAGGCGCATTACACCTTCGACCTGTTCGGTGCCACGCGCTATGCCAATGCCGCGAGCGCGGCGCGGGTAGATGTGCGTGGCTGCGAACTGGAGGCAGCACGGCGTGCCCTCGCGGCGAATATTGTCGGCGCCGTGATCAATGCGGCCGCGCTGGACCAGCAGATCGCCTTGACCGAACGTCTTGTTGTGGTGGCAGACGCGACGGCGCGAGATAGCCAGCGGCGGTACGAGCTGGGGGCGCTCTCGCATGCGCAGGCGCTGGCATCGACGCAGAGCGCCGCATCGCTGGCGGCGACGCTGCCGCAGTTGCGCCAACAGCGTGCGGTGTCGATCCACGCGTTGGCCGTGTTGCTGGGCCGCACACCGGATGCAGCGCCGGCGGTACCCGAGTTCAGCAGCCTTTCGCTGCCGAACCAGGTGCCTGTGGCCGTACCCTCGGATCTGCTCCGTGCCCGGCCGGATATCCGCGCCGCCGCTGCTGCGGTCAGGGCAGCGTCTGCAGACGCAGGCGAGGCCACCGCACAGCTTTTCCCGAGCCTGTCGCTCACTGCCTCGCTTGGTCGGGGCGGTTTGAGCTGGCCTGCGCTGCTGTCGGGGGCGGGCGGCTTATGGGCCGTGGGCGCCGGGCTGAGTCAGCCGATCTTCCACGGCGGCGCGTTGATGGCGCACCGCCGCGCCACGCTCGAGCTGTATGACGCAACGGTCCTGCAGTACAAGTCGGCGGTCTTGTCGGCATTTGAAAACGTTGCCGACACGCTCGCCGCGCTGGAGAACGATGCACAGACGCTCGCTTCCGCAGAAGTGGCTTCGACGGCTGCGCGTACGGCCTTCAACGAGACCGCCTCGCGCCGCCGCTTGGGCGCGCTGCCCGCATCTGCCGAGCAGTCGAGCGAGCTGCAGTACCTGAACGCGCAGCTCGACACCGTGCGTGCGACCAGCCGGCGCATGAGCGACACGGCTGCCTTGCTGCAGGCCATGGGTGAACTGCCCGCAAACACTGTCCAGACGATCGCCAAGGACTGACATTGCCTTTGGATGGGCTCGGCCTCCACGCGACTCGCGTGGAGTGCCGTGCTTCGCCCGCAATGCCGATTGGCTCCGTCCACGCCCATGGAATCCACCCACCTGATTGCCTGCCATGAGTGCGACCGCGTGTTTCGGCGGCCGCCGCCGTTGGAAGGCTTGAACGTCCGATGCTCGCGTTGTGCGAGCGACCTGAGTAGCGCCCATCTCGCCCGGCCGACCCTCGACAACGCAGCAGCGATGGCGGTGGCTGCGCTCATTACGCTGGTGATCGCGCAGTGCTTCCCGATCATTGCCCTCAAGGCCCAGGGGATGACGTCGCAAGCCACGTTGCTTGACGCAGTGTCCTCACTTTGGGCGGGACACATGGGCGTCGTGGCTGCGGTCGTGTTTTTCACCACCACGCTTTTCCCATCGATGGAATTGCTCGCGTTGCTTTACGTGTTGCTTCCGTTGCGCGCGGGCAGTGTGCCGCCCGGATTTCGCCTCGTCATCCGCTTTCTCCAATGGCTTCGCCCTTGGGGAATGATCGAAGTGTTCATGCTCGGCGTGCTGGTCACGACGGTCAAGATGATCAGCCTCGCGCGCGTGATTCCCGGTGCAGGCCTGTTTGCATTCGGCGCGTTGACGGTGCTGCTGGCGCTGGTTTCGCGCTTCGATCCGCACAAGCTCTGGCATGCGTGCGACGAGATCGAGGGTGGGGATGGCGCAGCGCCGTCTGGCGAACTGCGAACTGGCGCGTCGGTGAAAGAACCGGTCGTGGCGGACTCGCTCAAGGCCGTTTCCGCAAAGCAGGCGGGGCTGGTGGTCTGCCACACGTGCGGCAGCGTGCAACAGCGGGATGGCGTCGGGTCGCATCCGCGGTGCCGTCGTTGCCATACGGCCCTGCACGAACGCCGCCCGGCCAGCGTTTCGCGGACTGCCGCATTGCTCCTGGCTGCCGCGCTGCTGTACATCCCGGCCAACCTGCTGCCGGTGATGCACAGCACCTCACTCGGGCGCTCGGAAGACGACACGATCCTGAGCGGGGTGGCGTACTTCTGGACCTCCGGCGACTGGGGCCTCGCTGCGGTCGTCTTTATTGCGAGCGTGGTGGTGCCAATGCTCAAGCTCGCCATTCTTGCGGTGCTGGTATTCGCGGCACGCCGGCGCTCGACATGGCGTCCGCACGAGAGGACACGGCTTTATCGCCTCGTCGAACGCATCGGCAGGTGGTCGATGCTCGATGTGTTCGTGGTGGCGCTCACGGTTGCACTGGTGCACTTCGGCTCCTTCGCTGTCATCACCGCGGGCCCGGGGGCACTGGCATTTGGCGCTGTGGTGATCCTGACCATGATCGCCTCCATGCAATTCGACCCCCGGCTTATCTGGGACCCGATCCCCGACGAAGCACCCGCGCACGACGATTCCTGAGCGGGTCTCGCGCACACCGTCCGTCCGCCTTCTCTTCCTTGTAAGCAATGCGTCCTCTCGATCTACCTCTTCCCGAAATCACGCCTCCACGGCGTTGGCTTCCTTCCATTGTGTGGCTCGTGCCGCTGATCGCGGCGTTGATCGGGCTTGCGCTGGTCGCCAAGACCATCGCCGAGAAAGGCCCTGTCGTGACCGTCACCTTTTCCAATGCCGAGGGCCTTGAGGCAGGCAAGACCAAGGTGAAGTACAAGGACGTCGAGATCGGCACGATACAAGCCATCTCGCTCACACCGGATCTGAAACGCGTGACGGTGAAGATTCAGCTGGCGCGCGAAGCCGAGCGCTTTGCGGCCAAGGACACCCGGTTTTGGGTGGTCCGACCGCGCGTGGGCGCGAGCGGCATATCCGGGCTGGGCACGTTGCTTTCCGGCGCGTATATCGGCGTGGATATCGGGCATTCCAAAGACAGCCAGACCCAGTTCGTGGGGCTGGAGAGTCCGCCTTCCGTCACCACGGATCAGCAGGGGCGCCAGTTCTCGCTGCACGGCGATTCGCTCGGTTCCGTCGATATCGGCGCGCCGGTCTTCTATCGGCATCTGCAAGTGGGGCAAGTGGTGGGCTTTGCGTTGGACAAGCAGGGCGGGGGCGTGCAGGTGAAAGTCTTCGTCAACGCCCCCTACGACAAATACGTCGGCACCAACACGCGCTGGTGGCATGCCAGCGGGGTCGACCTCCGGCTCGATTCCAGCGGCCTGAAGCTGAATACGCAATCGCTGGCCACCGTCATCGTTGGCGGGCTGGCGTTCCAGACGCCCCAAGGCCAGCCGGATGGGCCGCCGCCCCCGGACAGCGCGGTGTTCTCGCTGGCGTCCGATGAATCGGACGCAATGCGCGAGCCCGACGGCGCGCCGCTGACTGTGGTCATGCGGTTCAACCAGTCGCTGCGCGGCCTGTCTGTCGGCGCACCTGTGGATTTGCGCGGCATTGCATTGGGCAACGTCACCGACATCGGCATCGAGTACGACGAGGCGGCGAAAACGTTCAGCATGCGTGTTGTGATGGCGCTGTATCCGTCGCGGCTCAGCCGGCGCAGCAACACCTCGCTTCCTGCGCCCGACACGCCGGGCGGTCATGAAATGCTGCAGCACTTGGTCATGCAGGGGCTGCGTGGGCAGCTTCGCATGGGCAACCTGCTGACGGGTCAGTTGTACGTTGCGCTCGACATGTTCCCCAAGGCACCGCGTGCGACGGTCGATGTCCATCGGTCGCCGGTGGAGTTGCCGACGGTTCCGAACTCGCTTGATGAATTGCAGGTGCAGCTTGCCGACATCGCGAAGAAGCTCAACCAGGTGCCGTTCGACAAGATCGGCAGCAACCTGAACGGCGCGCTCGAAAATGCGAACCGCCTGTTCGGTCATCTGGATACCGAAGTGGTGCCTCAGGCGCGGGACACACTGGCGTCTGCACAGCAGACCTTCAACGCAGCGCAGGCAACCTTGCGGCAGGATTCCCCGCTCCAGTCGGATGTGCACGAGGCGATGCAGGAACTGACGCGCACGCTTCAATCGCTCAATGCGCTGACGGACTATCTGGAACGCCATCCGGAATCGCTGCTGTTTGGCAAGAAAGGAGATGCGCGGTGATGGTGTCGTGGCTCCCAATTTGCCGCACCCTTGCTGGCGTGGTTGCCTGCGCAGCGCTCGCGGCATGCAGCTCGCCGCCGGCGCGCTTTCATAGCTTGCTCGGTGCCGATGCCGATGGCGTTGCGGTGTCCGCACCAGCACAGGCACCTGTGCGAACGTATCTCGTCGATGTGGTGGCGGTACGTGTTCCGCCGTCGGTGGCGGGCAGGCGGCTGGTCGTCCAGGCCGGTTCAGGCCAGGTCGATGTCCTGGAAATGGACCGCTGGGCTTCGCCCGTGGCTGATGAGATTCGTGCGGCGCTGTCGTCCGGGCTGGCGTTGCAGATCCGCGCGATGGACCTGCACGGCCTTCCATACGATGGGAGACGGCCCGTCTACCGCGTAGCCGTGGATGTACAGCGGTTTGATGCGTGGCGCGGCTCGCACGTGCTGATCGATGCTGTCTGGACGATGCGCACCGCGGATGATCGCCAACTGCTGACGTGCCGCAGCATCGTCCAGAAGAGCGTATCCGCCGGTATTGACGGCGTGGTAGAGGGCCATCGGCGCGCGCTGAAGGCGCTAGCTTCGCAGATGGCCCAGGCGCTGCTGGCATACGCCGCCGCACCGGCAGAGGTGGCGCGACCGATGCCAGGTTGTCTGGATTCGGCGACCAGTACCGTCGGCAAGTAAGGGGGGGCGCCTAGACGCCCGCGCTGCAACGCGGGCGCTCAGGTCAGCTTGCGCTGTCGGCTGTCTCCACAACGGGCAGCGGCCGGGCGGCCACTTTTTCGGCTTCAGCGCGCTTGAGCCCCAGCGTCTGGAGCAGCGCCGCTGCCGTGCGTTCGGGGAAATGCTCCCCCGAGAAACCCAGCTCTTTGACGATATTCGCGGCCGGCGCATCGGGCGCCAGAAAGTTGAGTTCGGCCGAGACGGCGGTCAGCACGGTGCCGCCGACCGACAGGAATCCGATAAACGGATCCGCCACGACAAACCGCTTTGCCGCGATGCCGCGCTCGATATCGCGCAGCAGGCGCTGGCCGAGGCCGTGCGTCAGCACGCGCGCCGAGAAGCCCTCCCGAATGAGGAAGCGCCCCCACACAGGCTCGCGCCTCGCCCGGACCAACGTATGCCGCACCGATACCGAAATGATCTCGGCCGCGTCGGATAACCCTTCCGTCAGCTTGTCGAGCGAATCGGCGAACTCCTCGAACACTGCGCTCACCAGCGCGGCGTAGATGGCTTCTTTCGATTCGAAGTGGTTGTAGAACGACCCGAAACCCACATCCGCGGCCTCGGTAATTTCGTTGATGGCAACGCCCTCCATGCCCCGATCAGCCATGAGCCGGAGTGCGGCATCCAGCAGCCGTGCGCGTGTTTCCCGCTTACGCCGTGCGCCACGGGGCTCGCGTTCGTCAGCGGCGGGCGCCGGAGGAGTGGGCGTCTTCGCAACGGAGCGCTTCGGAGTTCGGCGAGTCTCGGTGGTGGCCATGATGGTCTGGTGGTCCTTGTCGTGGCCGGAATTATAGATTCGAATGTCGATATTGACAAAATCATCAGGCATGACTTTAATGTCAAAAAAGGCGGAAGAAGCCTGACTGAGGCGTAGACAAAGAAACGGAGTAGCGGTGGAGACAAAAGCACATGCGCGTGCCAGTTCACGCGTCGCGGATGGCGCATGCCCTCAGGGGGCAGGTGAGTTGCCATCTCAGATAGACATCCTTGTCGTGGGGCTTGGCCCCGTCGGGGCCATGGTGGCCAATCTGCTGGCGCCTCATGGCGTGAGCGTGTTGGCGATCGACAAGGCCCCCGACATCTATATGGCCCCGCGTGCCATTGCGCTGGATAACGAAGCCTTGCGGATCCTGCAACAGGCAGGCATCAGCGAAGGCGATTTCGAAACGGTGGCCATTCCCCACGTCCGGATGCATTCGCCCTGGCTGGGCGAATTCGGGCGTGTCAACACGCTGGGCAGCCTGGATGGCCATCCGAAGCTCGTCACGTTCTATCAGCCCGATCTGGAGCGCTGTCTGCGCGCACGCCTGGCAGCGCACGGTGATGTGCATGTCGCGCTCGGCACCACGCTGCTCAGCATCACGAATCAGCCGGATGGCGTACTGGCTTCGCTGGATATCGGGTGCGGGCAGGTACACCGGGTCCGCGCTCGCTACCTGGTGGGTGCAGACGGGGCGAGTTCGCTCGTGCGCCACCTGATCGGGCAGGAATTCCGGGGCACGACGTACGCGGAGGATTGGCTCATTGTCGATGCGCGTCATGTCCCCAAGCCGATCGACCATGTTGAATTTCTCTGTGATCACCGGCGCCCCACGCCGCACATGGTCGCTCCAGGCGCGCGCGAGCGTTGGGAGTTCATGCTCCAGCCAGGCGAGAGCGGCGACGACATGGAATCGGACAGCCGTATTCGCGAGTTGCTCGCACCGTGGACGGACGTTGACAGCATCACGATCGAACGCAAGGCGGTCTATCGCTTTCATGCCAGAACCGTCGACCGGTTCAGCGTTGGCCGGGTGTTCCTCGTTGGCGATGCGGCGCACATCACCCCGCCGTTTGTTGGCCAAGGGCTGGTCGCCGGACTCCGGGACGCCGCCAACCTGAGCTGGAAGCTGGCCTGGGTGCTGCAAGGACGGGCCGATGCGCGGATTCTCGACACCTACGACGAGGAGCGCCGCCCGCACGCGAAAGCCATGATCAATCTCGCGCGGTTCATGGGCAAGCTGGTGATGCCGCGCAGTGCGCCCATCGCGCTGTTGACGCACGGCTTGATGCGTTTGACCCGGCTGGTGCCGGGCCTGCGTTCGCAATTCGAGGAGTTGCGCATCAAGCCGAAGAACGCGTTCAAGACCGGACTGTTCGTCAAAGGATGCTCGTCAACCAAGCTGATGCGTGGTGGAGTGATCCCGCAGGGCTGGGTCAGGAACGCGGAGGGCCACATGTGCCTGAGCGACGACGTGCTTGGCCACGGATACACGCTCGTCAGTTTCGGCTGCGACGCCCGCGCCGCGCTGGAGCCCGCAACGGCAGCGGCATTCGAACGCCTGGGCGGTACGTTCGTTCGGATCGCGCATCGGGGGCAGCCTCTGCACCGTGAGGTGCCCGGCGTTTGGGAGGACCTCAACGGCACGTTCCTTCCCGATGCGGTGCCCGTTGGTTGGGCGGCCGTTGTGCGCCCGGATCGCACGGTCGTCCATGACGGGCCAGCCGCCGAGGCAGACCGCCTCGTTTGCGAAAGCCTGGCGCTGCTCGGCGGCCGACCTGAGCCCATGGCCGCCGCCACTGCGGCTGCCGTTGCTGCCGTTCAATCTGCCTGAGTGTCTTGCCATGAAACTCACCACAGCACAGCCTGCACGCCATCCGCAGCCGACGACCAAGGCATTGGCGCTCGCCTACCTGATGTTCGATCGGCCCGATCTCGAACGCGCCGAGCGGTTTCTCAATGACTTTGGTCTCGTGACGGTGCAGCGCGACGAATCGACATTGCTCTTGCGCGGCACCGGCCCGGCGCCGTTCTGCTATGTCGTGCGCAAGGCGCCAAAGGCCGCGTTTGCCGGCTTCGGGTTGCAGGTGACCGGACGCGCAGCGTTGGATGCCCTGACGAAACTGCCTGGCGCCTCGACCGTGGAGCCGTTGGATTGGCCGGGCGGCGGCTATCGCGTGCGACTCGTCGATCCGTCCGGCTTCCGCGTCGATGCCATTGCGGATCAGGCACCGGCAACCGAGCTGCCGCACCGTTCAGCGTTGTCGCTCAACTCGGTGGACGCCCCTTTGCGCATCAACGAAACGCAGCGGCCGCCCGTGGGTACACCCGAGGTGATTCGCCTGGGGCATGTCGTTCTGGAGCTTGCCGACTTTCAGGCCACCTGCGCCTGGTACACGCAGCACTTCGGTTTCATACCGAGCGACGTGCAGGTGTTGCCGGACGGCTCGCCTGCGGTCGCATTCATGCGGCTCGATTTGGGCGACACGCCGGCCGACCACCACACGCTCGCGCTGGCTCAGGGTTTTGTGTCGAAGTACAGCCACAGCGCCTTCGAACTGATCGATGCCGATGCCGTCGGCATGGGGCATCGCATGCTGCGCGAGCAGGGGTGGAAGCACGCCTGGGGGTTGGGGCGGCACATTCTCGGAAGCCAGATTTTCGACTACTGGCAAGACCCGTGGGGCGACAAGCACGAGCACTACTGCGACGGTGACCTGTTCACCGCAGATCAGCCGACCGGCATTCACCCGGTCAGCCGCGAGGCCATGTCGCAGTGGGGGCAGTCGATGCCTGCCAGCTTCACCAAGCCGAAGCTGACACCGGCGGCCATTGCGGCCCTCATCCGTAACCTGCGGCGCAGCCCCGACCTGACGCTGCGCAAGCTGGTCACGCTCGCCCGGATCTTTGCCTGAGGCAGCGCAAGCGCCCTCGGCCGTCACCCATCCAACGCATCTTTCGCCATGTCCATCAATATCGTTCGCTTTGAATACCAGGATCAGACCCAATGGGGCGTGATCCGCGATACACGCATTACGCCCGTGCCTGGCACCTATGCCACGACCGGTGACTTCGTTCGCAATACAACCCTGGCCCAGCTTGCCGCGCTGGATGGTGAATTGATCGCGGTGTCCGCCGTGAAGCTCCTGTCCCCGGTCACGCGCAATCAGCAGTTCATCTGCCAGGGCGCGAACTACCGCCAGCACATGGTCGAGTCCGGCATGGACCCGGACGTGAAGACGTACAACATGATCTTCACCAAGGCGTCGAGCTGCATCGTCCCGGCCGACAGCGACGTGATCAAACCGAAGCGCGTGCAGTTTCTCGATTACGAGATCGAGCTTGGCCTCGTGATGCGCCAGGCGATTCACGGGCCAGTCGACGTGACAGACGACAACCTGTACGAATACGTGGCGGGCGCCGTGATCGTGAACGACTATTCCGCGCGCGACGTCCAGATCCCCCAGATGCAGTTCTACAAGGGCAAGTCGTTCCGTACGTTCGGGCCGGTGGGCCCGTGGCTCACGCTGCTGGAACCGCGCGAGATCTCTGCGCTCAGGAGCCTGCAGCTCAAGCTGACCGTCAACGACAAGCTGCGGCAGAACGACACGACAGCCAACCTCGTCTACGGCCCGGCCGAGACGCTGACCGAGCTGTCTCGCGTGCATGACCTGGAAGCGGGCGATCTACTGGCCACCGGCACGCCGGCGGGCTGCGCGCTGTCCGTGCCGTCGCCGACCAAGCAGAAGATGGCCGCGATGCTGCCCGAGAAGGCGAAGTGGGAGATGTTCCTGAAAGTGCAGGCTGCGCGCCCCCAATACCTGAAGCCGGGCGACGTGGTGGAAGCTCGGATCCACTCGTCGGACGGGCGGATCGATCTGGGCACGCAGCGCAATCGCATCGTTGCCGAGGAGTAAGCGCCATGCCGGGTTTCTCCAGCCTGCAGGACGTGGAAGCCGTGGAAGCCGTGGAAGGGCACGGTCTTCCGCCGGACCTTCCGCAGAACACATACGAAATGATCCGTCGCGGCGCCAGCCTGAATCCGCAGGCGCCGGCATTGAGCTTCTTTCTGAGCGTCAATGACCACCGCACCCCCCAGACGTGGAGCTACGCAGCGCTTCTTGAACGCATCACGCAGACGGCAAATTTCTTCGACGGCATCGGCGTCAAGAAAGACAGTGTGATTGCGTTTGTGTTGCCCAACCTGCCGGAAACACATTTCGTGATCTGGGGCGGGCAGGCGGCCGGCATCGTCGCGGCGTTCAATCCGCTGCTCGAAGGGCCCGCGCTGGCCGAGCTGCTCAATGCTGCCGGTGCGTCAGTGCTGGTCACACTGGCGCCGTTTCCCGGCACCGATACCTGGATCAAGCTGCAGCCGCATTTGCCCGCCATCAAGAGCCTGCGGCACTTGGTGCTGGTGAACCTGGCCGACCGCGTGCATGGCGCAGCGCAATGTGCCGCGCAGATGCAAAAGAACGAGGCGCTGCGATTGCTCGGTCCGCAAGGCGTGCATGGCGCAGTTCCCATGTCGGTGCGCATCCACGATTTCAACAGCGCCATCCAGGCGCAGCGCGCAGACGGCCTGAACAGCCGGCGGCACATTGCCGCGCAAGATGCGTCTTCGTACTTCTGTACCGGCGGCACTACGGGCTTGCCGAAGATTGCGATGCGCACCCACGGCAATGAAGTCGCAAACGCGTGGAGCACGGCGCAGGTGCTGGGGGCGGGCATCGGCCCCGGTAAGGTGGTGTTTTGCGGCTTGCCGTTGTTCCACGTCAATGGCGTTCTGGTGACCGGGCTGCTGCCGTTTTCCAGGGGTGCCCATGTCGTGCTCGGCACGCCGCAGGGCTATCGCGGCGACGGCGTGATCCAGCGGTTCTGGGAGATCGTGGAACACCATCGCGTGAATTTCTTCAGCGGCGTGCCGACGCTCTACGCTTCGCTGCTGCAGGTGCCCGTTGGGGAGCGCGATGTGCGATCGCTCGAATACGGCCTCTGCGGCGCCGCGCCCATGCCGGTCGAAGTCTTTCGCCGCTTCCAGGAGCAGACGGGCATCAAGATTCTCGAAGGCTATGGGCTGACGGAAGCAACCTGCGTGAGCAGCGTCAACCCGCCGATGGGCGAGCGCCGCCTTGGCTCCATCGGCCTGCGCGTGCCCATGCAGCAGATGAAGACCGTCGTGCTGGACGAGGGCGGGGCATATCTGCGTGATTGCGTTGTAGACGAGGTGGGCGTGTTGGTGGTGTCTGGCCCCAACGTCTTTTCGGGCTACCGCCAGGCCGGGCAGAACGAGGGGCTCTGGGTCGATACGGGCGATGGATGGCGGTGGCTCAATACCGGCGACCTGGCGCGGCAGGATGAACAGGGCTACTTCTGGCTTACCGGCCGCAAGAAGGAACTGATCATTCGCGGCGGCCACAACATTGATCCGCTCACCATCGAAGCGCCGCTGCATCGTCACCCTGCCGTGCAGATTGCTGCCGCCGTCGGGCGCCCGGATGTGCATGCGGGCGAGCTGCCGGTTGCCTACGTGCAACTGCGTGCCGGTGCGTCCGCCACGGAAGCCGATCTGCTGGCCTTCCTGAAGGCGGAAATTGCGGAGCGTGCGGCGCTGCCCCGGCAGGTCAACATCATTGAAACGATGCCCCTGACCGCCGTGGGCAAGATCTTCAAGCCGGCACTCAAGCACCGTGAAACGCGTGATGCCCTGTCTGCAGCCCTCAAGGATGCGGGTATCGCTTTTGAGGCTCTGGAAGTGGCGGAAGACAAATCCAGAGGGCTTGTGGCGTCGGTCAGGCTCGACGCCAGCGCATCGATTGCCGTCGCGCGTGAAGTGCTTGGCCGCTTTCCATTTCCCTTTTCCGTCAATTGATTGAAGTGCCGGTGAAGCAGCGTCCTGGCTGATCCGGCTGAAGGAGGAATTCCTCGCCTGCGCACTGTCGCGTGAGCAGGCGAAGTGCCCCGCGCCGCATGGTGGCGCATTCCTGCAGTTGCAGTACCTACATTAGAAAAATCGGAGACAACATGAAGCACACACGCGCGGCAATGCTCTTGTCGCTCGCGGCGACCTCGCTCGCCCATGCGCAATCGGCAGGGCAGTGGGTCGTCAATGCAGGCTGGATGCATCTCGCCCCTCAAGATTCCAGCCAACCGCTGACGGTGCATGCACTCGGGCAATCGGCCGAGGTGCCCGGCAGCGGGTCGACGCTGGCCAACGCCAATACCTTCGCGCTCACCACACGGTATTTCGTCACGGATCATGTGGCCCTGGAAACGGTGCTGGGCGTCCCGCCCAAGCTGCACCTGAGCGGAACCGGATCACTCGCACCGGTTGGTGAGTTGGGCACCGCCCGCGCATGGAGCCCGGCTGCGCAAGTGCAATACCACTTTGGTGAACCGAATGCGCGCGTGAGGCCGTACCTTGGCGTGGGGCTTGGCTATGTCTGGTATCGGGATATCGAGTTGAGCCGGCCGTTGGCAACCGGGCAGATTCTCGCCTCGCCAACCACGGGCTCCATGTTGGTCGGCCCGACCACGGCATCGCTCAGCAAATCGTTCGCCCCCATCGTCAATGCCGGCTTGACGTACAACCTCGACGCGCATTGGTCGATCGGCGCATCGGTGTCGTATATGTGGTTGTCCACCAAGGCGACGCTGACGACGCAGGCGCCCGTGGGCACCGTAACAACGACGACCAAGGTGCGGATCAACCCGTTGGCGAGCTTTCTGTCGGTGGGGTACCGGTTCTAGCGGCCGCGTGCTTGCTCAGACGCCAATCGCGCCGTCGTCCAACTTGAAGATGGAGACGGCGCGGCGCGGTGCACCGGCCTGCTCGGCCGCGGCGTTTGCCGCCGCAGAGGCCTCTTCCGCCATCGCCGCGTTCTGCTGCGTGACTCCTTCGATCTGGCCCACTGCGATGTCGACCTGCTCGATGCCGGTGCTCTGCTCGGTGGAGGCCGACGAAATCTCAGTCGGCAGTTTTCGCGGAGACCGCTGCGCTCTCCGTGGCGACTTACCGCGCTGCTTCGTCTAGCAGACGCGCAGGCTCGCGATGCACGCCCGCGACCACCTTGTCGCCTACGGTGGGGCGAAGGAAGCGGCCACGAACATATCGTGGCCCTTGCGGTCACCCACGCCCATGGCGAGGTGAGCCGTTGAAAATTGCGCGATGAGGTCTCGGCTCTTATCCGGTGGGGGGGGGATGCCTGGTGCGTCTTTGCCTGGTCAGCAACCGCTAGCTCGTCCTTGAGGAAGGCGGCCCAGTGGTTGCCGAGCTTTATGGGGTCTTCGCCGCGCAGCAGCGTGTCTTTCCACATCACGCGCAAGCAAGCCTTCCAGGATTTCGCTACACTATTAATTGACGAATCAATCGTTGATGCGGCATTTGTATTGCCGCTCCCAGTCATGGCCGTCCACACCGCGCTCCCACATTCCCATACCCAGGTCCTGCCGTTCAAGGAATCGCTTTTGGCGATGATCGGCATTTGCTTTGTCGTCGTTCTGGTGGCGTTCGACCAGACCGTGGTCGGTACCGCCTTGCCGACGGTGGTGGCCGAACTCAAAGGCTTTGAGCTGTATGCCTGGGTGGCGACGTCGTATCTGCTGACCTCCGTGGTGACGGTGCCGATCTTTGGCCGCCTGGGCGACTTTTACGGGCGCAAGCCGTTTGTGATTGCGTCCATCGTGGTCTTCACGCTGGCGTCGGTCATGTGCGGCATGGCAGGCAGCATGACGTTCCTGGTGTGGTCGCGGGCGCTGCAGGGCATTGGCGGCGGCATGCTGGTCGGCACGGCGTACGCATGCATTCCCGATCTCTTTCCCGATGCGCGTGTGCGCTTGCGCTGGCAGGTGATGCTGAGCGCCTCTTTCGGTATCGCCAACGCAATCGGCCCGACGCTGGGCGGGTGGATGACGCAGGCATTCGGCTGGCGGTCGGTGTTCTACGTGAACATCCCGTTCGGCGTGCTGGGGCTGTGGTTTGCCTGGCGCTTCCTGCCGCATCTGCGTCAGAACGTGCACACCGGACGTATCCGGCTGGACTGGCAGGGCGCAGTTCTGATCACGGTGGCGCTGGGGGCGTTGCAGTTATTCGTCGAATGGCTGCCGCGGCACGGCCTGTCGCTGCCGCTGTTCGGCTCGCTGGCGCTGTCGGCTGCGGCGTTTGTGGCGCTGTGGTGGTGGGAGCAGCGTGCGGAGCAGCCGCTGCTGCCGTTCGACATGCTACGCAACCCCGCACTGGCTGCGCTGTTCATGCTGGCGTTGCTGTCGGGCTTTTCGATGTTTGCCGTGTTGTTCTACGCACCGTTGCTGTTCCAGGGCGGGTTCGGCATGTCGCCGCAGGAAGCCGGCCTGGTGATTACGCCGCTGGTGGTGTGCATCACGCTGGGCAGCATCATCAACGGGCGCATCGTCACGCGCATTCCCAAGCCCAACGCCATGCTGTATGCCGGCTTTGCGCTGCTGACGGTGGCGGTGGGGGGCATGTCAGTGTCCTTCTGGGGCATGTCGCACGTGGTACTGACGCTTCTGATGCTGCTGGCAGGGTTGGGGCTCGGCTTCGTGTTGCCCAATCTGACCGTGTTTGCGCAGCAGACGGCCGGCCGTACGCATCTGGGCATTGCCACGGCGCTGCTGCAATCGCTGCGCATGGTAGGCGGCATGGTGGGCACGGCGCTGGTCGGCACGCTGGTGAGCGAGCGCTATGCCTCGGGCGTTGCCAATGTGCTGAGCGCCGACAGTGCGACGCAGTGGCTGCGCCAGCTTGCCGATCCCGAAATTCTCATCGATCATGACGCGCAAGCCGCCTTGCTTTCGCAGTTGCATGCTGCCGGCCACGACGGTGCGGCGCTGCTCGAAGCTGCGCGCCATGTGCTGGTGGGTGCCATCCATATCGGCCTGATCGTGGCGACGGTGGTGGCGCTGATCGGCCTTTGGTATGTGCGGCGGGTGCCGCCCGTGGTGCTGCACCATGTCGAGCCCGTGCAACATACGGAATAGGCGCCGGATAGGCGAGAACAAGCCGGAGCGGTTAGGATGCGCGGTTTCCCAGCAATCTCAGCCCTGATCGATGACCTCTGAACGCGAACGCTTCGCCGTCATGCACCAGTTCGGCCGCACCTATCGTGCGTTCATGTCCGCCTTCGAGGCGCATGTCGGCCAGCCGATGCCGCGCTGGCGCATCCTGCTGGCGCTGCACGACAACACCGGCGGCGGCATGGCTCAGAAACAGCTCGCCGAGCGCCTGCAGATGGACCCTGGCGCGCTCACCCGCCAGCTCAAGGTGCTCGAGCAGCTCGGCTGGATCGAACGCGTAACGGATGCACGCGACAACCGTCTGACCAACGTGTCGCTGTCAGACGCCGGCTTGGCCGTCGTGCTTGACTGCATGCCGCGCCGCATCGCCTTCATCAATGCCACGCTCGATGGGCTGCCGGACGATCTCGTCCACGCGTTGTCCGAAGCGCTGGCGCAAATTGAAACACGCCTGGCTGAAGTGCCGGCGCTGGCCACCGCGGCCTCTACCGCATCCGATAGCAAATCCGCAGATCAGCCCGCAGACCGCTAATGCGCGCTGAATGCGTTCCGGAGACAACCATGTCCATGGTGATCAACAGCGCGCTGTACCGCAACGGCAAGCGTGAGCGCGACCTGTCCGTCGAGGCCATCAGCGACGTGCTGCACACGCCGGGCTCGTTTGTCTGGCTCGGTTTGCATGAGCCCGACAACGCGATGCTCGACCGCGTGCAGGAGGAATTCGGCCTGCACGATCTCGCCATTGAAGACGCGCGCAACGCGCACCAGCGGCCCAAGCTGGAGGTGTACGGCGATGTGCTCTTCATCGTGCTGAACACCGCGCAGATGGAAGACGGCAACGTCGTCTTTGGCGAGACGCACCTGTTTGTCGGTCGGGACTTTCTTGTCTCGGTGCGGCATGGGCCGTCGGCGTCGTATTCGCCGGTGCGCGAGCGTTGCGAGCGCACGCCGCAATTGCTGGCCAAGGGCGCGCCGTTTGCGCTGTACGCGGTGATGGACTTCGTGGTCGACAACTATCAGCCCGTGCTGGAACGCCTGCAGGAAGAGTTCGAGCAGATCGAAAGCCAGATCTTTGGCGACACGTTCGATCGCGCGGCCATCGAGCGGCTTTATACGCTCAAGCGCCAGCTTCTGCGCCTGCGCAACGCCGCACTGCCCGTGGAAGACATCGCCGGTCAGCTTGTGCGCCTGCATGAAGACGTGGTCCCCAAAGAACTGCGCGCATATTTTCGGGATATTGCCGACCATGCGCACCGCGCGGTGGGCGCACTCGATGTGATTCGCGAAATGCTGACCACGGCCATCTCGGTGAACGTGGCGCTGGTGTCGGTCACGCAGAACGACATCGTGAAGCGCCTGGCGGGGTGGGGCGCTATTCTGGCTATTCCGACCGTGGTGTTCAGCAATTACGGCATGAACTTCAAGGGCATGCCGGAGCTGGAGCATCCGGCGGGGTATCCCATCGTGCTGGCGTGCACGGCCACCGCTTGCGTGTGGCTGTATCGCAAGCTGCGCAAATCGGGTTGGATCTAGGAGACAAGAGATGGCGCGCTGCTGCTGGGCGGGCGAAGACCCGCTGATGATCGAGTATCACGACACCGAGTGGGGCGTGCCCTCGCACGATGATCGCCACCTTTACGAGATGCTGATCCTGGAGGGTGCGCAGGCTGGGTTGTCGTGGCAGACCATCCTTCGCAAGCGGGCGCGCTATCAGGAGGTGTTCGAGGGGTTTGATGCGGCACGCGTAGCGCGATTTACGCCGGCACGCATCGAAAAGCTGCTCGCCGATCCGGGCATCGTGCGCAATCGTGCCAAGGTAGAAGGTGCCGTCATCAACGCGAGGAAGGTGCTGGAACTTCAGGAAGAAATGGGTTCGCTCGACGCATTCCTGTGGTCGTTTGTCGATGGCAAGACCATCGTCAACCGCTGGGACAGCTACCGCGATGCACCCGCCGCGACCGATGCGTCCAAGGCGATGAGCAAGGCGCTGATCAAGCGCGGTTTCAAGTTTGTCGGCCCGACCATCTGCTACGCCTTCATGCAGGCCACCGGCATGGTGGATGACCACGAAGCCGGGTGTTTTCGCGCCGGCCAGGTGTAGCGCGTAAGGCCTCTTTTTGATCGGGCGAATGTCCGTTATTCTCGTCAATCCCAATATTGACGGAGTCGTTCTTCATGTCGCTGAATTTTCTCGGCATTGCCGGTAGCCTGCGCCGCAAGTCCACCAACCAGGGCCTGCTGCGTGCGGCATCCACCCGCCTGCCCGCTGGCGTTGAAATGGACCTGGCCGACCTGACGGATATTCCGTTCTACAACGCCGACATCACGGACAAACCAGCCTCGGTGGTGCGCGTGCTCGAACAGATCGGGCGCGCCGATGCGCTGGTGCTGGCTTGCCCCGAATACAACTATTCGCTGGCGCCGGCGCTGAAGAACATTCTGGACTGGGCCTCGCGCGAGCCCAACAACGCGTTGCTGGCAGGCAAGCCGGTCGCGATCCTGGGCGCGGGCGGCGGCATGGGCACGTCGCGCGCGCAGTACCACCTGCGTCAGGTTTGCGTGTATCTCGACCTGCATCCGCTGAACAAGCCGGAAGTGTTCGCCAACGCGTTTGCCGGCGGCTTCACCGCTGATGGCGATCTCACCGACGAGCGCATCGCCGGGCTGATCACCGAGCAGATGCAGGCACTGGCCAACTGGACGTTGAAGCACAAGGCTTGAAAGAAACCTTGCCTTAGATGACTCACTCGCCGGCGTGCAGCGTGCGGTTGCGCCCGGCGAGCGAGCCTGCCACAAGGGAGGCCAGCGCAATCGCGCTGAACAGCCAGCCCATCACGGCCCAACTGCCGGTCAGATCGTGCAGCACCCCCATGAGATACGGCCCGGCGGCCGCCATGGTGTAGCCAATGCCCTGCGTCATGGCCGACAGGCTTGCAGCCACACGCACGTCGGCGGAGCGCAGCACAATCAGCGACAGCGCCACGCTGAAATTGCCGCCCTGGCCGAGTCCCAACAAGACCGCCCACCACCACAGCGTCGACAGCGGCGCATACAGGCAGCCCATCAAGCCGGCCCAGCACATCAGCATCATCAAGATCACGGCGGGGCGTTGGTCGCGGCCGAGCCGCGCCACAAAGGGTCCACCCAGTGCGGTGATGAGCTGCACGAGAATCGACACCGCGACGACCACGCCGGACTGAACGGCTGACAGCCCGCGGTCTTGCAGGATCACGGGCAGCCAGCCGAACACGCAATACGCCAGCGACGATTGCAGCCCCATATAGAGCGTCACCTGCCAGGCGATCGGCTTGTTCCATAGAGAAACACGCTGCAGCCGGGTGGCCGCGCCCTTGCCGTGCGCATGCCGCATGTGCGGCCACCAGCCCACAAAGGCCAGCAGCGCCGGCAGGGCCCAGAACGCCAACGCAGGCTGCCAGCCGCCCAGCCATGCCGAAAGCGGGGCGCTTGCCCCGGCCGCCACCGCCGCACCAAAGCACAGCGCCATGGTGTAGACGCCGGTCATCAGGTCTGCCTGCCGGCCGAAATCGCGCTTGACGATGCCCGGCAGCAGGATGCCCGTCACGCCAATGCAGGCGCCTGCAGCCAGCGTCCCGATGAAGAGCGGTACGACGCCACCCGCACTGCGCAACGCAATGCCTGCCGCCAACGCAATCAGCAGGCCACCCACGGCGCGTTCTGCGCCAAACCGGCGAGCCAGCACGGCGGCGGCCGGCGCAAATAGGCCCAGGCATAGCACCGGCAGCGTTGTCAGCAACCCCGCCGTAGCGCCCGATAACCCCGTGCCAGCCGCCACCTGCTTGAGCACGGGCGACAGGCTCGACAGCGCTGGACGCAGGTTCACGCCCACCAGCACCAGCCCGACAACGAGCAGGATCAGCGCTCCGGACGAACGGCGGTCTGCAGCGTCATGCGCGGCAGGAGAGGGCGAAGCGTGTGGACGTTGTGACATGGCAGAACAGGCGTGCGAGCAAGCTGCCGATTGTAGGGCGTGCGCCGGTTTGGTGCATGCGCGCCATCCGATCCCAGTCACGCCGACTCCGTCATTGCGTAGGATTCAGGCGCGCAGCGAGGCCGGCCAGTACGTCTGCGGAAGGTGTGCCGCGTTCGGCCGCCAATGCCAGCGCACGCCGTGTGAGCGCTGTGTAAAGCGCGGCGTGATCCGCGCCCAGTGCATCAAGCGCTTGCAGATGTTTGTCGATGACGCCGCTGTCTCCGCGCGAGACCGGGCCTGCCAGAGCGCCAGCCAGGCCACGTGCGCGGGCCGCCGCCAGCGTGCCGTCCACCAGCGGCCACATGGCCGCCACGGCGGCATCACGGTCGATGCCTGCGGCCCCCCACAACGTGGCAGCTTCGTGGAGTGCGCACAGCAAAAAGCTGGCCGCGTAGTTGGCGCCTGCGTGATACACGGCGCGTTGCCCGGCACGCACCTTCAGCGGCGTGCAGCCGAGCCGCAGTGCAAAGCTGGCGAGTGCCGCGTCGTGCGGCGCATCGGCGTCAATGGCGATGGAGGCGCCGCCCAGCCGTTCGGCATCGTCGGGCAAGCCGGCAAACAGAAACAGCGGGTGAAAACTGGCGGTGTCTGCCCCGGCGTGGCGAGCGGCATCCAGCAAGTCGCGTTCGCCGGCACCGCTGCAGTGGAGTACGAGTTGGCCGGGTCGCCAGCGCACGTGGTTGACCACGCCCGGAATAGCGTCATCCGGCACGGTCACAAACACCCAGTCGGCGGCATCCGCCACGCCTTGCGGGTCGGCCGCCTTGGCGCCGGTAGCGTGCGCAAGCCACGCGGCGGGTGCGCTTGAACGGTTGGCAACCGCCACGGTACGCACGCCTGCGCCGTGGGCCCGCATGGCCAATGCCCGCGCCAGCCGGCCCGCGCCAATCCAGCCCACCGAAACCGGCGTTTCGATTGCAAAAGACGTCATGGCTAATCCCGATTTTTCATGGTCCGCATCTTATAGCGAAGCCACATCGATAGACCGGGATGCTGCAGTCGGCCGATCGGGCGATGCCGCCGGTACACTGCACGCTTTTGCCGGCAGCGTTGATGCCGGGCCTAAGCAAGCGGTTTTCTCCAGGTGGACATGTCAGTGCAGGCAGGCGTTATGCAAAGCAAAAGTAGGGCAACCCTCATCGGTCTCATCGCAGTGCTGCTGTGGAGTTCGATCGTCGGATTGATCCGGGGTGTGAGCCAGCATTTGGGCGCCGTCGGTGGCGCTGCCATGATCTATACGGTCGCGTCGGGGCTGCTGGTATTCACCGTCGGTTTCAATCAGTTGAAGACGTTTCCGCGGCGCTACCTGCTGTGGGGCAGCCTGTTGTTCGTGTCCTACGAGCTGTGCCTGTCGCTGTCGATCGGCTATGCCAACAGCGGGCGGCAGGCGATTGAAGTCGGAATGGTCAACTACCTGTGGCCGACATTCACGATGCTGTCCGCGATTGCCTTCAACAAGCAGCGGGCAAACGCCCTGATCGTGCCCGGTGTGCTGATCTCTATCCTGGGGATCTGCTTCGTGCTGGGCGGTGAGCAGGGGCTTGACATCGCCGGCATGGCGGAGAACGTCAAGGACAACCCCCTCAGCTACGGATTGGCGTTCACGGGCGCGGTGATCTGGGCGGCGTATTGCACCGTCACCAGCCGGATTGCCGCAGGCAAAAACGGCGCGACGCTGTTTTTCATCCTGACCGCGCTGGCCCTGTGGATCAAGTTTTTCGCCACAGGCGGCGGCGCGATGGACTTCAGCGTGTCCGCGTTGATCTATCTTGCGTTGGCCGCGTCGGCAATGGGGTTTGGCTACGCAGCGTGGAACGTCGGCATTTTGCATGGCAACGTCACGGTATTGGCGGGCGCGTCGTATTTCATCCCGGTGTTTTCTGCGGCCCTGGCAGCGGCGCTGCTGCATGCCCCGCTGTCCCTGACGTTCTGGAAGGGGGCAGCGATGGTGGTGGCGGGGTCGATCCTGTGCTGGCTTGCGACGCGCGGCGGTCGCGCCAAGACGTTGCCTTCGCCCAAGTCTTCTACCTGACGTAACAACGGGCACATCGGGAAACTGCCACCTCAACTATTTCGCAATTAACTGCCAAGAAATCAAAAAGACCGCAGAGCGAGCCTGCACGGGAACGGGGCGTGCTAGATGCCGTGTAAGCCGCAGCGCCACGACGGAACGGCGGCATACCAACACAGAAACAGGAGGCATCATGTTGAGCACCATCCTCATCATCGTTCTCATCTTGCTGCTGATCGGCGCACTGCCGTCGTGGCCGTACAGCCGGGGTTGGGGCTACGGGCCAACGGGCGGCCTTGGGCTGATCGTAGTGATCGTGGTCATTCTTGTACTCCTGGGCTATATCTGACGCCCAGTCCAACCCCCGTGTGCGCGCGGTTCTGAGCATCGCCTGACCGGTCGCAGAGGGTTGGCCGCGCACCGTAGCGGGGCAGGTGTCTTGCGGACGCTTGACTGGGCATAATCCCAGCTGCGTTCCGAAGGACACTTCCCATGAAGACAGGTCGACCCGCCGGTAGCCGTGCGCCCGGCAGTCGCGCCCAATCTGCGCCGCTGGTGCTGGCTTTGTTGCTGGCAGGCTGCGCAGTCGGGCGCGACTACCACACGCCGCCACTGAGCGGCACCGAAGCTCCGCAAGGCTGGCATGCCACGCTGCCGCACCACGGCAGCCGCATGGCGCTGGCGCACTGGTGGGAGCAGTTTCACGATCCCGTACTCACCCAGTTGGTTGAGCACGCCGATGCGACCAGTCCGACGATTGCGCAGGCGGTAGGTCGCGTGCGCGAGGCGCGGGCGAGCGTTTCGACCAGCCGCGCGGCGCTGCTCCCGCAATTGAAGGGCTCTGGCTCTGCTACGCGGCAGGGCGGATTTGGCGGCAGCCAATTTGCCGGCGGCGCAGGCGGGCTTTCTGCCGGCGCGCTCAATCCGACGCTGGGGCTGGGCACGATCACCACGCTGGCGGCGCAGGCTGATGCGTCTTGGGAGATCGACCTCTTCGGCGGCAAACGCCGCAGCCTGGAAGGTGCCGATGCGCGGTTGACGGCTAGCGAAGCCGATTGGCACGACGCGCGCGTATCGTTGGCGGCTGAGGTCGCCAATACCTACTTGCAGCAGCGCGAATGCGAGGCACTGGTCGACATCGGCGCGGCAACGCTGTCGTCCCGGCAGGAAACGCTGCAACTGACCGAACGTAAATTCCGCGCGGGCTTTGTCGCGCCCGCCGATTTTGCGCAAGCGCAAGCCACGGTGGGTGATGCCGTCAATGCGCTGGAAGGCCAGCGCGCGCAATGTGCGCAGGGCATCGACAAGCTGGTTGCGCTCACCGGCCTGGACCACGATGCGCTGAACGGGTTGCTGTCCAAGGCGAGCGCGCAGATTCCGGCGCCGCCCGATGCCGGCGTGCCCGATGTGCCGGCGCAGGTGCTGTCGCAACGGCCCGATGTGTCGTCGGCCGAGCGCGCGGTGGCGGGTGCCAGCGCCGATGTTGGTGTGGCAGTCGCCAGCCGGTTGCCATCGATTACGCTGGCCGGCTCCATTGGCATCAATTCTTACCGTCTTGGCGGGCAATCGTTGACAAGCAAGTCCTGGTCGTTCGGGCCCTCGGTGTCGTTACCGATCTTTGACGGCGGCGCGGGCGCGGCGCGCGTGGAAACGGCACGCGCCCGTTACGACCAGGCGCTGGCCAGCTATCGCAGCAAGGTACGCCAGGCGGTGCAGGAAGTGGAAGATGCACTGGTGCGCCTGGACGCTTCCGAGCGCCGCGTCGACGCCGCTACGATGGCCGACGCCCAATATGCAAAGGTGCTGGAAGCGTCCAACGCCCGCTATCGTCTGGGGGCGGGCAGCCTGCTGCAGTTGGAAGATGTGCGGCGCACTGCGTTGCAGGCTTCGCAGTCCCTGGCGGCGGTCAAGCTCGAACGCGCGCAGGCCTGGGTCGCACTGTACAAGGCCGTCGGCGGCGGCTGGCGCGACGATGCGCCCAATCCTCATCCCGATCACAAGACCACTGCACCGACCGCTCAGGGCCGGACGCATACCGGAAGCGCTTCATGACAGGACAACGAGTTTGGATGGCCGCGCTGGCCGTGATGCTGGCCGGCGCGCTGGCGGCCTGCGGCAAAGCTGCGCCCGAAAACAAGAAGAACGAGCAGACGCCTGCCAAGCCGGCGCTGGCTGTCAACGTTGCGCATCTCGCGCAGCAGATATGGCCGCGCGTCGCCACGGCCAGCGGTGCGGTGCAGCCGTGGCAGGAAGCCAGCATCGGCGCCGAGGTGAACGGGCTGAAGCTGGCGGAGGTGCTCGTCAACGTGGGCGATGTGGTCAAGCAAGGCCAACTGCTTGCCCGTCTTTCGGATGAAACCGTGCGCGCCGATGTGGCTGCGCAACGCGCCAGCCTGGCCGAAGCCGAGGCCTCGGCCGCGCAAGCCGCCGGCGAGGCGCACCGCGCGCATGAACTCGACAAGAGCGGTGCGATCAGCCAACAGGATCTGATGCAGTACGACACGCAGGCCAAGACCGCCGCTGCCAAGCTGGCCGCAGCACGCGCCCAGTTCGAGAGTCAGCAATTGCGCTTGCGTTACACCCGCGTGGTCGCACCTGACGACGGCGTGATCAGCGCACGAACGGCGACCGTGGGCGCCGTGGTGTCGTCCGGCACCGAACTTTTCAAGTTGATCCGCAAGAACCGTCTGGAATGGCGCGCTGAAATGCACGGCGACGTCCTGCCCCGCATTCAGCCCGGTCAGGCCGCACGCCTGCGCCGCATGGATGGCGGCGTGGTGAACGGCCGGGTGCGCCAGGTCGCTCCCACGGTCGACGCCAACACGCGCAATGGTCTCGTCTACGTTGATCTGCCGCCGGAAGCTGCAACGTCCGGCGTGAAGGCAGGCATGTATCTCTCGGGCGATGTGCTGCTGGGCGATGCGCCGGCCGCGACGTTGCCGGAGACCGCCGTTTTCTCACGCGATGGGTACGACTACGTGATGGTGATTGGCGAGCAGGGCCGCGTGCGGCAGACCAAAGTGACGGTTGGCCGCCGCCAGGATGGGCAAGTCGAAATCGTGCAGGGCATTGGCGCGAAGGACGGCATTGTGGCTGCAGGCGCCGCCTTCCTGACCGATGGCGATGTGGTGCGTGTGGCGGCCCTCGGTGCAGCCTCCATGCCCGCTGCGTCGGCGCCCGCAGCCGGAGCCAAGCCATGAACTTCTCCTCCTGGGCGATCCGCAAGCCGATTCCGTCGATCCTGCTGTTCATCCTGATCACGGTGGCGGGGTTGGTGTCGTTCAAGATGCTGTCGATCCAGAATTTTCCGGACATCGACTTTCCGGCGGTCTCCGTGACGGCCAGCCTGCCGGGCGCCACGCCCACGCAGATGGAAACCGAAGTCACGCGCAAGATCGAAGACAGCATAGCGAGCATCGGCGCGATCAAGCACATCACCTCCACCATCAACGACGGCAGTTCGACCACGATGGTCGAGTTCCAGCTCGAGAAGGATGTGCAGGAAGCCGTGAATGACGTGCGCGATGCGGTCAGCCGTATCCGCGCGCAGCTGCCGTCGGACGTGCAGGAACCGGTCATCTCGCGCGTGACGTTCGCGAGCATGCCCGTGCTGACGTACGCCGTGGAATCGACCGACATGGACGCGGAGGATCTCTCCTGGTTTGTCGATAACACGGTCAACAAGCGCCTGCTGTCGGTGCATGGCGTGGCCAAGGTCACGCGCCAGGGCGGTGTGGACCGCGAAGTGCGCGTGCAGCTTGACCCCGTGCGCCTGCAGGCGTTGAACGTGTCGGCGGCGGATATCAGCGCGCAAGTGCGCGGCATGCAGCAGGAGGCGCCGGGTGGGCGTGGCAATATCGGCGGGCAGGAGCAGGCGGTGCGCACGCTCGGTACAGTGAAGAGCGCGCGCGAACTGGCGCAGATGGACATCCCGTTGTCCGACGGCCGGCGCATCCGCCTTGCAGACGTCGCAGACGTGCGCGACACCGCAGCCGAGCCACGCCAGATGGCGCTGTTCGACGGCAAGCCCGTGGTCAGCTTCCAGGTGTTCCGCTCACGCGGCGCAAGCGAAATCTCGGTGGCCAAGGGCGTACGCGAAGCGCTGGCCGCGCTGCAGGCCGAACGGCCCAACGTGCATGTGACCGAGGTCTACAACATGGTCAAGCCGGTGTCGGATGCGTACACCGCTTCGATGCATGCCCTATACGAAGGCGCCATCCTTGCCGTGATCGTGGTATGGCTGTTCCTGCGCGATTGGCGTGCCACGTTCGTGTCGGCCGTGGCATTGCCGCTGTCGATCATCCCGACATTCGCGGCCATGCAGTTGCTCGACTTCACGCTCAACGGCATCACGCTGCTGGCGCTCACGCTGGTGGTCGGGATTCTGGTCGACGACGCGATCGTGGAGGTCGAGAACATCGTGCGCCACCTGCGCAACGGCAAGAAACCGCTGGAGGCCGCGATGGAAGCGGCGCAGGAAATTGGCCTCGCCGTGGTGGCGACATCGCTCACACTCGTGGCGGTGTTTCTGCCGACGGCGTTCATGGGCGGTATCTCGGGCAAGTTCTTCAAACAGTTCGGATGGACAGCCTCCCTGGCGGTGCTGGCCTCGCTGCTGGTGGCGCGGCTGCTCACGCCCATGATGGCGGCTTATATGCTCAAACCGCAGGACGAGCCCAACCGTGACGGCTGGGTCATGACGCGCTATCTGCAGGCGGCACGCTGGTGTCTCGAGCATCCGTGGAAGACAGGCGGCATGGCCGCAGCGTTCTTCGTCGTGTCGGTTGCCATCATCGGGCTGATTCCTGCAACGTTCCTGCCACCCGAAGACTGGGCGCAGCTGCAGATGACGGTGGAAAGCCCGCCCGGCAGCACGATCGCGCAAACGCGCGACAACACCGAGCGCGTGCGCAAGATCGTGATGCAGCACAAGGAAGTCCGTCACGTCTATACGGCCATCGGCTCCGGTGTGATGGCCGGCGTGCCGGGCTCCAGCGGGGGAGAGGTTCGCACCGGCACGCTCACGATCTCGCTCACTGACCGGCATGACCGGCACATCAAGCAGCAGGGCGTTCAACGGCAGTTGCGCGAAATGCTGGAAGGCGTGCCGGGCGTGCGGATTTCGTTCGGCGCGGTGGGCTCCGGCGAGCAACTCCAGGTGGTGCTTGCCGGCGACGACCCGGCCACGCTTCAGCAAGCCGCACGCGATGTGATGCGTGATCTGCGCACCGTGCCCGGGCTCGGCGCAGTGACCTCTTCGGCAAGTTTGCTGCGGCCCGAAATCGTCATCCGCCCGGACTTTGCGCGCGCGGCACAGCAAGGTGTAACGGCCGCCGCCATCGGCCAGGCCGTGCGCGTGGCCACCGCCGGCGACTACGACGTCAACCTGCCCAAGCTGAATCTGCCCGAGCGGCAGGTGTACATCCGCGTTGAACTCGATCCGAAGGCACGCAACCAGATCGACACGATCCGGCAGTTGCGCGTGCCGGGCCGCAACGGCGCGGTGCCGCTGGAAAACATCGCCGATATTTCCATCGGCAGCGGCCCCGCACAGATCGACCGGTATGACCGCAGCCGCAACGTCACCATCAGCGTCGGGCTGGAAGGGCGCGCGCTGGGCGACACCAACATGGCGGTGGAGGCGCTGCCGTCCATCAAGAACTTGCCGCCGGGCGTGCGCCGCATTGCCTCGGGCGATGTGGAGGGCATGCAGGAGCTGTTCAGCAGCTTCTTCCTCGCCATGTTTGCGGGGGTGCTGTGCGTGTACGCGGTGCTGGTGCTGCTGTTCCACGACTTCACGCAGCCGGTGACGATTCTGGCGGCGCTGCCGTTGTCGGTGGGTGGCGCGTTCGGGCTCTTGGCGCTGTTCGGCTTCAGCTTGTCGCTGCCGGCGCTGATCGGCTTGCTGATGCTGATGGGCATCGTGACCAAGAACTCGATCCTGCTGGTCGAATACGCCATCGTTGCGCGGCGCGATCTCGGCATGTCGCGCACCGAGGCCATCATCGATGCCTGCCACAAGCGTGCCCGCCCCATCGTCATGACCACGGTCGCCATGACTGCCGGCATGGTGCCGATGGCGCTCGGCCTGGAGGGCGATACAGGTTTCCGCGCGCCGATGGCGGTAGCGGTGATAGGTGGCCTGCTGACGTCTACACTGCTGAGCCTGCTCGTGGTGCCGGTGGTGTTCGAGAAGGTCGACGACTTCAAGGAATGGGCGCTGCGCAAGTTCCGCGGTGCTCGCCATCACGGGCACCGTGCCGAGGCCGCGTCGGAGCAAGGCCTGCGCTAGGTGTAGCATCAAGCGGTCTGTCAACGTACCGCGCTGTGGAGACCGCCCATGCCCGATGCCGTGCTGTTCCAGACCGATGGCCCGGTCTGCACCATCCTGCTCAATCGGCCCGAGTGCCGCAACGCTGTGGACGGTCCGACCGCCGCGGCGCTGCTCGACGCGTTCGAGCGTTTCGAAGCCGATAGCGCGCTACGCGTTGCCGTGCTGGGCGGCACCGGTGGCCACTTCTGTGCCGGCGCCGATCTGACGGCCGTGGGCGATCCTTCCAGACGCAATCATCTCGATCCTGACGGCGGCATGCCCGGCCCGATGGGCCCTTCGCGCATGGCGCTGTCCAAGCCGCTCATTGCTGCGGTAAGCGGCTATGCCGTGGCGGGCGGGCTGGAACTTGCGCTGTTGGCCGACCTGCGCGTGATGGAGCGCGATGCCGTGTTCGGCGTGTTCTGCCGCCGCTGGGGCGTGCCGCTTATCGACGGCGGTACGGTGCGCTTGCCGCGCATCATCGGCATGGGTCGCGCACTGGACATGATCCTGACTGGCCGTGCCGTGCCCGCTGACGAGGCGCTCGCCATGGGGCTTGCCAATCGCGTGGTCGGCCCCGGCGAAGCGCTGGCCGCGGCGCAGAAGCTCGCCCGAGACATCGCCGCGTTTCCGCAGCAATGCATGCTGGCCGATCGGGCATCGGCGTATGCACAGTGGGATTTGCCGTTGGCGGCCGCGTTGCAGCAGGAGGGCGCTCGAGGTACGCCGATCGTGTTTGCCGAAGGGGTGGAAGGCGCCGCGCGATTCGTGGGCGGCGCCGGGCGGCTTGGCGAATAACCGAATTGCGCGCCGAGCGGGTTTTTGCCTCTAAAAAGTCAACCCGAAATCCGAGGGGGCTTTGAGTTGACCGATTGCTGCTTTCATCAATGGCATCAGCCGTTACAATTCTCGCTTTCCTGAAAATAATGGACGCAATGACGTCCAGATAATGTAAGGGTGGTGTGGGAGTTTCGTCGCGACATACAGCGTTGCCAACGCTGTCGGCGCGTGCATCCGCGACGGTTTTGCCTCTCGCGCGGAGCGTTGCGGGCCGATGCAAAATTTCCTCTGTTTTCAATCAAGCGCGGGTCATCCCGTGCCGATAGTGCCTGGGCGCTTTGCGTGAGTGCTCGAAATAATATTTTAGAAAATCAGATTTAAGTATTTTTAAGGGAGAAGTCGAATGAAGCAAACCTCGAAATTGATGATTGCCGGCGCCGCAGCGGTGGCACTCGGCATGCTCGGCGGGTGCGCGACCGAATCGTCGCAGGCGCTGCCGGTTGCCAAGGTGGAAAGCGCGAGCCGCCCATACGCCGGCGTGCGTGCCCCGATTGCGGTGGGCAAATTCGATAACCGCTCGGCGTACATGCGTGGCGTGTTCTCGGACGGCGTGGACCGCTTGGGCGGCCAGGCCAAGACCATCCTGATCACGCATCTGCAGCAGACGAACCGCTTCTCGGTGCTCGACCGCGACAACATGGCCGAGATCAAGCAGGAAGCCGCCATCAAGAACACCGCGCAGAAACTCAAGGGCGCCGACTACGTCATCACCGGCGATGTGACCGAGTTCGGCCGCAAGGAAACCGGCGATCAGCAACTGTTTGGCATCCTCGGCCGCGGCAAGGAGCAGGTGGCCTACGCCAAGGTCGCGCTGAATGTGGTCAACATTTCGACGTCGGAAGTCGTGTATTCGGTGGGCGGCGCGGGTGAGTACAAGCTGTCGAACCGTGAAGTGATCGGCTTTGGCGGAACAGCCAGCTACGACTCGACGCTCAACGGCAAGGTGCTGGACCTGGCTATGCGTGAAGCGGTGAACAACCTGGTCAACGGCATCGAAAGCGGTGCGTGGAAGCCGGGCGCGCAATAAGCGCAGACGCAGTCAAAACGAAAACACGAAATAAGGGGTAACAACTGTCATGAGCAAGGTGTTTGCGATGTGGCGCGTGGCGGCCGGCGTGGCCGTCGGGAGTGCAATGCTGGCCGGTTGCGCCGGCCCCAAGCCGTTGTACCAGTGGGAAGGCTACCAACCGCAGGTGTATCAGTACTTCAAGGGTGAGGCGAAGGAAGCCCAGGTGGCTGAACTCGAGCGCGGCCTGGAGAAGATCAAGGCCACGAATGGCGCCGTGCCGCCGGGCTATCACGCCCAACTGGGCATGCTGTATTCGGGCCTCGGCAAGGACGACCAGATGGTCCAGGAGTTCAATACCGAGAAGGCACTGTTTCCGGAATCGGCAACGTACATCGATTTCCTGATGAAGAACGTGAAGAAGGGGACCAACTGATGGCCAAGCGCTTTCTGAAACTGTTTGCCGCGGCCGGCGTGGTGACCCTGATGGCGGGTTGTGCTGTGCCGACCAAGAACGTCGACTATGCAGCCTTCAAGGCCAGCAAGCCGCGTTCGATCGTGGTGCTGCCGCCGCTGAATGAGTCGCCCGACGTGGGTGCCACCTACGGCATGCTTTCGCAAGTGACGGTGCCGCTGGCAGAGGCGGGTTATTACGTACTGCCGGTCGCGCTGGTGGACGAAACCTTCCGCCAGAACGGCCTGAACACGGCAGGCGACATCCACGGCGTGCCGGTGGCCAAGCTGCATGACATCTTCGGTGCAGATGCGGCGCTGTACATCACGGTCACGCAGTACGGCAGCAAGTACATGGTGGTGAGCAGCTCCACCGTCGTGTCGGCCGATGCCAAGCTGGTCGACCTGAAGAGCGGGCAGACGCTCTGGACTGGCCGCGCCAGCGCGTCCAACAACGAAGGCGGAAACAACTCGGGCGGCGGTCTGATCGGCATGCTGGTGTCGGCGGCGGTCAACCAGATCATCGCCAACGTCACCGACCAGGGCTATAAGGTGGCCGGTACGACCAGCGCGCGTCTGCTGTCGGCCGGGCAACCGGGCGGGCTGCTGTATGGTCCGCGCTCGCCGAAGTACGGCACGGACTAAGCTGCCGTCTGCCGCAAGAAAAAACGCCAACCAGCGCAAGCCGGTTGGCGTTTTTCTTTGGTGCTATCGACTTTTAAGCCGTCGCACCTTCGTCCTGCGTCGCCTTGCTGCCCGCATGCAGCGCATTGGCATGCTTGGCGCGCAAGCGGCGCGTGGCTTCCACCATGCCTTGCAGTGCCGCTTCCACTTCCGGCCAGCCGCGCGTTTTCAGGCCGCAGTCGGGGTTGACCCACAGGCGTTGCACCGGCACAACCTGGGCGGCCTTGTCGAGCAACGCTTCCATCTCTTCGACACGCGGCACGCGCGGCGAATGGATGTCGTACACGCCCGGGCCGATCTCGTTGGGGTACGCAAATTCGCCAAACGCGTCGAGCAGTTCCATGTTCGAACGCGACGTCTCGATGGTGATCACGTCAGCATCCATCGACGCGATGGCCGGCAGGATGTCGTTGAACTCCGAATAGCACATGTGCGTGTGGATCTGCGTGTCGTTGCGCACGCCGGAGGCCGATACACGGAACGCACGCGCCGCCCACTCCAGGTAGCCCGGCACATCGGATGCGCGCAACGGCAGGCCTTCGCGGAAAGCCGGTTCGTCGATCTGGATCGCGGCAATGCCGGCGGCTTCCAGATCGCACACTTCGTCGCGCAAGGCCAGGGCGATCTGCAGTGCGGTCTGCTCGCGCGGCTGGTCGTCGCGCACGAACGACCACTGCAGCATCGTCACCGGGCCGGTCAGCATGCCCTTCATCGGCTTGGTGGTCAGGCTTTGTGCGTACTTGGACCACTCGACCGTCATCGCTTCCGGGCGATACACGTCGCCGTAGATGACGGGCGGCTTCACGCAGCGCGAGCCGTAGCTCTGCACCCAGCCGTTGGCGGTGAAGGCGTAGCCCCACAGCAGTTCGCCGAAGTATTCGACCATGTCGTTGCGCTCGGCTTCTCCGTGCACGAGCATGTCGAGGCCGAGCGCTTCCTGGCGGCGCACCACGTCGGTAATTTCGGCGCGCATGCGCTGCAGGTAATCCAGCGCAGGGAGTTCGCCGCGCTTGTGTTGCGCGCGCGCCTGACGAATTTCTGCTGTTTGCGGGAACGAGCCGATGGTGGTGGTCGGCAGCAGCGGGAGGTTCAGGCGGGCTTGCTGGGCTTCTGCGCGGTCGGCGTAAGGTGCTGCGCGTTCTGCGTCTTCTGCGCGGATCGCGGCGACGCGCTTCTTGACGCCGGCGTTGTGCACGCGGCGCGATTCGGCACGCGAGGCGATGGCGGCGCGGTTGTCATCGAGCGCCTGCTGCACGGCAGCGGGGCCTTCGACCAGCGCGAGCTTGAGGATCGCCAGTTCGTCCAGCTTCTGGCGCGCGAAGGCCAGCCAGCCCTTGAGTTCGTCGTCGAGCTTGGTTTCGGCGGACAGGTCGACCGGCACATGCAGCAGCGAGCAGCTCGGCGCCACCCACAGCCGATCGCAAAAGGCGTCGGCCAGCGGCGCCACGCGCTCCAGCACGCGTGCGAGATCGGAGCGCCAGATGTTGCGGCCGTCGACCACACCAACGGAAAGCACCTTGTCTGCCGGCCACGGCGCGAAGGCGCCAAGCTGTTCGGGCGCACGCACGAGGTCCAGGTGCACGCCATCGACCGGCAGGGATTTGATGAGCGCGGCGTGGTGGGACGCGGCTTCGAAGTACGTCGCCAGCAGCACCTTCGGGCCGTTGGCAGCGGCCAGCGCCTGGTAAGCGGGGCCGAATGCATCTACCCAGGCTTGCGGGAGATCCAGCACCAGCGCTGGTTCGTCGATCTGCACCCATTCCACATTCAGGGCCGCCAGGCGCTGCAGCACAGCCGCGTAGGCCTGAAGCACTTGCGGCAGCAGCGCGAGCTTGTCGGTCAAGCCGTTGCGCGCCTTGGCCAGATGCAGGAACGTCACCGGCCCGATGAGCGCAACCTTCACGCGGTGCCCAGCGGCCTGTGCCTCGCGCACTTCGTCGAACAGCCATTCGGTGCCGGGGCCCCATTGCCGATCGAGGAGGTCCGGCGTGAGTTCGGGCACGAGATAGTGGTAGTTGGTGTCGAACCACTTCGTCATTTCCATGGCGGCGTGGTCGGCATTGCCACGCGCAAGGACGAACGATTGCGCCAGCGTGAGCTGCGCGGCGTCAAAGCCGTAGCGCGTCGGAATGGCGCCGAGCAGGGCGGCCGTCTGCAACACCTGGTCGTACCAGGCGAAATCGCCCACGGTCACGAAGTCGAGGCCGGCCTCGCGCTGGGCAGTCCAGTGGCGCTCGCGCAGGGCGCGGCCGGTGGCCCGCAGGTCGTCTTCGGACGAGGCCCCCTTCCAGAACGATTCGAGCGCGAACTTCAGCTCGCGTTGGGCGCCGATACGCGGGTAGCCGAGGGTATGGATGGTCGTCATGGTGGTCGCAGGAGAGGCGATTCGGTTTTCAGTCCAGCGATGATCGGCGACCCGCTTTCATGAATCAAATGATATTATTTTCGATAGACTTGAATGAGATTCATACATCGGAAGTCGCACGAACATGCTTGAAATTCGCCATCTGCGCACGCTGATCGCCCTGGCCGACGGAGGCTCCGTCTCGCGCGCCGCCGAGCGGCTGCACCTGACGCAATCGGCGCTGTCGCATCAGCTGCGCGCGCTGGAATCGCACTATGGGTTGGCCGTCGTGCGCCGCAAGGGCCAGACGGTGGAGTTGACCGAGGCGGGCGAGCGCATGCTTGAACTCGCGCAAAAGGTTGTCGCCGACATCCAGACCGTCGAGCGCGACCTTGAACGCATCAAGGGGCGTGCGGCCGGCACACTGCGTATCGCGCTGGAATGTCACACCTGCTTTGACTGGCTGATGCCCGTGATGGACGCCTTCCGCCAGCGCTGGCCCGAAGTGGAGATGGATCTTGTGTCGGGTTTTCACACCGATCCGCTTGCGCTGCTCAAGGACGGACGCGCCGACGTCATCATCGGCTCTGATGCCAAGATGCGGCGCGGCGTGGTGTTTGCGCCGCTGTTTCGCTTCGAGATCCTCGCCGTGCTGCCCGTCGACCACGCGCTGCGCAACAAGAAGTGGCTCGACGCGAAGGATTTTACGGACCAGACGCTCATCACGTATCCCGTGCCCGAAGAGCGCATCGATCTGATCCGCCAGGTGCTGGCACCGGCCGGCATCGCATTCAACCGCCGCACGGCGGAGCTGACCATCGCCGTGCTGCAGCTCGTTGCCAGCCGCCGCGGGCTGGCCGCGCTGCCGAGCTGGGGCATCAAGAACTACGTCGATTACGAATACGTGGTGGCCAAGCGTGTCGGTAAGGAGGGCCTGTGGAGCGATCTCTACGCCGCCATGACGCGCGACTATGCGCAGGCACCTTTTGCCCAGGACTTTATCGAGACGGCCAAGTCGATTTGCTTTGCGCAGCTGCCCGGGCTAATGCCGCTGGAAGCGTGATCAGGCGCGTTCCTTCTGCGGCAGGCGCGGCAGCTTGCCTTGCAGCCCGTCCTTCAGGAAGTCCAGCAAGTGTCGCGTCGCGAGCGTCCGGTATCGACTCGGCATCGCCAGCATGTAAAGGCGGCTGCCAAACACGCTGAATCGATATCCGGGCAGCACGCGTTTGACGTGACCGTCGCGCAGATCATCGGCTGCGGCGTAATAGGGCAGGATTCCGAGGCCATTGCCCGAACGAACGGCGGCTTGCAGGAACAGGTAGTTGTCGGACGAGACGCCCGGGTCCAGCGTCACGAGCGTCCGTTCATCGCCCAGTTGCGCCGACAGCCGCAACGGTTGTCCGACGGCCGGCGCGCTGACGATGGTGTGATCTGCGAGCGCGTCGAGCGTTTTCGGCACGCCATGCACGGCCAGGTAGTCCGGCGCCGCGCACAGCACCCAGTCGACTTCATCGAGCAGCGTGGCGACCAGCGATTCCGGCGGGTTGGAGACGATGCGCAGCGCCACGTCGACGTCCTCGCTAATCAGGTCGGACACGCGGTTGTCGAACCGCACATCCAGGCGGATATCCGGATACGACCGCTTGAACGCCACCAGCAGCGGCGACACCAGCAGATGCCCCAGCCCCGTCGGCACCGACAGCCGAACGCTGCCTTGCAGCGATTTGCCGAGCGACGAGACCAGCGCGTCGGCGGCAGCCATTTCGCGCAGGATGCTTCGGCCGTGTTCATAGATGCCGGCGCCGACCTCCGTGGGTTCCACGCGGCGCGTGGTCCGGCGCAGCAGTTGCACGCCCAGTGCGCGCTCGAACGCCTTCAACCGGTGGCTCACGTTGGAACGTGTGGTTTGCAGCCGGCGCGCCGCCGCCGACAGGTTGCCCGCATCGACAATTTCCACGAACAGCTTGAGCGCATTGAGATCCATGACCGCCCGTCAGATTGGTGAATCGAATTCGACATTCTGTTGATGCAGGCGCGGATTGTCAAAGTGTGCCAACCCGGTAACATCCCCCGGCATATCCCACAGGAGCACGTGACATGGCGCTCGACGACGAATCCTTCGGCTTGCTGCAGCAATCGGTGCAGCGCTTCATCCAGGAACGGCTCGTGCCGGCGGAGAACATCCTCGAGGAAGAGGACGACGTGCCCGCCGACATCGTTGCCGACATGAAAGAGATGGGCCTCTTCGGCCTGTCGATTCCGGAAGAGTACGGCGGCATTGGCCTGGCGATGGTGCAGGAATGCGAGGTGGCGTACGACCTGGGGCACACGGCGCTGGCCTTCCGCTCGGTGTTCGGCACCAACGTCGGCATCGGCTCACAGGGCATCCTGATGGACGGCACCGATGCGCAGAAAGCCGACTACTTGCCGCGCATTGCCAGCGGCGAACTGATCATCTCGTTTGCGCTGACGGAACCGAACGCGGGGTCGGATGCGGCGTCGCTGCAGACGCGCGCCACCCCGGACGGCGATCACTACGTCATCAACGGCACCAAGCGCTACATCACCAACGCGCCGCGCGCCGGGGCATTCACGCTGATGGCGCGCACAGGCGGCGAAGGCGCGGGCGGCATCTCCGCCCTCATCGTGCCGGCCGACACGCCGGGCATCACATTGGGCAAGCCTGACAAGAAGATGGGGCAGCGCGGCACCAAGACGTGCGATGTGATGCTCGACAACGTGCGGGTGCCCGCCGCCAACATCATCGGCGGCGTGGCGGGGCAGGGCTTCAAGACGGCGATGAAGGTGCTGGATCGGGGCCGTCTGCATATCTCGGCGCTGGCCTGCGGCATGGCGCATCGGCTCATCACCGACGCGGTGGCCTACGCCAAGGAGCGCAAACAGTTCGGTCAGCCCATCGCAGACTTTCAGTTGATTCAGGCCATGCTCGCCGATAGCCAGACAGAGCTGTACGCCGGCATGTCGATGGTGCGGGATTGTGCGCGCCGCTACGACGCAAAGCCCGTCGGCAAACAGGATCACGAGGTCAGCATGCTGGCCTCGTGCGCCAAGATGTTCTGCACCGAGATGGTCGGTCGCGTGGCGGATCGTGCAGTGCAGATTCACGGTGGCGCGGGCTACATTGCCGAGTACAAGGCCGAGCGCTTCTATCGCGATGTGCGCCTGTTGCGCCTATACGAAGGCACCACGCAGATTCAGCAGCTCATCATCGCCAAGAACCTGCTGCGCGACTAGGTTGGCTCTAATAATCCGCCGGAATCTGGCTCTATGTTGGAGCCACGTTCGGGTTCAGAATAGGCGCTTCCTGTCAGATTGCACGGTTGCCGCCGGAGTCGCCATGTACATTCCCGCCCACTTTGAAGAATCGCGCCCTGAGGCGCTGCACGACCTGATCGCGCAGAATCCGTTCGGGACGCTCGTCACGCATGGCGAGCATGGGCTGGACGCGAACCACATCCCGTTCTTGCTGCTGCCGGAAGAGGGCAAGCTTGGCGTGCTGCATGCCCACGTGGCGCGCGCCAACCCGGTCTGGAAAGACGTGGCGAATGGCGATGAGGTGCTCGTCATCTTCCGCGCGGGCGATGCGTATATTTCACCGACGTGGTATCCGAGCAAGCACGAAGCCCACCGGCAGGTGCCGACATGGAACTACCGCGTCGCGCATACGCATGGCCGGATCACCGTGCGTGACGACGAGCGTTTTGTGCGCGGCGTCGTGGCACGCCTGACGCGCACGTATGAGGCATCGCAACCTGCGCCGTGGAAGATGTCCGACGCCCCATCGGACTACACCGACGCGCTGCTCAAGATGATCGTCGGCATCGAGATCGAGATCACGCGCATCGAAGGCAAGCTCAAGCTGAGTCAGAACAAAGAGACGCGAGATATCGTCGGCGCCGGCGAGGCGCTCAGGGCCAGCGGCGAGCGTGTGATCGGCGACGCGATGCTGGCCTGCGCTGCTGCCAAGACGGAATAAAAGCGGAGCGACGGACTGTTGATCCGTCGCTCTGCACTGCCTTACTTCACACTGCGCGCCGGCAGGATTTCGCCGCGCACTTCCCCAAAGCCCACGCGATAGCCATCGCCCTGGCACCAGCCGGTCATGGTGACTTCGTCGCCGTCTTCCAGGAAGGCGCGCGTGGTGCCGTTGCCGAGGTCCAGCGGCTGCTTGCCGTTGACAGTCAGCTCCAGCAGGCTGCCGTAGGAATCCGGCGTTGTTCCGCTGATGGTGCCCGAGCCCATCAGGTCACCCACGCGCACGTTGCAGCCGGACACCGTGTGGTGCGCGAGCTGCTGCGCCATCGTCCAGTACATCGCGCGAAAGTTTGTGCGGGCGATGGTGGTGCGTTCGCCACCGTGGGGCCGCAATGCAGTTTCGAGAGCGATGTCGTACGCGTTGGGCCGGCTCTGCCGCAGGTACTCCAGCGGCTCGGGCGACTGCACCGGGTTGGCCACGCGGAACGGTTCCAGCGCCTCCATCGTGACGATCCACGGCGAGATCGATGTGCCGAACCCCTTCGAGTTGAACGGGCCGAGCGGCACGTATTCCCATTGCTGAATGTCGCGTGCGCTCCAGTCGTTGAGGAGCACGACGCCGAACATGTAGTCCGGTGCCGCGTCGACGGAAACCGGCTCACCCAGCGCGCTCGGCTTGCCAACCACAAAGGCCATCTCGAGTTCGTAGTCCAGCTTGCGGCAGGCCGTGAAGATCGGGCGCGGCTGGTCGGGCAGCTTGATCTGGCCCATCGGGCGGTGCAACGGTGTTCCGCTCACCACCACGGAGCTGGCGCGGCCGTTATAGCCGATCGGGATTTCCAGCCAGTTCGGCAGCAGCGCGTTTTCGGGATCGCGGAACATGCGGCCGACGTTGGTGGCGTGCTCGCGCGACGAATAGAAGTCCGTATAGCCCGGGATATCGATGGGCAGATGCATCACGGCATGGGCTTGCGGCACCAGCGCACGGGCGTGCAGCGTGGCGTTGTCGCGCACGTGGGTGTCGGCCACGCTGAAGAGCGCTTGGAGCTTCTTGCGGGTGTCGGACCAGACGGGCTTGCCGAGTGCGATGAAGGTGTTGAGCTTGCCGGTGCGGAACGTGCCGCGGGTTGCTGCGGGGAGCAGGCCGGCGTCATCCAGCACGCCGAGATCGATGACCTGATCGCCAAGGGCTACGCCTGCGCGTGGCGACGGGTTTTCCTTGGTGGAGAAGATGCCGAAGGGCAGGTTTTCCAGGGGGAAGTGGGTGTCGGGGGTGTTGGCGGATTCTAGCCAGCTTAGTTGGCGGGTGGTCATGATGGGGCGGTGATTTGTTTGTTGAGTCGGCTATTGCTTGACGTTGCTGGTGCATCCCTTGTTTCACCCCCCTGCCGGGGGCGACTTACTTTCTTTGTCTTGCCAAAGAAAGTAAGCAAAGAAAGGCGCGCCCGAGATGGCGACCCACTCCTTGAATTTATGTCGCAGAGAGGGGAAGGGAAAAACTCGCTTCGCTCAGACAGTTTCCCTTCCTTTTTCCTCTCTGCAACAGAAATTCAAGGCGCCATCTAGGGCAGGGTACGGCCACACCTTCGCGGCGCTGGCCTTGGCGTCAAGGTTGATTTGCTTAACGCTTGGTGGGGTCGAAATGCTTCTTCAGGCCTTGCCAGCATTCGAAGTACTTGGCTTGCAGTTGCGCCGATTCCGCCGCGAAGCGCGTGGGGCGGATCACGGCTGGCGTTTCGAACATGAAGGCCATCGTTGCGTCGACCTTGTGCGGCTTGGTGGTGTCGCCGTTGCTGGCTTTTTCGAACGTGTCGGCATCGGGGCCGTGGCCGCTCATGCAGTTGTGCAGGCTGGCGCCGCCCGGCACGAAGCCTTCGGCCTTGGCGTCGTACACGCCCTGGATCAGGCCCATGAATTCGCTTGCGACGTTGCGGTGGAACCAGGGCGGGCGGAATGTGTTTTCGGCGGCGAGCCAGCGCGGCGGGAAGATCACGAAGTCGATGGTGTCCACGCCCGGCGTGTCGGAGGGGCTTTGCAGCACCAGGAAGATCGACGGGTCCGGATGGTCGTAGCTGATCGAGCCGATGGTGTTGAACAGGCGCAGGTCGTACTTGTACGGCGCGAGGTTGCCGTGCCAGGCAACAACGTCCAGCGGTGAGTGGCCGATCTTCGCGGTCCACAGGCTGCCTTGGAATTTTGCGACGAGTTCGAAGTTGCCCTCGCGGTCTTCGTACCACGCGTGCGGGGTGAGGAAGTCGCGCGGGTTGGCCAGGCCGTTCGAGCCGATCACGCCCAGGTCGGGCAAGCGGAAGAGCGCGCCGAAGTTCTCGCAGATGTAGCCGCGTGCGTCGCCATCCGGCAGTTCGACGCGGAAGCGCACGCCGCGCGGGACAACGACAATCTCCAGCGGTTCGACATCGACCACGCCCATCTCCGTCAGCAGACGCAGGCGGCCTTGCTGCGGGACGATCAGCAGTTCGCCGTCGGCGTTGTAGAAGAAGCGCTCCGTCATCGACGCATTGGCGGCGTACAGGTGGATGCCGCAGCCGGTTTGCGCGTCCGGCCCGCCGTTGCCGGCGAAGGTCACGATGCCGTCGATGAAATCGGTGCCGGCCGCCGGTGCGGGCAGCGGGTCCCAGCGCAGCTGGTTGGGCGAGGGCGGTACCTCGTTGAAGTTGCTGTGGAAGCAGCCTTGCGCCATGGCCTCGAACGGCAGATGCACCGCACCCGGGCGAATGCGATAAAGCCACGAGCGGCGGTTGTGCGCACGCGGGGCGGTGAACGCCGTGCCGGAAATCTGCTCCGCATACAGGCCATACGGCGCCTTCTGCGGGGAGTTCTGGCCGTGCGGCAGCGCGCCGGGCAGGGCTTCGGTGGCGAACTCGTTGCCGAAGCCGCTTTGGTAAGCGGGCCGGTCCAGCGACGCCGGGGTGAATGCGTTCTTGACCGTCGGGGCGAGCATGTTCAT